>DDEU01000039.1 GCA_002336815.1 Chitinophagaceae bacterium UBA1946 | reverse complement strand
TCAAAATCATGATTGCCCATGGTAGCAGCTTCATAACCCATCATGCTCATGGCCTTTATCTCGGGCTCACCTTTGTATATATTAAAATAAGGTGTGCCCTGGAAGATATCACCAGCATCCAGCAGCAATACCTGGCTGGCATCGGGATCTTTAAAAATATCACTGCTCACGGGTTTTGCATCCACTTCCGCTTTAATACTTTTGATAAGATCCATTCTTGCGGCTACGCCACCCAGTCCCTGGTTTTTGCCACCATCCATTGGAAATGGCTCCAGCCTGCTGTGTACATCATTGGTATGCAAAATGGTGAGCTTGCTCACATCTTTCATACTGCCCCTAGCAGCAAATATTGACCTGGAGGCCAGTAAAGAGCCGGCAGTTAATGCTGTTTGCTGTAAAAATTTTCTTCTAGTCTGCATTCGTTACACGGTTTTCAAGTGAGCCATTTATTTTCTTTCCCTGCTGCTGCATCTTCGAAAAATATTGCATCACCGCATCCCTGAACAGGTAGCCATTGTTCTGTTGCGGAATATTCCTTAGCATATCACAGTTATCGCCGCCATTGGCTATATAATCTACCAATGCAATGGTATACACGGCGTCTTCTTTTAATGCGGTACCGTTTATAACGATGCCGGCAGCTTTTTTATTCTTTATCTGGTAAGTAATTCCTGCACAGGGCCAGCCGCCTTTCAAAGCCGCCACATCCATGAGTTGCTGAAGGATGGAACCTTTTACGTTGAGCAATACCAATATGTTATCGAATGGAGAAAGTTCAAATATTTTACCACGGGTTATCTTGCCTGCTGCAATAGACGGCAATCGTATACCACCAAAATTTATGATGGCTGCATCTACATTGGTTTTATAATTTTCTTTTGCCATCGCCAGCATACCATCTGCCAGCACATTGCCAAGTGTTCCTTCGGGTTGTTTTTTTTCAAGCGTCATCCCTGCTTCGGCAATTACATCATTCATGTTCCTGTTCACACTGTCTGAGTAAGGTTGCAGCAATGAACTGATCTCGGGACTGTTGGTTTGCTTTGTATTGACCCGGTAATCATTGTACTGAACCGAGCTTGGCTGGTAAGTGGTGGCGCAGGAGGCTAAGAGGAAAACCGCCGGCAGTAAGTATTTATAAAGAGGTGTAAGCATCTGTATCAAAAATTTATAGGGCGTTCAAGGTAGCTATTTTTCACCTCACAAATCAAAAAAAACGGGATAAAAATTTTTATTGGCAAATAAGATTATTTTTACCGCCTTAAATAACATTTTATGAGCTACGAATTAACCGGCAAACTGGTTGCCAAATATGATGAAGTGCAGCGTACCGCAACTTTTAAAACCAGGGAATTTGCAGTGGAAAAAACAGATGATATTGGGGGCAGAACTGTGACCAATTATGTGAAATTCCAGTCTGTTCAGGATAAGACCGCTATCATTGACCGGGTAAACATCGGGGATGAAATAAAAGTGTTCTTCAACATCAAAGGATCCAAATGGGAAAAGAACGGAACGGTAAATTACATTACCAACCTCGATGCATGGAGAATTGAACAGGTATTGAAGCCGGGTGCTGATAAAGGCACAACCGACAATGAATACATGGAGCCGCTCGATACTTTTAGCGCAACACCGCCGGATGCGATCGATGATCTTCCATTTTAACTCCCTGCCACATCCCGGAATAAACGGGATATTGATACAAGAGGATTTAATTTGAGTACTAAACTTTCCGGAATAACTATCCGGCAACCATATGCAACAAAAACTCTCCCTGAAAATGCTGCCGCAGGATGCAGCAAATGAAGCGGCCATTAAAAACCTCGTCGCTAAAACCACAGGTAACAAAATTGCTGCTGTTACCGGCTTTCACATCCAAAAAAGATCCATTGATGCCAGGAGCAAAACCATTTGGATAAACCTTACCCTCCAGGCATTTATCAATGAACCTTTTCAACAAAGGGCATTGCAGCAATTTCATTTTAAACAGGTAGATAAGGCAGCGAAGAAAGTGATCATTGTGGGTGCCGGACCGGCAGGCCTCTTTGCCGCCCTGCACCTGCTTGAAAGCGGCATTCAACCCATTATTTTAGAAAGAGGAAAAGATGTGAGGGCCAGGCGGCGTGACCTTGCTGCATTGAACAAAGACGGCATCATTAACCCGGACAGTAATTATTGTTTTGGAGAAGGTGGGGCCGGTACTTATAGTGATGGCAAGTTGTACACGAGAAGCAATAAACGGGGTGATATAGACCGGATACTAAACCTGTTTGTGCATTTTGGGGCCGAAGAAAAAATTTTGTACGAAGCGCACCCGCATATCGGCACCAATAAACTGCCGCATATCATCACTGCCATGCGCCAATTGATAGAAGACTGCGGCGGACAATTTTTATTCGGTCAAAAAGTTAATGATCTCATCATCGAAAATGATACGCTGCAGGCTGTGAGAACCGCCGCCGGCGATACTTTCAAAGCAGATGCGGTGATACTGGCAACCGGCCATTCTGCCAGGGATGTATTTGAATTGCTGCACCAGAAAAATATCCTGATCGAGGCAAAACCATTTGCNNTTAGGTGTAAGGGCAGAGCATCCACAGGCGCTGATCGACAGTGTACAATACCATTGCGGCCCCCTCCAGACCTCTCCCCAAGGAGGAAACTTAGCAAGACCGCAGGAATTACCACCGGCTTCTTATTCACTGGTAGAGCAGGTGAATGGCCGTGGTGTATTCTCTTTTTGCATGTGCCCCGGTGGCATCATTGCACCGGCTGCTACGGCAGCGGGAGAACTGGTGGTAAACGGCTGGAGCCCGAGCAAGCGTAACAATCCTTACGCCAACAGCGGAATGGTGGTGAGTGTGGAAATTGCCGATGCATTGAAGGAGCTAAAAAAAGATCCGCTGTTCACATCCGGGCAGGCAATGCCCGATGAAAACAATCCTTTGCTGATGATGTATTTTCAGCAGATGGTAGAGCAGAGATGTTTTGCGGCAGGCGGCGGAAAATTTATTGCCCCTGCACAACGCATGGCCGACTTCAGCGCCGGTAAACAATCTGCTGCCTTACCGGCTTGCAGCTACCAGCCCGGGTTACAATCTACCCAACTCAGCGAGGTATTGCCTTCATTTATCTATCAAAGCCTGGCCAAAGGATTCCAGCTATTTGGCAAAAAGATGAAAGGATATTTTACCAACGAAGCAGTGGTGGTAGCTACTGAAAGCCGCACTTCTTCCCCGGTAAGGATCCCGAGAAACAGCGAAACACTTTGTCACCCGCAGTTGAAAAACCTGTATCCCTGTGGTGAAGGGGCAGGCTATGCAGGCGGCATTGTAAGCGCTGCCATGGATGGAGAACGCATCGCCAAACAACTGGCGTTGGTGCTTGCTTAATGAAAAGGTTGCTGAACCGATGACTTAATAAAACATCATGGATAAGCCTTTTTATAAAGAAGGCAAATTATTTTTCTACGCCGGTTGTAACAAATCACCTGGTAATGCTACTAATGATATTAGAACATGCACCGTTCATAAAATCTTAACAATGGAATGCATAGATGATTTATAATTTCTGTATTCTTACACCATAATTACAAACAGCATGAATATTTTAGAACTGCAGCATCTCAAAAAGTATTTTGCCACGCAAAAAGCAGTTGACGACATCAGCTTCGAAATTAAGCAGGGAAGTATATTTGGCTTGCTGGGACCCAATGGCGCCGGCAANNCAAAACAACCCTGCTGCGCATGATCACCGGGATCTTTTACCCGGATGAAGGCAGTATCATTTTCGACGGCAGAAAATTTGACCCGGTGAATGATATCCGTTACATCGGCTACATGCCCGAAGAAAGAGGCCTGTATAAAAAGATGAAGATCGGTGAACAGGCTTTGTACCTGGCACAATTAAAAGGCATGAGCAAATCTGATGCGATGGCCAAAATAAAAGAGTGGTTCATCAAATTTGAAATGCAAACCTGGTGGANNTGAGCCAGAAACTGCAGTTTGTAACGACTGTACTGCATGAACCCAAACTCATTATTTTAGATGAACCTTTCAGTGGACTTGACCCGGTAAATGCCAACCTGATAAAAGATGAGATCTTTAACCTCTCACAAAAAGGCTGCACCATTATTTTTAGTACGCACCGCATGGAACAGGTAGAAGAAATATGCGATCACATTGTGCTGGTGAATAAGGGTCATAAAATTTTAGACGGCACGGTAACGGATATCAAAAACCAGTTCAAAGAAAATATTTTTCAGCTTGGCGCCAAAACAGATGCCCATCACCTGGCTACCTATATTTTTGAAGTGATCAAACACCAGCCGCAAAAGCTGTTGCTGAAGCTGCAGCACGACGCCACTCCCAATGATGTGCTGAAATATTTCATCAATCAAAATATCGACGTTAATTCTTTCAATGAAGTACTGCCTTCTCTCAACGATATTTTTATCAAGCTGGTAGAAGGCACGCCGGAGGCAAGGCAGTTTGAGAAAGCAGATTTCAAAAGTTAATAATCAACAATCTTATACCTGCTAAACTCACTACACTTTCTAAACAAAAAAGCTACACACTGTTATGAGTAAGATCTCCCTCATTATAAAAAGAGAATACATTACCAGGGTACGGAATAAAACATTCCTGCTGTCTACTTTCCTGCTTCCCATAGTAATGATCCTTTTTATTTTTGGCACCGCTTTCTTTGCTGCCTCTTCAAAAGATAAATTGAAAAAGATCGCCGTGGTAAATGACCCGGGTTATTTTAAGAACAACCTCAAAACTGATACAACCCGGCTGAATTTTGATTTTGTTTCCGGCGTAGATAGTCTTAATTACCAGGCTAAAGGCTATGATGCAGTACTGAACCTCAACAAAGACACGGCTGGCAAAAAGTTCATCATTCATTCTTCCAAACAATTAGGCATCGACGCCAAAGAAGCCATTGAAGAAAGGCTTGACCAGGCTTTTGAAACGTACCAGTTGCAGCAAAAAGGTATCCGCAAAGAGATACTGGACAGCATCAATAAATTATCAAGCGGCGCCTATAGTGTAGAGAACAGGGTGACCGATGAAAAAGGAAAATCGGCAGAAGTAAATGCTTCTGTAAATTACGGTGTTGGTTTTGGAAGCGGCATTCTCATCTATATCACGATGTTTATTTTTGGTGCGATGGTAATGAGGGGTGTAATGGAAGAAAAAACGAACCGCATTGCCGAAGTGATGGTGAGCAGCGTAAAACCATTTGAACTAATGATGGGAAAGATCCTGGGGATCGCTGCAGTAGGTTTAACACAACTCGTATTATGGGCGGTGCTCATTACGGTATTGAGTTCTGTTGCAGGCGCTTTCTTTTCAAGCGAAGCTTTGCAGCATGCAACTGAGGCTGGCAAATCCATACCCGTCAATGGCAACAACGCAGCTATGGCCGCTAAGTTTGCAGAAATGAGCAAGGCCTTTGGAAGTGTGAACTGGTTGCTGATATTAAGCTGCTTTGCCTTTTACTTCTTGGGTGGATATTTATTCTATGCTTCTTTGTTTGCAGCCATTGGCAGTGTGATCAATGAAGATCCGCAGGAAGCACAGTCACTGATGTTGCCGATCACCATGCCCATCATTTTTGCCTTCATTATTTTAAGCAGTAATTTAAGTACGCCGGATAGTCCTGTAATGGTTTGGGCCAGCATGATCCCTTTTACCTCCCCTATTGTAATGATGGGAAGGATACCAAGTGGAGTACCCTGGTACCAACTACTGGCCTCAATGGCCCTGCTGGTAGCGGGCTTTATTTTTACCACCTGGCTGGCAGGGAAAATTTATCGCACCGGCATTTTAATGTATGGTAAAAAAGCTTCGTGGAAAGAAATGTTCAAATGGGCTTTCAAAAAATCCTGATATTTTTGCAAAATAAAAACTGAGCATGTTTACAAAAATTTTAAGTGCTGTATTGGTAACAGCCGTACTGGTTTCCTGCGGATCCAATGAAAAAAAAGCAGAGAGCAGCACCAGCGCTGTAACGCCTGCTGCAACTGATACGATGATGCCGCATCAGCACGACAGCACGGCTGCCGCTAAGAAAGATCCTTTTGCAACGGTAAATTTTGATGCTAAAAAAGATTTTGTATGTGGTATGCCGTTAAGCGCAGGTATAGAAGATACGGCTCACTACAAAGAAAAAGTATATGGCTTTTGTTCAAAGGAATGCAAGGAGGAGTTTGCAAAGAATCCTGAATCTTTCCTGGCAAAAAAATAGGGGCATTTAGCCCCCAAAAATACTTTTATAGATCTCTGCTTTGCCAAAGCGGTACAGTAGCCCGCTTGCCAGTGCCACGGTGCCGATAACACAACCGGCTAAAAAACCGAGTATCATCAGTAGCAACACAGGTTGTTTGGTTTCGTCGAAAGGAGCGGTAGGTTTATCCAGCACCGCAATGATCGGTGTAACCTTTTGCAGGCGCCATACGGCTTCATCCCTGTTGTTGATGTACATATCACGCTGGCGGAGGATCCTTGTTTTTTCTGAGCTTACATTTTCTTTTGGTATCGCATACTCTAACAGGTCTGGCGGTGTAAACAAGGTGCGCTGCTGCATGCCAATGGCTTCCTTATCTACCCGGTTGATCATTCTCTGCAGCGAGTCAATTTTATCAAGCGTAAAATTATAATCGTCCATCGCCTTTTGCCTTTTCAGATCAATATAAAACTTCGACAGCTTGTCGATCATCACGTTTGATACAGGTGTGATGTACTCAGGTTTGGTACCGGTGTAATACAGTTCCAGCACACCGTTCTTGCTCATTTTGGCATTGATGCCCGGCTTTAATATCTCACCGGCAACAACAGAAAGTGCGATGCTGTCTTTGGGAATGGTAATGTCTTTTGCCAGGAACGACTGGTGATCATTGATCTCTTCTATCAATAATTCACCGATCATCTTATTCTGAAATTCGGGCAGGCGGGTAAGCGCTACCGATTCCCTGAGTCGGCGGCTGAAAGCCAGTTCAATGATGTTGATGGTAGCTTCGTTGCTGAATGATTTTGGCGCATCACTCAATCCTAAAATGCCATTGAGCATACTGTTTGAAATGGCGTTGTCACTTGGCGAAGTAAGTGGGAACACAGTTGATTTGGAGGTGTATGTTGTTCTTTTTCCCCGTGTATAAAAAAAGGCAAGTGCCGCAAATAAAATACCCGCTGCCAGTATAATGATCTTATACCGCTGGATGCGCTTTACGATGGCCTGTAATAATTCTGTTGAGTTCACAGCAAATATTTTAATTATTTTTTCAAGAGTAAGTAGGTTACCACCAATGGTATAGCAGCCGTTAAACCCTGCACCAGCGAATTGCCCATGTCTTTTCCTTCCGGTCTTTCAGGTACTGTTATCACGCAGCCTTCTTCAATCTTGGGATAAAAGTGCATGAAGAAAAAATTCTTTGTGCGCTTGCTTTTGCCATTGGCATAAGTAACAAAAATTCTTTTGCGCCATGGCCTGATGCCAAAGCCACCCGCCTTATCAATATAACTGCTAAGGCTGGTATTGTCTTTATCAAATGCGATCTTCAGCGGCGATTGTACCTTACCCTGCACCGTTACAAAAGGATTTACTTCGGGGATGTAGATGATATCATTATCCTGCAGTACGATATCGTACTTGCTGCCTTTTTCCTTCATGGCACTGGCAAGATCGATGCTCACCGGCTGATCAAGATTGTTCAGTATCGCATTGTCGCTTGCGGTATCTTTTTTGGATCGGTTCAATATCCTGTCCCTGACATAATCTCCTTTTTTACGATAGAGCATGGCGCCATTGAGATTGGCATTGTCGAGAATGCCGCCGGCCCTTTCTATGTAAGAGGAAAGCCTTTCATATTTATCGAGCCTTGGATAAGCGCCCTGGTATTTAACCAGCCCGATGATCTGTACATTTTCCTGTAAAGAAAAAGTGGGATTCTTTCTTACATGCACCTGGTCAAATGGGCGCATGATCACGGTAGCTGCTGCTGAATCCAGCTCAAGACTTGAATTGATATTGTAAGACCTTACGACAGTACGGGTTGGTTTTAATCCCTGTTTGGCAGAATCAATGTCCACAATACTTGCGATCTCCAGCCTGCCAAATTCTGCAGAAGATTTTAAACCGCCGGAGAGATAAATAAGATCCTGCAACGACATACCGCCGTACTTTTTCACCTTGCCTTCTTTTCTTACTTCCCCGTCAATGTACACGTATTGCTGTTCGCCAAATTCGCTGGTGCTGAACAGTTGTATCACATCGTTGGGTTGCAATACCACGTTGTTTGCACTGCCTGCATTGTCCTTATTATAATCAGTAAGGTTCACTTCCAGTTTGTCTGATTTGATATTGGTAGAATCACCGGCACCGCGGAAAATATATGCCCTTGGCAAATAAGTGCTCGAGGTTATACCGCCTGCACGGTTGATGATATCAAACAATTTATCATTGGGTCTTATTTCATATACACCCGGGTAAGCTACCGCACCATTGAGTTCCACTTTATTGATGATACCGGATTTAACGATCTCTGCCTTTACAATATCGCCATCAGCCAGTTCAAAATCCTGGTCTTTCATTTTTATGATGGCTGTTGCATTTACATCATGTATCACCTGGCGCTCACTTTCTGAGCGGATTATTTTTACGGCAGAAGAATAGGCATCGGCAGTAAACCCTCCGGAATACTGGATCAGCGCCTTCATGCCTTCGCTTGTTTTTAACTGGTAGAACATGGGCCTTTTGAACTGCCCCGTAGCCAATACTTTTTTCTGTGCGAAAGTCACAACAATAAAATCATTGTTCTGCAGGTACACCCTTCTGCCCACATCTCCGCTGTTGAGGTATTTGTACACGTCCAGCACTTCTACCACCTTACCGTTTCTTTTCACCAATATTTCCCTCAGGTTGCCATACTCACTGATGCCGCCTGCCAAACCAATTGCATTGTAGGCATTTGAAAAAGCGGATAATATTTTCGGACCGGGATTCATCACCTCTCCCACTACATTTACATTGATGGTACGTGGCTGACCCAGCGTAACCTGTATATTGGTACCTGCCGGCACCATGGTATTGAACCTCGAAACAATGATCTGCTGTGCATTTTCAAAAGTGAGCCCCTGCACAGTGATCTTTCCGAGGCCAGATGGAAAAATAGCGCCATCCCTTGCTACAATATAATCTTCCTGGTATTCGCCACCACCCCATAAAGAAACAATAATGTGATCACCTACGCCGATGGGATAATCAGATGGCGGAATGGACAGTTCCGATACATCGTTCATGGCTGAGTTTTGAAAGATGTTGGCCCCGTAGGTATCGTCTGGCCTGTAATAAGCTCTTTTAAGATTATCGCCCTGTGTACTGTCTTTTTCGAGCTTCTTATTTTCGAGCCTTCTTTTTATTTCAGGATTTTCTTTGTTCTTATCGCCGCCGGTATTGTTCTTTTGCTGGTTATTGTCTTTGAAAAAACTCTCAAAACCACTCTTGGTCATAGAAGTGGGACTTACAGAGCCAGGAACGATCTGGCTGAGCTGCTGGGCAGGCGGTTGTGCTGTTACAGTATTTACCAATACCGTTATGAAGCATAACAATAGCTTGAATTTTTTCTTCAGGATCAATTGGATAGTCTGCATTATATTCTCTGTATTGGTAATTATTTCACCTTAGCAGTTTTCAGATCATGGGCAGGGAGTTGGGAAAATGATGGACCACAGTTAGTTTTCGCCAGTTTCCCGTAAATAAACTAAGGACTTATACTACAAACGAAGGAATAGGGAATTTATTTTGGAGAGATTCCGTTTTTTGGAAATAAATTGATGCTAACAGTCAAAGCAGGCTTTCATATAGTATTGGATACAAAACTATTTCTGTGCCATGCGGCAAACCGGGGTAAACCTCCACCCGAGTTACTATGGCCGGGGCGGCCATTAAGGAGGAGAAAATGAAGAAACTAACCTAAAGGATCTTTTAAAGCGCTTTCAAAATCGGTCCATATTTCCTGAACAATTTCCGCTGCAGGTTTTATTTCTTTTACAAGAGCGCTTACCTGTCCTATTTCCAGTTCCCCTTCTTCGAGGTTACCTTCAAACATGCCTGTTTTGGAGCGGCCTCTGCCGAGCAGTTCTTTCAGCGCTTCAACAGAAGCGCCATTGTTCTCAGCCGCCTGCACCTGCTCAAAGAATTTATTTTTGATCAGCCTTACCGGGGTTAATTTTTTTAGGGAAAGCTGCGTACCGCCTTCTTTTGTCTGCGTAACGGTTTCTTTAAAATTGATATGGCAGGAGGCTTCCGTGCTGGCCACAAAACGGGTACCGATCTGTACGCCCGAAGCACCCAATACCATGGCTGCCAGCATCTGCCTGCCGGTGGCAATACCCCCGGCTGCTATCACCGGGATGCTAACGGCATTGCAAACAGCGGGTATCAACACCAGGGTAGTTGTCTCCTCTCTGCCGTTGTGGCCGCCGGCTTCAAAGCCTTCCGCTACTACTGCGTCGCAGCCTGCTTCCTGCGCTTTCAGGGCAAACTTGCTGCTGCTTACAACATGTACTACGGTAATACCATGCTCTTTTAGTTTAGCCGTCCAGGTGGCGGGATTACCGGCAGAACTAAAAACGATGGGTACTTTTTCATCAATGATGGTCTGGATGTGTTCGGCAATATTGGGATACAGCAAAGGAATATTTACAGCAAACGGCTTACTGGTGGCAGTCCTGCATTTTTGAATGTGTTCTTTCAATACTTCGGGGTACATGCTGCCGCTGCCAATGATACCAAGACCACCGGCATTACTAACGGCGCTGGCTAACCGCCAACCGCTGGCCCAGATCATACCCGCCTGGATGATGGGGTACTGTATGTTGAAGAGGGAAGTGATCCGGTTGTTCATGCATTTAAGAAGTTGAAAGGAATGGAAAGGTTGAAGTGAGTTGAATAGTTGAAAATTGTTGAATGGTTGAATAGTAGTTTACACGAATGTTACGATCAACGTTAAACCTTAAACTTTAAACCCTTCAACTGAAACCCTATCCCAAATCAATATCCGTATCGTCACCAATATTCAGCGATCTAGTTTCGCCCTTGATGCCGGTGTCGCTGCCGATGAGCGATTCATCCAGCACAACATCGTACAGTTTGGAGTAAGAACCAATGATCGATTCTTTTACAATGGTATAGTTTAACACGGTATGTTCGCCGATAGAAACATTGGGACCGATCACTGAATTTTTTATATCGCAACCTTCACCAATGCTAACCGGCGGAATGATGATGGTGTTCTCAAATTTTTCCTGTCCGTGAACAATGCCGCCAAATTTCTTGAGCATCGTGGCGTTGGATTCCAGCAGGGTTTCTTTTCTTCCGCAATCAAACCAGTTCTGCACTTTAAAAAACTTGAACCGGGCGCCCTGCTGTATCATGCATTCCAGCGCATCGGTGAGTGTAAATTCTTCGTTTGTTTTTTCTCCGTGCTCAATGATCTTTTTGATGCAGGAAAAAAGCACGCTGGTTTCTTTGATCTTATAAATGCCTACCAGCGCCAGGTTACTCTTGGGAATGGCAGGTTTTTCCACCATCCTGGTAATGAAGCCTTCTTCATCTACTTCGGCTACACCAAAACTGCGGGGATCATCTACTTTTTTAACCCCCAGCATGGAGTGGGGCGAATCCAGCACGTCTTTTACATTGTATTCTGCAATGGTATCGCCCAGTACGATCAGCACTTCCTCATCCCTGCTTACGATCTGTTTGGTAAGATCAATGGCAAAGCCGGTACCGTTGCGTTCATTCTGGTAAATGAAGTAATTATTGAGGTGAGGATATTTCGCCTTGATATAATCCTGTATCTTATCGCCGAGGTACCCCACAATAAAAACGAAATCATTAATGCCTGCTTCGTGAAGCTGATCAATGATGATGCTCAGGATGGTTTTTCCCGCCAGAGGTATCAAAGCCTTTGGCTGTGTGTAGGTATGTGGCCGCAACTTGGTGCCTGCGCCCGCTACCGGAATGATTGCTTTCATGTTTTAATAATTATCATGCCCGGGCATGATATTTTATTCACAATAGAATGCTGGTTTTAAAAATGGAGTGTGAAAGTAGTGATTTTTGTGTAAACAGTACAGGTTAATAGCAGGAGCAGAATTTTAGCCTTTAATCA
Source organism: Chitinophagaceae bacterium UBA1946 (assembly GCA_002336815.1). Classification (GTDB taxonomy): domain Bacteria; phylum Bacteroidota; class Bacteroidia; order Chitinophagales; family Chitinophagaceae; genus Ferruginibacter. The sequence continues at coordinate 89,974 of DDEU01000039.1, read as the reverse complement.
TAGATACAACAGTGAAAAATCCTCAATACAACTGCCCGTCAAAAGCCGCTTCCGGCGCCGGTTGTTTATCCATTAAAAAACGGTTACGCCAGGCCACAAAGCCCGCCAGCAGCATCATCAGGATCAGTAATGATAACCCCTTGGAAAGGCCTGATCTTTCGGAGATAAAGCCGATCACCGAAGGGCCCGCCAAAAACCCCATCAGCCCGCCGGTGGTTACCATGGCAAACCCCTGTACTTTACTCAGTCCCGGGATACCGGCGGAAGCCCTGAACAATACCGGCACAATCCCTGCACAGCCGGTGCCAATAATGACATAACCCGCAATGGCAACTGCAATGAATGGTGAAAACACCACCAGCACAAAACCAACAGCCGCCATCAGGCAACCCACCACCACGGTCTTTTTATTGCCCACCGCAGCTACGATGGCATCACCATTAAGGCGGCCCAGCGTCATGGCTACGGCAAAACCTGCATATCCCAGGCTCACCAGGGCCCTCGGCGCATTCATTACTTCTTTGAAATAAATGGCGCTCCAGTCTGCCACACAACCCTCTGCCATAAATACCACCATGCAGATAAAGGAAATACCCAACACACTCAATGAAGGGAGCTGCAGGCCGGAACCGGAATGAATGATGTCTTTATTGGCCAGCAAATAATGCCGGCTACTGAAAATAACAGCCAGTATCACACCAGAGACCAGCACGATCTGCCAGCCTGAAACAATTTGGAAAGAGAAGAGGAGTGCCGCCAGTCCTGCACTTACGCCCCCGCCCATGCTATACAATGCATGACAACTACTCATGAGCAGCCGGTCGTATTTTTTTTCCATGATATTGATGGTCGCATTCACAGAAACGCCGTTCAAAAAACTGATGAGTCCTAAAAAATACAGGCATACCCAAAACATGGGCCTGTTGAGCGAATTCACCAGCAGGGTCATTATGGCGCACTGTATAATGTAACCCGCCATCATCCAATTGCCCACCCGCACTTTACTAAATACTTTTGAAGAAATGAATACACCGGTAATGGCACCGAGCGGTGACAGCAACAGCGAAAGCCCCAGGCTGCCATCTGTAAAGCCCATCCTGTATTTGATGCCCGGGATGGCCGCAAACCAGATCGCAGACAAGAGACCCGATGCCGCCAGCAGGAACCCTACTGCCAGCGCAGGTTTTAATTTAAGAAAAGAAGTAAAGCTTTTAAATAACTGCATGCTGTGCTAAGATTAATTGGGTTAGAATTCTTCCTGCAAAATATTGACCGCTTGCCTCCGGTATGCCTTTATCCTTCGATTGTGATCAATGGCTGGTATCCAGTGCGGCGATCGCTTGATCACTTTCACGACCATTTTATCCATAGAAGGATGCAGGGAATTGTACACGCTCACCTCGCCTGCATTTCCTTCTTCATCAATCACAAAATCTACTACTACCACCGCTTCGTCGCCATTGATTAACTGCATGTCGAGCGGAAAATCGATGTGCGTGGAAAGATATTTCATCCAGTCTTCTTCACAGGAAGCCAGCCTGTCTTTGTTGCTGGTATCTGTTTCTGCATTGCCGGCCTCATTATAATATTTCCTTGTTAACAACCGGTCCCTGTCATAAGTTTCTTCGGCGCTCAGTTTTCCGCTTTTGTGAAAGTACTGCCATTTATCAACACGCTTTGCATTGATCATGTATCCAGTTGCGGAAAGCTGACCATTGTCGAACCACTGCATGTAAAAAACTTGACCGCCGGGCTGGTACACAATTGAATCAGACTTTATGCCGTTGGGAAACCATTTGATGTTTGTGCCAACCGGGCGGCCATTGTTGAAAATTGCAGAATCACTCAGCACGCCATTGTCATGATAATTCAACCACAACCCCTGCTTTTTATCCAGCACAAAAGAACCAACGGAAGAGAGTTGACCATTGGCATGATAATATTTAAAAATGCCCTGCCTGGTGCTGCAGGTACTGTCTTTGAAAGAACCTGTCATATACAGGCGGCGTTCCCTGATGTAATATTCTTTACGCTGCCACAGTGAATCGGCCGGTATTGTTACGCTCAAAAAACGGGCGGTGGATACATCACTGGGTTTCCATTTCCAGTTGTAGTATTGATGTGTTGATTGTGCTTTTACAGCAAAACCAAGCAACGTAAGGGTTAAGAGAAAAATAGGTTTCATGTAATTTATTATTGAATCAATAACCAATATACGGCTACAGGGGTGCGAAAAAGAAGTTGTATGCCTGCGACAGATTGAAAACAGTACCAGGCATGAACCGAAAAATGAAATGTAAAGATCAGGGTCTTTTCTCTGCTAAATAATTTGTAGTGATAAAGAACTCATGCGCCTCGGTATATGCTTCAATCAGAAACAACCCGTCTTTTACTATCCGGTAAAGCTTGTACTGGTCTTTCAGGAGGTAATAAAAATCCTGGAAAAAAGTTCGTGAATCAATATTGGTGCCGCCAAATTCAAATTGTATAAAATCGATCTTACCTGCTTTGAGCATAGTATTTGCCCCCTCAAGCACTTTCAACTCATGCCCTTCCACATCCAATTTAAGAAAGTGAATGTGGCTGATATCCTGTTCCTGGCAAAAAACATCCAGCGTCTTAATTTCAACTTCCTCTTTACTATTCATATTTACATTGAAATGATCAAGCTTTCTTTTGTAAACACTTGCCAGCCCGGAGGCTTCTCCATCACTATAAAGTAAGGTGGTGGAATTTTCATTGCCCAGGCCAAATTGATACAGCGCAATATTGTTGTTGTTTGCCAAATTGGATTGTAATTGCTGGAAAGTTTTTAATGATGGCTCAAAAGCACAGATGCTTCCTTTTTCACCAAATATCTTCCTTAACAGAAGCGAATATTTTCCTACGTTGGCTCCAACATCAAAAAGCAATATTTTTTGCTGGTCCTGGAATTTTTGTCTAACATATTTAAGTGCCTCTTCTTCACCGCTGCTATCTGTGTTTTTTCCCGTACCCACATTCATGCCGGTCAGTGATAACTGGTGAAGTACCTGGAAAAGCACCTGGTGTTTTTGCTGCCCCCTTAATGGCAGTATTGCCATTCTAAATAATTTCCACAATATTCTTCTTATCATAATTTTAGATAGGTCAGCCTGCCAGGTATTTGCCAGGAAATCAACGAAAGTAGATCAATCGAAAGTAAAGTTTTTTCAGAAGAATAAACATAGCCTTGTTCATCTTACAAAAAGAAAGTGTCCACACAGGTTTCAACATAATAATAATCTCCAATTTTAAGTAAAATGCGGTTTGTATATTTGCAACCTCAAAACTACTTCATGCAAAGAGACCATCTCGTTTTTGACACCATCAACAAAGAACTGAACCGCCAGCGACACGGGGTGGAACTGATCGCTTCTGAAAACTTCACTTCCCTGCAGGTAATGCAGGCCTGTGGCAGTGTAATGACAAACAAATATGCCGAAGGATATCCCGGCAGGCGTTATTATGCAGGTTGCGAAATGGTAGACATTACCGAACAACTGGCGATCGACCGCATTAAACAGATCTTCAATTGCGATTACGCCAATGTTCAACCGCACAGTGGTGCACAGGCCAATGCCGCCATTACACTCGCCGTATTAAAACCGGGTGATAAGATACTGGGCCTCGACCTGAGCATGGGCGGCCATCTTACCCATGGCTCACCGGTGAATTATTCCGGTAAATTATATGAAGCACATTTTTATGGCGTGGTAAAAGAAACCGGGTTGGTTGACTATGAGATGCTGGAACAAAAAGCCCGGGAACTGAAACCCAAACTGATCTTCTGCGGTGCCAGTGCGTATAGCCGTGACTGGGATTATGCAAGGATCAGGAAGGTGGCAGATGAGGTGGGTGCTTTTGTGCAGTGCGATATGGCACACCCGGCCGGCTTGATCGCAAAAGGCTTATTGAATTCACCATTTGAACATTGCCATTTTGTTACCAGTACAACGCATAAAACCCTGCGTGGACCAAGAGGTGGCATCATTTTGATGAAGCATGATTTTGACAACCCGTTTGGTTTGAAAGATGTAAAAGGAAATACCAGGCCGATGAGCAATTTGCTTGACATGGCGGTATTCCCCGGTATACAGGGCGGACCACTGCAGCACATCATCGCCGGAAAGGCAGTGGCGTTTGGAGAAATACTCACCGATGATTTTGGCGTATATGCCCGGCAGGTAGTAAGCAATGCACAGGCCATGGCGAAGGCTTTTGTTGACAAAGGGTATCACCTCATCAGCAATGGAACCGATAATCATTTGATGCTGATCGACCTCCGCAATAAAAACATCAGTGGTAAAAAAGCAGAGCAGGCATTGGTGAAAGCCGATATCACCCTGAATAAAAACATGGTGCCCTTTGATGATAAGAGTGCATTTGTAACATCCGGCATCCGCATCGGTACTCCGGCCATTACTACAAGGGGGTTAACTGAAGAGCACATGCAGTTTGTGGTAAATGCTGTAGACAATGTATTGATGAATGCAGATGATGAAAATGTGATCAATACGGTACGCAAACAGGTAAATGAATTTATGGAACAGTTCAGTCTTTACCCGGAATTGGGGTAGAGCGAAGGTATAAGGTTGAGGGCTTAAGGTTTAGGGTTGAAAGTTTTAAAATAGTTTAAAGTTGATGCCGTACGCAACCATTTCAACCTATCAACTTTTCAACCTTTATCAACCATTCAACTTTCTTCAACAACATTAAACTACTCTTATGATACAACGTATACAAACTGTTTGGTTATTGCTGGCCGGATTTGCAGCCATGGCAACTTTAAAACTGCCTTCTTATGCCAATGCAGAACAATTGAACCTGCAGTATGCAGAATTGAACGGGTTAAATGCCGGGCTTCCTGTTTTGATCGTTACCATCACTGTTGGGGTACTCGCCTTTATAACGATTGGGTTGTATAAGAACCGCACTACGCAACTGCGTCTTTGTGTTGCAGGCATTTTGCTTGAAGCCCTGCTGATATTTTTATACTACCGGCAAACCACCGTTTTTGCAACCGGCACACCGGCTGTTTATTCCATTCTTCATATGTGCATCGTGCTGTTTTTTGTACTGGCTGCAAGAGGAATCAATAAAGATGAGAAGCTCATTAAAGACAGCGACAGGCTGCGTTAATATTAGCATTGAAAATATGTTTAAATTCCTTGCCTTTAACTGCAATTTTTATTGCAGTACGCCTTTTTTTAAATAATATTGTGATTCGATTTTGTACCCTTCTCTCAAAACTTCCCCCTCCTGTATTTACTGAACCTTCCCGTATGCCATTAACCGGCGTAATGGTTTTTATTTATTAAAAAAAACGTTATGAAAAAACTCTATTTTTCCGTATTGGCCATTGCAGCAATGTGGTCCTGCGCAAATGCCCAGTTAACCCTGAGTACCCAATTCATCAATCCCTGTGGTGGTGATGAACACAATGAATTCATTGTAGCCAAAACCGGCGGCAATGCAGTAAACATCGCCGATGTCATTTTTGGATCTTTCAATCCATCCTCCAACTCCAATGGTGTTGGCGGCGACTCTGTTACAAACTACAATTACTGGTGGAGGGGCAGCAATGCTGTTTCAACACCTTACCCAACTTTCTCTGATTTTCCAGGTGAAAGATGCGACAGCGGTTTGAGTTGCTTTGGATTCAGGTATCCTTCGATACCTGCTGATGATGCGGATATCAATGCGCTGATCAGCGAACTCAATACCATTGCCGGTTGCAATGTGTTTTTGCCGGTACCTGCCAACGATATCATTCCTGCCAACAGCAACGTGATCTTTTTTCTCGGTGCCGGTTACAGGGGTACCAGTGCACTGTGCGGCTTTAACAATGCAGCAGCGAATTTAAATTTCAGCAATCACTGCAGCAGCGGTTCACCCGTGGCAACTTATTATGCGGTGTTCGGTAACGGCAGCGGCGCAGGCGCCAGTTGCAACAATACCTCAGGCGGTTACTTTTCCAACAGCAGCAGGAGGATCAGCACCCTGCATACTTATCTTGGTGGCGATACACTGGCAGCATCCAGCTACAGTTATTCTTTCCAGGATTATGACCCGGGTTCTGCAAGCGGCACTACCAATGCCGGTATCATTGTACCAAATGGTACTGGTGGCACTACCTGGATCAATAGCCAGGGCTGTGTACCTTCTCCCAGTACCGTGCTGGCCATCAGGCTTGATTATTTTACCGCAGTGTTGAAAGATAAAAAAGGCCTGTTGAAATGGAGAAGTACTTTTGAAGAGAACATTCATGATTTCATCATTGAAAAATCTTTCAATGGCAAAAACTTTTTCGACCTGAAACATGTAGCACCAAAAAATATGTCAGGAGCAGAATACAATACCTTTGATGAATCACTGGCCACCGGTAATAATTTTTACCGGTTGAAAATTAAAAACCTTGATGGCACCACAGACTATTCTCCCGTTGTAAAGATCAATTTCAGCAAAGGCACTCCTTCAGGCTGGTTCATCTACCCGAACCCTGCAGAAGGCAGCAACGCCTCACTGGTGTATCAAACCACTACTACAAAAGCCATTACAGTGAATGTTACAGACGTGGCCGGCAGGATCATCAGTTCCGCTGTACACAGTGTTACAGCCGGCAACAATAAGATCAATCTTCCAACACAGCGTCTTGCTGCAGGAATGTACATGATCAGCATTTTTAGCGAAGGACAAAAAGAAACATCGGCCTTTATAAAGAAGTAATAACCCCTTATTGAAAAAACATGCAGCCGTCGTAATGGACGGCTGTTTTGTTTGTATGAATTAGCAATGGATTTTACAGCAGCAATAACCTTACAAAAACTTCCCTGTATAACTCTCCTTACATTTTTTCAGCTCTTCCGGCTTGCCGGCAAATACCACCGTACCACCACCATCACCTGCTTCCGGGCCAAGATCAATTACCCAATCAGCGCTCTTGATCACATCGGTGTTGTGTTCGATCACTAAAATAGTATGCCCCTGCTCAATGAGCGCATTGAAAGAAGCGAGCAATTTTTTTATATCATGAAAATGCAGACCAGTTGTTGGTTCATCAAAAATGAACAGGATCTGCCCGTTTGCTTTTCCTTTTCCGAGGAAAGATGCCAGCTTTACTCTTTGCGCTTCGCCGCCGGACAAAGTATTGCTTGATTGCCCCAGTTTTACATAACCCAATCCTACGTTACTCAAAGGCTGTATCTTTTTTGCCACATCGGCCTCCTCTGCAAAGAATTCAATGGCTTCATCCACACTCATCTCCAGTACATCGTAAATACTTTTCTCTTTGTAGGTAACTTCCAGTACTTCTTCCTTGAATTTTTTTCCGCCGCATACTTCGCAGGTAAGGTGCACATCTGCCAAAAACTGCATCTCAACGATCTGTTCGCCCTCTCCACTACAGGCATCGCAGCGGCCACCTTCCACATTAAAAGAAAAATGCTTGGGCATAAATCCCCTGATCTTACTCATCGGCTGTTTGCTGAACAATTCCCTGATCTCATCATAGGCTTTGATATAAGTAACAGGATTGCTTCTTGAAGATTTTCCGATCGGGTTCTGGTCTACCATCTCGATCTGCGATATTGCATCCACATCACCGGTGATCGCTTTGTGGATACCTGCTTTGTCTACGCCTTCGCCTTTGAGCTTTTGCAATGCAGGATATAAAATTTGTTTTACGAGAGTCGTTTTACCACTGCCGCTTACACCGCTCACTACGCACAACACATTCAAAGGAAATTCTACTGTAACGTTCTTCAGGTTATTTTGCCTGGCTCCCTGCACGCTGATGCTCCGTTTCCACTTGCGTACATTTTTGGGTGGCTCTATTTTATAAGTACCGGATAAATACTTGCCAGTTAAACTTTTATCGTTTGCGATCAGCTCATCATAATTTCCTGCTGCCACTACTTCGCCACCCAAATGGCTGGCCAACGGTCCCATGTCGATGATATGATCAGCTTCTCTCATCATCATTTCATCATGCTCCACCACTACCACGGTATTGCCGAGATCTCTCAATTCTTTTAATACAACGATCAGCCTTTCTGTATCCCGGCTGTGCAGGCCGATAGAAGGTTCATCTAATATGTACAATGAATTGGTGAGATTACTTCCCAAACTTCTCGTTAACTGTATTCGCTGGCTTTCGCCGCCACTCAAAGAATTGGCCAGGCGGTTGAGTGTTAAATAACCAAGGCCCACATCCATTAAAGTTTTAATGCGGTGATTCACTTCTATCAAAATTCTTTTGGCCACCTGTTGATCATACTCACTTAAACTCAACTGCCAGAACCATTGCTGCAGGTCTCTTACCGGCAACGCACAAAGCTCACCAATGTGTTTGCCACCCACTTTTACGTACAAGGCTTCCTTCCGAAGCCGGTATCCTTTACATTCGGTGCATTGGGTGCGGCCACGGTAACGGCTTAACAATACCCTGTACTGCACTTTGTATAGATTCTGTTCTACTTCTTTAAAAAAATCATTGATGCCATTTACGCCGCTGCTACCCTCCCACAACTGCTCGAGTTGTTTTTCTGTAAGATCGATCACGGGCTTGTGAATGGGGAAATCAAAATACCGGGCTCCTTTTACAAACTGCTCTCTCCACCATCCCAGTTTCTCTCCCTTCCAGGGAGCCACCGCTCCTTCGTATACACTTAACTGTTTGTTGGGTATCACGAGGTCGGCATCAATGCCCAGTACCTGGCTAAAGCCTTCACAAACCGGGCAGGCGCCAAAAGGATTGTTAAACGAAAATAAATTTGGCACGGGTTCTTCAAACTGTATGTCATCCAACTCAAACTTATTGCTGAAGTGGAGCATTTCTTTCCCGTTTACTTCCAATAACAATTCTCCTTCACCTTCATAAAAAGCCGTACCAACAGAATCTGAGATACGATGGATATCATCTTCATCAAATTCCTTTGTTATCAAACGATCTACCAGCAGGAACAATGTTTTTGGGATTTTTTTGTCCTCCATCTCCAGCACATCTTCTATCCGCAATGCTTCCAGCGCACCTGCAGGACTATCGGATGCAGCTACTCTTGAAAATCCTTTCTGCAATAAAATATTCAACTCTTCTTTTGTATTCCGCTTGGCATGTTTTTTAAAAGGGACCACCATTAATACTTTATTGCCCTGCGGCAATAATTTTATTGCTTTCACTACATCTGCCACATCATCTTTCTTTACTTCCCTGCCGCTCACCGGCGAAATAGTTTTCCCCACCCGTGCATAGAGCAGGCGCAGGTAATCGTAAATCTCCGTCATGCTGCCAACCGTACTACGTGGTGTACGTGTAATTACTTTTTGTTCGATGGCGATGGCCGGGCACAATCCCTTTATATAATCCACATCGGGTTTATTCATGCGCTGCATGAACTGCCTGGCGTAGGCGCTCAGGCTTTCTGCGTAACGCCGCTGTCCTTCTGCAAACAAGGTATCGATGGTGAGCGAAGATTTGCCGGAACCGGAAACGCCTGTTACCACTACCAGCCTGTTACGTGGAATGGTAACGGTAACATCTTTCAGGTTGTGTACCCTTGCGCCTTTGATGTATATGCCGTCTGTAGTAGTTGCTGAAATAACTTCCTTCTTCTTACTAAGTGATTTTACTGCCATAGTTATAAATACAAAAATACCCTTACCAGTGTTTGAAATGAAAAAAAGAAAAAAATATTCGTAGATCTACGAATAAAACTATCGTAAAAGATGCAAAATGCAGAGTACTTCTGCCCGATTTTAGCTTATAGCGCAAAAAACTGTTAAAAAAAATTTGGGACAATACAATTTCCTTCTACTTTAGCAGTACCAATATCTGATACACGTGAAAAGCCGGTCGCACTTCTAAAAGCTTCAACGCTTCTTAAAAGCTTCTCTGCTTGTTTCCCAGGTTCTCTTATTGGCTATTTTATCCAAATCTATAACAAACCAAAAACCTCCTTTTTATGAAAAGCCTGTCAAGCCTGACCGACCAGCAATTAGTACACCTGTATGTTGAAGGAAACTCTGATGCATTATCTACTTTAGTTTCCAGGTACAAAGACAAGATTTACACTTCCATTTACTTGCTAGTGAAAGACAAGTATCTCGCCGAAGATCTTTTCCAGGACGTTTTTATCCGTATCATCGACACTTTAAACGGTGGCCGTTATACAGATGAAGGGAAGTTTTTGCCATGGGCACTGAGGATCGCTCACAACATGTGTGTTGATCATTTCAGGAAAGTTAAACGCAGCCCAAGTATCAAGACCAGCGATGACCGCGACATTTTTGAAGTACTCAACTTCAACGAAGCCAGCCCTGAACAAAAGATGATGCAGAGCCAGAGCCACGACCGTGTTCGCAAAATGATCGACCTGTTGCCCGAAGATCAAAGGGAAGTGATCATCCTCCGTCATTATGCTGACCTCAGCTTTAAAGAAATTGCAGAACTTACCAAATGCAGCATCAACACCGCATTGGGAAGAATGCGCTATGGCCTCATCAACATGCGCAAGATGATGGTAGAAAAACAGATCGCTTTGTAAAAAAATTAAATCAATTATCTATCCAATAAGAAATTTACATAAGAACAATCAAAAGATTCACTGTAACCCCCACAACGCTAAACCCTCCATCTTTTTGGAGGGTTTTTATTTTTGACCTTATCTATACGCTTAAAGACATTTCGCAGGCAGCTTTGCAAATTAATTGAATGCACTTACAGCATTTATTGCAAGGTTGCACCCGGCAGAGATCAGGCGATTTGTTAAAGTGAAGAGATAGAGAATATTTGAAAGTGTTATTTTAGTTTTCTTATGCTGAGAATTGAATCCCGCATTTTATTAAGTTCTTCATGGCTCAAATAATTCTTAAATCCCAAAGATTTACAAAGACTAAAAACTCTTTCTACACCCTTTTTAGAAAGTCCCTGGTTTTGATCTTCCAATCTTTCTTGTGCCGGAATGTTGAATGATGCATGAAGACTACTGCACGCTAAAGAAACTTCCAGGTATTCCGCTATTGTGTGATCCCTGTAAAATACAATACCAAAACAAGGATAAAAATCATTTGGTGTAGCGTTGCCAAATGTTGTGGTATCCAATAGAATTTCTTTAAGGAGTTCAAACTGGCTGCTATCCAGTAAAGCAGTTTTGGTTACCGTATTGGTTATCGTTCCGCTTGTATCAATTAATGGAATATCAGTATCTCCGGGGAAATCATACGCAACAACGCTATCAAATTTAATAGCAGAAAGAGTGGCAATTAATTTTCTACCTATTGGGGTACCTTCTGTGTAGCTGACAGGTTCTCTTTTTAGATGGATACACAAAGAGAATAACGCAGAGAGAGAAATAATAATTAAATATTTCATTACACTGGTTATTTATTTGGCGCTATTGCTTCTTCCCGTACGTTTCCAGCCCGCATTTTAACCATTCAGCAAATTCATCCGGGTCGGGTGTGTAGAATTTTGTTTTGGTAAGCGCTGTTTCATCGGTATTGATGATGGCATACTGTGGCTGCGATGTAGCATTAAAATTTTCCGTTTGAAAGGTTGCCCACCGGTCGCCCACTGTTACTATATTTTTATCATTACCATTGGCAGTTTTATAAACGATCTGCTCAGTAGCGGGCAGTTTTGTTTTTTCATCCACATACAAACTCACTACCACAAACCTGTTCCGCATCAAACTGTCCACTCTTTTATCGGTCCACACTTTTTCTTCCATCCTGCGGCAGTTTACACAGGCCCAGCCGGTAAAGTCGATCAGTAATGGTTTGTGTTCTGCCTTTGCCTGCGCCAATGCTTTTTCATAGTCGTTGTGCAGCGGCTTTATGCCTTCTGTAAGCAGCACATGATGGGGATAGATGGTATAAGAGAGCGGCGGTGCAAAACCACTAAAGAGGCCGAGCCTCGACCAGCGGCTGTTAAGCACACCAGGTATTAGATATAAGGCGATAGATCCAAACAATACAATGGTGGCGATCCTTATAAATGAAAATTTCTTTACCGGGCTGCTGTGGCTCATCTTCAGCCATCCCACTAAGTAGAGTACAATACAAACGCCGATGATGATCCAGGCGGCGACAAATACTTCTCTTTTTAAAATACCCCATTGCTCCACGTTATCTGCATTGGCTAAAAACTTAACAGCCAGCGCCAGCTCCACAAACCCCAGCACTACTTTTACATCTGTCATCCAGCCACCTGATTTTGGCAGCGAATGCAACCAGTTGGGAAACATGGCAAACAAAGCAAATGGTAAACCCAGTGCAAGACCAAAACCAGCCGCACCAACTGTAAGCGGCCAGGGGCCTTCGTTTGCAACATTGGCCAACAAACTGCCCAGCAAAGGGCCAGTACATGAAAAGGATACAATGGCCAGGGTTGCAGCCATGAAGAAAATGCCCGTTAAATTTCCCAGTCCTGATTTAGAATCAGCCTTGTTGGCAAAAGAAGAAGGCAACACAATCTCAAACAGTCCAAAGAATGACAATGCAAAAAATACAAACACTGCAAAGAAGATGATGTTGAGCCATACGTTGGTAGAAATGTTATTAAATATCTCCGGGCTGATGGCCTTGCTCGCCACATGAAAGGGAATGGTGATGGCGATGTAAATAAGAAAGATGGACAAGCCGTAAAAAACAGCATTGCTTATGGCCTTTGCACGGGTAGTTGATTTTTTAGTAAAAAAGGTAACCGTAACCGGTATCATCGGGAATACGCAGGGCGTTAGTAAGGCGATCAATCCGCCCAGCAAACCCAGTAAAAAAATCGACAGCAACCCTTTGCTTTGAGTACCCTCGTCACCACAATTGCTTGCCGGGTTTTTGATATCCAGCGAAGCCAGTTTTATCTGCAGGCTTGAAGCGATGCCGCCTTCCATTGCAGCACTGAATGAAAAAGGAACATCAGGAATAAAATCTTCGCCCCTGTTAAAGAAAACAGCCAGGTTGCCCAGCAACTGGCCCGGCACTTTATCTTTAAACTGTATCACTGCTTTCCAGCGGGCGGGCCCTTCGCTGACATCAAACTGCTTATTACTGAATATGGCAGAACTGATCTTTTTGGTATCACCGGTGGAAGTGAAATTTTCTATTGTAATACTGGAATCAATAAAACTCAATTCAGCAGATGCAGACCCATCCAGGTCTTGCGAAGGCGCATACAACTGCGTACCCGGAACGCCACCGGTCGAAAAGATCAACTCGTATTTTTTTTCTGCGATCTTTTTTGAAGTCACCGTCCATTTAAAAGCTGCCAATGCGGAAGAGTCCTGTGCAAAGATCGTTGTTGGCACAAGCAGTAAAAAAAGGAGCAGGTATTTCAATTTCATATAAAGAGTAATTGCAGGAAGTAAAACTTGGTTGCGATGCAGTTAAAAAACGACTGAAATAAAATTATAAAAAAAGGTTCTTAACAGAACCCTTTCGTTATTGAATTATTTATTGTAGTGCTACAGTGAAGTCGATCTTTTTGGGAGGAAGACATTTCCTGTCATCACAGGTTTGAAACTGTACAGAACCTACCACATTGGTTTTTACATTGGCTTTTGTTTTCACCGTTTGTACAAAATCAACTTTGTCTGAATATTGGTTGGCGGCGATCTTCAGTTTTTCATCCTTGAACAACTGCATCTTTCCTACTTCTTTCACATAACCATTGTATATCACTAATGGATTTTTGTTGAATTTTATTTCGGTAGGCTCAATGATAGCGTCTGCAGGTTGTGTTTGTGAATACAGGTGCCAACTGGGCTGGATGGTTGCTGTTAAATGTATCTCGTATGTTTTGTCAGCGATCTTTTTGGCAGTGTAAGTCCACTGAACAGGATTAACTCCCTGCGCCATCACCTGGCTGGCCGACACTAACAATACCATTGCGTAAAAAATTCTTTTCATGATTCTCTTTTGTTTGTAAATGCAAATTTACTACTCAACGCCGGGCTTAAATGTTATCTGTTTTACAATAAAACTTTTTAACATTAGTTTAGCTGAAACAGGTGGCAAAACACTTTGATGCCATCTTCATTGCTCAGGGCTTTGCTGCAGGCCCTTTCCGGGTGCGGCATCATGCCAAATACATTTCTTTCTTTATTGCAAATGCCGGCGATATTGTGCGTAGCTCCATTGGGATTGGAATGCTGGTTCACATGCCCGTTCTCATCGCAATACCGGTAAATGATCTGCCGGTGCATTTCCAGTTGCTCCAGGGTTGCTGCATCAGCAAAATACCTACCCTCTCCGTGGGCCACCGGAATTTTTAATGCAGCACCACCTTCTGCAGCGGCTTCTTTTATAAAAACATTTTTGCAAACAAATTGCTGTTGTTCGTTTCGAAGCAGCACACCCGGTAAAAGACCGCTTTCGCAGAGTATCTGGAAGCCGTTACAAACGCCTAGCACCTTTCCTCCCCTGTTGGCAAATTCAATCACGCTCTGCATCATCGGGCTGAACTTTGCAATGGCACCGCAACGCAGGTAATCGCCATAGCTAAAGCCCCCGGGCAGTACAATGCAATCATCGGTACTGAACATACTGATGTCTTTATCCTTGTGCCAAAGTTCAATCACTTCCTGCTTCAGATCGTTTCGGAGGGCTTCGATCATATCCCTGTCGCAGTTGCTGCCGGGAAAAATTACTACGCCGAATTTCATATTAAAAATTTGATGTGCTGTTTGTATAAATGACCGTTGCTATTCAACATTAGAAAAGAAACGCATGATCTCCGCAAAAATACAACTACGCCCTCACTTTTTTACGAAGTAAGTAAAGGCGATCACAAAAGCTACCATCAGCCAGTGCAGCAACCTGGGGAACCATTTTACCTGGGGGTAAAAAAAGGCAGCGCCTGCAAATGCTGACAATGGGATGGAGCACAATATCCAGTATTCAAAACTATGAGTGGCATTGATAAAAGGTACAAAGAGCGCCACGATAAAATAAAGAAAAACAAGATTCCAGCTTTTACGGGTTTGCACGAGTTGCCGGAGAAAGTTTTTGCGGATAAAGAGCAGCCCGATGGAAGTAATGGCCAATACAATGATGATCGCTGCAAGTGCCCAGGCATTGTCATAGAACTTGGGCAGGCTGATGGAAAAACCCTTCAGCTTATACCCCTTCCATTTATCGGTAAGAAAAACGTAACTCAGCAAAAAATAATAAGGCGTAACAATGCCCAGCAAAGAAATGATCCATTCAGCCAATCTGAATGGCCGTATCACTACCAAGCCAAAAATGATCAGGGCTGCAAAAGCCATGGAAGGAGGATAAAAAAAAGTGGAGATACCGATCACAATACCGATGTTGAACAACGAACCCATGGGGCTTTTAGCCTGGTTAAGGGAACTCATTCTTGCCCAAACCCATACCAGCATGGCACTCACGATGAGAGGAGCCGACAGCATATTCCACTCTTTGAACAGGGAGGTGATCAGCAGGTACGACATGCCGATAAGATAATTCGGCTTTTGCATCAGTTTCTGGCCATTGGCAAGCTGGTTGAAAGTGATGGCCTGTATGAACAATAGAAAAAAGGCAAGTATGGGGTATATGGCCGGCAGTTTACTGCTCACCGGATCAAGATTCAGGAGCAATTGACGGTACAAAAACCCATCCGTTTGTTGGGCCACCGGCTTAACAGGGTGAAGAAACATGGGCAACTTGAGCAGTACGCCGTAAATAAGCAGTAAAAAAGTATTAACTGGATTATTGGCTTTGAAAGTGCCTGTCACAAGTATATCCTGTTTTTGGTTGCTGCAAAAATGAGCATTAATTGTTGGGAAACAAAATAGTTTCACGCAAAGAACAAAGGATCAGAAATAATTTTTGTGTGATCGAATGACTGGATTTGCATGCCGCACTAAAAATCAATTTTTGCAAAACAGATCTGGCCACGGTAAGTGCTCGGAATGATGACCTGGCGGGCTGCTATCTGTTTGGCATAGCGGGGCATAAACTCAAATCCTTTTTCGTAGGTACGTAGGGTGGGGCTGCGCTTTACGGTACCATCCGTGGTCATCACATTGTCCGACAAAAGTTTGTCTCTTTTTGAAATATCATTGAACAGGAAATGAATTTCGCCGGAGGTATTAAAAATATTGAAGGAAAGATAATTGTCGTTGTCATCAGTGAACTGCTGTTTATTGATGATGTTCGTCCATTCAGGAATGCCTTTTTTCGACATATTGATCACCAGGATATTATCATAATAATATCGGGTACCGTTCTGGTTATTGAAACTGTTGAAGGGCCTGTATATGCCGTAGTAGGATGGATTGTAATAGTAATAATCGTAGGGGCTTGAGTAGGGTGAGCCATACAGGTAATCATAGCGGTTCCAGTTGTTGATGCCGTTGGATTGGGTAGAATAATCCTCGGCTGTCAATACAAAACTGCCGTCTTTTTTTAGTACGATATTCCTGATGAAAAAATCATTGAAGGCCAGTTTCCTGCTGCCCGATGATTTGGCCAGCTCTTTTAAATCGTCACTGAACTTCGTATACACGCTGGCAAACACACTGTCGCCAACCACATCATGTATATAGGTGTACAATCCTTCGATATTACCGGAACGTTCTGCATAGTAAAATGAATTAACGATATACCGTTTGTTCACGTTATCCACTTTCATTTTCACCTCATCAATATAATTGTTTTGCAGCGGCACATTTCTTACCGAAACCGTATCACTGAGTGGCCCCTTACTGATCAACGAAAAAGAAGATGCATTTTCCCTCGAGGTTTTTCTATCCGTAACAGTAAAAACAAAATTGCCCTCATTATCGGTAAAAAAATCACCAAATGCCTGTTTGTGATTATCATAATCCATACTAAAACGGCTTCGGTGTATCAACTGCAATTGGTTATCGTACAGCAGCGTTACAAAATTGGCCCGGTCGTCTTTCCGTTGTGTTTTAAATACCATTATTCTTTTCTTGTCATCACTGTTGATGGTAGAATATATCTTGTTATCACCCATAATGCCTACTTCTGTGGTATCGAGTTGTATGGGTTCGCCCATTTTTTTCCCTTCAGCATCTAGTTTTACGCCCATGCAATATAAAACGCCCCTTTTCTGGTACTGGTATATTAAAAAGAAATAATCCGGGTAAGCAACACAGTCAACGTTAAAAGCTTTTCCCGGGATGAAATCCAGCTCTACTTTATCTTTTAGCTGCATGCTGTCGTCGTAAACATTCACGGCATAATGCCAGCGCACATTTTTAAAGATCACAACATTGCCCTTCATCCTGCCGAGTATGTCGAAATTCATTTCCTGCCCATCTTCCCGGTACGGTTCAGAAAAAAGAATTTGCTGTGCCTGCAACAACAGGGGTGCAAAAAATAGCAGGCTTAAAAATACAATACGGCTCTTCATATCGCCAGGTGATTTATGTGATAAAATTACGCATTAAAGCTTATACGGAAATTATAACAAGCCGGATGCCGGAAGATGCTTATTTACACACCCGGCCGTTAATTGTTAAACAAAAAAACGCTGGTTGCAAATTTGCAGTACTTTGGCAACAAAGAAAGAACAATATAAAAGATGGAAACAGTAATTATTACCGGCGGCACGGGCCTTGTGGGAAAGGCACTTACCAAACACCTGTTGAGTAAAGGATACCGGGTAACAGTATTGACCCGTACACTTCCTGCAAAAAGCGCCCCCGGTACGCAGCTCAACTACGCACTGTGGAATGTAAAAGAAAAAACGATCGATGTAAATGCAGTCAAAGCTGCTACCCATATCATTCACCTGGCAGGTGCCGGTGTGGTAGACAAACGCTGGAGCGAAGCTTATAAACAGGAGATCATCAACAGCCGCACCAAAAGCAGTGAACTGCTGATATCAACACTGCAGCAGCATGAGAACCATGTGAAAACATTGGTGAGTGCATCAGCCACCGGCTGGTATGGTGCAGACAATCCGGCACAGCAGGGTGCTGGTGGTTTTGCTGAAACTGCACTGCCCGCTGAGGATTTTTTAGGCGAAACCTGCAGGCTTTGGGAGCAGAGCATTGAACCGGCAGCGGCATTGGGTAAACGGGTAGTAAAACTGCGGACCGGCATTGTACTCAGCAATGATGGCGGCGCCCTCGCAGCTTTTAAAAAACCATTGAAGGCTGGTGTGGCCGGTATCCTGGGCAATGGAAAACAGGTAGTAAGCTGGATACACATTGATGACCTTTGCAGGATGTACACAGAAGCCCTGCAAAACAATTCACTCCATGGTGCCTACAATGCGGTAGCGCCAGCACCTGTTAGCAATAAAACGCTAACGCTTGAATTGGCCCGGATCATGAAAGGCAAGTTTTTTATTCCCCTGCATGTGCCCGCATTTGTGCTAAAAGCAATGCTCGGTGAAAGCAGCATCGAAGTATTAAAAAGCTGTACAGTAAACTGTGACAAGATCAAACAGGCAGGCTTCACCTTTTTGTATCCCTCTATCGAAGCTGCACTGGTTGACCTGTGCGCCACAAAATGATCAATCTGCTATCGCCACATTCAATACCAACCGCTGTTTCTTTGCATTTACTAGCACCAGCCGGTAGATGCCCGGCGCAGGTTTTTTATCGGCCTGAATTTCATATCCCCTGTTACCACCCTCATGCAGCAAACTTCCTTTTGCAAGCAACTTACCTGCTGCATCATACAGTTCGTACCTGTATTTACTTTTCTCTACCTGCTGCATCAGCAACTGTATGTTACCGTTATGTACCGGGTTGGGCGATACCTGTATATAGGATATTCCTGCAACGATAGACACCAGCACGGTAGGGGAATAATGAACGCTTCCATCCTGTTCAACCATCCTGATGCGGTAAAAATTATTACCGGCTATCGGATCTTCATCTACCGCATGATAGGTGATCTGCCCGGTTGCGGTTAGGTCTGCTGCAACAGTAGCCAGTACAGTAAAATTATTGCCATCCGCTGATTCTTCCACCACATACTTCGCCATTGACTGCTGCTGATCTACCGTCCATTGCAATGGAATTCTTTTATCCTGCTGCCATGCGGTAAAATCAGCCAGGGTTACCGGCAGCGCAGCAAGGGATTTATAGATGAGCCGGAAACGATTGGCGGCAAAAGACGCTGCATCTGCATTTACTTCTACATCTACTAAGTTGTGACTGGTAAAAGAAATGGGTGTTTGCAGGCCGGTATAGGCATCTTCAAAAAACACTTCTGCAGGTGGTGCAGGCATATTGCTACCATATATCTCGAACCGGTACCTGCCTGCTTTTAGTTTGTTCACATCATACCACACCGTGTCACCGGGTTGCGGCATCCTTCTTTTTTCCACAGCGATCCTTGTATCATTGATGCGGATGCAAATATTTTCTCCCCCGCCATTGATCTTACGAACATCTTCACCGGGTTCGGCTTCATTGGTATAGTTGCCATCAAACAATTGCATGGTAGCATCTGCCCAGTATAAAGGTTTGCCTGTTGCATCTGCTCTGAATAAACTGGTATGAAGGTAAGAAGCTGTATTGCCGGTGGGCCTGAACAACTGGTTATTGCTGCCGTCGATCTTACTGTTTTCATGTATGATAAAATTACCGGTGGCCGTAGCTTTATTGTCGATCATAAACGCAGCACCGGATTGTATGCTTCCATCAATGTCAAACGCATGGGCGCTGTCGAGCCCGGCTACACTTTGCGATGGATTATACGTGCTGATGTACACACCGCCGCCGGCGTACACAACCGGTATCCAGCCTCCTACATTGGAAGGACTGTTTCTTGCCGAACCACGCAATGGATCCCACAACCAAAAACTCTGATTTTTGAGAATGGCAGCATTATCAGCGAACATCGCATCTCCAAATCGTATTGCCGAAGGATAGGGATTGCCCACTACCTGTAAACCGGTATCTGCCGGAACCTGTATCATACCCGTGTTTACATTGCCCCTTTCACGCAGTATCGTTGGTGCAGGAGCCATGGTATTGGAAGTTGTGCTGATATCATAAGAGCGGTCGCCTCTAACAAACATCAAAAAGCCCTGCCTGTCGGTAACCTTTGTAGTAAACGTATTGGTGACTGCATTGTAACTATTGGTGGCACCGGTAAAATATTTCATGGAAGAATTATTCTGCGGACTCTGGTCAAAACCACTGGCAGTAACCAGCGGGCTGTATGCAGCGGCTCCTAAGAAAGGCCCTGTAATATGTGTACCATAAGAAGGATGCGGATCGGGATTGGCCACATTGGTAACACTTGGTGGATTGGCATTTTCCTGCCAGGCGGCATTTACTGAAGGTGCAGCCGCATCAGCCTTAATGGGTGCTGTAATTAGCCGCCAGGCTCTTTTTTCAGGATAATACCTTTCCACGATCATATTCCCGTTAATGGTTACCATCGGGGTTCCATCAACATTTTCCGGAATGACGCCGATAGCTGCAGTGGCTGTATCTGATGACAACAGCGTTACCTGGTCGCCGGTAGTAAACACTGCATGGTCATAACCAAAAGCTAATTTTCCTGAAATTTTAAGTGTATCAGCCGGCAGTGATGAAACTACTACCCCTGCAGCGCTGGTATTGCTGATGATGAGCTGGTGAATGGTATGTCCAACAAAAAAACTACCTGCTATATTTTGTTGAGAAGCGCCGTTTAATTCTACTGTTCCCTGTACCGCATTGAATATGCCCTGGTTACTGATGGTATCAGCAATTTGAACAGCTGCAGTCACCAGCAGGGAAGCACCTGTTTGTATGCTGATATTTTTCATGTATCCCACACCGGTAGTTATTTCCGGGTAGCTGGTCAAACCAGAGGGGATGAGTACATCATCCGTGATAACAGGCACTCCACCACACCAGTTTACGGGATCATGCCAGTTGGTATTGACCCCCAGCCAGGTTTTTACACCTGCCACCGGGAGCGTTACCAGTGTAACAGGCGCTGCCGTGCTGCATCCGTTGGCATCTTTAACTGTAACTGTATAAAGGCCGGCAAACAATACATTGAATGTATTGCCCGGCTGGAAATTGACGCCATCCAGCGAATACTCATAAGGACCATTTCCGGCGCCCGCCGTTACATCGATACTTCCGTCATTGTTGCCACAAGACGGTGCTGTTTGAGCCGTTGACATGGATAAGCCGGAGAGCGCCGTTATCTCAACATTATTAAGACTGGCTGCACAGCCTTTGTTGTCTTTAACGGTTACCGAATAAATGCCTGCAGACAAGGCGGTGAAAATATTACTGCCCTGGAAATTTACTCCATCAATACTGTAAGCTAACAAGCCCGTACCACCACTGGCAGCGGCAGTAATGGTACCGTCACTCAACACGCAGGTAGCCGGAGATGGAAGCGCAGCCATTACCGAAGGACCGGAAAGATCCGTTACTGTTACTGGCAATGTTTTCATGCAGGTGTTGGCATCTCTAACATACAGCGTGTAATTGCCAGCCGGCACCGCATTAAAAATATTACTAACCTGGAATGTTACACCGTCCCGGCTGTACTGAAGGGGCGGCACTCCACCGGTGGCTGCGGCAGTGATGACGCCATTGTTTAATCCGCAAAAAGCATTACGAACGGTGGCGGTTAAGGCTTGTGGACCACTGGTATTGCCCACCAATACTATTTTAGTGCTGATACAGCCATTAAAGTCTTTTACAGCCACTCCGTAGGTTCCGGTTACAAGCCCCGTAAGATTACTGCCCGCCAGGAAGTTAATACCATCACTGCTGTACAGGTAGGGTGCTGTACCGCCTGTTGCTGTAATGCTTATCGAACCGTTGCTGTTACCGCAGGAAGCGGCTGTAACCGTATTGGAAAACCCGGGGGCTCCTATATTACCGATCACGATCCCTGTAGTACTTGTGCAGCCCTTGAAATCTTTTATCGTAACTGTGTAGAAACCTGCTCCCAATCCACTGAATGTACCGCTGCTCTGGTAAAGCAATCCATCTAAACTGTACTGGTAAGGTGCCGTGCCGGATGTTCCGCTGGCGATGATGCTGCCATCATTATTACCGCAACTGGCGGCAATGGTAAATGCAGTAACCTGCGGCATTGGGGTAGCCGTAACTGTTACCGGAACCGTTCCATAACAACCGTTCACATCTTTTGCAAAGAGGGTATAATTTCCTGCAGCTACATTGGTGAGTACATTGCCGGGTTGAAAAGTAAAACCATCTTTACTGTACTGGTATGGAGGCACGCCTCCTGTTACAGTTGCAGTGATCACCGCATTGCTGAGATTGCAGGACGTAGCCAGCACAGCAGCAGTAACCACCGGCACTGAAGGACCAGTAAGCGTAACATTCGCTCCTGCCACGCAACCGGTGGCATCCTTCACTGTTACCGAATATACTCCCGGGCTTAGATTACTGAACACATTGGTGCCGGCATAAACGCCAGCATTGATATTGTACAGATAAGGTGCGGTGCCGGCGCTGCCCGTTGCAGTAATGCTTCCATTCACTGACTGGCAGGTGCCCGGTGTTTGCACTGTACTAAGAGATGGCCCTCCTGTTGACGGCACTACAGCAAAAATGGTTGTAAGACAGGCACCCGGTATATCCGGCGTGCCGGGCGTAAAATCTGCATCATCTGCCATAATGATCGGGTAAGAACCTGGCGCTAAACCTGAAAATGTAAAGCTGTTGGCACCCGGAGGGAAAAAAGTATTCCAGGTAGCACCACCATCAATACTTGCGTGGTAGGGAGTATTTAACCCAACCCCTGCAATGGTAATGCTTCCGGAAGTAGTATTGCAGGGTGCACTAACAGCCGTGTAAGTGGCAGTAGCCTGGATACCGGTACCAATGATTGCAATTTTACTGATGGTGCAACCGTTGTCGTTCATGGCAGTTATAATATGGTTACCGGCCGGCACCCCGGTAAATTGGTTTGACCCTGTAAAAGCGCCAAAGTCGAGGCTGAAAGTATAATGATTGCCACCGCCGGAAGGAAGGCCTTTTAAGTTTTTTATCTTTACCACTCCCCCGGTGCAGGGCAGTGCATTTTTTAATACAAACGTTACATCTGTTGGCGCCGATGCTGCCGCCGAATTGGTAATATTCACCGACTGTGAAGCGGTACATCCAGAAGCATCTTTTACTACAATAGTATGATTACCGGCCGCAAGATTGACAAATGCGTTGACGGATTGAAAGGCACCGCCATCAATATTGTAAGTGAGTGGCGCTACTCCCCCGCTACCAAATGCTTCTATTGCTCCACTTGCCGTACCACAGGTAGCATTGATACTGTTAAGAACCAGTCCTGGCCCTGATATAGATACTATTGTTGTTGATTTATTCAGGATACAACCATTGGCATCTTTTACATACAAAGTATATGTACCAACGGTAAGCCCCGAAAAGGTATTCCCCGGAACATAGTTTGAGCCGTCGATACTATACTGCAATGGTGGAAGTCCGCCGGCAGCGGTGGCCGTAACTGAACCGGTATTGCTGTTGCAGGAAGTAGAGATAGAACTAACGGAGAGGCTTAGCCCGGAAGCATTGGCAACGGTGACAGTTCTTTTCTGGCTGCAACCATTGGCATCTTTTACTGTAACTGTATAGATATTGGGTGCCAGGCCATTGAACGTATTACCCACCTGGAAATTAACTCCATCAATACTGTACTGCAATATGCCTGTGCCACCAGTACCCGTTGCCGTTATAACACCGTCGTTCACATTGCAGGAAGACGCCAGCGCCGTAACTGTCAACGAAGGGCCTGCCGTATTGAGTACTGCAATTGAAAAAGTATTTACACAACCGGCAGCATCTTTGGCGAATACTACATAGTTGCCGGCTGCCAGTGTACTAAAGAGAGTGGATGCCTGGTAGGTAGTATTATTGAGGCTGTATTGATAAGGGAATACACCGCCGGACGCAACAGCACTGATGCTGCCGGTGTTAACGCTGCAGGAAGAAGGAAGCGATGTTGCAGTTACCGTTGGACCGCCTGAAATACTTACCACATTTACGCTGGTAACTCCTATGCACCCTGTTACATCCTGCACAGAAACCGTGTAAGAACCAGCGATCAATGCAGAAAATACATTGTTTGCCTGGTAAGGTCCGTTGTTGATACAGTATTGCAATGGCGCCACACCGCCGCTGCCTGTTGCTGTAATAGAACCGTTCTGGTTGGCGCAGGCAGCTTGTGTAGCAGCAGCGGTTACCGTTGGTGCAGGCGTATTGGCAATCACAGCACTGGCTGTATTGCTGCAACCATTGGCATCTTTCACGGTAACAGTATAAGTTCCGGGTGTCAGGTTGGCAAAGGTATTGCCCGCCTGGAACTTGTTGCCATCAATGCTGTACTGGTAAGGTGCTGTACCGCTGGTGGCAAAGGCATTGATGATACCATTGGCATTACCGCAGGTTGCCGTAGCCGGAATGGCGGTAACTAACGGTAACGGTGAGCTGGTAATATTTATAATGGATGCATTGATACAACCAAGTGCATCTTTCACTTCCAAAATATACTGGCCAGCTAACAAGCCGGTAAAAAAATTGCTGTTCTGGTAAGTGCTGCCGTTATTGATACTGAATTGATAAGGTGCTGCGCCGCCGCTTGCTGTTGCTGTTACAGTGCCGGAATTGCTGCCGCACTGTGCGTTGGTTTGGGTGAACCCTGCAACCGGGCCATTACTGTTTAAGATCGTAACCTGGGTATTGCTGCGGCAACCATTACCATCGTTTACTGTAATCGTATACACGCCGGCACTCAATGCGTTAAAAGTTCCACCGGGTAAAAAATTTATGCCATCAATGCTGTAGGTATAAGGCGCCGTTGTGCCGGAACCAATGGCAGTAATGCTCCCGGATGCAGCGCCGCAAGTGGTATTGACCTGTGTGATGCCGATAGCAGCACCCGGCATCAGAAACACCGCTGTGCTTTGTGTGCCGCTGCAGGCCTGGTTAATGGTGGCAATGATCTTGTATGTAGTAGAAGCGCTTAAAGACGGGAACACTCCCGTGGTATTGGTTGCAATAAGCGTGGTACCGTTATAGATAGCATAGGTAACCGTTGAGCCGGCAGGTGGTACCGGGCTGAGTAAAGCTGTTGCAGTTGCCGTAACACAATCGGGAGTAATATTAAGTGTGTACACCGTATTGGGGCAATAAGAGGAAACATCAATGGAGGAAACAAAACCATCACCGCTGGCGTACAGCAATTTTTGGGTTTCGTTATAAGCAAGATCATATACAGCACTGGTTGCAAAACCTGGCACCTGTATATCCGGAGCCGCTGCATCATCAAATACCAATCCGTTGAAGCTATACACTTTGATGGTGCCATTTACACTTCCAACAAACACATTGTTACAGGCATCTGCAATGATACCACCCTGCATCTTTACAGTATTGCCGGCAATGGTAAGTGCTGTGCCAACTGCTGCACCCGTGGTTTTATCAAATGCTTTCAGGTTTCGTCCATCCCAATAAAATAGATAGGTGGGATTTATAGCCAGCAGGTTGGCCGAATTATCATTCAACCCCAGCCCAGACATGTAAGGACGGTTCGCCGCTTCCTGTAACACGTTAAAAGCTGTAGGTACATTCCAGGCAATGGTGGCGGCGCTGTAAGGCTGGTTGTGTTTGTAAATGGAATTATTTAAAGATGGTACAGAGCCGGATGCATAGATAGTATACATGCTGTTGGTAAGCGGATCGATCACCATATCTGCCATATCCTGGAAAGCAATGGATGCAATGCCTGTAAGATTGGTAGCAGTTGGGATAACAGAAGGCGGCGTTAAAATACCCAAATTGATATTTGAATTGGTACCACCTCCTGCAACGATGATCTGCGGAGCACCGTTGTTACAGTTCCAGATCATTTTCCAGTTTTCCCTGAAGTTGGGATTGCCGTTTGTGATGTAATTATCATGCAAACCAGTGGTACTGATACGAACAACAATAAAGCCTTCATTGAAATTAAATCCTTGGCCGAGGTAAATATTACCGGTTGTTTTTTCTACTACCCAGCCGCCAAAATAAGGGCCGAAGGTCCAGGCAGGATTGGTAAGTGTTCCGCTAAAGGTCCATTGCAGCACACCAGTGGCATCATACTTTGCCAGTTGATGGATATTTCCATCTCCGCCACCCGTTACATAAATGTTGCCGGCATAATCAAAGTCAACATCTTTTGCCTTGCCTGCAGAGACACCGGTCAAAGCACCGGAAGAGGAAACAAAAGGATCGACCACCAATATTTTATTGTGATCATAGTTATCACTTACTTCGATGTGCACTTCTTTGTTACGGACTACAAACCTGGCATTGATCAACCCAGTATTTGAAGGTGGCTGCAGGGCATCTTCACTGTTCGTTGAAAAAGCTTTGAGGCCCGACTGCGTCATTTCTTCAATCGCTGTTTTTACAAGCAGCGATCCGTTACCGGTTAGTTTCAAACTGCCCAGGTCACCTCCATACTTCATTTTAACTGACCTGATATCTGCACCGGGATGAATGATGAAACTGTATTCAAATCCATTGGGCGATTGCGGCTGCATACTGTACAATATATCAATGCCGGGATACATGTTTTTACAAAGTATCCGCCGGTAACCATAGGCCTTACCCGGCATCTTACCATAGGTATGATAATCGGTTGTTTTATCAAGCAATTCTATACCAGGATTGGGATTGGCATCGACCCATTGCAACGATACGGTGCTAAAGATCTCATTAGTACGCCTTTCAATTTCTTCTTCCGGCAATCCCTGTTTTTCCAGCTCTTCTTCCTGGTGATGAGAAAGTGCAGTTATTTTTTTCTGCAAAAAAAGGATACCGTTTGTAGTGAACATGGTGGGCATGGAAAAACCTTCGAAGCCGGCTATTACCTTCCCCAGGGCTGTAAATTGTTTGTCAGCGGAATACTGACCAACCTGTTCAATAAAAGCATGACCGCCGGTAAATGATACTGGAGGATGCAGCAGCACAGGGCTGGCAGTGGCAGGTTCAGTACCTTTTTGAGCTTCCAGTACAAATACAGCGAAGCACCCGAGTATTGAACACAGTAATTTCCGATAAAAATGATGAGGCATCCGCAGTTAGTTTGACCAAAAGTTTGCTTTTAATCGTTCAGGAACAATCAAATGTTGCTAAACAGGAAAAAAAAACTCCCTAATAGGAATAAACGGTTGCGGAACCGGAAGTCAATTCAATGTTTAAACATGGTAAATAACAAAAACTCCGGCCAGGTGGGCCGGAGTTTTGAGGAAGGCGGTAGTATTTATCCTTTCTTTTTGGTAGTTATTTTCGGTTTTGGCAATACGGTTTTAGTATTACCGGTAAACAGGGCAGCATTAACTTTTGCCGGGTTGCCCTGGTAAGCCCACACCATATTGCTGATGTATTTATTAAAAACACTGTTCAATTCCGGTACGGTTATCTTTTTCATGTCGTCGCTGATGGTAAGCGCTCTTCTCCAGTTGCTGTGCAGCACTTCATTGGCAGCGAGTGAAGCTGCCTGTGCACTGTTGGTTTCCTGCCGGTAAAAAAAGCCGGTGAGATACTGGGTTTTCATGTTCCTCAATTCATCTTCCGTAAAGCCATCTTTTTTTGTTTTTTCAATCAGTGCTTTCGCCACGGCGATGTATTTGTTGGGATCTGTGGTAGATACACTGATATTGGCAGAGGAAGAACTGCTTCCATCGAACCAACTGCCGGGTGCATAGCTTAAACCGTTTTTGGTTCTCACTTCTAAAAAATGACGCTGCGAAAAAATACGCATGGCCAGCATAAATGCATTGAACTCCGGTGTGCCGGGTGATGGTGCACTGGCCACACCCTGGATATAGTTGGTGGCCAAATCTTTTTTCTCTGCCCTGAAAATATTCTTTGCAGGGGCGATCGTTTCTTTTTTTAAGGTAAAAGGAGCGCCCTGCGGAACAGGAGCCAGCATGGCTTCGATCTTTTGTTCCAATACTGCTTTGTCAAACTCTCCTACTACCACAATCACCATTCTTGAACGGGTGAGTATGGACTGGTAATATGCTTTTGTTTCGGCAGCCGTTAGTTTGCCCACCGTGGCCACAGTGCCTTCGGGGCGTTTGGCATTGTTTTTACCTGCAAATGCCATTTGTTTTGCCATATTATCAATGGCGTAGTCGGGCTGCGATTCCTGCGCCCTCAAGCCATTGATCGCATCCTGTTTGATCCTGCCAAATTCCTTTTCATCAAAAACAGGAACGGTGATGGCATCTGCATACAATGGCCATACGATATCAAAATCGCTCCTGATGCAGTTCATGCTGATGGTAGAAAAATCATTCCCGGCGTTGCCGTATACCTGCGCACTCACCTTATCCAGTTTGTTCTTAAATGAATTTTTATCATCATTCTTTGTTCCGCATTCTGTAAGACCTGTCATTGCAAGGCTTTCAATACCCTGTTTCGCAAAAGCATAATTCTGCACGCCGCCCCGGATGATGGTTTGTATCTCCACGATCTGGTTGCCGCTGGGTTGCACAATTACTTTTACACCGCTTACAGTCATTTCATAAGCTTCCCCTTTTTGGGCAGTAGCTGTTGACGCATTAAACAAGGTGAATGCACACAGCCAGCACATTGTTATTGAAAAAAACTTTTTCATATCTGTAGTTATTAAAAGTTAATTATTGGGTTTGAAAAATTCGGCTGGCTTTATCTGCTTGTTCATTTCTTCGTTGATGATGGTGCCTGCCACATAATTTTTACCAGTGATGTAGCGCTCTACATATTTCTTAATATCATCCCGGGTTACCCGCTGGCAATTGCCGGTATAATCGAGGTAATATTCAAATGAAGTGCTGCACCATGCATAGGTGATCTGGCTGGCCAGTGAAGAAGGCTTTTCATTCTGCCGGATAAAATTCCGCTTTACGATCTGCTTCGCCGTTTCCAGTTGTTCATCGGTAAAATAATCGTCGCTGTTCCACATCTTTAACTGGTTCATGATCTCGGTATAACATTCCTTCATTTTAAGCGGATTGGGCAATACATAAATATTGACAGGACCAACATGCCTCAGTGTTTGATAACTCACCCCGGCGTAAGTAGCAAGCCCTTTATCTACCAGCGCCTGCTGCCATTTGGAAGAATTCAAACCGAGGATGGTAGAGAAAACATCTGCCACAACTGTTCCTGCAGAATCATTTCTTGTATCTGGTCCATGCCAGAAAAATAACATGTAGGGTGTTTGTGCAATGGAGGATTCTTTCACAAAATATTTGGTGGATTCCAGTGGCGCAAATTCCGGAACCGGATATTTTTGATGCGGATCAAATCCACTGCTTGCCCAGTCGCCAAATATCTTTTGTGCATTGGCGAAAGCTGCTTCATGCTCAACATCGCCGCAGATCACCAGCAGGGAGTTGTTGGGAAAATAATACTTGTCTTTGATGATCATCATCTTTTCCGGCGTAGCGGTATTGATGATGTTGTGATCGCCGATCGGGTTCTTTCTTGTTACCAGGTCGCCCCATAATTTTTTTTGACATTCGTACCATACCTGGAAACCAGGGTCGCTTTCTGCCCGTTGAAATTCACCATCCACTACCGGTCTTTCTTTCTGCATGTCTTCGGTGCGATAGATCGGGAAGCGGATGGCCGCATTCATAAAACGTAAGCCTGCATCCAAACTGTCTTTATCAAACGTGAAAAAATAGTTTACCCTTTCTTCACCGGTAGTACCGTTCCAGATAGCGCCCAGTTCCTGCGTGCGTTTTAAAAAATGTTCCTGGTCGGGATAATCTTTATTGGCTTTAAAAAACATGTGCTCAAATAAATGGCTGAGGCCGCTGAACTCGGGGCCTTCTGTATAAGCGCCATTTTTTACAGCGATCTCAATCGTTGCAAGCGGCACTTTGTGATTTTCTATTACAACCACTTCCAGGCCATTGTCAAATTTTTTCCAGAAATAATTTTCAGGCAGGCGTGGTTGTGCCCATGCTGAGATAGCTCCGGAACACAATACGGCGGCTACTAAAAGCTTTTTCATAATTGTTGTTTTAGATGTATAGAAATATAGAATAGTATCAAAGATCCGTTTTCAATATCCTGTTGCGGCTCCAGGCATAAAATACAAACAGGTAAACCAATGCCAGCACCAGGCTCACATACATATAATCATGCGGCATTGCTTTAGAGTTGTTGGCGAGGTTGGTAATGGTATTTTCAGGAAAATGCAACAGGCCATCGGAGGCATTCATTGGCAGGTAATCGCCCATATTGCCAATGTCAAAGCCATATTCAGCTTTGAATTTCATGGAAAGCGCCTGCAGTATCCCGGATACGATGTTCTCAAATCCCATATAAATAAAATACAGGCCGATGGCAAAGCCGGTTTTACGAACGAGTACTGCAAACAGCAGGGCGATCATATTGTAAGAGAGCGCTTTGAGAAAGAAATAACCAACGGCATCAATATGGGTTACCGAAAAAGAAGAACCGGCAGCAAAGCCGAAAATAATGGCTGTGATAAAAACCAGTATGGTAGATATTACTGCTGCTATCAGGGCCATGGCGATCTTAACATCAATAACATTTTTCCTGTTCCACCCATCCAGTATATTTTGCCGGTGTGTACGAAAGGCAAATTCATTGGTAACGAGCAGGATCAGCAAAAGGCCGGGTAACAGTAACAGGTACCCGCTTACATAACTGGTGGTTTGCCAGGTATGTGCAAAATCATACGGTGACGAACTGGCGATCATCCCTGTTGGATCGGCCTTATCAATAATATTTTTCTTCAAATAAAATACGGCATAGTTGGAGCCGAGAATGCCCAGTAAAAAAAACAGTCCCAGCACAATAAAAGCTGAATAGTTCTTTATTTTAAGCCACTCGATTTTTAATAATTGTATCACGTAGAAATCAGTTTGTAAGTTCAAAAAATTTAGATTCGAGGCTTTTCTTTTTAAGGTGCAGGTGATTGAGTACAATGCCCTGGTTAAAGAAATGCTGGTTGATGCGCTCTAAGTTGGCAGTTCCAACAGGGTAGTACAACTGCAGCAGGTTCTCTGAGCGCTTTAGATTACTGTAACCACCCAACTGTTCTGCAAACTGCTGTAACCTAACGGTATCGGATGCCCCCAATTCCACAATGTCTTCATTGGCCAGTATCTCATCTACCCTGCCGGTGGTGATCAGTTCACCTTTTTTTAGAATGGCCACATGCGTACAAACTTTTTCTACCTCATCCAGCAGGTGACTGGCCATGATGATGGTTTTACCCTGCTGCGCCAGTTTTTTGATCAGTTCCCTTGTTTCGGCAATGCCAACAGGATCCAGCCCATTGGTAGGCTCATCCAGCACCAGCACTTCAGGACTACCAAGCAAACAACTGGCGATGGCGAGCCGCTGCTTCATCCCCAGCGAATAGGTGCTGAACCGGGAATGCTTTCTCTGCGACAGGTTTACAGTTTCCAGCACCTTTTCAATGTCTTCTTTACCTCTTTGCTTAATGGCAGCGGAAATTTCAAGATTCTGAACGGCAGACAGGTAGTGATAAAAATTAGGCGTTTCCAAAAAAGTACCGATCTGCCTGCGGTGACTTTCATTTGGTTCTTCATCAAACAATTTATAAGAACCGGAGGTTGGTTTAAGGATATCCATGATCAGGCCCAGCAAAGTGGTTTTGCCACTGCCATTAGGGCCAAGGATACCAAATACACAACCTTTGGGAACAGAGAAACTAACTCCTTTTAAAGCCTGTATCTTCCCGTAATCTTTACGGAGGCTTTCAATTGATAGAACTGGCATACTTTAATTTGGTTAAAAAATAACAGAACAGAAAGATAAGTGATTTTGCGATGCAGGAATATCAGAAATTATTTAAACGGTTCGATCTTACTGTACTGCCTCGTGCCACACGGATGAAAAAGCGCCTACCACAGCCGTACCATCTTTATCAAAGCGGAGTTTGTGCAATTGCAGATCGTCAACATCCTGCTGTAATACTTTTCGTGACAGCGGGTTGATGGTACCGCCATTGGTATTGTCGCCGGCCAAAGCATGGGGATTGTACTGGTATACCGGATCTACCACAGTACCTCTTGGATACATAATGCCCGGTGTACCCTTTCCCCTGATATCAGGTTGCCGGGGATGTGGCAGGCCGAGGGTATGGCCATATTCATGGGCTGCGGTAGTACTGTCCTGCAGCAGGTTCTGCAATAAGAAAAAACCGGTATTGCAACCCAGCCCATCTACGAACGATACCTGCAGTGGCGAAACCGTTTCTACACGGAAATAATTATTTTTTGGGTCCGTATTTTCGTACACATCCATCTCTGTTAATTCACCTGCATGGCTCCCTTCTATTTTGAAGCGAAGCCGGTAATACCTCTTTTTTATTTCCACCACAGCGGCTGCTTCATTCCAGTGCTGTTCAATATCCCTGGCCACCTGCAGGCTCAACGCTTCACTGGCTGCATGGCCGTAAAAGAAAAATACAGAGCGGATGAGGAGCTCATCGCTGTGGGGTATCAAGGTTGCTTCGCCCATGCAGGAAATTTAAACATATAAAAGCCGGAGTGCTGAATACCTATTTGATGTCAGCAAGGTTTTGCATAAAATAATCGGTAACCTTTTGATACAGGTGTGCCCTGTCTTTTCCTGTAACATTGTGTTCATGTCCCGGGTAGATCATGTAATCAACCTGCACGCCTTTGTCGATACAGGCTTTTACAAAATTTACCGAATGCTGTTGTACTACTACAGGATCCTGCAGGCCATGGATGAGCAGGAGTTTTCCTTTTAACTTTTCTACCTGGGCTGTTAAGTCGGTAGCAGCATATCCTTCGGGATTTTCCTGTGGTGAGTCCATGTATCTTTCTCCATACATGATCTCGTACCAGCTCCAGTTCATCACCGGTCCTCCTGCCACCGCCGCTTTAAACACACCAGGGTGATGCAGCATAAAATCGGTCGTCATAAAGCCCCCATAACTCCAGCCAAACAATCCCATTCTTTCTTTATCTATATAAGATTGCTGACCAAGATAATCGATCCCCGTCATCATGTCTTCCATCTGCACATCGCCGGCCCTTCTAAAAATGGATTGTTCAAATGCTTTGCCACGGTTATCGCTGCCCCTTGTATCCAGTGTAAAAACAACATAGCCTCTTTCTGCCATGTACTGAAACCAGTAATCACCGGCACCGCCATTCCAACTGTTCAAAATCAATTGTGCATGCGGACCACCATACCAGTAAACGATCACAGGATATTTTTTTGTGCTGTCGAAGCCAGCTGGTTTGTACAGGCGGCAATACAGGTCGTTACCTGTTTTATTTTTTAGTGTGAAGATGTTTAATTGACCAACTGCATATTCATTTAAAGGATTGGCAGCCTGCAGCAGTACCGTTGCCTTGCCGGTTTTTACATTGGTTAGCTCAACGATCCTTGGCGTTGTGGTATTGCTGTAGGTATCGAGTATATATTTTCCATCACTGCTGATCTGTGCGTTGTGAACGTTATTCCCTTTGGTGATCTGCTTCAGCACATTTGTTTTCAAATTTACCTGCGACAATCTTTTTGACACCGGTGACTCCTGCGTTGTTACCACAAAAATATTTTCTCCTTTTTCATCAAAGCCTTTTACTTCCAGTACTTCCCATTCGCCCTTTGTAATTTGCCTGATGAGTTTTCCTGAAATATCATAGAGGTATAAGTGATTCCAGCCATCACGGTTGCTTTGCCAGATGAACTTTCCAGGATCGTTTTCCAGGAACAACATTGGCACTAAAGGCTCTACGTATTTATCATCCGTTTCTTCAAATAATGTTTTTACAAGATCCCCGGTGGAAGCATCATACTGGTTCAGCCATAAATGATCTTGCTGCCGGTTCAGCACAGCAATAAAGACATACTTGTCATCGGGGCTCCAGGCAATATTGGTAAGGTATTGGTCGGCCGGTTCTCCTGTTTTTAAATAAACAAGCGATTTGCTCACAGCATTGTAAACGCCCACGGTTACCTGGTGACTTTTACCACCCGCCATAGGGTACTTGATATTTTCGTTTACCGCCGGCGTTTTGCTCCAGTCCACGATCGGGTAATCTGCTACCATACTTTGATCCATCCGGTAAAAAGCAAGTTGTTTGCCACTGTTGCTCCAGAAAGTGCCTTTACTGATACCAAATTCATCCCGGTGTACCGATGACGCATACACGATTTCACGACTGCCATCGTTGGTAACTTTACTGGCAGCAGTTCCATTGCCTGCAACAAAGAGATTGTGTTCATCGAGATACGCAATAAAACCGGCACTGCTTTCCTCTACATTTTCTTTGCCGGCCAGTTCTTTGGGCAATATCGTTGTTGCTTTGTTGGCTATGGGGTCAAATGATATCTTATTGCCGTTGGCTGTAAATATCCAATTGGCAGTTCTATTGAACTGGATGGCCGGCATGGCTTTCAGATCGCCGTAGCCGGTGGATCTTAATTTCTCATTGAGCTGGTCAAGCGTTAAAAATGGCGCCTCACCGATGGTTGCATTGCCCTTTACCCAGGATTCGTTACCAGCATTTTTTTTGAGGTACACGTAATCGCCGGTTCCATAAACAAACTGCAGTTGTTTTAAGTTTTCAGGTGCTAGGGTAGTTCTTGCCTTTAGCATGGCATCTTCCATACTGAGCATTTTATTCTGTGCAGTGGCAGCGATCGCAGCAACCAGGAACAGGCTGCAAAATATTTTTTTCATGAATTGTGTTTAGGCTACAAATGTATTGGTTCTTCAACAATGCAGGAAGCGTAAACTGGCGATATGCATTGAAGACCCCAGGGTTTTACAGGTACGGCAATTTTCCTGTGATTGGGTGCGGTAATAAAAATAACAGCGGCACCGATCAGTTAAGACCGTGGAGATCCAATCCGGGCAATACAAATAATGGCAATTCAAAAATAAAAAACCAGGTCCTTACTAAACAGACCTGGCTTCTATTCATGCTATACCTGAAAAATCTTATGCATGCTGCAATGCGGCAATGTCCAATTTTTTCATCTTCATCAATGCCTGCATGGCCCGTTGTCCTTTTTCTTTATCAGACATTAAACTACCCAGTATCGCCGGAACGATCTGCCACGAAACACCGTACTTGTCTTTCAACCATCCGCACATGCTTTCCTGCCCGCCGTCGGCCGTGAGGGCATTCCAGTATTTGTCTATCTCCTCCTGTGTATCGCAGTTTACAACGATTGAAACGCCTTCACTGAATGCGAATGCATGCGCCATGGAGCTATCCATTGCTACGAATAATTGGCCATCGAGTAAAAAGCGTCCATGCTTTACCGTTCCTTCCACATCACCCTCTCCTTTTTCGTACCGGCTGATCTCTTTTATTTCGCTGCCGGGAAAAACTGAAGTGTAAAATTGTATGGCTTCTTCTGCCTTACCCGCCATGGCCTGTGTAAACATAAGCGCAGGAATGATCTTTTGCTCAGTCATACCGGTCCTTGTGATCATCAATTGCCAGGAAATACCAAATTTATCCTGCACCCATCCATACTTTTCGCTCCATGGATAATTATTTAACGGCATCATTACCACGCCTTCTTCACTCAATAGATTCCAGGCAGCATCCACCGCTGCTGCATCTTCAAAAATGGCAAATAAGGAAATGGATGCATTGGGTTTGAACATGGGTCCGCCGTTCAGGCCCATTATCTTACAACCACCTATTTCAGTTATAACTACCATGCCGTTGTCGGCTGTGATCACAGCCTGGTCAAAGGCCGCAGTGTACAATTCAGCCGCCTGTTTTGCATTGCCATCAAACCAGAGGCAGGGATAAAATTTGTTTTTCATTGTTGTTTTTTTTAATCATCAAATATCGTGTTAAAAAACTTATGGCTTTTGTGAACAGTTAAACATCCACTGCACACCAAATTTATCGGTGCAGCTTCCGAAATAATCGCCCCAGAACATATCCTGCAGTTCCATCCCCACTGTACCACCGTTGGATAGTTTATCAAATAATTGTTTGGTCTCTTCCCTTGTATCGGGCTGCAGGTTAATGAAACTGTTATTGCCGAAATTCACTTTAAAACCCATGGACTCCGGGGCATCTGTACCCATTAAAGTATGGGAATCAAGTATCCTTAACTCTACATGCATCACGAGGTTCTTATCCGCTTCATTGATCGGCGGTTGCCCGGGTGCAGCAGGTATATCGCTGAAACGGGTGATCTTACCAGCAAGGAACTCACCGCCAAAAACTGTTTTGTAAAAATTGAATGCTTCTTCTGTATTTCCTGCGAAATTCAGGTAGGTGCTTACACTTGCCATACAATTGATTTTATTTTATTGATTGATCCGGTATACTGAGAAAGGGTTTCAAAAAGCTTAACAGCATATTTGTATTCATCATCAGCGTTACGTGTGTTGTACCCGGAACAATGGCCAGTTGCGATTTGGGGAGCCCTTCCATATCTGAGGATCTGTCGCCGCCAAGCAGTTTATAAAAGCTTGCCTTGTGCTCCATGTCAATGCCATCATTATCGCCCATGATCAGTAATGCCGGTGCTTTGATTGCTTTTATTTTTTCACTATCCATATCATAGGCTTGCTTGCCGAATGCGATCATCCTGGTAACAAAACTGCGCCAGTGTGTTGGGTCAGGAGCAATCCGTTCGTATTCGGGCTTTAAGGGAGTGGCATCGAAAAATTCCGGTTTAAACGTTTCAAAAGCTGCCCTTACCTGCGGCAGCCATCCGTCTGATTTGTAGGCAGCTGATATCACCACCAATTTATTAACCACCGTGGGATGCCCAATGGCAAGTTGCAGTGCTACAGTACCGCCAAAGCTATACCCGATCACATCGGCACTATCAATGTGCAGGTATTTCATTGCCTGCGAAATATCATCTGCAAGTGCAGGAAAAGAAAAGGGTCTTTCGATATCTGCCGTTCTTCCATGTCCCTGCATTTCAAATGCAATCACTTTCCGGGTCTTCGACAGTTCGGGAATCAACTGGCTCCAGTTCATATCGATCGACATGTATGCTCCATGCAGTAAAACAACGGGCTTCCCTTCGCCATGGATCTCATAATATATCTTTTGGCCGTTTACCGGTGCATAGCCATGCTGCTCCTTTACCTGGCTAAAAAGTGGTTCAGCACTGAAGCATACAATAAATAAAGTAAGTAAGATGATACCCGTTTTTTTCATATGACCTGTTTTATTTTGTAAGATGAGGATGTAAAATTAGTTCGCTATATTGATCTAGTCAACGGCGGAAACGTCAATGTAAGGGGTGTTTTGCGACAGACTGACACAAAAAAAAGAGCATGTAAAACACGCTCTTCTTTTCAAACTAAAAAAGTAATTTAATTTCTTAATGGCTTACCTGTTTTAAGGATACTCTGGATCCTTTCCAGTGTTTTCTTTTCGCCACATAAACTAAGGAATGCTTCCCTTTCAAGATCAAGAAGGTATTGTTCACTCACCAAGGTTGCTTCGCTCAGATCGCCCCCGGCCATTACCCAGGCCAGTTTTTTTGCAACTGTTACATCATGATCGGTGGCATAGTTAGCAGTATGCATGCCGTTAATACCGGCGTACATGGCGCCCAGTGCACCACGGCCGAGTACTTTGATATCATTGCGCTGAACGGGCATTACATAGCCATCATCATACATTTCCACCACTGCCTGTTTTGCTTCGGCGATCCTTCTTCCCGGATTTATAATTATTTGGTCTTTGCCCTTCCGGTAGATACCAAGGTCAAAAGCTTCATGGGCCGAGGTAGCAACTTTAGCCGTAGCGATCGTAAGAAAACGATTCTGTAAAGTATTGGTGTCAACTTCGCCGCTGTGCAACTCATCGGATGCCCTCAACACAAATTCCTTGGTACCACCGCCGCCCGGTATTACGCCGATACCAACTTCCACCAACCCTGTATAAGTTTCTGCAGCAGCCACCACTTTATCGGCATGCAGGCAAATCTCGCAGCCTCCGCCAAGTGCAAGACCGTGTGGTGCCAGTATTACCGGTATGGAAGAATAACGAACCCTCATCATGGTTGCCTGGAACATCCTGATCGCCATATCGATCTCATCATAATCCTGCTCAATGGCCAGCATAAAGATCATCCCAACATTGGCACCTGCAGAAAAATTTTGACCATCGTTTGCGATCACCAGTCCTTTGTATTGCTTTTCTGCCAATGAGATTGACTGTTGGATTCCTTCGAGCACTTCACCTCCAATGCTGCCCATTTTGGTGTACCATTCCAGCCCCAGCACATCATCACCAATATTATAAGTGCGGCAGGCGCTGTTCTTCCATACAAGCTGGTCCTGGAAATTCTTCATCACAATAAACGCTTCCCCACCCGGTATTGTCCTGTAACTGCGGCTACTAACGTCGTAGCAGAGCCGCTTTCCGTTCTCCACTTTATAAAAGCTGGTTGCACCGGAAGCAAGCATCTCATCTAACCAGGCGGCCACTTTAAAACCTGCGGCTTTCATAGCTTCCGTTGTTTTTGCAACACCGAGTATATCCCAGCTCTCAAATGCCCCTATCTCCCAGCCAAAGCCCGCCATCATGGCATCATCCACCCGGTAGAGTTCATCTGATATCTCTGGAACCCGATGACTGATATACGCAAATAAATTATAGTGGAATTGGCGATAGAATTCGCCGGCCTTATCTGTGCCGGCGCACAGCGCTTTTAACCTTGTTTTAATATCTTCAATAGGTTTGGCCGTTTCGAGTGTAGCAAATTTTGGCTTCTTTCTTGGGCCGTATTCCAGCGTTTGCAGGTCGAGCGTGAGTATCTCTTTTTCACCGGAAGCGCTTTTTGTCTTTTTGAAAAATCCCTGGCCGGTTTTATCGCCCAGCCAGTTATTGGCCACTATTTTATCAAGCCAGGCAGGGATGGCAAACAGTTCTTTTGCTTCATCGCCCGGACAATTGTCTGCTACACCTTTTGCCACTTTCACCAATGTATCAATACCCACCACATCTGCTGTGCGGAATGTAGCGGATTTAGGTCGGCCTATCACCGGCCCTGTTAGTGCATCAATATCATCCACGCCCAACTGCAGTTTTTCCATCGTGTTCATGATGGCCATCATCGAGAACACACCAATGCGGTTGGCAATAAAAGCAGGTGTATCCTTGCACAACACGGTGGTTTTACCCAGCACCTGGTCGCCATACTGCATTAAAAAACCAATCACTGCCTCATCAGTATATGGAGAGGGAATGATCTCCAGCAGGCGCAGGTATCTTGGCGGGTTGAAAAAATGGGTGCCGCAGAAATGCTTTTGAAAATCATCGCTTCTTCCTTCGGCCATCAAATGAATCGGAATGCCGGATGTGTTGGAGCTGATGAGTGTACCTGGCTTACGGTATTTTTCCACCTCTGCAAAAATGCTTTGCTTAACATCGAGGCGTTCCACCACGACTTCTATCACCCAATCACAATCTGCGATCTTTTTCATGTCGTCAGTGAAATTACCGGTAGTGATCTTCTTTACTACATCTGCAGTGTATACCGGTGATGGATTTGATTTTACAGCAGCCGCCAATGCATCATTTACTATTTTATTTTTTGCTGCCGGGCTGGCATCGGCCGGCAGGTCTTTCGGTTGTATATCGAGCAACAGTACCTGCAACCCCACGCCCGCAAAATGGCAGGCGATGCGGCTTCCCATTACACCGCTACCCAGTACCGCAACTTTTTTGATCGTTCTTTTTAACATGACAAGAAAATTAGTTAGTTAAACAACTATTTTTATAACCGAAATTAAGGCTTTATTGAATGGGAGAAAAAATAAATTGGGAAGAATGAACCACCATGGCAGGAAGGCGGCAAGGGTCACAAAGTATATATGCAAAAATAATTTTTTAGTGTATCGGGACGGCGTGCTATTTAATAGTTGAACGGATGCAATACAACCTTTAACTGTCCGTCATCCTGCAATTTTTTATCAAAACAGTAGCCTGCAATACTGAATTTGGAATTGTCGGCCCAGGTGAGTATTGGTAAGCTGGGGAAATACTTTTTCAAGAATGGATACTGAAAATAATAGCCCGAGAGCGCACTAACAGGATAGCGTTTCAGGTTGGATGCAATGGTATCAACGGTTGCAGATTGTGCAGGCCCGGCCAGCTGGTAGGGATTAAAGAATGGAACATAATAACTGGTAAAAAAACTGCTGTCGCAAAAATAGCGCAGGCATTCCGGGTGTGAAGACTCGATGATCATTTTATCCCGTAGTGCATATTGCTGCCGGAGCTGAATCATGTATTGCAGAGACTGCCGTTCATTAGCCGCAGAAAGATTTTTAAAATCGAGCCAAAGAGACGCTGTCATTTTTCTTGCCCGGTAAACATCCAGCACAGCTTCGATTCGCAGGGTCGAGTATTCTGTGGAATCATGGTACAGCAGGAGGCAGTTTTTGGAAGTATCAAAATATACATCCATTTCAAAACCGGCCACATCAGCAGGTAATTTTACAATTCGCTCCGTAGTATTAACAGCCTTCACCCAATTTTTCCCTCTTATCTTCAACTGCCGTTCGCAATTCACAAAATTCACCTGCTTACGTTCCCCGGCAAATGATGCAGGCAGCAGTATCCTCGCCATTCCTTTGTGCAGCCACACATCACCGGCAAAGTATGCCAGTAAAATAAAAACCGTGACCGTATATTTGTTCAGGAGGAAACTATTTTTCTTCATCCTACATGAAATTTTTTCAGTTACTCAAAGGCTTTGCAAAACAGGAAAAACCTGCTTTATTATTTTTTCTAAAGCTACTTATTTTATCATGCCTTCTAAAATGCATTTTCTTTTATAAGAATTACAGCATTACAGATCATTGGGCTTTACAATCAGCCGCAGATCTTTTCAAACTGGTAAAATGGTCGGTACTGTATGATGTCTTTTCTATTGTACTGATCAATTTCCCATTGCTGATCCTATTAATGGCCTGCGGTAAATTTTTTAAATATCCTTTTGTTAAAAAAGCGATCCTGCTGTTGTTTACCATTGCCAACACAACAGCGCTTTTACTAAACACGGTAGACATTTTCTATTTCCGTTTTCACCTGCAGCGTGCAGATGCAGACCTGCTCTATGTATTGAGGAATCCATTGCAAAACGGAACTGGCATTGTTATAGTAATATCGATGGCCTTACTGGTATTTTGTATTATCATCGGCACATCCGTTTACAAACACCTGGACCGTCTTTCCGCTGCAGCTAATTCAAATGTTCATTTCTACCTCAGCAATGCATTGATGCTTTTATTTTGCCTGCTGTTCTTAATCAATGGCAGCAAAAAAACAGTACCCACTTACCCACTCACAGCTGTCAAGCCAGTGCAGTTACCATTGGTACAAAACTCTTTTCATACCTTTTTATACTCGCTTTACCGGCGCAATGAAATACTGATCCCTGACAAAAAATACATGCCCGATGAGGAACGGGTTAAATTATTTTCAATTCGTAAAAAAAACAACAGTGCCGCAACTACTCCAAAAAATATCATTCTTTTTATTATGGAAAGTGTGCCGGCTGATTTTTTTGACAGCAGCAGTGCCGACAAAGTAGCGATGCCTTTTTTAGATAGCCTTGTTCAGAAGAGCACTTATTTCAGTAACGCTTTCAGTTATTCGTACAGTTCCAACAAGGGCATCACAGCGCTGCTGGCAGGTGTTCCAACCATGACGGACATTCCATTGTACCATTCGGGTTTTGTTTCTATCAATCATACAGCGATCGGTGATGAACTGGCTAAAAAAAATTACAACTCCTCTTTTTTTATCGGTGATAACTATGATGATTTTGGTTTTGCCCAATGCTGCCGCTGGCTGGGTATACAGCATTATTACAGCATGGAAAACATTCCGGGTTACCGGCAAATGGAAAAGCATACCATGGGCCTGCATGATGAATATGTGCTGAATTTTATGGCACAGCAACTGGCGAAAGTAAAAGAACCTTTTTTTTCGGTGCAGTATAATATCAGCACCCATTTTCCCAATGATGTGCCGGCCAGTTTCAACAACAGGTTTCCTGCTAAAAACACTACGGCACAAATGAAAACCATGCAATATTATAACGACTGCCTTGAGCAATTTTTTCGCAGCGCTGCTCAGCAACCATGGTATAAAAACACGGTGTTTATTTTTTGTTCCGATCACTGGACGCCAGCCAACCTGAAAAAGATCAACATTGATGTGGTGGAAAGTTTCCGGATCCCGCTGTTTATTTACGATCCCTCCAGCGAAATACAGCATGTAGTTTCGGCCCCCGTGAGCCAAACAGATGTGATGAATACGATCCTTTACTACAGCGGCTTTAAAGACAGCCTGCTAAGCTATGGCGTTAGCTTAAAAGATACAGCGCTCAACATGCACCGCACTGTTTTCACCAAAACCAACAGCGCCATTTATCATGCCATCAATGAAAGATATATCCTTGGGTTTGATGCCATGGAGGGCAAAGCAGTTTATTGTTACGATTATAAAAATGATACCGGCCGTAAAGATGACCTGTTAAAAAAGCCCCGCTTTAACGGGGCTGATACGTTGATACATGAAATGAAAGCATACCTGCAAACAGCTTCTGCTCACTACCGGAAAAAGATTAACTAACACCGCTGCCATTGTCCACCGCTTCATCGGGTGTTACAAATTTCAATTTACCAGCGGCATCTTCTGCCATTAAGATCATGCCATTGCTTTCAATACCCCTCATTTTTCTTGGCGCTAAATTCGCTACTACTACTACCTGTTTTCCTACAATTGTCTCCGGCTGAAAATGCAGGGCAATACCGCTTACAATGGTTCGTGTTTCAAAACCCAGATCGATCTGCAATTTCAATAGTTTATCTGCTTTCTCTACTTTTTCTGCTGCTACGATGGTACCCACTTTCAGGTCGATCTTTGCAAAATCGTCGAATTGGATTTCTGATTTAGAAGCCTCCCTGCCCTCCAAAGGAGGGTTCCTGATTTCGGCTACCGTTTTAGACTCTTCATTTTTCGTAGGTTCCAAAGTCCCTCCTTTGGAGGGATTTTGGGACGCCCTGCTTTTTAATTTTTCTACCTGTGCCGCAATCTCCGCATCTTCAATCTTCCTGAACAATAATTGAGGCTCTCTCAATGAGTATCCAACCTTTAATAAATTGATCCTGCCGGCATTTTCCCAATCCAGCATTTTATCCACCACCTTCATCATTCCCAACATTGTCTTTGCAGTGTTGGGTAAAAATGGATTGATCAAAATGGCAAGGTTGGCAGATAACTGCAAACATAAATGCAGGCAATTGTCGATGCTTTTTTGAGCTGCCTCCCTGCCCTCCAAGGGAGGGTTCCCGGATACCGATGCTTTACCGCTCTTTTCCGTTAACCTGGAGAGAATACTATTTAAAACATAATCTGGATTGTTATGTACTTCATCATTTGTAAAACGCATTACTTCAAAACCCAGCTTGTTTAATTCGGCAGTTCTTTCTGCATCACTGACAACATTTTCCGGAACATAGTGTAAAAGGCCATCTACCTCAATAATTAATTTTTGACCAATACATACAAAATCTGCTATGTACGATCCAATGATATGCTGCCGCCTGAACTTGTAACTGTCAAGTTTTTTACCCCTTACCATCTGCCACAAAATATTTTCTGCTTCGGTAGGATTGGATCTGTGTTCTTCAACAAATTTTTTCAATAATCCGTAAATATGTGGATCAGCCGTTTGATAATTATAAGACTTCTTTTCATCAGCAGTGTCTGAAGCCCCTCCTTCGGAGGGGTTTGGGGAGGCCAATTTTTTCGCTACGATCCAGGGTTCTTTTTCCTGCATGTACTTATTGCCGGTACGGCTCAGGTCGATCACCTCAAACAATGCATCCCGGAACTTAAACTCTTCAATCAGCGTTTGAATCTTGAGCTTGGAATGTTCAATTGCCTCCATCAAAGCTTTATCTTTATCATCCAGGATATCTTCGTGCAGCTTCGGCACTTTGCCTCCGCATAATTTATGCATCAGCACCCAGGTGCGGTTGATGAAATTTCCAAAGATATTCGACAACTCACTGTTACTCC
The DNA here is from genome assembly GCA_002336815.1 of Chitinophagaceae bacterium UBA1946. Lineage (GTDB taxonomy): Bacteria > Bacteroidota > Bacteroidia > Chitinophagales > Chitinophagaceae > Ferruginibacter. The sequence continues at coordinate 45,909 of DDEU01000039.1, read as the reverse complement.
TGTCCTGGAAATCCTTCCAGGTAAAATCATTGTCCTTTGTTTCCGGCGCATTGGCGCAAAGTACATAACGGAGTACATCTTCACAGCCCGGGAAATCTTTAATGTATTCATGCACCCACACCGCCCAGTTGCGGCTCGTACTTACTTTTTCTCCTTCGATATTTAAAAATTCATTGGCAGGCACATTATCCGGCAGCACAAAGCCACCATGCGCTTTCAGCATGGAAGGGAAGATGATGCAGTGGAACACAATGTTATCCTTGCCGATAAAATGCACCAGCTTGGTATCTTCTTTACACCAGTAATCCGCCCACTGATCGGTAAGCTCTTTGGTAGCGGAAATATAGCCGATGGGTGCATCAAACCAAACATACAATACCTTACCTTCTGCACCAGGCAGGGGAACTTTAATACCCCAGTTACTGTCACGGGTCATTGCTCTTGGCTGCAGCCCATTGTCGAGCCAGCTTTTGCATTGCCCGTACACATTATTCTTCCACTCTTTATGCCCTTCAATGATCCACTCTTTTAACCAGGGTTCATACTGCTGCAAAGGAAAATACCAGTGCTTCGTTTTTTTCTTTACCGGCACGGCATCACTCAGCGCACTTTTGGGATCGATCAATTGCTCCGGCGAAAGGGAAGTGCCGCATCTTTCGCACTGGTCGCCATAAGCGTTGGGATTGCCACAAACCGGGCAGGTGCCGGTGATATACCGGTCGGCCAAAAATGTATTCGTTTTTTCATCAAAATACTGCTCCGTTTCCTTTTCTTCAAACAAGCCATCATCATACATTTTTTTGAAGAATGCCGCAGCAGTTTCGTGGTGTACTTTATTGGAAGTACGGGAATAGATATCAAAGGATATACCCATCTGCTGCATGCTTTCCTTGATGAGGGCATGATAACGGTCAACCACCTGTTGTGGTGTAATGCCTTCCTTCATGGCACGGATGGTGATGGGAACCCCATGCTCATCACTGCCGCCAATAAATTTTACATCTCTTTTTTGCGCCCTTAAATAACGTACATAAATATCCGCAGGCAAATAACAACCTGCCAGGTGGCCGATGTGCACGGGACCATTGGCGTAAGGAAGCGCTGCGGTAATTAAATATCTTGCTGGATTGTTCATTTTTTGTAATGGTCTTTTGTGCTACTATTATGCATCGTTGTGTCACTCACTTGTACTGGTACAGCTATATGCAACAAAACAATTGCTGCAAAAATACCTTAATTGGACTCAACGAACAAACAACAAATGAAGCATCGCACAAACACACAACGCTACAAAAAAAAGCCATTGGCGGTTCTGTTTTTTTGGGCTTTGTGAAATCATTAAAAAAGCCGTCCTGCCAGGTGGCGGGACGGCGCATGGAAAAGTTGACCCTCAAAGTCTATTGATCCATTTTGCTCAATGCAGTTTTCAGGCCGGATGCGGATGTTGATTCGAAATGTATTCCTGTTAATTCTTCCATGCCGGTGGTTGCGCTGGTTACCGAATAAACGGTTTCACCGTTTTTGTTGATACCGATGCTGATGACTTTTACAGGCTCACCGATGGGCAGGTTTTGAAACTTCACTTTACTGCCATTCACTGTTCCTGTCATCATTGAATTGAGATGATCGAAAATAAGCATCGTGTAATAATTGCCGGCGGCATCGCCAAGGTCAGCAATAAGATCTTCCTTTTTCCTGCTGTCGCTGTAAAACCGGTCGCTATTGATCCAGCCCAGTTGAGAGATATCGACGGCATACCTGTTTTGCAGGGACTGTGCTACCGATGCACTCAATGTATCCAGTTGCTTTGGCAAATTGCGGGCTTCCGAACGATCACCTCTAAAGCTAACGGGCATACGATAGTCAGCAGCCGGTACGGTTCTTACAGCAGTTGCTGCCAGTTTATATTTATCGGCAACATCTTTTTCCATCCATATGGAGTCACCGATCTTAGTTGCGTAAAAACTATTGAAATAACCGCTACTTGTATCGGTCCATGTTATGGTTCGGTCATGTACTTCCCACCATTCCGCGTTGTGAAGCCTGACCTTATCATATCCATATTTTTCTTTCAGGGCTTTTTTTATCGCAACTTTTGATAAGTTTCCACTTTCACCAACCAGGAAGAAAGCTGTTTTCTTTCCATTCTTTTCCTTTACCTGGTAAGGCATGTTCACCAGGTTCAATACTTTTACCTGTGTTATCGAACTGCGCCTGCTGAATCTTTGTGGTTGTGAAATCCAGTTAACAGGTTTGCCTTTGGAGATGCCTGCTGTCAGCACTTCAGCTCTACCATTTCCGGTATCAGTACTTTCTTTGGTCTCTTCCCCGTAAAACAACTGCATTGCTTCCATCCTGCTGCTTGTATCGGGCATAAACAACAGCAATTGCTTTTGCTTATCTACCTGTACTGCCATGTTTTTATAGCTTGCATTCAACTGCAGCATCCCACCGGTTATCAACTGTTCTTTATTACTGGTGGTATGCAACTGATTCAATATGATGTCGGATCTTTTATAAAATTCTTTAGCAGTTATTTCAATCCCGTTCATTCCTCCAAAAGTTTGCGCCGGGATGAGCAGCGCTGTTCCTTCTTCAAACTGCAGCAAGGTATCCCTGTTGTTATCAATGATAAATTGCTGTGCCGGCTTTTCCAATTGCCCGAAAAACTGTTGAAGCATTATTTTTCTTTCTGCGCTGCTTTCAACAATGTTGCCTGTTTGTTTGGAAGGGCAGGTATTGCAATCGGTGAAACTTATTTTTAAACTGTCGAATATGGAACCGCCTGCATCAGCGGCAAAGTCAGTTCCCTCACTCGTTTGCTGTTGACTTTGAACAGGAGCTACCGGACTTACAGCATCCCCTGCTTCATTACCTGGCGTATCGCTAACTGCAATGGCCACTGTTTCTCTTTCAATTTGCGGGCTGCCGGCAGTTTGCACAGCGACCGTATTACCAGGCTGCTTTTGGGATGACAGATACCACATGGCGCCACCGATCATTACGGCCACCGCCGCTACCGATAAGGCATTCATCATCCATTTTGGCCACCCCTGTTTTACCGGCACTGCCGCCGGCTGTAACATGGCTGCCATCTGCTGCCAGTGGGCGTCCATATTACTGAGATCAGGCAGTTGTTCTTCTTCCAGCTCCCGGAGTTTATTTTCTATGTTATTATCTTGTTGCATTTAAAGTATAATTGTTTTCATATTGTTGTTCGAACTTTTTTTTCAATAACTTTTTCGCCTCGCTTACATGCCATTTGCTGGTTCCTTCGCTGATGTTCAAATGTTCCCCTATTTGTTTATGCGTTAACCCTTCGTACACAAACAACCTGAACACGGTGGCAGTAGCTGCAGGCAACTGGTTGATCACCTGCAGTGCTTCTTTGTAAGAAATCCTGTTCAATACATCCGGTTCAACCGTCACTTCATCTTCATTGATGGCAGGCACGGTATTTTTGAAAATGTTTTTCTTTTTGCAAAAATCAATACAGCAATTCACCACGATGGCTTTGATCCAGCCACCCAGTTTACCTTCTTCACTGTACGTATGTATGTTTTGGAAAACCCTTAGCATGGCATTGTTGTAAATACTTCCGGCACCGTCTGCATCTGCAGCGTACCGAAAGCATACTTTGATCATTTCGGGATAGAAATATTTATACAATTGCTGCTGGCTCTGCATCTGCTGTTTCCGGCAGCCCTGTATCATTGTGTGAAGCGGTGTTTCCAAGAATTGCTGTTTGGGTTAAAAAATTTCCCTTTACAATATAAACTTCGCCCGGAAGAAAAAGGGTTGGGTAGAATTAAAAAAAGTTTTGCAGGGGGATGGACCGGCTATTTAAATGCCATTGATGCATGGTAGCCAGCAAGGCTTAACCCGAACGGAGTTAACAATTATCAAGCCACCTGCATATTGACCAAGTCTCAAAATGCTTCTTTTTTTTATTTACCGGAAAAAATTTTGGCCATTATTCCGGAATATGGAAAAAGCGGGTCACCCGGTTTTTATCCAAACCCTTTGCCACAAAGGGTTTGGCCCTCTGGCACAGTTCCTGAAAAGACAGTACCAAACATAAACCCGTTCAATATGAAAACATTCTTTACATCGGTTGCAACAGCAGCCCTCGTTCTCAGCTTCGTAAGCGCTAAGAGCCAAACCACCGTTTCTTCAAAAAATGTAGCATCGCTTTCGCCTGCGATCGCCGCACTGAAGATCATCAACCTTTCTATCAAATCTGCCGACAATGGATTTAAAGTATCCTGGGAGGCGGATAACCAGTTCCAGGTAGCCAGGTTTGAATTGCAGTTAAGCGAAGACAATAAAAACTTCAGCACGGTTAAAAGAAGGACCAGCCCGGCTTCAACCAACGGAAAATATGAAGCCGTGTTAAACAACACCATCATCCTCTCTAATCTTGTGTATTACCGCCTAAAAGTGGTATCGCTCGACGGACAGGAAGCCGTTACTGAAAGCTACCCGGTAAGGTCAGAAGGCTGATCTTTTAAACCAATCACATTCAATAAAAAAACTCCCCGGGAACAGGGAGTTTTTTCGTATACCAAAACCAACACTTATTGATGCTGTAATTCGTTGATGGTTTCCTGCGGTGCCAATACCTTATTGCACTGTTGCGTAATGATGTCGGCTGCAAGGTTAAAAGAAGCAGTTTGTTTGATGTCAGTGCTGGATGCACCGATCTTTACTTCATATTTTCCGGCATCTGCTACCCAGGCACTGGAAGCGGTATTAAAGGATGCAAGATCTGCAGCGGTGATAACAAAAGTAACCACCTGTTTCTGACCGGGCTGCAGCATGACTGTTTTGCTGAATCCTTTCAACTCTTCTGTTGGTTTCTGTATTTTACCAGGTGCACTGAGGTACAATTGCACCACCTGCCTGCCGGCAGTTTTGCCAGTATTGGTAACCGTTACTACCACAAACATCCGGTTCTTAAAATCCGCACTGGCCAGCTTAATATTGCTGAAAGTAAAATCAGTATAGCTCAAACCATAACCAAACTCGTATGCTGGTTTTACATTGAAACTGTTGTAATACCTGTATCCAACATAAATGCCTTCTTCATAAGTAACTTCAGCGGGGATGGCTTTCATACCCATCATACCAGCTTCCGCCTTTTCAGGAAACTCTTTACCCGGGAAATTTTTAACCGTCACATCATCATCATATTTTACCGGGAAGGTAGTGGCCAGCCTGCCGCTTGGGTTTACTCTACCGCTCAGCACATCGGCTACCGCATTGCCTGCTTCAAGACCGGGTTGCCATGCCATCAAAACAGCGTCTACTTTATCTCTCCAGCTTGCTACTTCTATCACGCCACCTGCATTGATGATCACTATTACTTTTTTATGCTGTGCATGAAATGCGTTGCTTACGTTTTCGATCAGCGAAACTTCTTCTGCCTTCAGGTTAAAATCGTTTTCTACTTTGCGGTCGCTGCCTTCGCCAGCATTTCTGCCAATGGTGATCAGCGCTACATCTGCTTCTGTTGCCTTGTTTGTTATGACACTACCTTCAAGCGGCATTTCGGTAACACGGGGTGTTGGATTCATGAACTCCTCGAAGAAATTCTTTTTGGGTTGTTTGGCTTTTTCTGCGCTTACATATTGCTGGTAAGCCGAAGTCAATTTTTCATCAAGTTTAAAACCTGCGTTTGAAAGCCCCTGTACCAGGGAAATGGTATATTCTTCATTTACATCACCACTGCCGGTACCGCCACTTACAAAGTCGTAGGAAGTGATACCAAATACAGCAATATTTTTTGCTGCTGTCAGCGGTAATGCGTTGTCTTTGTTTTGCAGCAACACCATTCCATCAGCAGCCGCTTTTCGTGCAATGACAGCATGTGCTTTCAGATCAGGCTTGTTACTGAATGCATATTTTTTATAGGCCTGGGTACCCAGGATATATTTTACGATCCGCATCGCATTTTCATCCAGGATTTTCACATCCAGCGTGCCTGCTTTCACCGCTTCGGTGATGGCTTTTTTCTGGTTGCCGGTACCGGGCATCAACAGGTCATTGCCCGCTTTCATCTGTGCCACCGCATCTCTTCCGCCAAACCAATCGGTCATCACAATACCTTTAAAACCCCACTCTTTACGAAGGATGGTAGTCAGCAGGTCGTATTCTTCTGATGTATAAGTGCCATTGAGTTTATTGTAGGAACTCATTACCGTCCATGGTTTTGATTCTTTTACGGCGATCTCAAAACCTTTCAGGTAAATTTCTCTTAATGCCCTTTCACTCATGATCACATTTATGGTGTTCCGGTTCTTTTCTTCATTATTAGCTGCAAAATGTTTGATAGAGGTGCCTACGCCGTTGCTTTGAATGCCGTTTACCATCGCAGCGGCCATTTTACCTGATACCAGCGGATCTTCGGAATAGTATTCAAAGTTTCTGCCGCCCAATGGATTGCGGTGAATGTTCATTCCCGGGCCAAGCAACACATCCACACCATATTCTTTTACCTCATTGCCCATGGCTGCACCTACCTGCTGCACGAGTTTAGTATCCCAGGTAGAAGCCAGCAAGGTGGCCACCGGCCATGCAGTAGCATAATACGTATTTTTATCTCCTTCCCTGGCAGGACTGATGCGTAAACCAGCGGGGCCATCGGCTACCACGGTGCCAGGCAAACCAAGTTGCGGCAGGGCATAAGTAGTGCCGGCAGCTCCCGGAACCTTATCCATGATCTGTCCAACACCAGTACCGCTACCATTACCCAGGTTAACACCCGGGATATTCATTCCCATACCTACTACCAGGTTTACTTTTTCCTCAAGGCTCATTTTGGCTACCAGGGCGGTTGCAGCACTGTCGGTTTTACTTTGGGCTGTAACTGCTGAAGCAGCAAAGAACAACATAAAAAAGAAGGAGTTTTTTTTCATAAATGCAAGTTTTTTGATTTATCATTGTGTCACCAAGACACAATGATAATACATAAATCTTACCTGTGCAAGTTTTATTTTGAATCTGCCCACGGAGGCTTAATTTTATATATATGAGCTTTGAAAAAGAGATCAGTGCCCATTTTGCAAAAGGACACGAGATCTATTTACGGAATATTTCGGTTGACTGCGTCATCTTCGGCTTTCATGAGAACGAGCTGAAAGTGTTGCTGCTGAAAGTAAAATATGCTGACCTCTGGGCACTGCCTGGTGGTTTTATCCTGAAAGAAGAACACATGGACGACGCGGCGCAGCGTATTTTGAAGAACCGCACCGGGCTCGACAATATTTTTATGCAGCAGTTTCATGTGTTCAGCAATCCCGAAAGATCTACGAAGGCCATTAATAAGCAGTTCCTGAAAAATGTAGGGGTGGAAATGAAAGAGAGTTGGATGTTTGAACGGTTTTTATCTGTTGGGTATACGGCCCTGGTCGATTTTAGTCTTGTACAACCGATCCCTGATTCCTTTTCTGCAGCCTGTGAATGGCACAATGTACATTCCCTGCCAGGCATGATACTGGATCACAGGGACATTTTAGAGACGGCATTAAAACAACTGCAATCCAATTTGAATTATCACCCGGTTGGCTATAACCTGCTACCCGAAAAATTTACGATGCCGGAGTTACAAAAATTGTATGAAACTATTTTGAACAGGCAGCTCGACAGGCGCAATTTTCAGCGAAAGATCATCGGTACGAGGATCTTAAAAAAACTCAATGAAACAAAAAAGGGTGTTGCACACAAAGCGCCCAATTATTATAAGTTTGATCTTAAAAATTACCGGAAAGCATTGCAGGGCGGATTAGGATTTGAGCTGTAAGGTGGGGAATGATCAATCGTGAATAGTGAATCAAAGAAATCCTTACTTTCAATCAAGCTGACAGGCACCTTTATTTTTGATACATGGAAAGAAAAAAATTTCTTGGTTCACTTCTGCCACTGGGCGCTGCATTTACCTCCATGGCGGCCGGCAGCATGATAGATGATGACCCCGAAAGGATTACTGCCATTCCTCCTTATTTAAAAAAAGGAGATTTGATTGGCATTACCTGTCCTGCTGGTTTTATCAGCAATGAAGACATTCAGCCGGCAGTAAACAAACTAAAGGAATGGGGTTTCCAGGTTGAGGTTGGCGAAACAGTTGGAAAAAAAGACGGCACATTGGGCGGTACGGATGATGAAAGAACCAGGGACCTGCAGCGACTGCTGGATGACAAAATAATCAAGGCAGTATTGTGCGCAAGAGGCGGTTACGGTGCTGTAAGAATTATTGATGCGCTGGATTTTACCAGGTTTGTACAACATCCAAAATGGATCATCGGTTTTAGTGATGCAACGGTGTTACATTGCCACCTCAATAGAAATTTTGGCATCGCTTCTATCCATTCAAAAATGTGCAACAGTTTTCCGGCAGACTGGAATGCGGCGGAACAGGTACAGCGTGATACGATCGATTCCATCAGGAAATGTTTGACCGGTGAAACAATGCAATACAATGTAGCGCCCAATGTAACCAACCGGCCGGGCAAAGCAACCGGAGCATTGGTAGGTGGAAATTTGAAAACGATTGAAACGCTGGCGGGCAGTAAAAGCGATCTGAATACAAATGGAAAGATATTGTTTGTAGAAGATACCGGCGAATACCTGTACAGCATCGACCGGATGTTCTGGAATCTTCAGCGCACCGGCAAACTGGAGAAACTAAAGGGCCTTATCATTGGTGGTTTTAAAATAAAAGCTTCGGAAGATCCGGCAGAGGAATTCAATAAAAACCTGCAGGAGATCGTACTTGAAAAAGTGAAAAAATTCAGTTATCCCGTTTGTTTTGATTTCCCGGTTGGTCATCAAAAAAACAATGTAGCGCTCAAATGTGGCGTTAAACATTTACTGTCCGTTACAACAACAGGTTGCAGTTTAAGAGAAATAAAATGATCAAACTTCCTCCATACTTAAAAAAAGGTGATACTATCGGCCTCACTTGTCCTGCTGGCTACATGACCAGGGAAAAAGCAGCGAGCTGCATTGCAACCCTGCAGCAATGGGGCTTTACCGTAATGGTCGGCAACACCCTGGGCAGTGCCTCTGACAATTATTTTTCAGGAACCGATGAAGAGCGGTTAACGGAATTACAGGCCATGCTTGACAGTGAGCAGATCAATGCCATCCTCTGTGGACGTGGCGGCTATGGTGTTAGCAGGATCGTTGACCAACTGGATTTTTCAAGATTTAAAAAAAATCCAAAGTGGATCATCGGTTACAGCGACATCACGGTGTTGCATTGTCATATTCCCGCCAGGTTAAAAATTGCCACCCTGCATTCTCCAATGGCAGCAGCTTTTAACGATGGTGAAAACAATAACGAATACATTCAATCATTGCACAAAGCCCTCACAGGCAAAAAATCCACATACAGATCCGCCGTATTTTCCTTTAACAACAAAGGAACAGCGACCGCCGAATTGGTCGGCGGAAATTTAGCATTGCTGGTGAACATGATTGGCACCCCGTCTGATATCAACACCACCAACAAACTGCTTTTTATAGAAGATATTGGTGAATATATTTACAGCATCGACCGAATGATGTACCAGTTAAAACGAAGCGGTAAACTCGACAAACTGGCCGGCCTGGTCATTGGTGGCTTTACGGATATCAAGGATACAGAGCGCCCTTTTGGAAAAACCGTTTTCCAGGCACTCCATGAAGTAGTAAAGAAATATCAATATCCCATTTGTTTTAATTTTCCTGTTGGCCACTCCAATGAAAACTATGCCCTGAAGGTGGGTGCCACTTATAAACTAACTGTTACGGCTAAGCAGGTTCAGCTTGCCGAACAATGACAACAATTTGGTAACATTGAAAATTTGGACCTGCCCCTTTTATCACTATAATTTTGTGAAAAATGAACAAACTTTCACAACAGGAGTTGTGGGAAAAAATTCAAAACTTTAGTTTAGACGACCCTTACTCAAGTTACCCACTCTCCAAAAAACTAGCTCAGCAAAACAACTGGTCGGTTTCTTTCACTCAGCAAGCCATTGAAGAATACAAAAGATTTATTTTTCTCTGCTGCATTTCTCCCATAGGCGCTTCCCCTTCTGAGATCGTAGATGAAGTATGGCACATGCACCTGACCTACACCCAAAATTACTGGATTGATTTTTGTAAAAACACGCTGCAACAGGACCTCCATCATCATCCAAGTAAGGGCGGCCCTGAAGAAAAATTAAAACATGTAAACTGGTACGCTGAAACCTTAAAACTGTACGAAGCAACCTTCCAATCAGCGCCACCAGCCAGTGTCTGGCCGCCAGCCAACGCTGCTTCTTCAACCATTGATGAAGATATTTATGATGCGGCATTTTTGAAAAGAGTGGTACTTATTTTTTCAGTTGCACTACTCATCTTTATACCAGCTGTCAATTTGTATCACAGGAAGGGACCAGATTTTCTACTTTATTATTCCATCATTTGTATGGCCGGGCTCGCCATCACCTGGCTTACCCAGAAGAATAAAGAACAGCGGCTGCAGCAGATCATTTTTGCCAATATGCCGCAGCAGTTTACGGTGTTTGAGATCACCAGGTTCATCCACGGTCCACACCGATCTTATCAAACAGCACTGGTAGACCTGCTCAAAAGAGGCATCATAGAAACATCCGGCAGCGGGTACAGGATACTGGATCTTCCATTGTCACAGGAAGCCGCAGAAAAAAATCCTTTGCTGCCTGCATTGATCAACGGTTACAAAAACGGCGACCCGTTTTCATATCTCGAAGGACTTGGGCTCGCAGACAGTGATGCCTTGAAACATCCATCCTTTGAAAAACTGCAGCGCTTTTCTCAAAAGGTAGATTACCCAAAATTGATCATTCCGGGTATTGTGTTGCTGGCCGGAATAATAAGAATGTTACAGGGAATCGCCAATGACAAACCAGTGGGCTTTTTAATAATGATGATGGCAGTCTTTGCCGGGATCAGCCTGCTGATCTTATCCATGTTCTCTTATACCAAAATGGTAAAGGATATGGTAGAGGAATTCTGGGAACGTCAAAATGCAGCGGGTGCCAGTGATAATGTGGTAAACAATTTTTCGGTCCTCGGCACCGCAGCCGTTGCAGGGTTTGCTGAATATGCTTTCCTGAGCAGCGACTTTAATTACTATACTCCACAACATCAACGATGGAACGGCAGTGACTGGACCAGCGTATCATCCTGCGGTGGAAGCAGCGGCGGCGGCGGTTGTGGCAGTGGTTGCGGAGGCGGAGGATGTGGCGGATGCGGTGGTTAATCCTTTTTCAATACACTATCCAGCTTTTGATGAAAGAGGTCGAAGTCATTCAGGTTATGATGTGTGCCGCCTTCAATTGTAATAAATTGATCTTTGGGCTTCAACACTTCTTTTAATTTTTTAGCAGAGCGGTAAGGAATAACACCATCATCTGTACCATGAAAAATTGTGACCGGGCACTTTACTGTTTCAAGAAATTCATTAGTGGGTATTTTATAGTTGGCCATTCTTTCCGAAGGATAAATGGGCGCATAACAACTGAACAGGGCAGGAATGCTGTAGTAGGGTGTTTCGAGGATCAATTGCCGGGCAGTATTGCCCGAAGCAACATAAGCAGCAATACCGGTGCCGAATGATTTTCCATAAATAATGATACTGTCTGCATGATACTTTGTGGCTGCCATTTTATACAACTGCTCCGCCTGGCGATACAATAATTTTTCATTTCTTGCACCGATACTTTTACCAAAGCCGGGATAATCTTCCATCCAAACTTCATATCCATTTTTGGTAAAGTTGGCAGCATATTTTGCATAGCGGCCAATGTTCTCTTTGTTACCATGAAAGTAAAGCACCACACCTCTCCGCACTGTATTTACCGGAAAGAATTTTACCAGGTTAATGGTATCTGTTTTATTAAAGGGCAGATCCATTTCTTCAAACGGCACCTCAAATTTCCAGGCAACATTGCGTTCAATTTTGGTGGGATGAAATAAAAAATGATCCTGCAGGTAAAACAACGCAATGCCGATGACGGCATAGAACAGCGTAATTACTTTGAGCCAGCGAAACAGGATTGTCTTTCTTTTATTGTTCATATCATTTTGTTAATAGCCCGGTTAACAGTTTGGAATCGATCAACGCTTAATGAAAAGCACATCGCCGCAAAGTTTTTACAGTGCTAAAATATCCCTTAAAAAATTATGGTATTCAGGAAAGGAAGGCAGGTTATTGTGTCCCCCACCCTGTATCCGTATCAATGTGATCTTTCTTGGATTCAAAGCCTGTAATTTCTCACTCTGGCTGATCGGTATCAACCAGTCTTTGGTGCCATGGATGATATAGGTATGGCAGTTTACCCGGGTGATCCATTTATCAGTACGCAAATGAAAACGCAATACAAACTTTACCGGCAGTATTGGCAAAAACCGTTGCACTGTTTTCCTGAAATTGAAATAAGGTGCATCCAGTATCAGGTATCTTGGTTTGTTGTCGCTGGCGATCTTTGTGGCAAAACCGCTGCCAAGGCTTCTTCCATACACAAGGATGTGATTTTCATGGTAGGTAGCTGCCAGTGTATCATACACAAACTGCATGTCGTTCAGCATATCTTTTTCATTCCGCTTACCGGTACTTTTTCCAAAGCCACGATAGTCTACCAGCACAACATCATAACCATAGCGTGAAAAATCTTTTGCATATTTTGCCCACCCTTTGATGCTGCGGCTGTTGCCATGAAAATATAAAATCAATCCATGCGGCTTTGGAACATGAAAATGCAGGCCATTGATGCGTACGCCTTCCTCCACATCAAAAAATAATTCTTTAAAAGGCACATCGTATTTATACTGGAAATTCTGTTTGAGCTTTTCAGGTTTGAATATAAACCGTTCCTGCAGCAGGTAGGCCAGCGCCAGCAACACAACGTAACCAATAATTATATAGATGACTGTTGACGACATGGAGAAACGTTGAAGCGTTGAAAGCTGTAAACCGTTGAACGTTGTTTGTAAATGTAGCAATTCTATTGAGAAGCGTAATCGTTAAACGCCTTCAACGATTTAAATGTCTTCAAACGTTCTCTTCCACGATTCGGTGCCACCGATAAGATTGTACAAATTATCAAAAGGAAATTTGTCTTCCAGCTTTTGAATCGCAAACTGGCTGCGGATGCCTTTACGGCAATAGAATACCACCATTTTTTCTTTATCGATCTGGCCGATATTAGCGGTGATCTCATTGAGAGGGATCATTTGTCCGCCGATATTAAAAGCCGCATGTTCATCCGGCTCCCTTACATCAATGAGTTGAAAATCGGTGGAAGTTTGCAGCAATTGCTGCAACTCTTTTGAAGTGATACCTTTCATTTTGCAAGATTGATAAACAACTAGATCTCTTCTTCGTCATCCATGTAGATGCGCTTGAGGCGAAGCTTGCTGGGCGGTGCAACGATCAACGGGTATTTTTCAACCACCACATTGCTTTGCTGCAGGCCAAAACCTTTTTCTTCGCTCAGTGAGATCTCCTTTATCCAGAAGTATAATTGCATGATGAGCTTTTCTGTAAAAGGCAATTCATGATCTGTTGACAGGAATTTCTCCATTACCACAAACTGGAAATCACCCACCACATTATTGCGCTGCTGGCTTTCATAACGGCTCGTTACATTCACTTCCTTGTTGGCCACCAGTTCTTCCACTACTTTTTTAAACATCAGGTTCACTCTTGGCGCCACACGGAACCCAAGCCTGAACTCTACCCGGATGATGTCATTGGGGATGATATGCTCTACCACGTATTCGCAGGTGTATGGATCATCCAGCGTATCCACATGCACAAACCAGTAAATATCTGCACGCTTTGGCTTACCGCTTAAAATGGAATAGATGATCTTGTGTTCAATTTCTTTGGGATTATTAGCACTCGTCATGTACACCAGGTGCGTTGCATACTTAGGCACGGTAATATCGTTGCTCAATTCTTCCAGCTTGGAAATGTATTCTTCCAGCCGAACAAATTCCACGTACCGGTTCTTGATCTTCCTGCTCCTGAACCAAACATACATCACACCAAACAAGGCACCGCCCACCATCAGGGCGATAAAACCACCGTGTTTGAATTTATCCAGATTCGCCACCAGGAAACAGCCTTCCAATCCTAAATAAACAATGAGGTAAACATAGATAAGAAAAGGGAAGGTTCTTTTGGATACCAGGTAGTTGGAAAATAAGATAGAGGTTGACAACATACACAGGGTAATGGCAAGACCGTAGGCGGCTTCCATGGCACTGGATGTTTGAAAATAGATCACGATGGTACAACAGCCGATGAACAACAGCAGGTTGATACCCGGAATGAACAACTGACCTTTTGCTTCTGAAGGATAATTGATCTTCATACGTGGCCACAGGTTGAGGCGGATGGCCTCACTGATAAGGGTAAACGAACCGCTGATCAATGCCTGGCTTGCAATGATGGCTGCCAGTGTTGCAATGATCAAACCTACCAAACGGAAAGACTCCGGCATTACGCCAAAGAAAGGATTGAAACCGCCTTTGATGATCTCATCTGTTATTACATCTCCACTATGTTGGGAAAGCAGCCAGGCGCCCTGTCCGAGGTAATTAAGTATCAAACAGGTTTTAACAAATATCCATGAGTAACGGATATTGGCCCGGCCGCAGTGGCCAAGATCACTGTACAGTGCTTCAGCACCCGTAGTACAAAGGAACACCGCACCAAGCAACCAGAAACCCTTGGGATATTGAGTCAATAACTTAACTGCATAGTAAGGATTGAAGGCCTTGAAAATGCTGAGGTCATCTGTAAAATGCACAAAGCCAAAAACGGCCAGCATTCCAAACCACACGATCATGATGGGACCGAATAATTTGCCGATGGAAGCGGAGCCGAATCGTTGCAGGAAGAAGAGCAAAGCAAGGATGGCGAGCACAATGGCCAATATCTGCAATTGTGTTACGTGTTTAAATGAATCGATCTGTTTTAAACCTTCAATTGCGGAGGTAACAGAGATAGGAGGCGTGATCATACCATCGGCCAGCAAGGCTGCACCACCCAGCATGGCCGGTATTACGAGCCAGCGCTTTTGCCGCCTTACCAGGGTGTATAAAGAAAAGATACCTCCCTCACCCCGGTTATCGGCCTTTAGGGTTAATACCACATATTTTAAGGTAGTTTGTAATGTAAGCGTCCAGATGATGCAGGAAAGACCGCCAATGATCAGCAGTTCGTTGATCTCCTTTCCATTAATGATCGCATTAAAAACATACAATGGTGAGGTACCGATATCGCCGTAGATAATTCCCAATGCAACAACCAATCCGGCGGCTGAGGCTTTATTGACATGTTTTAACACTACAAAAATGATTTAATTAAAAAAGCCAATATACCACACACAATCAATTGAACTGCATACGGCATACTGACGGTACAAATGTATATTTAAAACAAATATGATAACGACTAATGAAATTAAATATTGAACAATGGAGAAAAAATGCGGTTCATATGATCGAAAGCCAGCAGGAGGACTCCTGAGTACCGCCACTGGTTGCCGGAGCTGTATAAAAAAATAAGGCGGCATTTATCAACTTGTTCTAATTTTCAGGCATGGATAATATTGTACTCATAACAGGCGCTACCTCAGGTATTGGAGAAGCCTGCGCAAAAAAATATGCTGCTGCCGGGCATTCGCTCATTGTTACCGGCAGAAGGGCAGAAAGGCTGGAAGAGCTTAAATTAACACTGGAAGAGGCACATGGTATACAGGTGTTGCCGTTGGTATTTGATGTGCAGGACCGGGCCGCAGTGGAACAGCAGTTGGGCAACCTGCCCGTTGAATGGCGCAACATCAGCATATTGATCAACAATGCAGGGCTTGCAGCAGGCAGAGACCTGTTTGAAGAAGCTGACCTGCAGGATTGGGAAACAATGCTCAATACCAATGTGCATGGCCTGTTGTATGTAAGCAAAGTGGTGATCCCGTTCATGATCGCCAATAAAAAAGGACATATTGTGAACATGGGTTCCATTGCAGGAAAAGAAGTATATGAAAGAGGCAATGTGTATTGCGCCAGCAAATTTGCCGTAGATGCCATCAGCAAAGCGATGCGGATCGACCTGCTGCGGCACCAGATAAGGGTTACTTCCATTAACCCGGGTGCTGTTGAAACGGAGTTTGCGCTGGTACGGTTTAAGGGCGACGAAGCCAAAGCAGCCGCCACTTATGATGGCATTACACCCCTTTCCGGTGAAGATATTGCGGATACAATATTTTACTGTACGCAATTACCGGCGCATGTGTGTATCAACGACCTGGTGATTACCTGTACCCGCCAGGCAGGTACTTATTATTTTAACAAACAGCCCTGAAAATTATTTTAACAGGCCCGCTCAAAATAATCACGGCTTTTATGCGTTTAAACAGTGACGGAGGTATGTTATTTGCGTAGTTGCAGGAATATACAACAACCAAAAACAGTATTCCGGCGTTATAACAATAGTGTGGCATATTCAACTGTTCTACTCATGAAAAAAAGGGCGCTGTTTTCATTATTTTGTTTTGCTTTTGCCATGCAGGCAAGTGCACAGGATCCTGTGATAAAAAGGGCTTCCTGCTATGATGAAGGCATCATGAAACAGGTTGACAGTGTGAGGCAAACAATGGCCAAACAGGGTTTTATTGTAGCCAAAGAATCGAGCATGGCCATGGAAAGTGAATATGAAATGGCAGTGCTGGTACCGCTTACCGAAGGCAGTTTTTACCAGTTTGTTTTTATCGGCGATATTACCTCCAGGTTATACGAAGTACGTATGTATGATTCAGATGAAAGACAGGTGATCTACCAGAAAAAAATGTGGGGCGATGTAGACGGTAATGTGATCAGCTTTCCTTACATCCCTAAATTCTCAGAATTTTACGCCATCAGGCCGGTACAGGTGAACAAAAAGAAAAAGCAATTGTGCGGCTACGTGATGCTGCTCAAAAAAGTAAAATAATTATTTGCCTCAATGTACAACGCTCCTTTTGCAAAAAAGGAGCGTTGTTTTTTTAATGGTGCCGGTATTTTTCACGCAGCCTTATCGATCAACGGAAAATATTTCCTCCTCTCCTCGTACATAATCCAAAGCAAGATCACACCGAACACCAGGGCTATCGGCAAACCGCTTGTATCCTGTACAATATTGGTTAAAAATATGCCGACCATTACCGGGAAAACAACCAGCGCCCCCAATGCCCTTGTCTTGGGAATGATGATCAACAACCCACCCACAATTTCAGCAAGCCCCACCAGCGGCATCAGCCAGCCAATCTCCATAAATGCAGCAAATGCCTTCAGCATTTTCTCAGGCAGGTCTTTTGGCATCGGCATATAGTTTAAGAATTTATTCAATCCTGCATTGATAAAGAACAATCCAAACAGGAGTGACAGAACGAAAAGTACTTTGTTTTTAATGGAGCCTTTCATTTTTAAAAATTTTGTTGTTTTCTAAAATTACTGAATATTGAGTATTCGAATAACACAGCCGGGATATTTAACGATGAATGCATCTTCCTGCGCTTTATTACCATAGCTCGTGTCAACAAAAACTCCCCACTCTTTTGGAATGGGGAGTCAATAATATTTGATCCGACAGTTTAAAGACGGGGTTTCTTTACTCTTACACGCTATTGTGCCAGAGATATCCTAACCTGCAAACCTGCTCTCGTATTCACGATTGGCGGACTGGAAGAGATATACGGCGTTACCCTGCGCTGGTCGAAGAACAGTTTTACATTTACCCTGCTGCTTACAAAATAATCAATGCTTGGTGAAAGCGTGATTTCTTTGCTGCCGCTGGTTGGCAAGGTTGCATCCTGGTCGAGGCGGTTGTTCACCGTTACGTTATCCCTGATCCTGAAATCAAAACGGAAGTTGATCTCGTTCTGCAGTTTCTTATTGCCTTCGCCACCACCCAAAAATTTAGGCAGGTATTTCAGGAAGCCAAATTTCAATCCTTTTTTGCGGTAGCCGGCACCGATAGAGAGCTCCGTAGATCTTGTTTCACTCAATTGAAAATCGATGAGGCTGAGACTGAGCATGCGCTGTTTGGTAACTTCCACTTTTGCCTGCAACTGGTTGGTGAACATCACATCTACGCCAAACAATGGTGCAAACTGTTCCTGCACGGTGATATTCGGCACCAGGAAATAAGGAATATAATTTTTTGAAGAGGTATCATAAAAAGATGGATAACCGTAGCGGGATTCATCTGCATAGAACAAGGCAGAATTAAATCCGTTCATGCTGAGGCTTCCGGTATAACCATGCGAAATCGTCACATTGCTGAAGATCTTGTCCAGCCCCTTTATCCTGCTCAATCCTGTATAGTCGATCTTCCAGTTGGGCATTGGTAAAAACTTCCTGAAAGGATTGGAACTGATCTTTGCATTGCTCTGGTCGATCAAAGAAACTTTGGATGCATCCTTGCCGGTATAAGCCGCAACAAACGCAGGTATCAACACATCGGTGGCATATTTTCCATACCCGTAATAATAACCTTCTGCATTGGGATTGAGGTTATTGTTCACCTGGTTATACTTATTGGCCAAACCAAGGCGCTGGGAGATCACTTTCCTGTTTTCCTGGAACTGCAAAAAGGTTGCAGACAACTTGTTGGGATCAAACTTTCCGAACATGGTGTTGAATGCAATAAAGCTGATGTCGAAACTACCACCAGAATAAGGGCTCAAGTGGCCGAAGGCATTACCCGTACCGCTGGTATCTTTAAACAATTCAGAATAATTTTTGCTGAATGTTTTGGTAAGATTTACCGAGATGGTGAGGTCCCTTACCGGTTCTACCTGTGCGGTCAATGAAAGCCGCTGGTTAAAAGATTGCTGGAAGATGGTATTGAAGAAAGAATCTTTCGAGATCAGATTATTTCGTGCCGCCCGGTTGAGCCAGTTGGTATCCGGCTGCATACCCATCACAAAATCCAGTCCCGGCTCCATGCTCTTCCAGTTTTGCCCAATATATTTAGTGCTGTCCATATAACCCGGCAGTCTTGTATTACCGTTTTCAGAAACAGAGAGGTTTACCTGTTTGATGCTTGAAATAAGTTTGCCAAATACCCTGGCTCCAAGCCCAACATCCGGCAAAGAATTGGGATCCTTTATTTTTTTGATCTTCAGTTTTTTTATTTCTCTTGTTTTAACACCCTCTTTCTTCACCCAGCGCCAAACCGTATCCGTTCTCGTTTGTGGCTCGGTCTTTACATTCTGTCCTGCCGGCTGATCAATGGCCCTGAAGAATTTGAACTTACTGTACAGCTTGGTAAAATCAAGTTGCAGGGTTGCTTCCTTGGTTTGGCTGTTCTCCAAAATATTTCCCAATTCAAGTGCCAGCCTCGATGCCCCGATCCAGCGGTAGGTGGCCTGGTATTTAAGATTTACCGAAGTCCAGTCGAGCAGCGGGAATTTTGTAGTCGGCAGGGTGTAAGAAATATTTGCTGTATGATTGTACAACGTATTTCTGCCACCACTCACCAAACGCCGCCATACCGTATCTTTCTTTTCTTTTGTATCAAGGCGTCCATAAGGTTCATCCACCCTCGAATTGTTGGTAGCAGTAAAATCAAAATTGATGGACCTAGTAAAATTCCAGCGCAGGATATAATCACGCTGCAACACCAGGTACTTGTCGTAGGTTTCAGGAATTTTATATTTATCTGAACCAATGCTTCTTGGCCTTACTGCACCAAACTGGCGCTGCACATCGGCACGGAAACTTAATTGCGATGGTGATGGGTTAAAGTTGAAATCCTTCACCAGGTCGAACCAATGCGTTTTCCTTTTCTTAAAGAATTTCAATTTCTTGAACGGCTCAATGAATTTAGGCTGCGGTGCAAAATTATATCCCAATGCACCCCGGTGCCGGGTTACTTCATTGCTTTCAATCAAAGGATTGTGCGCCTTGGTATTAAAATAAGAATAACTGACATCGAAGTTTGAAATGTCATAGATCTTCGGACTGCCGGTACCTGTTTTATTTTTACGTACGTTGGTAAAATTAACCGTAGTGGTACTGTTAAAGTCAACTGCTGCATTCTCGATCGAATCTTTTTGTGCCGCAGTTTTAGCAGCACTTAATTTGTCTTTGAGTTTTATATCCAGGTCAAATGGATCGTATTGGGGCTTGCTCACTGTTTGTGAGTAACTGGCAAATACAGGAATAGAAATGGCTGCTTTTTTAGGCAACAATTTACCCAGCTCAATATTGGCAGAAATGTCAAACTGCGTAAGGTTATCCCGGAAACGTTCATTCACCCTTTGCTCCAGGGTTCCAAAGCCCGTGGTATGCGTTGCGATAGAAGCGGTAACTGTACCGAGGTCGGCCAGTGTGATATCGGCCCTCGCCATGGCAGCATAGCCACCCTGTTCGTTGATGGAGGTTAACCGGAGTTCATTCACCCATATCTCTCCGCAGGCAGAAGGATTTTTCACGTTTTCAACGCCGATCAGGATGCCTCTTACTTCACCCAAATTTGGGTCGCCCATTATCGAGTAGGTTTGACCGTTAGACTGCAATTTGGGGAATAGCCTGTTGAGCGGAGCACCAATGGCATTTCGTTCCGCCTTGATCTTTGGCAATGCAGTAAGGTCCAGGTCAAGTGCATTGAGTGCATTCCAGAGTGTGTCGTTGTAGGCATCACTGTTAGGATCAAGCGTGGTTGCTGCCGTAAGCGGCGTCATGTACAATGGTATCCTGATCTCGTAATAGTTGCCTGCAAAGTCAGTCCCTATCCTGATCACTGCATTCAGATCCCTGTCTTTAATATCGTTGGGTGTTTTTACAAAATTTTCTGCGTGTATGTACATGGACAATCTTCCAAACTGGCGAAGATCCCTGTTGGCAAATGTTTGCTGTACGCCTCTTGCATCGTCCTTTGTGAGGCCACAGAATTTAAGCGACATACTCTGCTCATTCTGCAGCAGGTTCACACCATTATTACTTTGTATCTGCTGGCGCTGGATATCTTTGGGCGTGCGGTAAGGCAGCGGCGTGCGCTTATCATTTTCTTCAATGTTAACACCATTCACATCAAACTCTGCAGAGCTGGTGATAGGATTGTAATTACCGGAACTGTCAATTTTAAACTGGAACCTGCGCCAGATATTTCTTGTTAATTCGAGCTTACCAAAACGTACCACCACAGCGCTGTCAAAGCCCGTCATGAACATCCTGATAAAACGGATCGATTTAAAATCTGGAATATTACCCACTCTTTTATTGAACTCCCCGATTGGTATCCTGAACTGGTACCAGGTTTCGTTACGGCCGGTTCCATTGGGCAGGTTGGTGATGGGAACTATCTTTTTATCAACAATAAAATTCTGGCCGATCTCCATTTCAGGCCTGGAGGGTGGAAGAATGTTTACCGTGTATTGGAAATACTGCTCCGTCTGGTTCATGGTATTGTCCCTGTTCAGGTCTTCACCATCGGGATATAAAGTTGCAGCAGAAGAAAAGGCAGAGTTGCCATCACTGATAGCCGAGTTGCCCTGTGGATTGTTGAAACTCTTATAACGTTTTACCACACCATCGGTAGATGAAAACGCAGGATCCCTGTACCACACATAATTGTCCTGCGCCGGATCGGCCTGCGCCTGTGCAAAAGCGGCCGGGCTTACAACACTGTTCAACCCGTTAAGATAAGGTGCCAGTTGTACTCTTTCAGAATCATCGTTGTTACCATCCAGGCCCACATCCTGGTACACCCTGTCGGATGGCTCGTTGCTGAATGCATTGGTAACCTGTATCGGGTTCAAAGGCACTTTACCCCAGATAGATGCATCTGTTGGCTGGTTAGAATTCGGTGTTGGCAAACCGTTTTCATAAAAACGCTTACCATCTTTCAAAATATCTTCCGATACATTACCCAGGTTAAAATACAATTTACCACCATTGGCATTTACCTCGTTTCTGTTGCCGAATGGTACATAGGGATCCTGCATCCAGAACTCGATGAATTCGATATTGGCCGTTTCAAAATCGGTTTGATCAATATTACGCATCAAACCACCCCATCGCTGGGTAGGATTTTTCAACCTGTTGTTTGCGTCTACAGTTGCCGGTGAGTTGTCGTAGTTATAAGGTCCTTTTTCTGAAGGATAAAAAGCAAGGTCAAAAGTAGTAAGCTGGTTCTGGCCATAGTCTGTAGTACGTTGTGGAAATATCTCACTTTGTTTTACCAGCCTCGTACGTGGATCGCTCAGCTCTTCCCTGTTTTCTCCCAATGGGTTATTGGCACCACGGAACTGCTGCAGTGCAGGTTCTATCTGGTACCAGGCCAGCTTTGCACGATTCTTTCCATAATCCAGCGAAGCATTGATGGCCGATGCTTCAGGGAATAACTGCACCGACGTATCCACATCGCTGGTAGCTCCCTCCGGCGTAGAAGCAAGGGCCCAGCTAATAGCAGGAAAACGAAGATCGATACCGGAACGGCTGCCTTCAAAATCATCAATGTACACCGTGCCGGAAGAACCCGACCCGATCTGCGGTGCATGACCGGGTTTCAGCATAGCACCTTCTGCATAAAAATTAATAGAGGATGGTGCAGTGGTAGAATAGAATGGAAGCTTATCCAGCAGTTTGGTCAATCTTGGCAATTCCTTGCGATAACTTACATCCAACCCGTACATTTTATTTTTGATAGGCTCTTCACCTAAATTGTTCTTGGTAAAGAAAGGACGTTCTCCCAACTGGACAAGGGTAGCGCCAAATGCAAGCTGTTCCTTCAGTTTATTTTTGGCCATGTAATCCAGGCGGAGGCCCATGTAATTTCTTTGCTGTATACCAAATGCTGCATTGTTCTCAAAATTTACCTGCACCGGCAAGCCTGCATTGAGTATAGCCTGGTTGGTGATCTTGATGGTACCGAGGTCGTAATTGATATCATAATCATTGCCCTCGATCAGGGTTTGTCCGCCAGCAGTCACCGTAACACTTCCCTTTGGAATATTGTAGCCGATACTGATATCGGAGGACCCGGAAGTATGTGCAGAGCCTTTTAATACAAAGCGATTCAAATTGGGATATTGCTGCGCTACCGCTTTGATGGTATCATACAAGGCATAGTACAAAGTATCTTTTGCGGTGGCCGGCACTACATTGTATATCTGCGCTGCAAGATCACGGCCAAAAGGTTCCAGCACCGGGAACACAATGCGGCTATACTGCGACAGCACTGTATAACCTTCCACAAAATCGAATACGCCATCCGGTTGCGGATCAAGCTGGTTGTTCAACCGGTCGAGGTTTACCAGGCTCAGCACCGGCGTTCCCTGGTTCTTATCACCAAAAGGCACATATCTTTTCCACCCCTGGCCGGGTTCCTGGTAGAGTAAGTTCAGTTTAAAATCCTGCGGGCTAAGCGTACCGTATCCCACAGAATAAACATTTTTCATCATCCATTGCCAGATGGGCAGGTTGGGCCGCTGAGAAGTAGCTTTTAGTAATTTAAGGAACAGTACTTTTTGTGTAGCAATGGCACTGTCTGGCGGCAGATCCTGTGAAAACTCACCCACCTGGTACACAGTTCCATTGTAAGAATACTGGTAAGCCACCGCCAATACTTCATCGGCAAGCAAGGGCTGACTTAAAGAGATATAACCGGCCTGGCGGTTAAAATAATATTGGGTGGAATCTAATTTGCGGGCAAAGGTTTTTTCAAAATCCTGCACCGGCAATAATCCCAGACCCTGCAGGTTGCTAAACACCAGTGATGGCTGCCTGTTATTTTCGTTACCCTTCAATCTTCCGTAGAGATCGTTGGCCTCATTCTTTGGCAATGCGTTGTTGAACGTGGACAGAGGCTGGATGATGTCTGTACGGAAGGGAGCGCTTTCCCCAAGGTCCATCAAACCAACGATATCCCTGGTGTTGGTAGTGCTCCCGTTTTTATTGGTTACCCAAACTTCCAGTCTTAATATCTGCACCGCAGTGGTTACTGCTGGTATCTTGGTCAGTACCTTATTGTAATTGTCTTTGAAATATTGTCCCAATAAAAAGTGGCGGTTCTCTTCGTATTCATCCGCCTTCACTTCAATTGGCTGTGAAGCAGCACCACCCTGCAGATTCACTGACTGGCGCTGCGATTTTTGGTTGGCCAGTACCGCTGTTATATTCAGCTTGCCGAACTGCAATTGTGTTTTTAAACCAAACAATTGCTGGGACCCGGGGATAAAGGTACTCCTGGAGGAGAATTGCACCACGCCGGCTTCAAATCGTTTAATGATCTCGTCATCCTGGCCGGTATAGTCCAGTTTAAGCTGGTTCTCCTGTCCAAAGTTGGCGAGCGTATTGTAACTGATAGGGAATTTTAATTTATCGCCGATATTGGCATTTACGTTTACCTGGGCATTCATGTTGAAATCGAATCCGCCATTCTTTCTCGCCCTTTCCGGCAGTGTGGGGTTTTTAATATTCTGCCCCTGGTAGCCCGCCATGATATCCACGTTACCCTGTGGTGCGATCTCTATTTTTCCATTACCAAATAACCGGTTGAAGAGGTTATCATACAGTTTAAGTTTTGGCCTTACCGCACCCCTGTTCAGCAGGTTCATGGTATTGGCTCTTTTTTGCCAGTAGGCTACTTCTGCCTGGCGGC
Source organism: Chitinophagaceae bacterium UBA1946 (assembly GCA_002336815.1). Taxonomy (GTDB): domain Bacteria; phylum Bacteroidota; class Bacteroidia; order Chitinophagales; family Chitinophagaceae; genus Ferruginibacter. The sequence continues at coordinate 21,242 of DDEU01000039.1, read as the reverse complement.
CCCTTAACTGCCAGTATTCTTCGGCGGTATAGGTTACCGGTGTGCGATAGTATTTGTTGCCTATTTTTTCGTAGACGGTATAAGTATTGGTTACTGGATCATACCCTACCGAGTCGGTAATATTGGAAGGATTGTTGAAATCGTAGGTACTGCGCTGGCCTGAGCTCAAAAAATCGCCCCGGCGGTCGTTGATAGGAAACTGCAAAGGTCCTGTTGGCCCGATTGGTCCATTGGGATTGATCTTAGTGCTATCTGTACCCTTGTTGCCGGGTGCTGGCTTAGTGGTGTTGGCTGGTGGGGGTGCTGGCGGAACCGGGTCTTTTTGACCGTACGCAGATAAAGATGCTGTGAGCATCAATAACCCAAAACACACAAAAAAGCCACTGTTAATTGGTAACAATTTTCTTCTAAATAACATTCCGTAAAGTCAGTTAAGGTAAAGGTTCCGTCAAATTGCTTTCAGTGCTTTTTTTATAAGTTCTTCTAAGTTATTAATAGAGGGTTCTGCTTTAATTGTTTTTTGCAAAGAGGCATCTGCCATTGGTTTCGAGATGCCCAGCGCCACCAGGGCATTTAACGCATCCTGCCGCAAACTATTGCTTCCGGTAGCCGGTAAATCGCCTTCCACAGCTATTTTACCCATTTTATCCTTCAGTTCCAGCACCAGTCGTTCTGCCGATTTCTTTCCAATCCCCTTGATGCTTTCGAGCAGCTTTACGTTGCCCTGCACAATGGCCCGGCTTATTTCTTCGGGTTTCTGACTGGACAACATCATTCGTGCAGTTGCTGCACCAACCCCTGAAACACTGATCAGCTGCACAAACATTTCCTTCTCCCCTTTGTCAAAAAAACCAAACAACACATGTCCATCTTCTTTCACCTGCAGATAAGTGAACAGTCTTCCTTCATTTAATTGCTGGATATGGGTGTAAGTGTTCAGGCTGATATTTACTTCGTAGCCCACTCCGTTTACATCAACGTACACCTGGGCTGGATTCTTAAACGTAAATTTTCCCTGGAGGTATGCGTACATAGTAAATACAACTAAAAAGCGAATATAGGGAAAATTGTGTTTGGTGAAGGTAAAATGATGCTTGTTATATTTCCATTACTTTTGCCGGATATTACCCGAAACAATATTCTGGCAATCAATAACCAAACCTTGTTAAAGATGCAAAAAATTACCGCTGCAATTACTGCCGTAGGAGGATATGTACCCGAATACCGGCTTACCAATGCTATTTTGGAAACCATGGTGGATACCAATGATGAATGGATCAAATCAAGAACCGGCATAGAAGAGAGAAGGATACAAAAGGGGGAAGGCCAGGCTACCTCAGACATGGTGGTGCCTGCCGTACTGGAACTTTGTAAAAAAAGAGGCATCGCTCCCGAAGAGATCGACTGCATGATCGTGGGAACGGTTACACCCGATATGGTTTTTCCGGCAACCGCCAATATTGTTTGTGATAAGATCGGCGCTGTAAATGCCTGGGGATTCGACATCAGTGCGGCCTGTTCCGGCTTTTTATACAGCCTGACCACCGGCGCTGCCCTTATTGAAAGCGGCCGCTACAAAAAAGTGGTGGTAGTGGGTGCAGATAAAATGAGCGCCATCATTGATTATACTGACCGTGCCACCTGTATCATTTTTGGCGATGGCGCCGGCGCCGTATTGCTGGAACCTTCGGTTGACAATAATGGCATCAAAGACAGCCTGCTGAAAAGCGATGGCAGCGGAAGAAATTACCTGCACATGAAAGCCGGCGGTTCTTTAAGACCTGCCAGCCACGAAACAGTAGATGCAAGAGAACATTATGCTTTCCAGGACGGACAACCCGTATTTAAAGCTGCGGTAAAAGGGATGGCTGATGCTGCTTACGATTTGTTGCAAAGAAATAATTTAACCGGCGAGGACATCGCCTGGCTGGTGCCGCACCAGGCCAATAAAAGGATCATTGACGCTACCGCCAGCCGCATGGGACTGCCAGCTGAAAAAGTGATGCTGAACATTCAACGCTATGGCAATACCACGGCCGCTACCATTCCTTTGTGTTTGTGGGAGTGGGAAAAACAATTGCACAAAGGCGATAAGATCGTAATTGCTGCTTTTGGTGGTGGCTTTACCTGGGGCGCTACATTGGTGGAATGGGCTTATGATACAGAGTAAGGAAGACGATTTTGAATGTTGAGTTTTGAATGTTGAATTGATGTAAAATGTAAAAATAAAAACAGGACATCAAATAAAAAAGCGCCGGTTTTAACTTTTCATTTTTGACTTTTGACTTTTTAATTTTCACATTACTTTTTCCTGCTTTTCAAATACCCAATAAAATCTGTAGAAGGGATTTTTGTTACCCCCAGTTGACGCAGCATCGTTACCAGTTGACCCCGGTGGTAACTGTTGTGGTTGAACAAATGCAGCAGCATATGGCATACCTGTTCTTTGTGCTGCTCCTTATTTTTTACATACGCAAATACATGCTGCAACTGGTGTTCGCTGGCATGGTTTACCCACTCATTGAACAATGCAGACTGCTGCAGTAATTTTTTCTGCAGCGCTTTAAAATTTCCACTAAAGGTATCGCTGGGCCTTTCAATGTGTTCCTGCAATTTCAGGCGCTGCCACCAAATGCTTTCTGCATCCAGTAAATGCAGCACTGTTGGGAAGATGCCGGGGAAACTACTCTCGATTGGCTGGTTGATCTGTTTCTCACTCAGTGTATTGATCGTTTCAAACATTTTTTGATGCGCCCACATATTAAAGGCAGCATACTGGGTTAGCAGTTCCTTAATACCGCCTCCCCCTGGAGGAGGAACAGCAGCTGTAGTTGATTTCTTAGTTTTTTCCAATGATCACAATTTAATGCGGTTGACTTTTAGCTCTTTTGCTGCCTGGTTTGAAGTATCATTATTCACAACGTTTCTTTAAACAATAAAGCAATTGAACAATGTTCTTTTTAAATACTGCTGGTACCGCTTTACTCCAAACTTCCCTCTCCAGGAGGTGGAGAAAGTTTTCTCGTACCTGCATACAATTCATATTCAAACAAACGGCAATCGATCTTGCTGGTATAAAACTCTATCCGCCTGGCTGGTTTCAGCCCAATCTTCTTACCCAGTTCTAAATTGCCGGTAAAAATATAACCGGTATAACCCTTGCACTGCTGCTTCATAAAATCACCTATGCGTTTATACGTTGCCTGCAGTTCCACCTCATCGCCCAGGCGATCGCCGTATTCAGGATTAAAATAAATCACACCAGCTTGATCTCCCGGGATCAATGTTTTTTCAAAATCGCATTCAGCAAATGTTATCAGTGCTTCCACACCCGCTGCTGCTGCATTTATTTTTGATATCCCGATCGCATCATTGCTGATATCTGTTGCGATGATCTGCAAACCGGGGACCTCAGTGATCGCATCCTCCAGCTTTTTTCTTTCGGTCAAATACATTTCATTTTCATACCCAGCCAAATGCATGAATGCATAATTGCTCCTGTACAAGCCGGGCATCCGGTTGGTAGCCAGCAAAGCCGCTTCAATGGCTACTGTAGAAGAACCACACATTGGATTGACGAATGCCGATCGCCGGTCCCACTTTGTTGCCAGCAAAGTAGCAGCTGCCAATGCTTCAAGCATGGGCGCCTTGCCGGGAATCTTCCGGTAACCATGCTTGGACAAAGTTTCGCCGGATGTATCCACAAATATCTCTGCTGCTTCATCCTGCCAGTATAAATGGACCACGGCTTTATCCAGCTCCGGCCCTGAATCAGGGCGACCGCCGGTTTTGCTCCTGAAGTAATCTACAATGGCATCTTTCACTTTCACATTTGCAAACAACGAGTTGTTGATGGTTTCGTTGTTTACATTGCTGCTGATAGAAAAGTACCCTTCAGCATCGAGTATATCCTGCCATTCAAATGCCAGCAGTTCTTTGTACAACGCATCGGCATTATATGCTTTGAACTGTTGCACCGCAAACAACACCTGGCTGGCACAACGCAGGTTCAAATTGAGGCGAATGCAATCCTGCATGGTACCCTTCAACTCTACACCTGTTTTAAAAATACGAATGGGTTTATAACCCAATGCTTCTACTTCCTTTTGCAGGTAAGGCGCTATGCGGTTGCTGCAGGTGATGATGATCTTGCTACTGAGTTCAAATAATTTCATGTGGTTGCAAAGCTATTGAATAAAACAGGTAGAAAGCATATTTTGCCGTTGAGCCGTAAGGCGTATGAACGGGCTGGTAATATCCATCATTAAGATAATGGTGAAACGCCTAAGCGATTTGGCGGCAAAAAAATAATTTCTTTGAAAGCAACAAAAGTAAAAACGGTTCAGCAGCAAATAAAAACATCATTAACTTGTGGTATGGAAATTCAAAAAGATATCAGGCTGGCTGTATTGATCGATGCAGACAATGTGCCCTACAGCAATATAAAAGGAGTGATGGAAGAGATCGCTAAATACGGCACGCCAACGTTTAAACGCATTTATGGCGACTGGACAAAACCCACCGTTAGCGGATGGAAGAATGTGCTGCTGGAAAATGCGATCACTCCCATACAACAATACAGTTATACGCAGGGGAAAAACTCCAGCGACAGTGCACTGATCATTGATGCAATGGATATCTTATACTCCGGCAAAGTAGATGGTTTTTGCATCATCTCCAGTGATAGTGATTTTACAAGATTGGCAACAAGGCTCAGGGAAGCAGGTATGAAAGTATTTGGCATTGGTCAGAAAAAAACACCCAACCCTTTCATCGTGGCCTGTGATAAATTCATTTACATGGAGATCATTCCGCAGTTTGAAGCAGCAGAGCCGGAAGTTACAGAGTCAAAAGCGAAGCCGGTAAAACCTGCGCCCAAAGCTTCATTCGACAAACTGAGCAAAGAAACCCTGAAACTGATCACCACTACCATTGATGACCTTGCGGATGAAAATGGCTGGGCATTTTTGGGTGATGTTGGAAATTTATTGTTGAAGAAGCAACCCAATTTTGACCCACGTAACTATGGCTTTCAAAAACTCACACCATTGATCAAATCATTTTCGCAATTTGAAATTGATAAAAGAGAGACTGAAAAAGGTGGTACCAAGCTGGTATATATCAGGAATAAGGAGAACTAACAATTCATCCTCTCTATAACACCCGCATTCCAAAAAAATATTGGAATCGAAAATTGCATGAATAAAAATTCATATGGGAGCATCATATCCTGTTCAGTATTTAATCTTGTAAAGAAATAAAAAACTGCTTTCTAAAGCTGCGAATTTCAGTTATCTTCAATCTTCCTTCCAATAACCATTTACCATCTCTTAAAACAACCTGCATGAGGAATAGCCATTCATTCATCTATACAGTCATCACTGCCTGGCTGCTATTTTTTTGCAATACCCTGCAGGCACAGGGATATATCAATTTTTCAAAATATGCAGGTGGCAGTAATGATGAGTCGCCTTTTGATTACAAAGTAGTAAACGGGGAAACCTATACGGTTGGCATCACTAACTCACCCGATTTTCCTGTTACAAATGGCAGCACCTACAATGGAGGATATGATATAGTTGTTACTAAATATGGCAGCACCGGCAGCGTGTTATATGCCAGCATCATTGGTAGTAAGGGAGATGATTACCCCTCCAATATGGAGGTAATTAATGGCGAAGTATATATATCGGCCAGTACGGATTCCTCCGGGCTTCCTGTCACCAATGGCACCACTTACAATGGCAGGCAGGATATTGCACTCATTAAATTAAATACAACAGGCAATATTGCCTTTTGTACGTATATCGGCGGTAATAAAGAAGACTACGCCTCCTACAAAGGATTCATCATTAACGGCAATGTCATTTACCTGGCAGGGAATACATCTTCCGCAGATTTTCCTGTAACCGAAGGCGGGCCCTTTAGAGGAGGATCACGGGATGGCTTTGTAACAAAAATAAATGCAGCTACGGGGACCATATTGCAAAGCAAATTTCTTGGGGGCAATGGTTTTGAGAATATCGCAACAGCACTTCTTGAAAACAACGACCTGTATATTACAGGCAACAGTACCTCCACCGATCTCCCCATAACACTTGGCAGTGTATTTACCGGCGAATACCGGCACCTGGTGATCTACAAATTGAGTGCAAATAATTTAAGTGTTCAATATTGCCGAAGTTTGGGCGGTAGTCAGGATGATTATATGAATGTTTCCGAAGTAAGCAATGGCAAATTGAACCTTTTCGGCTACACATCCTCTCCTGATTTCCCGGTTACCAATGGCTCCCTGCCAGGGGTTTCTCCCAACCCGGATAGTGATCTGGATTGCTTTTTTACAAAATTAAATGCCGATGGTACCATCAGCTATTCCACCTATCTTTCTACACCGTTTTTAGATATACCCAGTAGGTTTTTGATCGATGGTAACGATACCTACCTGCAAAGTGCCAGCTACGAGTTTACATCCTCCACAATCAAAAGGCTTATCAATATTTATAAAATAAATGGCAACGGAACATTTGCTTACAGCAAACAATTTAATGTAGGTTATTCAGGTAACGGTTTTGCGGATATGGAAGTGGTGAATGGCGAATTATTTTTCAGCGGCATTACAGACAATGCCAGCTTCCCGGTTACCAATGGCAGCCAGTTTTATGATAATGGCACCGGCTTTTTTACAAAATTAAATGCCGCAGGCAATGTGACCTTTTCTACTTTCTTAGGCAAGACAAACAATAGCTATGGCCCAAGGATAAAATCATTTAACAACCGGGTATATTTATTGAACGGTGGAGAATCAGCGTCTTATCCTGTAACTGACAGCAGCACATTCAAAGGTGAAACAGACCATTTGCTGGTGGTGCTTAAACCGGATGGCACACCTGAGTACAGTGGCTATATTGGCGGCAGTGGCACTGATGTGTCCAACAATATGCAAGTGGATAACAGTGGAGTATACCTATTTGGAATTACAAGGTCGGCCGATTACCCTGTTACCAGTAATGTCTTGTTCAGTGGCTTCAATGATATGTTTGTTACTAAAATATCCTTTTGCCCAACTGTATATAATCTACTGGCCGATACTTTATCTCCCGCCATACAAACTGTTTGTAAGAATGGACTTGCTGAAAAGATCACCGGCAAAAAAATCATCATTGATTCCACCACCCTGCCGCTGATCTACCGCAATGGTATTGCCGAAGGGCAACAAAATATTACAGCATTCTATCAATGGCAAAAAGCAGATGCGCCGGCCGGACCATGGATAAATATTCCCAACGCCGTTTTTAAAGACTATACACCCATCATCGGTGGTTTGCCACAATATTACAGGAGGCTTGCATTTGCATCCCCTTCATGTGGCGGAGCCAATTTGCATACCAGCGATACAGCGAGCGTATTGGTCAATAATTTTACTGCACCGGTGATTAATGCAGGTGGTACCGTTATTACCTGCCCGGCTTCTCCTGTTACACTTGGTGGTAGCCCTACAGCAAGTGGCGGTACTCCCCCCTATACTTCTTATCAATGGGATATGGGTGCAGCGGCTTCAGCCAACCCTGTTGTAAACCCTGCCGCCAATACAATCTATACACTGGTAGTAACAGACAATGCCAGGTGTAAACAAATTGGCCAGGCGGTAGTGTTTACTTATACCGCCAATGCAGGAATTGACAAAGGCAATTGTGCCGGCAATCCTGTACAAATTGGTGGTAATCCCATTGCCGGCTTGCCGGGCGTTATATATGACTGGCAACCTTCTGCAGGCTTAAACAATAGTAGTATCGCACAACCATTGGCCAATACCAGTACCGTTACAAATTATGTGCTTACCCTTACCGTTCCCAAAACAGGTGGCGGTACCTGCATCACAAAAGACAGTACCACCATAACGCCGGTGCCTGCACCACTTGAAGCAGATTTTGCAGGACCTGATAAAGTGCTTTGCCTGGGCGATACACTGCAGATAGGTACTGCAGCAGAAGCTGGCTTTAATTATATATGGAGCCCCGGTTTTTATCTCACCACGAATATTGCTTCCACTACTCAATACTATCCGGGTAACTTACAAATGCCAACACCCAACCCTGCTACTATCAATCTCACTGCGCAAAAGAGTGGCTGCTCATTTTTTGATGCGGTCGAAGTAGCTACCATTGAATCCAACGCAGGGCTCGATGGCTGTGGCCCCAGGATCATTGGTTGCGCCGACCGTACGCCATTAATAAATGAAACCTACAAATGGACATTGGTATCTGGCCCGGGAAGTTTCTCAGGCCCCGATAACCTGCCCCAGGTACCGGTGAGTGCATCGGTTGGAGGCACTTCTGTATACGGACTAACGGTTACGTATAATGGCCATAGCTGCTACAGCGAAGTATCAGTACCGGAAAGTTGCCAGGGCTGTAATGTAATCATAGGCGTGGAGGCACGATACAAATGCCCGAGTTATGGCGTAAACGGAGGTGATGTAACGCTCATCGCCTTTCATTCACTGCCCGGCGATGTCATCTACAGGTGGTCGCCGCAGGAGGGGCTTACGGATTACAACAGCGCTGTTGTAAAGCTTACTGATAATGTTTCAAGATTTTACCAGGTAACGGTAATGAGTGCATTGGATACTACCATAAAGTGTTTGGGTGGAGTATTGGTGAATGACCCCGCTGCATCCATCCCCGTTTTTAATGCGCCGGATACAAGTGTTTGTAAAGACGTTCCCACGAGTATTGGAGATGCGCCTGTTGCAGGTTATTTTTATGAATGGACAGGCAATGGCTTATCAAATAATTTTATCAGCAATCCCGTGGCCACTATACCCAGTCAAACTATTTACGTAGTGAAAGTAAGAGATATGGCAGGCTGTGAAATACAAGATACGGTAAAAGTAAATGTGCAGAATGTACAGGTGGATGCCGGTCCAGACTGGTTAGTATGCAATAATGCTGTTGTTAAATTAGGAACGCCGCCAACGCCAAATACCAATTACCTGTGGGAACCACAGGCATCCCCCTGGCAAAACGGAACCGATCAAAATTCAGCACAGCCGGAAGTGCTGCTGGCTACTGATGTAACATTTACGGTTACAGCCACCACTCCATTAGGTTGTACAACTACCGACGAGGTAAACGTGTTTATCAACAACAGCCCAACCATTGGCGATTACCCAGATACAAAAATATGCAGGGGTACTGCTATCAAAATAGGATACGAATCTTATCCTGGTGTTACCTATCAATGGACACCGGCAACAGGTTTAAGTGATGCAACGGTTGCACAACCAATCGCAAATCCCGAAATCACTACCACGTATACCCTGGTGGCAAACTTTCCTGGTGGATGCGCTGTGCCGGCTACCGACCAGGTTAAGCTGACTGTGAGCGATCCAACATTCAGCATGCCTGACATCAGTTATTGCCCCGGTGATGGGCCTGTATCCTTAGGTAATGCAGCACCTGCAGGCATGGTAATATACAGCTGGTATCCTTATCAACTGGTGAATGATTATACGATCGCTAACCCCAGCACATTGAATCCGCCACCAAATGTTGCCACTACTTTTTCATTATTTGTGATGAATGTGGACGGATGCTTTTACACAGATAGCATCGTTATTTCCCCTTCCATATCTGCCCCAATGGCTGGCGGGGATAAAACGATTTGTGCCGGCAGTTCTGTAAATATCGGAGATGCTGCCAACACAACAGGCGCAGACATTACATACAACTGGACGCCGGCAGCAGGGCTTGATGATGCGTCGGGCATCAATCCTTTATTTACCGGAACTTCACCGGGTACATTTGCGTATGTGCTTACCAAAACTGCCAACAGTTGTACATCGAAGGATACTGTAGTTGTTACTGTAAAAGATTCACTGCTGAACGGACTAACAGGACCGGTTGTATGCCAAAACTCCTGCGTGCAAATTGGAGTGATCCCTGCTGCAGGCGTGCAATATCAATGGTCGCCTGCAACCGGTTTATCCAATGCATCAATTGCAAACCCGGTTGCATGCGTTGGAGCATCGCCTGTTAGTTATGCTTTAACTGCAACAGACCAGTATGGTTGCAGGGCAACCCAAAGTGTTGTAATTGGCGTAAACGCTTTACCGGCGCCGCAAATAACCATTCCAGCGGTGATAGCATGTATCGGCGATACCGGTATTCATTTCAACCCACAAATAAGCCCTTCCGGTGTCTACACCTATTTATGGACACCTGGTGATGGTTCATTAAATGATGCGACGGTATTAAATCCCGTCATCAATATCAGCAGTACTATTGCAAAGCAATACAGTTTAGAGGTAACCAACAGCGCTAGTGGATGCACCAGCACGGCAACCACTACTGTTACCGGTAATAGCTGTCCCGTACTGGCGACTGTAGGCGACTTTATTTGGTTTGATAATAATGGCGATGGTGTACAGGATAGCGGCGAGCCGGGAGTAAGCAGCATGCTGGTAAAATTATACAACAGCGCTGGTATCAATACGGCTACCTCGGTAACCGATGCCAATGGCTTTTATTCGTTCGCCAATGTGCAGCCAGATAGCGGCTATTATGTTATGTTCAGCAAGCCGGTGGGGTACAGCTTTACCCTTCAGAATGTTGGCGGGGTAGCCGCTACCGTTAACAGTAAGGCCAATGGCATTGGAAGAAGCAACAACTTTACTATCCCGGTTGGTTCAACCATTTTAAATATCGATGCAGGCATTGTGCCAACGGGTGCAACCCCGGTGATGTTACTGAGTTTTACCGGCAGTCTGCAAAATGACAATACTGTTTTACTAAACTGGCAAACAACGGCTGAATACAACAATCATTATTTTGACATTGAACGAAGTAATGATGGAATAAACTTCACTGCGATTGGAAAGATCAGCGGGAATGGCACCACTTCTATCGCACACAGTTATTCTTTTACTGATGGTCAACCGGTGAACGGGTATAATTATTACAGGCTGAAGCAGGTGGACTTTGATGGACACTACATCTACTCACACATCGTGAAAGTGCAGGTAAATCGCAGCGAGGTAAGTACCATGGTTTACAATAGCCAAAGCAATACGATCCGCATACATTTTAACACTCAACAAAAAAACACCCGGTTGATACTATTTGCTGCCAATGGCCAATTGATAAAAACAAGCGCAGTAAGGAATACCAATAGTTTTATCCTTGACCTGCCCATACTTGCCCCGGGAGTGTACATGCTGCAATTACTGAATGACAAAAACAACTACACAGAAAAGATATTTATCAGGAGGTGACTGTAGTAGATTATGCAGAGAGGAGGGACAAGCACTTTTTCAAACTATCCTTCCAGGCAGGTATCATTACATTAAAGGTATCCCGGATCTTCCCTGTATCCAGCACAGAATAAGCAGGCCGTTTGGCAGGTGTTGGGTACTGCGAGGATGGAATGGGATTTACCACACAATTACTCGCCGTTAGTTCTTTTATGGCAAGGGCAAATTCGTACCAGTTGATGATACCGTGATTGGAAAAATTAAAAATGCCGGCACTTACGGCATCGCCTGAAATGATCTGCATGATAGCTGCCGCAAGATCAGCCGCATAAGTAGGGCTTCCCTGCTGATCGTTTACTACATTAATGCTTTCTCTTTCTTTCATCAAACGCAGCATCGTTTTCACAAAATTATTCCCAAAGGAAGAATACACCCAGGAAGTACGGATGATAATGGCTGCTGGATTGTTCTGCAATGCCAGTTCCTCGCCTTTTAATTTTGAAGCTCCATACACGCCAATGGGATGTACCGGATGATCTTCTTTATACGGTTCGGTAGCCGTTCCGTCAAAAACATAATCGGTTGAAATATGGATGAAGCGTGCATTCTTTTCTTTGCATGCAGTTGCCAATACGCCCACTGCTTCTCCATTAACAGCAAAGGCTTTTTCGGTATCCGTTTCTGCTTTGTCAACGGCTGTGTAGGCAGCGCAGTTCACACAAACATCAATCTGATGGTCAGCAAAATATTCTTTCACTGCACCGGTATCCTCGATTGACAATTCATCTTTGCTGACGAATAAAAAATGATACCCGGAGTAAGCAGCCGCTATCACCTGCATCTCTCTTCCCAACTGGCCATTGGCGCCTGTTACCAAAATTGTTTTGCTTGCCACGATCGTGTTGATTTATCCTGTAAAGTTACGCAGGGGTGTATTCAAAATTATGAACGCAGTGATCAATGCCGGGATATACAAGGTCCTTGTCAGATACCAGCGCTTTATCTGCAGGGATCATCCAGTTGATATTCAGTGTTGGATCGTTGTAAGCGATCCCTCCTTCACTTTGTTTATTGTAAAATTCATCGCACTTGTACATTACTTCCGCTGCTTCACTGATCACGGAATACCCGTGTGCAAAACCTTTCGGAACCAGCAATTGCTTTTTATTTTCGGCTGTTAATTCAATGCTGAATACTTCACCGTAGGTGGGCGATCCTTTCCGGATATCTACGGCCACATCAAGAATAGCACCGCTTAATACCCTTATCAATTTGGTTTGAGCATAGGGCGCTAACTGGTAATGCAATCCCCGTATTACACCATAGCAGGACCTGGCCTGGTTGTCCTGCACAAATTTAATTGTTACTCCTTCGGCCAAAAAAGTATTGGCATTATAGCTTTCAAAAAAATAACCACGTGGATCATTAAAAATCCTTGGTTCATAAATAAGCAGATCCGGAATATGAGTTTTGATGAAAGGCATTTTTTAGTTAGTTGATAATTTTTAAATTGATAATGTTTTTTATTGTAAAGTTTGTTTCGATCAAATGAACTTCATTTTCCATTCTATCATTATCAATTATCCATTGAATAGGTTTGTTTAAAAAATTCGATGGTCTCAACCAGGCCGTCTTCGAATCTTTTACAGGGCTGATAACCGAGTAAATTTTGTGCCAGCGAAATATCGGCCAGTGAATTTCGGATATCCCCCGCCCTTGCTTCCCTGTGTACCGGTTGTGCTTCGCTCTGCAGTTGTTTTTTGCAGGCTTCGAAAAGATAGTTGACCGAAAAATTTTCTCCCACAGCAACATTGTACACTTTGTTGATCGCTGCTGCATTGTCTGTAAGCATCGCCTTTACATTAACCTGCACCGCATTGTCAACAAAAGTGAAATCTCTTGTCTGTCCTCCATCACCATTGATGTGTACCGGCAACTCTTTCATCAGTCCTTTCACAAACAGCGGGATCACTGCGGCATAGGCCCCATCAGGGTCCTGGCGTGGTCCAAAAATATTAAAATAGCGGAAACCGAGTGTTTTCAACCCATATACGTCGGCAAAAACCTGCGCATATAATTCATTGGTTTTTTTGGTGGCAGCATAAGGCGACAGGCAGTTGCCCACCCTTTCTTCCTTCTTTGGCAGTGTTGGTTCATCACCATACACAGAAGAGGAAGAGGCGTACACAAATTGTTTTACGTTATTGTCAACTGCAGCTTTAAGCATATTGACAAATCCACCCACATTTACATCGTTAAAATAAACCGGCTCTGCAATAGAGCGTGGCACTGAACCCAATGCTGCCTGGTGACTAACATAGTCGATACCGTTACAGGCCTGCTGACAGGTAGCCTGGTCCCTGATATCGCCCTGCATGAATTCAAAAGCAGGGTATTGTTTAAGTATGTCGATGGTAGATTGTTTTCCATTTACCATATTGTCCAGCACCCTTACTTTTTTAGCCTGGTGCTTCAGCAGGTATTCTGCAATGTGGCCGCCAATAAAACCGGCGCCACCGGTAACCAAAAAGCTAAGCTGGCTGAGGTTGGCGGTATGAAAAACCCTTTCTTCCGGAGAAGACTGCAACAGGTTGTTGTCTTGTAAACTCATTTGAAATTAGCAGTTAGTTATAATATTACTCCGTGTTTCCCCTCCTGAGGAAATGGGTTACAGGCTCCAGTAAAACCTGCTTTTGATCTTGTTCCGGTAAATGCCTTTCAGATCTGCCACCAAAGCTTTGGGCTTGGTGATGCCTGCAAAATAAGCGTCATCCAACACTTTGTAGGCATTGTGCGGCACTGTTACCAGCACGGCATCATAGTCGTTGCCGATCTCGTTCACCAGGTCGAATCCATATTCATGTTTCACCTCATCACTTTCTGCATGAGGATCGGTAACATGTACATTGAGAGAGAAAGACTGCAGTTCTTTGATCACATCCGCCACTTTACTGTTGCGGATATCGCTTACATTCTCTTTGAATGTAGCGCCCATCACCAGCACTTTGGCGTCTTTAACATTGCCATTGTTCTGGATGATATGCTGCAATACTTTTTTTGCCACGTAGCCCGCCATACCATCGTTGATCACACGGCCGGCAAGGATCACCTGGCTGTCGTAGCCTAGCTCCTTTGACTTATAGGTAAGGTAGTATGGATCTACACCAATGCAATGACCGCCCACCAGCCCCGGCTGAAACTTGAGGAAGTTCCACTTGGTGCCTGCTGCTTCCAGCACTTCAAAAGTGTTGATATTCATTTTATCGAAGATGATGGACAACTCATTCATCAAAGCGATGTTGAGATCCCGCTGTGTATTCTCAATGATCTTCGCAGCTTCTGCAACCTTAATGCTCGAAGCCCGGTGTACACCGGCAGTTACCACCAGTTCGTATACTTTGGCGATCGTATCAAGCGATTCTTCATCACAGCCACTCACTACTTTAACGATCTTTGCAAGCGTATGTTCTTTATCGCCCGGGTTGATCCTTTCCGGTGAGTAACCCAATTTAAAATCGGCAATATTTTTTAACCCTGAAAGGTCTTCGATGATGGGAACACAATCCTCTTCTGTACAACCGGGATACACGGTGCTTTCAAACACCACGTAGTCGCCCAGCTTGATTACTTTACCGATGGTTTCGCTTGCACGCTGTACAGGAATGAGGTCTGGCACATTGTGTTCGTCAACCGGCGTTGGAACTGCTACAATAAAAAAGTTAGCCTGCTTCAATACTTCCAGGTCGTTGGTGAATTCGATATCACAACCTTCAAATGCAGCAGCCTCCAGTTCCTGGCTCGGGTCGATGCCGTTCCGCATCATCTCTACCCTTTTGGAATTGATGTCGAAGCCGATCACTTTTATCTTTCTGGCAAATTCCAATGCGATCGGCAATCCCACGTAACCCAAACCGATCACCGCTAATTTCTTTTTCTTGTCAAGTAAATCCTGGTACATTATCTAAATATGAATTATAAATTATGAATTATGAATCGACGCTTTTCGTCATCTATTTCCTTCTTTCAAATTCTTTGGGCAGCTTCACCAATTCTTCTTTCGGCAAAGATTTAAAATATTCGTAGGTAATTTTCAACCCTTCTCCCCTGCTCACTTTCGGCGACCAGTTCAGCAATTCTTTTGCTTTGCTGATATCCGGCTGGCGCTGTTTGGGATCATCTACCGGCAACGGTTTATAAATAATCTGTTGTTTGGTGCCGGTAAGTTTGATGATCTCTTCTGCAAACTCCTTTAAAGATATCTCATCGGGGTTACCAATATTTACCGGACTTGCGTAATCGCTCATCAGCAGGCGGTAGATACCTTCAACCAGGTCATCCACATAGCAGAAACTCCTTGTCTGGCTGCCATCTCCGAAAACGGTGAGGTCTTCGCCCCGCAATGCCTGGCCGATAAACGCCGGTAAGGCTCTCCCGTCATTCAGTCGCATCCTCGGTCCATAAGTATTAAAGATCCTTACAATCCTTGTTTCTACGTTGTGAAAAGTATGATAGGCCATTGTCATGGCTTCCTGGAAACGTTTTGCTTCATCATACACGCCGCGTGGCCCTACAGGATTTACATTGCCCCAGTATTCTTCATTCTGCGGATGCACCAGTGGATCACCATATACTTCACTGGTACTGGCTACCAATATCCTTGCTTTTTTAGCCAATGCCAGTCCCAGGCAATTGTGTGTACCCAGCGAACCTACTTTAAGGGTTTGAATGGGTATTTTCAGGTAATCGATCGGGCTTGCGGGTGAAGCGAAATGCAGGATATAATCCAGGTCACCCGGCACATGAATGAATTTGGAAACATCATGATGATAGAATTCAAATTCCTTCAGCTTAAAAAGATGCTCAATATTCTTAAGATCGCCGGTGATGAGGTTATCCATGCCGATCACATCAAATCCTTCTTTGATGAACCTGTCGCAGAGATGAGACCCTAAAAAGCCAGCGGCTCCCGTAATTAAAATCCTTTTTGTTGCCATTGGTGGTTTATTTGTAATAAGGGTTAATTGATCACTTTTCTTCCAATGCTTACATAATGGAAACCGAGGTCTTCCATCTGTTTAAGGTCGAATAGATTTCTGCCGTCAAAGATGGCTTTGCTTTTAAGCAGGGCGCCGATCTTATTAAAATCCGGTGTACGGAATTCGCTCCATTCAGTTGCGATCACGATAGCGTCTGCATCCTGCAATGTTTCGTACTGGCTTTCACAAAAAGTGATCTTATCACCCAGTAGCTGTTTCACATTATTCATGGCTTCCGGATCGTAGGTTGCTACCGTAGCGCCTTCAGCCAGCAGGGCGTTGATCATATACAGGGCGGGTGCTTCCCGGATATCGTCTGTATTGGGTTTGAATGCAAGACCCCACAAAGCGATCCTTTTACCACTGAGATCATTATTGAAATATTTCCTGATGGCAGGCATCAGGTGCAGTTTTTGCTTTTCATTTACATCCATTACTGCTTCCAGTATCTTGAAATTGTAATTCACTTCTTCGGCAGATTTGCCAAGGGCCTGAACATCTTTGGGAAAACAACTTCCGCCATAGCCGATGCCGGGAAATAAAAACCTTCTTCCGATACGGTCATCACTGCCCATACCACGACGCACCATGTCAACATCAGCGCCCAGCAACTCACAGAGGCTGGCGATCTCGTTCATAAAAGTGATCTTGGTGGCCAGGAAAGAATTGGCGGCGTACTTGGTAAGCTCAGCACTTTTTTCGTCCATAAATATCAGGGGATTGCCCTGGCGTACAAAAGGTGCATACAGATCGTTCATCACTTTTTTGGCTCTTTCAGAAGTGGTGCCGATCACCACCCTGTCTGGCTTCATAAAATCATCCACTGCCACACCTTCTCTTAAAAATTCCGGATTGCTCACCACGTCAAATTCAACTGTTGCGTTCTTTGCAATGGCAGCTCTAACTTTCTCTGCGGTACCAACCGGCACCGTACTTTTATCAACGATTACTTTATAATCTTTTAAAATTTTTCCAAGCTGATCGGCTACACCAAGAATGTACTGCAGATCGGCACTGCCATCTTCACCGGGTGGGGTGGGCAACGCCAGCATGATCACCGCAGCATCTGCTACCGCCTCTTCAAGCGAGGTGGTAAAAGTGAGGCGGCCTTCTTTTGTATTGCGGGTAAATATCTTTTCAAGACCCGGTTCATAGATCGTGATCTTGCCGGAAGATAATTTGTCTACTTTCTTCTGATCAATGTCAACGCAGATCACCTGGTTGCCGGTTTCGGAAAAACAAGTGCCTGATACAAGACCAACATAGCCTGTTCCTACAACTGCAATTTTCATAATTCTTTCTGAGGGGTTATGATTTATTAATAAATTCCAACACTTTCGAAACGATGAATGCCTGCTGTTCTTCTTCCAGCTCTGTGTGCATGGGCAATGAAATCACCCTTTCCGTGAGCCAGTCGGTGAGCGGTAAGGTGTAACCGCTTCCGCCAAAAGCATCAAACATTTTCTGTTTGTGACATGCAACCGGGTAGTATATCATAGAGGGAACGCCATTGTCAGCAAGGTATTGGTGCAACGCATCCCTGTCTGTACCCTCCAGTATCAATGTGTACTGGTGAAACACATGCCTGCTGTTTGCTGCCCTGTAAGGGGTGGTAATGTTGGCCTGTCCTGCAAAAGCTTTATCATAATAATCGGCCGCTTTCCTGCGGGCGCTAATGTATTCGTCCAAATGCTTCAGCTTAATGTCCAGTATGGCTGCCTGCAAACTATCCAACCGGGAGTTGCAACCCACCACATCATGATAATACCTTTTACTTTGCCCATGTATGGCAATCATTTTTAACTTAGTAGCTAACGCATCATCATCGGTAAATATTGCACCTCCATCTCCATAAGCACCCAGATTTTTAGAGGGGTAAAAGGAGGTACAGCCGATATGGCCGATAGACCCTGTCTTTTTTACCGTGCCATCGCTAAAGGTATAATCGCATCCAATAGCCTGTGCATTGTCTTCTATCACAAACAGGTTGTGGCGTTGGGCAATCTCCATTATTTTTTCCATGTCTGCGGCATGGCCGTAAAGGTGAACGGGTACAATGGCCTTTGTTTTGGGGGTGATGGCTTTTTCGATGGCGGCTGCGTCAATGCAGAAGGTTTGCCTGTCCACTTCTACGAATACTGGTTTTAACCTGAGCAGGGCAGCCGTTTCAACGGAGGCGATATAGGTGAAGGATGGGGTGATTACTTCATCTCCCGGCTCCAGGCCCAGTGCCATCATGGCAATTTGCAATGCATCGGTACCATTGGCACACGGAATTACATGCTTGCTGCCATTGTATGCAGCCAAATGATCTGTAAAATCGTTGAGTACTTTGCCGCCGATGAATACAGTGCTTTCCAGGACTCCTATCACGGCTTCATCAATTTCCTTTTTTATCTTCTGATACTGTGTTTTAGTATCCACCATTTGCAAGGCCTTCATTGTATTTTTTTTAGCGTGGGCAAAGATAGGGATTACAGCCATTGGTACAAGCCTCAAATTACTGCATAAGATTGGCAGGGCAAGCGTTTTAGAAGAAGGTGGCAGCAAGGTTATATCGTTCAATTGTTTATTTGTTTCGGGTCTTTGTTTCTGATGGCAACCACCCTGCCAATGCTACAGTGATCGTTTTCATTTTTGCAAAAAGAAAATGGTGTTTTTTCCGGCGCAACGACTGGTCGAAAGCTGGTACGCTCCCCTTCAAAAAATTCATGGAGCGGAATAGTGAACAGCTTCTTAGATTTGCTAAAACAACAACTTTGGGCAAACTATTCTACCTGTTATTCATTCACTCTTACCAGCTTGGTATCAGGATCGCTGCGTGGTGGAATCCCAAAGCAAAAAAGTGGGTCGGGGGCAGAAGGCAGTTTCCGGAGTTTAAACAACAGGGCAAAAAGACGGTTTGGATGCATTGCGCCAGCCTGGGCGAATTTGAGCAGGGCAGGCCACTGCTGGAAGCCATCAAACAAAAATACCCGGAAGTAAACATTGTGCTCACGTTCTTTTCTCCTTCTGGTTTTGAAGTGGTTACCCGCCCAGACCGGGAAGCTGAAAGCCAGGTAGCAGATCATATTTTTTATTTACCCATGGATAGCCCATCCAATGCAGAAAGGATGATCAACGCCATTCAACCCAGCCTGGTGCTCTGGGTGAAATACGAATTTTGGTATTACTATCTCACCGCCTTTCGCAAACACGGTATCCCGGTGCTGATGGCTTCAGGTCTTTTCCGCCCTTCCCAACCCTTTTTTAAATGGTACGGCAGTATGTGGCGGCAAATGCTGAACAGCTTCAGTTATTTTTTTGTTCAGAATGAAGCATCCGCCGAATTACTGGCTTCAGTGGGAATCACCCACAATGTTTCGGTTTGCGGCGATACCAGGTTCGACAGGGTGATAGCCATCGCAGAAAATTTTGAGCCGCTTCCGCTCATTGAAAAATTCTGTGGCAGCAACCGGGTGATCGTAGCCGGCAGCACCTGGGAAGAGGATGAAGAAGAGCTGATCCATTATGTAAAAAGCAACCCGGAGATCAAATTCATCATTGCGCCGCATGAAATTGACAAAGGGAATATTGATGATGTACAGAAGGAATTTGCAGGATCTGTCTTGTATTCGGAGTTAATCAATAACGACCAACAATCAACGGCCAACGGCCAACCTTCTCCTGGAAACGTACTCATTATCGACAATATTGGCCTGCTCTCCAGGCTATACCATTATGCCCATATAACCTTTGTAGGCGGCGGTTTTGAAGAAAGCGGTATTCACAATGTGCTGGAACCTGCCGTATATGGCAAGCCGGTGATCTTTGGACCGGAATATGAAAAATTTGCCGAAGCGGTGGACCTGGTAGATTGTGGCGCAGGTATCAGCGTTAACAATGCACTGGAGCTGGAAAAAGTGTTGACAGAACTCTGGAATAACCCGGTGTTGCTGAAACAAAAAAGTGAAAGCGCTAAAAATTACGTGTATTCAAAAACGGGGGCTTCCCGGAAGATCATCGATTTTATTCAGGAGAAACGCCTTCTCACCAACTGATCGAACTGCATTACCGTGGCATCGCTGTCCTTCCAGCCAAGCTTGGTTTTTAATTCCCGCCTGATCCAGTATTCTGCTTCCGGAAAAATAGCGAAGCTATTGATGGTTTTGATACTTCTTTCATACATGGCTTCGTCGCCGCGGAACAATTCGTTGATGTAGAGAAAACGCTCGTTAACACCGATGGCTTTTTTGAGGTCTTTTACAGGGAGGTCGGTCAGGGTGTGGCTCACTTCAGTGGCTGCCGTTTTCAATACATCGTTCAGCGAAGCAGTTTCGCCGGCCGCCATATCATTCACTTCCCTTTTTTCGGGTAAGGCATCGGGTTGTTTGGGCAGGGTTGGGATATCATCATCACTGGCATCAAAAAGTAACTGGGGCTTGCTGTGACCGCTTATCTGCTGCATCAGCGCTGCATTCCGTTTGATCTCTTCCAGTTCGGCTTCCAGTTCAGCTTCGTCTACCTGCAACACCTGGATGATCTTTTCTTCTTCCACTGGTGCCTCCGGCAATGCGGGTGCCTCTTCAACTGCAGGCTCCTGCTCCTGGTGAGGAATGGATACATTTACCGGCATGGAAACAACTACCGGCGTTTTATCAACGGCGGGGGCTGCTGCCTGCAGGTGAGCCAGTTCGTACTGCAGCATCTGCACGGTGAGCAATAGTTTTGCCGGTGTGGCGCCCTGCTTTAATTGTTCCTGTAGTTTCTGTACCAGTGTTTCCACTCTCTCCATGATCCCTGTAAATTTTTCAGCAAAAATAGTGTGATTAAATTTTTGTTTTGGTTAATGGGTCAAAACAATAATCTTTGCAATCGTAGCTATAAAGTTACAAACAGTATTTTAAATAGAATTGATAAATGTTTATTGAACCAAACCTGAAGGGCGAAAGAAGAGGCTGGATTGAAGTGATCTG
>DDEU01000007.1 GCA_002336815.1 Chitinophagaceae bacterium UBA1946 | reverse complement strand
AGGAAATGATCAGGTTCGTTTTGATATGATCTTTCATATTATGATTCCCGGAGTAGAAATCATCACTCCCATCCGTGATATGAAATTGAGCCGTGAAGATGAAATCACGTACTTAAAAAGTAAGGGAGTGGAAATGAACTTTGAAAAAGCAGCTTACTCTATCAATAAAGGTTTGTGGGGAACAAGTGTGGGTGGTAAAGAAACACTCAACAGCAATGGCATGTTGCCCGAAGAGGCCTGGCCGACACAGGTAACCAAAACCGAAACGGAAAATGTAGAACTGGGTTTTCAAAACGGCCAACTGCAAACGATCAACGGCCAACTGTTTTCTCATCCCACAGAAGCGATACAATATTTACAAAGCATTGCAGGTCCGTTCGGAATAGGAAGGGATGTGCATGTGGGTGATACCATCATCGGCATTAAAGGAAGGGTAGGTTTTGAAGCAGCAGCACCACTGATCATTTTAAAAGCACACCATGCACTGGAAAAACATGTGTTGACCAAATGGCAACTAAACTGGAAAGACCAGTTGGCCCTGTTCTATGGTAACTGGCTGCATGAAGGGCAGATACTCGATCCTGTTATGAGGGATGTGGAAGCATTTTTTGAAAGCAGCCAGCAAAATGTAACCGGTAAAGTATTTGTTGAATTAAAACCTTACCGTTTTCAAATTGGCGGCATCGAATCTGCTTATGATTTGATGAGCAGCAAGTTTGGAAAATATGGCGAGATGAACAATGGCTGGACGGGAGAGGATGTGCGGGGCTTCACCAGGATATTTGGTAACCAAACCATGATCTATCAACAGGTAAAAGAAACTGCAGATGGAAAACACGATTAAAGTCGGCATCATTGGAGGCGCTGGTTATACCGGCGGCGAATTGATACGGTTGCTCATCAATCATCCCAACGCATCAATCAGTTTTATTCACAGCAAGAGCAATGCTGGCAAACCCGTTTACCAGGTACACCAGGATTTGATTGGTGAAACTGAATTGCTTTTTAGGGCTGACCTGGTAAATGATATTGATGTATTGTTTTTGTGTTTGGGGCATGGAGATTCTAAAAAATTTTTGGCAGACAATAGCATCGCTGATTCTGTAAAGGTCATTGACCTGGCGAATGATTTTCGTTTGCAGCAGGATGCACAACAGGGTACCAGGGAGTTTGTGTATGGCTTACCGGAATTGCAAAAAGACAAAATAAAAGCGGCGGTCAATATTGCCAACCCGGGATGTTTTGCAACGGCCATCCAGTTGGGTTTGCTGCCACTGGCAAAAGCCGGGTTATTGCAGGAAGTTTATACTACAGGCATCACCGGTAGTACAGGCGCCGGACAAAGTCTTTCTGCCACCTCACATTTCAGCTGGAGGGCCAACAATATCCAGGCATACAAAACACTAACGCACCAGCACAACGCAGAGATATTGCAAAGCCTTAATGAGCTTAATGCGGGGTCCCTTAACCACCCTTTAGGCGAAGATGATTTTAATTTTGTTCCCTGGCGGGGCGATTTTACGAGGGGCATTTTTATCAGTTCACAGACCAGGTGTTCACTGAGTTTAGATGAACTCAACAACCTCTACGAAAATTTTTACAGCGATCATCCATTTACCAGTGTAAGTACATCGCCAATCTTTTTAAAGCAGGTAGTGAACAGCAACAAGGCAGTGATCAATATAGAAAAAACGGGCAACCGCATCGTAGTGCATTCGGCAATTGACAATTTATTAAAAGGCGCCAGTGGCCAGGCAGTACAGAATATGAATTTGTTGTTTGGCCTGGAAGAAACGGCCGGGCTGAGGTTGAAAGGGGCGGGGTTTTAAGGTGGAAGGTTTAAGGTAGAAGGTGTAAGGCAGAAGAAGCATTTATAACTGTAAGATAATTTATTTTATGAGAGATTATAAAAAGCTGGATGTTTGGAAGAAATCACATGAAATGTACCTGCATGTAAAAAAAAATATTGCGGTTAAATTTCCGAAGGAAGAAAAATACGAAATGGTTTCACAATTAAACAGGGCAGCTCTTTCAGTTCCGTTGAATATTGTAGAAGGATGTGGTAGATATACTGATAAAGATTTTGCGCATTTTCTTGACAATTCATTGGGATCTGTAAATGAAACTGATTACTGTTGCTATGCCGCTTTTGAACTTGGATATATTACCTCATCAGAATATGAAATTATCAACAGGATGGTAAATGAAGTGAGAGCGATGCTGATTTCATTTTTAAAGTTTCTGAGAATTGGAAACCCTAAACCCTAAACCTTTAACCTCACATCTCATCATGAAACTATTCGACGTATATCCACTCAATGATATTGCCATTGTAAAGGCACAAGGCTCTTACGTATGGGATGATAAAGGCCAGCAGTATCTTGATATGTATGGCGGTCATGCGGTGATCTCTATCGGTCATACACACCCGCATTATGTACAACGGTTAGAAGATCAACTGCACAAAGTGGGCTTCTATTCCAACTCAATCAAAATTCCTTTGCAGGTAGAACTGGCCGAAAAATTAGGCCGTGTTTCCGGCAAAGAAGACTACCAGTTATTCCTGTGCAGTTCAGGAGCAGAAGCGAATGAAAATGCACTAAAGCTGGCTTCTTTTTACAATGGCAGAAAAAAAGTAATTGCTTTTAAAAAAGCTTTTCACGGCCGTACATCGCTGGCGGTGGCGGCTACAGACAATCCTAATATTGTGGCGCCGGTCAACCAGACCGACAACATCATTTTTCTTCCCTTCAATGATGAAGCAGCGCTGCAAGAAGCGTTTCAACAAAACGAGATATCCTCTGTGATCATTGAAGGCATACAGGGCGTGGGCGGCATCAATGTAGCTTCGGAATCTTTTTTACAAAAGATCAGGAGCCTTTGTGATGAATACAACGCCGTGTTCATTGCTGATTCTGTGCAATGCGGCTACGGACGGTCCGGTAAATTTTATTCGCATGACTTTAGCGGCGTAAATGCCGATATCTATACCATGGCAAAGGGGATGGGCAATGGCTTCCCGGTGGCTGGCATCTCCATTGCACCAAAAATTCAGCCGAAACATTTTATGCTGGGCACCACGTTCGGCGGCAATCATTTGGCATGTGCGGCAGCGTTAGCGGTGCTGGAAATCATCGAACAGGATGATCTGATGAACAACGCCACAGCAGTCGGCAACTATTTAATAGAGCAGCTAAACCAATTGCCAAAAATAAAGGAGGTCCGTGGCCGTGGTTTGATGATCGGCATTGAATTGCCGGAAGAATTAAAAGAAATGAAAAAGAATTTGTTATTCAAACACCACATATTTACCGGAGAAGCAAAACCCAATGTGATCAGGTTGTTACCGGCATTGAATATTACCAAAGCGGAAGCGGATATTTTTTTACAAGCACTCAAAACAGAATTGGCTTAATGAAAAATTTTATTTCTGTAAAAGACGTAACCAATATTGATGCACTTGTGGCAAAGGCGCTGGCGTACAAGGCAGATCCTTTTGCTGACAAAAGGCTGGGCGCAGGCAAACGCATCGGCCTCTTGTTCCTAAATCCCTCCCTGCGTACAAGATTGAGTACACAGGTGGCTGCAGCCAATCTTGGGTTGGAAGCGATCGTGTTCAATGTAGATAAGGAGGGATGGGCCATGGAGTTTGAAGAGGGCGCCATCATGAGTGGTAACACGGTGGAGCATGTAAAAGACGCAGCGCCCATTCTCGGGAATTATTTTGACATGCTTTGTATCCGTGCTTTTCCTTCTTTAAAAAATAAGGAAGATGATTACAGCGAAGAGGTGATGAATGCCTTTATGAAATATTCCGGTGTGCCGATCGTAAGTTTGGAAAGCGCAACACTGCATCCGCTGCAGTCGTTGACGGATATTTTAACAATAACAGAAAATTCAAAATTCAAAATTCAAAATTCAAAATTAAAGATCGTCCTTACCTGGGCACCGCACATCAAGCCATTGCCACAATGTGTTCCTAATTCCACGGCTCAGTGGATCAATGCTTGGGGACAGGCCGATTTTGTAATTACACATCCCGAAGATTATGAGCTGGATGAACAATTCACCAATGGTGCTATTATCACCCATAACCAGGAAGAAGCGTTGAAAGGTGCCGATTTTGTGTATGTAAAGAACTGGAGTACGTTTAAAGATTACGGAAGAATCTATACCAACGATCCTTCCTGGATGCTCACCACAGAAAAATTAAAATTGACCAACAACGCCAAAGTAATGCATTGTCTTCCGGTAAGAAGAAATGTTGAATTAAGCGATGAAGTACTGGACAGTAACAATAGCATTGTAACTCAGCAGGCCAGTAACAGGGTGTGGGCAGCGCAGGCAGTATTAAGTGAAATATTAAAGAAAGCATAGCCAACCCCGACGGCGGCTTTTGGCCCCGTTGGCGGTTGTGAAAAAGGTTGAGATATCATCATGGATAAACTTTTCGTCATAAAGATCGGTGGCAATGTGATTGATAACACAGTTGCACTGCAGCAATTTCTTTCGTTATTTGCTTCTGCCGATGCAAAGAAAGTTTTGATCCACGGTGGTGGCAAAATTGCTACTAAGATCGGCGACCAACTGGGCATTGAATCAAAATACATCAATGGCCGAAGGATCACTGATGAAGCTACCATTGACCTTGTAACGATGGTTTATGGCGGACTCGTAAATAAAAAGATCGTGGCGCAATTGCAATCATTGAACTGCAATGCGATCGGATTGACAGGGGCTGACGCCAATATCATTCCTGCTGTTAAGCGGCCGGTCAGGGATGTTGATTACGGTTTTGTAGGAGATGTAAAGACAGGAGAGATAAATACTGCTGTGCTGGCCGCTTTGCTGCAACAAAATATCACCCCGGTGATTGCGCCGCTTACGCATGATGGTAACGGCCACGTATTAAATACAAATGCTGATACAATAGCTTCTTCACTCGCCGTTGCATTGTCTGAGCTGTATGATGTACGGTTGATCTATTGCTTTGAGAAGAACGGCATTTTAACCGATATAAATGATGAGGATTCAGTGATCAGTCTTATTACAAAAGAAAAGTATAACCAACTGCTGGAAGACAAGAAATTGTTTGATGGCATACTGCCCAAAATTGACAATGCCTTCGCCGCAATAGACAACGGGGTAAGTGAAGTGCTGATCGGCCATGCAGATGACCTGCTGCAGAATTTAACTGCTACCACAAAAGGAACCTTAATAAAATGACATTCGATCAAACAATATATACCGATGCGGTAGCCTTGCTGAAACAATTGATTGCAACCCCATCTTTTTCCAAAGAAGAAAATGATACAGCAGAAATATTGATGCAGTTCTTTAAAGAACGGGGCGTTGAATATGCAAGAGTGGGAAATAATATTTATGCCAGGAATAAAAATTATGATCCTGCCAAACCATCAGTGTTACTCAATTCTCATCACGATACAGTAAAGCCCAACAAGGGTTACACGATGGATCCTTTTAGCCCCGTAGTGAAAGATGGTAAACTCTTTGGCCTTGGCAGCAATGATGCCGGCGGCTGCCTTGTTTCGCTGATCGCTACTTTTTTACATTTTTACAATATCGAAGGTGCCAGGCACAATGTTGTGTTTGCGGCCAGTGCCGAGGAAGAGATCAGTGGTGTGAATGGTATTGAACTGGTGTTACCTTACCTGGGCCAGATCAATTATGGCATTGTGGGTGAACCCACCAAACTGGAGATGGCGGTAGCAGAACGTGGTTTAATGGTGATCGACTGCATCGCACAGGGCAGGGCAGGGCACGCCGCCAGGAACGAAGGGGAGAATGCCTTGTACAAGGCGGTGGAGGACATTAACTGGATCAGGAATAAAAAATTTGATAAGGTGAGTGAACTGCTTGGAGAATCACGGCTCACCGTAACCGTTATTGAAACAGAGAACAAACAACACAACGTAGTGCCATCACAATGCAAATTTGTGATCGATGTACGGGTAAATGAGTTGTACAGTTTCGACGAGATACTGGCTGATCTGAAACGACATTTAAAAAGTGATTTCAAACCAAGAACTACCAGGATGAAGTCGACCTCCATTCCGTTGGATCATGTGCTGGTGAAGGCTGGTACCAAATCAGGACGGGGCTATTACGGTTCGCCAACCACGTCTGATAAAGCCCTGATGCCTTTTCCCACCTTAAAAATGGGACCCGGCGACAGTGCAAGAAGCCATA
>DDEU01000027.1 GCA_002336815.1 Chitinophagaceae bacterium UBA1946 | reverse complement strand
AGGCAATAAAGCCCACACCGGCGGAAATACTGAATGGCATCCCTCTCATCCACAATGCCAGGATGCCCCCGATCGCCGAGAGAGGAATGGCTGAAAAGATGAGCACTCCGTATTTGAGTTTACCAAAGGCAAAATAGAGCATGATGAAAATAAGTAAGAGTGCAATCGGCAGGGCGATACTGAGCCTTTTCTTCGCTTCCACCAGGTTTTCAAACTGCCCGCCGTAGGTTACATAATACCCGGAAGGCAGCTTTACCTGTGCATTCACTTTTTTATTCAGCTCGTCCACCACACTCTGCACGTCCCTTCCTCTTACATTAAAACCCACCACAATCCGCCGTTTAGCATCTTCCCGTTGTATCTGGTTCGGGCCTTCCTTTATTTCCACATTGGCCACCTGATACAATGGAATCTGTGTACCAACAGGAGTGGCAATAAGCAGGTTCTGAACATCTGACAGATCCTGGCGGGATTGCTGATTCAGCCGGACAACCAGGTCAAACCGTCGTTCATTCTCATAAATCATACCCGCACTTTCACCGGCAAATGCGGTCCGGATTACCCTGTTTACATCGGCGACATTCAGCTGATAATGCGACATCTGGTCCCGGTTATAACTGATGACGATCTGGGGTAAACCGGTAACGGTTTCCACATACAGATCCGCGGCCCCATCTACGGTACTCACCACTTCCCCGAGTTTTTTGGAATAAGCCGCCAGTGTATCCAGATCCTCTCCGAATATTTTACAAACCACATCCTGCCGGGCACCGGTCATCAGTTCATTAAACCGCATCTGCACGGGATATTGAAAACCGGCGGTAATACCCGGTACATCTTCCAGGGCCTTACTCATTTTATCAGCGAGTTCATCAAATGTTTTGGCCGATGTCCATTCACTTTTATCTTTCAGAATCACCATCATGTCCGAGGCTTCAACGGGCATCGGGTCGGTCGGAATTTCACCGGAGCCTATTTTCGTAACCACTTTCTCCACTTCCGGAAAACGTTTCAGCAAAACGCCGGCTGACTTTTGGGTAGCTTCAATAGTTTGCGTCAGCGAACTTCCGGTCAGTAACCGGGTATCCACCGCAAAATCCCCTTCCTCCAGTTTGGGTATAAATTCCCCGCCCATACGGGCCAGGATGAATACGGAAAAAGCGAAGAACAGTATGACGGAAATGGTTATCAGGCGGGGAAAAGCCAATGCTTTATGCAACGCCGGTTCATACATCCGTTGTATCCACTTCATCATTTTGTCGGAGAAATTCTCCCGGTGATGCATTTTCTTACTGAGAAAAAGGGACGTAATCATGGGAACATAGGTCAGGGACAGAATAAAGGCCCCTATAAGCGCAAAGGAGACCGTCTGAGCCATGGGCTTAAACATCTTCCCTTCAATACCTACCAGTGCCAGGATCGGGAGATAAACGATCAGGATGATGATCTGACCGAATACAGCCGAGTTCATCATTTTTCCGGCCGAGCCTTCCACTTCATCATTCATGGTCGACTGGGTGATACTGTTGCTCGTTTCAAAATGCCGGCTGTGATAAAGCCGGTGCATCACGGCTTCCACAATAATCACCGCCCCATCGACGATGAGGCCAAAATCCAACGCTCCTAAACTCATCAGATTACCGCTTACGCCAAAAAGGTTCATCATGATCACAGCGAAAAGCATTGACAATGGGATGACCGATGCAACGAGCAGGCCTGCACGAAAATTCCCGAGGAACAATACCAGCACCAACACAACGATCAATGCGCCTTCTGCCAAATTTTTCTCCACGGTGCCGATCGCATTGTTTACCATTTTTGTACGATCGAGAAATGGTTCTATCATCACGCCTTCGGGTAATGTTTTTTGTATCTGTGCAATACGCTCTTTCACATTTTTTATCACTTCGCTGCTGTTGGCGCCTTTCAGCATCATCACGATGGCGCCGGCCACTTCGCCCTGGTCATTGTAGCACATGGCACCATAACGGGTGGCGTAGCCAATCTTCACTTCTGCCACATCTCTTATAAACAAAGGGTTTCCGGCACTCTGTGTTTTGACTGCAATGTTGTTGATGTCTTCAATATTACCCACCAGCCCCTCGCTGCGGATGTATAGAACGGAAGCACCTTTTTCAATATAGGCGCCGCCGGTATTCTGGTTGTTATTTTCCAGCGCTTTAAAAACATCGTTGATGCTGATCTGGTAAGAAAGTAATTTGGCAGGATCCACTTCAATGGAATACTGTTTTAATTTTCCGCCAAAACTGCTCACTTCCGCCACGCCTTTCACACCCAGCAACTGCCGGCGAACAATCCAGTCCTGTATCGTTCGCAACTCTGTTTCGTTGTATTTATTTTCGAAACCTTTTTTTGGTCGCACTACATATTGATAAATTTCTCCCAGGCCGGTGGTGATGGGCCCCAACTCAGGTATCCCAATGCCCTGTGGAATTTCCGCTTTTACTTTTTGTAAGCGTTCGGACACCTGCAGGCGTGCCCAGTAAATATCTGTAGCATCGTCAAACACAATGGTGACTAATGACAATCCGAATCTTGAAAAACTCCTGATCTCTTTTAGTCCATGAATGTTGTTGTTGGCCTGTTCAATGGGGAAAGTAACGAGGCGTTCAATATCGGTAGCGCCAAAAGAAGGTGCAATGGTGATCACCTGCACCTGGTTATTGGTGATGTCGGGTACTGCATCAATCGGCAACCTGGTTGCCTGGTAGCTGCCATAGGCTGCCATCACAAGGATGAAAAGGCCGATGAGCAGTTTGTTTTTGATAGCAAACCCAATGATTTTATTCAGCATAGTATTATCCTGTTAAATAGTGAATGGATCTTTTACATCGTATAAAAGAAGTTGGCAGTGAAACAACGTTTCATCGCCGCAATAAAATTAAAATGCTTAACAGGATTTGGGTGGTTGCCAGATATTGGCAAAGAAAGAAGAGCTCACAAAAACATCATGTGGGAAATATTGCTTTTGTTCTTCGATGTGATTGATCTTATGAGTGGAAATGGTAAATACTGCCGGTGGTGCAGCCAGGTTGATCTGTACTGCACAATTATCATGTGTTTTAAACGGCAATTGCATATCTTTTTCATGATCTGCATCCGGTTTATTATTGTTGGCATAATGAATACAGAGAAACTGCCAAAGGGTAAGGTCGGTCTTTTCTTTCTTGTGTTCGTTAAAATGGGCAACAAAAGCAGGGAGTTTAAGCAACTGGCTTAGTTCTGTTGTGGAGAACAGGTAAACAGAAAAAAATAATATTGCAATTGATTTTTTCAACCCGCCTAAGGTACAAAAAAAACTTTACCGCAGGGACTATTGGTGAACTGTAAAAATAAACCCCGCTGTGGCGGGGTTCATTTACGTTGTAAATATGTTTTTTAAAATTACCTGAGCAACTGTTGCAATTTCCTTTCCAGCGCAGGCCCACGCAGGTTTTTGGCGATCACTTTGCCATCAGGGCCAATCAAAAAGTTTTGCGGAATGCTTTGTATTTTAAATTGCTGGGCTACTGAATTGCTCCAGCCCTGCAGGTCGCTGATATGGTTCCAGGTAAGTCCATCCTGGCTGATGGCTTCTAACCAGGCTGGCTTTGCTTTATCAAGTGATACGCCGAGGACGGTAAAATTTTTGTCTTTGAATTTTTGAAAGTTGGCAACCACATTCGGATTTTCCTGGCGGCAGGGCCTGCACCAACTCGCCCAAAAATCTACCAATACGTATTTTCCTCTTAATGATGACAGGGAAATCAGTTTGCCCGAGGTATCGGGTTGTGAAAAATCCTCCAGCACGCTGCCTACGCCATTGTGTTTGTTATCAGCAATTTGCTGGCTGATATAGTTGCCCATATCCGTAGTTTTTACAGAGGCGTCAAGACTGTTGAATAATTGTTCTGCTTTATTTACATCGTCCGACAACTGCGTGTAGCGAATTACCGCCAGTGGAGCGATATAGGATTTTGGGTTTTGTTGCAGGAAGCTGATTACGGCTTGCTTTGCAGCATCGATCATTTTTTCATCTGAAGGAGCATTCTCCCCAAAATAAGCCTGGTAAGGAGCCAGGGCAGTATTGAGTTTTGTATAATCGGAATGGCTTACAGAACCAGACACTGCAGCCCTGTCGAGCGCCTCTTTGGTGCCGGTAACAGTAACGGTACTGTTATCCAAAAACAGGGTAAGATAAGGAGGTTTCTGATCAACAATAATGATCTTGAAAGCAGGTTTATCAAGTTTTCCTTTAAAACTAAACTTGTTCTGGTACACGCCTGTCTGTTGTTCGGCTGCCCCTGTTTGCCCGTTCAGCAAAGATATTTTAGTGCCATCTGCAAACCCGGTAACCTCACCATTGATCACAAAACCATCTGCCTGCGGAGCCGCTTCATTCTTTACGGCTGTCGCACGGGCCTTTGTTTTGGCTGCAGGTTTTACCTGGGCATGCAGCAATGCCGGAAATATTAAAACGAGGAGTAATGCTTTCTTCATTAGAAATGTTTATGCCCGCAATTTAGCCATTTTAATGAAATGGAATCAGGCCAGGATGCGATTTAGGAATTCTTTTGTAACTGCTGCACTGTCGCTGTTCTGTTGAAGCGCCTGGATATAAGCACTGCCGATAATCGCACCATTGCTGAATTCACAGGCAGCGCTGAAAGTAGCTTTGTCTTTGATGCCAAAACCTACCAGCACAGGGTTGCGGAGTTGCATGGCCTGCAGCTTTTTAAAATATTCCTGCTGATCGCCGATCGCTTTGTTATTACCCGTGGTGGAGGAAGATGAAACAGCGTAAATAAACCCGCTGCTGAGTGCGTCAATTTTTCGAATGCGCTCTTCACTGGTTTCTGGTGTTACCAAAAAGATGAAATCCAGTTTGTTCTGTTTGATGATAGCGCCATACTCCGTTTCAAATTCATATTGTGGCAGATCGGGTAATATCAGTCCGTCAATGCCCACCGCTGCAGCATCGGCACAGAATCTATCAAAACCATATTGCATCACCGGGTTCATATAACCCATTAAAATTACCGGCACCCGTATTTCGTTTCTGAAATCTTTTAATTGTTCAAACAGTTTTTCGATGCTGATGCCGTTCGCAAGTGCGGTCATGTTGCTCTGCTGTATCACAGCCCCATCAGCCAGCGGATCACTATAAGGCATGCCCAGTTCAATGATATCGGCCCCATTTTGCTGCAGGGCTTTCATTACTTCCAGCGTGGAATGTAATTGCGGAAAGCCTGCCGTGCAGTAAACATTGAGTACGTTCTGTGATTTATTTGAGAACAGCGTTCGAATACGAGTCATTATTTGCATTTTAAGTCTTTCTATTTTTTAACCACAACCCGGATCATTTAACCTGTTTTTTGAGTGACGGTATTCTCTTTTATCCATTTTACTATTGCATTCAACACCAATGTTGAATTGGTTTCAATTTCATCATTGGTGAATCTTAATACCGTGATGCCACATTCATTCAGTCTTTTAGTTCTCACATCGTCATATTCCTTTATGTTGGGATCATCATGAATTCGTCCGTCTGCTTCAATCGCCAGCTTGGCTTCATGACAGTAAAAATCAAGTACAAAGTTTTCAAACGCATGTTGGCGGCGAAATTTCATGTTCCCGGCTTTCCTGTTTCTTAGCAGTAGCCACAATATTTCCTCTGCTTTTGTCTGTCGCTGACGCAAAATTCTCGCTATCTCATAAGTTGATGGATTGGCATGGTGATGTAGATTTTCGTTGAAGTCGGGCATCATTTTGTCGCTTATCAAGTTTTTTAAAAGCATTGTCAATTTTACCTCACCCTCATTCCCTCTCCTTAAAGGAGAGGGAGGCTAATATCTTCCCTGGCTAATTTTCCAACCCTTTTTGAGGCATTTTTCTCAAAAGAATCTCCGGTATGAGAGTCTTTATAGTCCCTCTCCTACAGGAGAGGGACTGGGGTGAGGTAAAACTACTACTTCACATCCATCAATTGAGTCTGCCCTACAATGATCTCCTTGCCATCGATGATGATGTGATGGTACACGGGATAAGCATCTATATCAAGGGTGATCTTGAAAGCGGCTTTTGCTGCATCCGTTTTAGGAAAATCCACCACAATGCTGTCCCCTTTTCTTTCTACGCTGTACTGTTTGCCATCAAAGCCGGCATCAAGGCAGCTTTCAAATTCATAGCGTTCCCCGCTGATATTGCTCAGCATATTGATCACTTTATCGCCGGCAGTACAGTCGCCTGTTTTGCGGTATTCCAGTTTGTGGTTCACAAATGCTTTTTCTCCGCAGGAACAAAAAATGGCGGCTGTAAAAATGCACAGGATGTATTTCATAATTTATAGGTATTTCATGTAAGTGGCCAAATCCTTATCTCCCCTTCCACTCAGGCAAATCACCGCAACATCATCCGGCTGAAGACCAAGTGTATTCAATACTGCGAAAGCGTGGGCAGTTTCCAGCGCCGGGATAATGCCCTCGGTCTTGCTTACTTCAAAAGCAGCTTTCAGCGCCTCTTCATCTGTTGCGCTTAAAAATATACCCCGGCCGCTTTTGTATAAATGTGCATGTAACGGGCCGATGCCGGGATAATCCAGCCCGGCTGAAATGCTGTGTGGCTCTATCACCTGGCCATCTGCTGTTTGCATCAATAAACTTTTGCTGCCGTGTAAAATGCCCGGAGTACCCAATTGTGTAGTGGCTGCACTCATGCCACTGCTGATTCCACAACCTGCAGCTTCCACAGCCACTAACTTAACCGATTCATTGTTTAAGAAATGATAAAATGCGCCGGCTGCATTGCTGCCACCACCAACACAGGCAATTACATGCGTAGGTAATTCATTCCCGGTTTTCTCCAGCAATTGTTTTTTTATTTCTTCGCTGATCACACTCTGAAACCTGGCTACCATATCCGGGTAAGGATGTGGCCCCACCACACTGCCGATGATATAATGTGTATCAACAGGGTTGTTGATCCAGTCCCTGATGGCTTCGTTGGTAGCGTCTTTCAAGGTTTTACTGCCACTGGTGGCTGCCACCACTTTCGCGCCCAGCATGTGCATACGAGCTACATTCGGTGCCTGGCGTTCGATGTCTTTTTCGCCCATGTACACGATGCACTCCAAGCCTTTGAGCGCGCAGACCGTAGCCGTTGCCACGCCGTGTTGTCCTGCACCGGTTTCGGCGATGATGCGCTTTTTACCGAGGCGCTCCGCCAACAATATCTGACCGATGGTATTGTTGATTTTGTGGGCGCCGGTA
>DDEU01000066.1 GCA_002336815.1 Chitinophagaceae bacterium UBA1946 | reverse complement strand
GGCGGTACACAAAAATTTATTGAAGACCTGGAAGTTCCCTGCGTACCCGTGGAATCGCTCACCTCCTACCCATCTATTTTAGGCGGAAGAGTTAAAACCCTGCATCCATCTGTATTTGGCGGCATTTTAGGTAAAAGGGACGATGCACAGCATGTAGCGGAAATGCAGCAATACGAAATTCCCGAAATTGACCTGGTGATCGTTGACCTGTACCCTTTTGAGGAAACCCTCGCTTCCACCAATGACGAAACGGCCATTATTGAAAAGATCGATATCGGCGGACCCAGTATGATCCGTGGAGCCGCCAAGAATTTTAAAGATGTGGTGGTGATCGCAGCAAAAAAAGATTATCCAATGTTAGAACAGATACTGGAAGATCAAAAAGCTGAAACCACCCTTGAACAACGAAAAGTATTTGCTGCCAAAGCTTTTGAGGTAGTAGCACATTATGATGTAGCCATTGCAAAATATTTTAACCAGGATAGTGCATTGTATTTTCTTGAGTCGCTCACCGGTCCCAAACACATGCGTTATGGCGAAAATCCGCACCAGCCTGGTATTTATTACGGCCGGCTGGATGAGTTGTTCAATCAACTGAACGGGAAAGAGCTATCATATAATAACCTGGTGGATGTAGATGCGGCAGTACAACTGATACAGGAATTCAACAATACCACCTTTGCCATTATTAAACATACCAATGTGTGCGGCATTGCACAAAGGGTAACCATAAAAGAGAGCTGGGATGCTGCGCTGGCGGGCGACCCTGAAAGCGCCTTTGGCGGCGTACTGGTCTGCAACGGCACCATTGATAAAGCAACGGCAGAAGCCATCAACGAAATATTTTTTGAAGTACTGATCGCCGATGCTTACTACGAAGATGCATTGCAGATACTGAAGTCGAAAAAGAACCGCATCCTGCTGGAGTTAAAAAATCACCCAAAAAATAAGATCCAGTACAAATCGGTTTTGAATGGTGTATTGGTGCAGGGTGTTGATGAAGGCAATTTCACTGAATGGAAAGAAGCCGGCGGCAGGGAAAGCACTGCGGCAGAACAGGCCGACCTCAGTTTTGCCAATATCGTAAGCAAGCATTTAAAAAGCAATGCGATTGCACTCGTAAAACACAAACAATTAGTAGGCAAGGGTTGCGGACAAACATCGAGGATCGATTCGCTGCGCCAGGCCATTGAAAAAGCAAAGCAATTTGAATTTGATCTTAATGGAGCAGTGCTGGCGAGTGACGCATTTTTTCCATTCGACGATTGTGTTAAGATAGCCCATGCAGCAGGCATTACTTCGTTCATACAGCCCGGTGGTTCCATACGTGACAATGATTCTATACAATATTGCAAGGATAATAACCTGGCCATGGTGATAACAGGGTTGCGGCATTTTAAACACTAATGCGATAGACAGGATATGTATTACAGGCCATAGATAAGAAACAATTATACAGTACAGCCATCTTCACTTCCGTCCATTGAATAAAGCAAACAACAGAACCGGCGGTTACTTAGCGCTTGCTACTACCAGTATCGTATGGGGTACAACCTGGGTAGCCAGTAAAATTGCCGTGGCACAGGTGCCGGCCTTTCAAATGGCATCGATCCGCCAGTTTTTGGGGGGCACCTGTTTGGTATTGTTCTTTATGCTGTACAAAAAACTCCCGCTGCCGGGTGCCAAACAATTCGGCATGCTGTTCATTCTCTCGCTGCTGATGTTTGTTGGTGCCAATGGACTGAGCACCTGGAGCCTTCAATACATCCCTACCGGTTTGAGTTCATTGATCGGTGCGCTGTACCCGTTGAGCGTAGTGATCATTGAAATGATCTTCTTTAAGAACCGAAATGTAACGCCACTCACTTTTGCCGGTTTGCTCCTGGGCATACTGGGCATTGGTATTGTGTTTTATGAAAATGCTTTCCATGGAGTGAGGCCGGCAGGATTTTTACTCGGCGTACTGCTTTCTTTTATTGCCATGCTGGCCTGGAGTGCCGGCACGCTGATCATTGCAAGGAACAGGGTGCCAATGAACCCTTACTATGCTACGGGCTGGCAAATGCTCATCAGCGCAGCGGTCATGTTTGGCTTTGCGATGGTTTCAAATAATACGATACCGCTTGGAGCTATCTCTTCTACATCATGGCTGGCCATCGCACACCTGGTCATCTTCGGCTCGCTGATCACTTTTGCTGCATTCATTTATTCCATGAAAAAATTACCGCCGGCTCTTTTTTCTTTATATGCCTATTTCAATCCGCTGGTGGCAATTGTAACCGCCGGCCTGTTGCTGAAAGAAAAAATGAATTTGAATATTTTATGGGGAGCCATCATAACACTGCTCGGTGTATTCCTGGTGAATTACAGCATCCGCAGCAATAAAAATCAGGTCACTGTTGAACCCGAACAATAAATTTTTCATAGCATGCTTTCCATCCTGCAAATTGTGGATCCGTTCCTAAAAAATTGTTGTGCCAGATGCTGATCAAAGTACCATTCACTTTTTTACAAACGCTGTAATATTGCAGCAACTCATCGTAAGCCTGCTCCGGGGAAAGTTTTTGTTCGTAATAAGAGTTGGCATCCATAAAACAGAACGGGTGAATGCGAAGTACCGTTTTCGTTTCCTTCTCCAGGTCGTACCAATAAAAGCTGCTGGCCACTGATGCCCTGAAACCATTGATGCTGCCATATCCCATGGAATAATCATCTGTAATGCCTGCCGCCGCTAACCTGCGGTAACCCTCCGGTAAATTGAACCGGATGTAATGCTGTCTTGATGCATTGATATTTTTGCTGCTGCTCTTTTGCAGTAACTGCAATTCCTTCTTCAACATACTTTCATCATCGCCACTCTGCCAGCTGGGGTGAATCCCAACAGTATATTTTGATGCATGCCGCCTGGTCAATTGCTGCATGGCTGCAGTGTGGGGCAAAATATTTTTATCATACCGGCCATTTTTTTCTGCCATCAAAAAAAAGTAGACCGGCGTTAGTGAATAACGATCATGCAATGCATCCAGCCAGTCGTACACATCAAAAGGATCGGTTTGCTTTCCTGCAAGCACACGCAACCTTTCTGTTGAAGGGTCTTTTAAAAATCCGCCAATCGTTCTTTGAAAACCTTTGTGTTTGTAAGACCAGGCGATATCAATATCATAGCTTGGTTGAAAATTGAACCTCGAAAATTGTGCATTGAAAATTGAAAATGTGCGTTGCAATGCCATTGCAAGATCACTTATCCAAATATTGATCAGCGGCTGGTTTAAAAAACCTTTTTGAAAGGCCAGCGAATTTTCATGGGCATACCTACCATACATATCCTTTTGATGCGGCAGGTATTCTTCATAACGGCTCAGCAGGTAAAAAGTGGCAGCGAAAATGTCGAAGGGGAAACCAGACCCTGCTGTTTTAAAAAAAGCAGGATAGCCATTGCTGTCAAAACAGTCAATGGTTTGCGGCTGCACGCTGTTCTCAAAAAGCAGGCTCGCATTTGCGATGTGAAATTCATCCGCAGTGATCTGCTCTCTGGAGTAATTGATCTTTGAACCATTGTACAGCCTGAATCTTTCAACATCGGTGGTAAACCCAATGGCAACCTGCATCAGTTCCTGGAAAATAAAAGAACCAATGTATTGGAACCGGGAACTGGTAACTTCGGAATAGATCAATACCATTTAAGCACAAATTATAAAAGTTAATTGATACTGGTTTTAAAACCTGGCCGCTTTTCCTTCATTCAACAAATCCTCCTCCCATAACTGCTGAATGATTATTTTTGCGCCATTACATCAACTCATCCGCATAATAAGTTTTGACGCTGCAACCCAATAAAAAAATATATTTTCTTTCCGACTTTCATCTCGGTGTACCCAATGCCGCCGCAAGCCTGCAGCGTGAAAAAACCATTGTGCGTTTTTTAGATGAAATTAAACAGGATGCTGAAGAGGTATTCATTGTAGGCGATATGTTTGATTTTTGGTTTGAGTACAAAACCGTTGTTCCAAAAGGATTTGTGCGGATACTGGGCAAACTCGCCGAACTATCTGACAGCGGCATTAAACTTCATTTTTTTGTAGGCAACCATGATATGTGGGTAAGAACATATTTCCAGGAAGAGCTGAATATGCAGGTTTATTTTGAGCCGGCCCGTTTTGAATTCAACGGGAAAAAGTTCCTTGTGGGGCATGGTGATGGGCAGGGACCGGGGGATCATAAATATAAATTTTTGAAAAAGATCTTCCGCAGCCCGCTTTGCCAATGGCTGTTTGGCATTATCCCACCTTCAATCGGCATGGGACTTGCCAATTACTTTTCACAAAAAAGCAGGCAGGCCGATAAAAGTTATGAGGAAGTGTTTTTGGGAGAAGAGAATGAATGGCTCATCATTTACAGCAGGGAAATACTGCAAAAGGAAGCCATTGACTATTTTATTTTCGGGCACCGGCACCTGGCAATCGATTTCACGTTGAGTGCCACCAGCCGTTACATCAACCTGGGAGAGTGGATCAACTTTAACAGCTATGCGGTTTTTGATGGCATAACCACTACATTAGCTTATTATAAAAAATGATGCGTCGTACATTTATATGGTTGCTCACTGCTTTCTTTGTTGCCGGGGCATTGCCATGTACCGCACAAACGGATTCTGTGTTTCGTTACAGCTCCCTTATTCCCGGTGATTTTACTTATTTCAATGTAGACAATCTTGACAATGTCTATCTTGTAAACAGTAACAACCAGTTAAAAAAGATCAATAACAATGGTGACTCTGCAGGCGTTTTTAATGATGTAAGAAAATACGGTAAGCTGTATTCTATTGATGTTACCAATCCATTGAAACTTTTATTGTATTACCGCAATTTTTCCACGATCGTGGTGCTGGACCGTTTTCTCAACATCCGCAATGTGATCAACCTCCGCAGGCAGAATATCTTTAACGTGAAAGCAATTGCCACTTCCTACGACAACAATATCTGGTTGTTTGATGAAGGAGATGCCAAACTAAAAAAGATTGACGACAATGGCGAAGTACTTACAGAAACGGTTGACTGCAGGTTGTTGTTTGATACAGTTCCATCTCCTGAACAGATCATCGACCAGGATGGATTTGTGAACCTTTACGATCCCGAAAAAGGATTTTTTATTTTTGACATTTATGGTTCTTTAAAAAGCAAAACGGCTTTCCTGCACTGGAAAAACGTAGAAGTGATCAATAAAAATCTGTATGGTTTCAGCGACAGTTTGCTGTACCAATACCTGCCCGGTACCCTGCAGACAAAAGAATATACATTGCCTTCGTTTTTCAACAACGCCATCCAGGTAAAAGCCGCCAACAATAAACTTTACCTGCTCAATGATAAGGGTGTACAACAATTCCTTATCAAACAGGCAGGCAGTAAATAAATTGACAACATGGATTTTTTAGAACAGGTTTATTTCAGCAATACCGTGAAAAGTTACCTGGTAGTGGCCGGCATTGTTTTGTTTGCCCTGCTGGTAAAAAGATACCTGTCCAGGTACATTATTTCACTGTTCTTTATGTTTGCCAGGCGGATATGGAAAACGCTGGATAAAAAAAGCTTTATCGACAAAGTAGCTGAACCGTTGGGTTGGTTCGTGGTGCTGGTGATGGCTGTTTTTTCACTAGACAAATTAAATTTCCCCGAGGCGCTTGATTATGAGATCTACGGCCATACCACCCGTGATATTTTTTCCAGGGTTGGACCGGGTGTTATCATTTTCGCCTTTACCTGGCTGCTGCTGCGGCTCATTGATTTTATTGCGGCAGTGCTTGAACAAAAAGCCGACCTTACCAATGATACAAGGGATAACCAGCTCGTGGTTTTTTTCCGGGATTTTTTAAAAGTGATCGTTGGCATTTGCGGTGTACTGCTGGTGATAAAAGCCTGTTTTCACCAGCCGATCGGCAATGTACTCACAGGACTGAGCATCGTGGGCGCCGCACTGGCGCTGGCTGCCAAGGAAAGCCTGGAAAACCTGATCGCTTCCTTTATCATATTTTTCGACAAGCCGTTTTTCACCGGTGATACAGTAAAAGTAAATGCAGTAACAGGAACGGTTGAACGCATTGGTCTCCGCAGCACCCGGATACGCACCGGCGACAAAACGCTCATCACTGTACCTAATAAACAGATGGTGGACAGCGTGGTGGATAACTGGAGCATGCGTACAGAAAGAAGGGCTGAAATAAAACTGGAATTGTCTGCCAAAACCACCGAAGCAACATTACAGCAGATCACAGCAGGCATTAAGAACATACTGGCTGCACACAGCGGCCGCATCAACAGCTACGAAGTATTTGTAAAAGACATTATCCGCAACAGCATCATTGTAAATACTGAATATTTTACGCAGCTCATTCCGCTCAGCGAATATTTTCAATTGAAGAACGACATCAACCTGCAGATAAAAAAACTGGTAGAAGAAAATCATGCTGAATTTACGGGTGAAAGCAGCAGCCTCATCATCAGGGAAGAATCCAAGGAGGGATAACTATAAACTGGCTTTTAATTCATTCAAAAAACCTTTCAGTTTTTTTAGCGCTTCTATCATCCTGAACTTTTCCTCCGCTTTTTTATTATTTCTAAAATAATCCTTGGCACCTTCAAGGGTGTACTTTTTTTCACGGGTAAGGTGATAGATCAACTGGAGGTTCTTTACATCTTCCGGGCGGAACAACCGGTCGCCTTTGCCATTTTTCTTTGGCTTCAATACATCAAATTCATTTTCCCAAAGCCTTATCAGCGAGGGGTTCACATTGAACCATTCTGCTACCTGGCCGATCGAATAATACATTTTCTGAAACAGTACTTCATCTTCCGGCACATCTACCAGGTGTACACCTGCACTCATCTCTTTCAGGCTTTTTCGCCCCCGTGTTGATTTCTTTTTGGCTTCAACGGGCGCTGTTACCACTGGTGGCGGCGCAACGACCTTCTTCCTGGCGGCTGGCTTTTTTACAGGTGCCGGCTGCGAAGGCAGATCGTCAAAAGCAAATGATATTTGTGTGAGGTCAGCCATTGTTGTTTGTAAAAATAATTTTTTATGCGGCCGTTACAGCCCGTTTATCAGTCGAAACTTTTCGCACTGCCTGTTGCAGCGATCTTCAGCAACCGGTCGTATTGTTCAGCATTCAGATCATTAAAGAAAAAGTAAACAGGATCTACGGGCCTTCCGTTGATGTGTACCTCGTAATGGCAGTGCGGCCCGGTACTGGCACCGGTGCTGCCCACCCATCCAATTACTTCGCCCCGTTTAACAGACTGCCCGCCCCTCACTTTGATCCGCACCATGTGCATATACTCTGTTTCGTAACCGTA
Source organism: Chitinophagaceae bacterium UBA1946 (assembly GCA_002336815.1). Taxonomy (GTDB): domain Bacteria; phylum Bacteroidota; class Bacteroidia; order Chitinophagales; family Chitinophagaceae; genus Ferruginibacter. The sequence goes on along the minus strand of DDEU01000066.1, from coordinate 1,250 downwards.
TCCATGATTGATGATCACATGATTGCCGGTACCGGTGCCGGGTCCTGCTGCCGTTATCTTTCCATCTCCTGTTGCATAGATGGGCGTACCCTGCGGTGCCGTAAAATCGAGCCCGTTGTGCATTTTAGGAATACCGTAAATAGGATGAATGCGCATTCCAAAACCACTCGCCACTCTTGATAGGTCCTTATTGCTCACCGGCTGGATGGCGGGGATACTTGCCAGTTTTACATCCTGGCTTTTGATAAGCTTTTCGATAGCGCTGTAACTGTTGCGCTGGTATTCGATCCTTGCGCTGATATTGCTTAACTGTGCAGCGATGTCTTTATTCAACTGTTCATCGCTCATGGCACTCACTTTTTCAAACTCCTTCGCTTTTTCGGTGAGTTTGGCCCTGGCACTGTCCGGCAAAGGATTGGCTTCAAAGATTGAGCGGTACACATCGTTGTCCCTCTTCTCCAGTTCGGCCATTTGCTGTTCCAGCGTTTTTAATTTGCCGGTAAGATTGGCGTAGTCATCCTTCAGCATGCGATAACGTTGCTGCGTGGCGTTGTCGGTAGGCTTGGGAATAAACCGGGTATACACCCATATCACAAGACCGGCAGTTACTAAAAAGGCAGAAATAAAACCAAATATCCGCAGCAGCTTTACCCGGAAAGGCGTTACCAGCTTTTCGTAGCGGAGAGTATTGGTGTTATAGAAGTATTTTATTTTTTTCATGGCCCGCAGCCGGAATGGATTTATAAAATATCAGATTTTATTTTTTGTTGCCCCATTTGAACAACTGTCGACATCGATGTGAACTTGTTCTGTTATAGCTTTATTGAGCTAAGTGGCCGGTTCTTTTGTAATTTAATTCACTTAAAAGAATGCAGTTTCAATCTAAACCTCCTAAACCTCTAAACTTCTAAACCTCTTTCTTTACCTTTGCGCCACGCTAACCATAGCGTACAAATATAGACTGTTAATTCGCAAAAATCAACCCAAAAAGATACTGGTTATGATGACGAGTGCTGAAATACGCCAACAATTCCTCGACTTTTTCAAATCAAAGGAACACGTAATTGTGCCTTCTGCCCCGATTGTATTAAAAGACGACCCCACCCTGCTGTTTACCAATGCAGGCATGAACCAGTTCAAAGACTATTTCCTGGGAAATAAACCGGCGCCATATAACAGGGCAGCCGACACGCAAAAATGCTTACGGGTAAGTGGCAAGCACAACGACCTGGAAGAAGTGGGCGTGGATA
>DDEU01000088.1:5097-207029 GCA_002336815.1 Chitinophagaceae bacterium UBA1946 | reverse complement strand
ATATCATCATGGCTTTTGATGAATGTCCGCCGCACCCGAGCGATTATACCTATGCCAAAAAAAGTATGGAGTTAACCCACCGCTGGCTGAACCGGTGTATAGAACGGTTAAATGAAACACCTGACAAGTACGGTTATACGCAAAATATTTTTCCTATTGTGCAGGGCAGTACCTACAAAGACCTGCGGACCGAATCGGCCGCATTTATTGCATCAAAAAATGCCACTGGTAATGCGATCGGCGGACTTAGCGTAGGGGAGCCCACGGAAATGATGTATGAATACACTGCTTTGTGCTGTGATATACTACCAACTCAAAAACCACGTTACCTGATGGGCGTGGGAACTCCCTGGAATATCCTGGAATGCATTGCCCTCGGCGTAGACATGTTTGATTGTGTGATGCCCACCCGGAACGGCCGCAACGCCATGCTGTTCACCTCGAAGGGCGTGATCAATATTGACAACAAGAAGTGGGAACGGGATTTTTCGCCGATAGATGATGGCATAGACTGCGAGATCAGTCATTACTACAGCAAGGCTTACCTGCGGCACCTGGTAAAAGCAAAAGAGATGCTCGGGCTTACCATTGCCAGTGTACACAATCTTGCGTTTTATCTATGGCTCGTTACCGAAGCCAGGAAACACATTGAAGCAGGCGATTTTGCCTCCTGGAAAAATGGGATGGTGCCTGTACTGCAGCAGCGTTTATAGTTTTATTAACAGGCCCATTTTGCTGTGGCACAATAATTGAAAATTGAGGTTTGATTTTTTATTTTATCTTTAAAAACAAATCAATTTACGATGAAACAGAAATGTTACTTTTTTCTTTTGATGATATTGCCGGTGGCTGCATTGGCGCAAACACCGGCCAACCTTCCCAAGGATGCACTGATCAATGTGTCGGTGAACGAGATGAAGACCGGCAGGGAATTGTCTAATGAAATAGTGATCTTTAAAAGCAGGGCCAATGGTACAGAATTCCAGGGGTTGACAGACTCCCTGGGCAAATTTGCCATCCGCCTGCCTTTTGGCGCAGTGTATGATTATTTTATTCTTGGTTTCAAGGATTCTTTGAATTACAATGTGCTTGATATACCGGCATTAAAACCCAACCAGTTTTATAAAGGTGCATTTACAAATATCAAGATAGAATTTCAGCCGCCCGGATCGTTTGTAATTGATGGCTGTACATTTGAAACGGGCAAGGCCGATCTTAAACCAGAAGCTTTTGCAGTGCTGGATGAACTGGTAGAATATTTGAAAAGAAAAGATGATGAAAAGATCGAGATCGGCGGACATACTGATAATGTTGGTAAAGCTGATGCCAACATGATCCTCTCCACCAACAGGGCCAATACGGTGAAGAGCTACCTGATAGGCAAAGGCATTGGCCAGGAAAGGGTTACCTCCAAAGGCTATGGTATGACGCAGCCCATTGCAGAAAATACCAGCGCCGAAGGAAGGGCGCTCAACAGGAGAACAGAAGTAAAGATCATTGAATAACTTTTTATCCAGGATATAACGCCCCCGCCTTCAACGGGGGCTTTTTGTTAAACTTACCCGGCGATGGCCACGCCGCTTCTTCATTGATCAATTTCAGTTAGTTTTGCAGCCACTTATCATGAAGATAATCGACCGCTATATACTCAGGAAGTTCTTAACCACTTTCTTTTTTTGCATCCTGCTGATGACGCTGGTAGTGGTGGTGATCGATATCAGCGAAAAAACAGATGATTTTGTAAAATCGCATTTATCGCCCTGGCGCATCTTTATTGATTATTATGGCGGCTTTATTCCCCGTATCGATGCCATGCTTTTTCCCTTGTTTGTTTTCATCGCTGTAATATTCTTTACCTCCAAAATGGCAGACCGTTCAGAAAATGTTGCCATCCTCAGCAGCGGGGTAAGCTTTCGCAGGTTTTTATTGCCCTATTGGATCGGCGGGGGCTTTTTAGCGTTGATGCTTTGGCTGGGCTACCATGTTGTATTGCCCAAAGCCAACAAGCAATGGAGCAATTTTGAAGCAAAGTATATCCCGAGTTCGCTTGACTACGCCAGTAATTTTTCGGGCAGGAATTATTATTTCCGGATCGACTCGAATACCTACGCAGGCATCCGTTACTTTGACACTACCACTAAAAGTGGCGGCAACTTTTTTGTACAACGTTTTTTACACAATCAATTAGCGTATAACCTTCGCAGTGATGCCATCGCATGGGATACGGCTGCAAAAAAATGGAAGTTAACCGGTGTGGTGGAACGAACTTTATCGGGTGATAAGGAAACGATCAAGCGCAACCAGTTTCTTACCATGGAATATAATTTCAAGCCAAGGGATCTGCGCCGGGACGAGTTTTTAAAGGACCGGCTTGGAACCGGTGAATTGAATGAGCTGATCGCACTGCAAAAATTAAGAGGTACAGAAGGCATCAACGACCTGTTGGTAGAGCGTTACAACAGGGATGCGATACCCGTATCTGTTTTGATCCTTACCCTGATCGGGGCGATACTGTCTTCAAAAAAAGTGAGAGGTGGCAGTGGCTTTCACCTGGCTATCGGGGTGTTGCTGAGTGTACTATATATTTTATTCAGTCGTTTTTCTATTGTGTTTGCAACCAAAGGGAACTTCCCGGCAGTCTTAGCAGCATGGGTTCCTAATATTGCCTTTGGCATCCTCACTTATTATTTTTACAGGCGAGCGGCCCGTTGAACCAGCAATGTTGCTCCTGTAAAGATCTGTGATGGTGTAAGATGGAAACCGTAGAACCGGCCATTGAATGCTGCAAAATATTTAACTTAACGTCCCAAATTATTTTTACCAGGATGAGGCCTTACCTGCTGCTTTTTCTTTTGACGGTTACCAATATTTCTTTTGCCCAGCGTGAATTGATCCATGCAAAGGACCCGGCTGCCCTGCGTTCTGAAACCGTTGCCATCACTCATTTTAATTTGCCGGTTAGTTATGACCGTTATGCCGGTATCCGGTTTATCGACAGCCGTGCTTTAAAAGCATTTGCCGGTTTTGTACAACAAAACAGCAGGGCCGGTTTTAGAAAGATCACTACTGCCAGGCCGTTTGAAGAGGAACTGAATGCTGCCATTAAAATAAAAACAGATTCTGCGGCTCTTGCCGATAGCGTGATCGTAGTACTCAGAAATTTCTGGTTGTACAGAACAGGGGTGAAGGAAGCGATGAACTGCCATGTGAAGGCATTGTTCTTTACAAAGCGGGCAGATAGTTTTTTTTACAAAGGAAAAATTGATACAGTGTTCAACCGAAATGCCATTATGAAATACGAATGGCAGGATCTGCCGGCATTGTTCATTGAAGATATGCTGGCTTCATTTACGCTGCACAATCATCACAACGAAAAATATTACCTGCAGGATGAATTTACCCGGCTCTTGTTTCAGCAAAAGCAGCCTCTTACCGACTCCTCGGGGAGCAATGCTTTATACCTGTCGTTTGGAGATTTTCTAAAGGGGAAAAAACATGCCACTGGCTTTTCGCTGGCTGCTTTCTACGACCAGTACAGGATCAGTTTTGATAATGCCGGTGAAGGCGAATTGCTTTCAGGAAAAGTATGGGGCTGCCAGTACAACGGTGCATTTTATATCAGGCAGGGCAAGCTTTACAGCAGGGCCTTCCTGGTAGAGAATACTTTATTGTTGATGGACGCAGTCAAAACTTCTCCTTCGGCAGGTTTCTATTCCTGCCCGCTGGTATTGAATATGGAGTCGGGGAAACTGGAATAATTATCCTTTTACAATTTTATTATAACTGGTGGCAATTCCTTTAATAAGTGAAGAGCTGAAACCCTGGTGTTCCATTTCATTAAGGCCGGCGATGGTGCAGCCCTTGGGCGTAGTTACTTTATCAATTTCCTGTTCGGGGTGCGTGCCTTTTTGCAGCAATAATTCTGCAGCGCCCTTTACAGTTTGGGCAGCGATCAGGTTGGCCGTTACCGCATCAAAACCAATTTCGATACCACCCTGGATATTGGCACGGATATAACGCATGGCATAGGCTGTACCGCAGGCGCCCAATACTGTGGCGGCATCCATCAGCTTTTCATCGATCATAGCTACTTTCCCCAACGTTTCGAATAGCCCTTTTACAAAACTTACCTGTTCCGGCCCGGCATTACTGAAGCTAAGACAGGTCATGCTATCCTGTATGGCAATGGCCGTATTGGGCATGGCCCGGCAAATTGCTATTTTCTTTTTGATAGTATCAGCCAGGTCATTTATGAGTACGCCGGTTACCACCGATACTAAAATATGTTTAGGGGTAAGGTCTTTTTTTACACTGTTCAATACATCCGCTACCTGGAATGGTTTGATGGCCAGTATCACCAACTCACTGTTGCGGATAGCCGCATTATTGTCCGTTGTTACCTGCACTCCTTTTTTTGCCAGTGCATCCAGGGTGGCCGTATTTCTTTTCGTAACGGTGATGTCAGCCGCTTTACTGAACCTGCTTTTGATCAATCCTTCTGCAATCGCAGTACCCAGGTTTCCTCCGCCGATGATGGCTATTTTCTTTGACATAATTATTGTTTATTCTTAAAACGGTTGTTCTTCAAAAAGTTTGTGTCCCGCTACAATGCAGAGAGCGCCTGTTCCCCGTCGTGCCCTGCAAGCAGGTTGCCGATCGCCTGGTCATACCTGCTCTTCCATTCGCTCACCATTCCCCAATTTTCTGCATTGATGGTAACAGCGCCACCGGTTACGGTGCCTGCCTGCTGAAAAGGAATGTTTAAGGATACCAGCAGGTTTTTCACCTCAGTCAGCCGCTGCGTACTCACGGAAACCACTACACGACTTTGTGCTTCGCCAAACAGGTAAGCATCTTTTCTTACAGACGCATCTGTGTTGATATCGAATCCAAGGTTGCGGTTAAAGCAACTTTCAACAAGCGCAATAAACATTCCACCTTCGCTAACATCATGTGCTGAATTGATCAGTTTGTTTGCGATCAACTGCGTAATGGCTTTCTGTAATACAAACTCTTCTTCCAGCTCAAAATAAGGAGCTGGGCTATACTCAACGCCATGCAGCTTGTGCAGGTATTCTGATGAATTGATATCATCCTTACTACTGCCGATCAGTATGATCACATCACCGGCCGCTTTAAAGTCCATCGTCATCTTTTCATCCACGTTCTCCAGTACACCTACCATGCCGATGGTTGGGGTGGGGTACACGGGACCGTCAGGTGACTGGTTGTAAAAACTCACGTTGCCACCGGTTACAGGAGTGTCAAATTTAATACAGGCTTCGCCCATTCCCTGTATGGCGTTTACAAACTGGTAATATACTTCCGGGTTGTAAGGGTTGCCAAAATTGAGGCAATTGGTGATGCCCAACGGATGGCCGCCGCTGCAAACAATATTCCTGGCGGCCTCAGCCACAGCGATCATGGCACCTTTGCGTGGATCGGCAAAAACATAGCGGCTGTTACAATCGGTGGTAAGCGCCAGGCCTTTATTGGTAGGTTTGGCAATTACAATAGCAGCATCGCTTGGCGCATTGGTGCTGGCGCTGCCGGCTCCTACCATGCTGTCGTATTGTTCATACACCCAGCGCTTGCTGGCGATATTGGGTATCTCGATCAGTTGCACTGCTACTGTTTTAAGATCAGCCGGAACAGCAATAGCAGCAGGATCGAATTTTTTAATCTCTTCCAGGTAGGCCGGCGTACTGTATGCTCTTTCATACTGCGGAGCACCGCCACCCAGTACCAGTTCTTCTGCAGGCACTTCGGCTTCCAGTACCCCATTCATATAAAACTGCAGCATGCCGTTGTCCGTTACTTCTCCAATCTCACTGCAGGGCAGATCCCATTTTTCAAATACTTTTTTTACCGCTTCTTCCTTTCCTTTTTCAACCACCATCAGCATGCGTTCCTGGCTTTCGCTCAGCAACAATTCCCATGCTTTCATATGTTGCTGCCGCATCGGCACTTTATCAAGGTCAATCCTCATGCCGGCACCGCCTTTGGCACTCATTTCCGCAGTAGAACAAATGATGCCTGCGGCACCCATATCCTGCATACCCACCAGTGCATTTGTTTTGATCACTTCCAGGCAGGCTTCCAGCAATTTCTTTTCCTGGAAAGGATCGCCCACCTGTACGGCAGGCAGATCTTCTGCACTGTCTGCCGTGATATTCGCAGAGGCGAAGGATGCACCTCCAATGCCATCTTTGCCGGTAGCACTACCTACAAAAAAAACCGGGTTGCCTTTTACATTGCCAGCTGTGGCTGAAACGGTTTCGCCATTTTTCAATACCCCAACACTCATGGCATTTACCAGCGGGTTGGTATGATAACATTCTTCAAAATATATTTCGCCGCCCACCGTAGGCACGCCAAAGCAGTTGCCGTAATGGCCAATGCCATGCACCACCCCGGCCAGCAGGTGCTGTGTTTTTGATTCGGTCAGTTTGCCAAAGCGCAGTGAATTCAATGATGCAATAGGCCTGGCTCCCATGGTAAAGATATCACGATGGATACCGCCTACACCCGTGGCCGCACCCTGGAAGGGTTCAATGGCGCTGGGATGATTGTGGCTTTCAATTTTAAATACTACACCGTACCCGTCACCGATATCCATGAGGCCTGCATTCTCTTCGCCGGCTTTTACGAGCATCTTTTTTCCCTCACGGGGCAATGTTTTCAACCACTTGATGGAGTTCTTATAACTGCAATGCTCACTCCACATAGCGCTGAAGCAGCAGAGCTCCGTAAAATTGGGTGTGCGGCCAAGCTTTACTTTTATCAGTTCAAATTCGGCTTCAGTAAGCCTTAGTTCTTCGGCGGTTTTTGCGGTGATTTCCATAATGCGTTTTAGAGTTGCGAAAGTACAACCTGTAATCAATTTACTGCTGATGAGGAATCGTTATTATTTTAACTAACTTCCCCCAATAATTTTTTTGAGTGAACTATCTTGTTTTTTTTTCGTGGTTGATTGCAACAATTTTCTTCATCAGCAGGATAAGATTTGTACGGAAAGCCGGGTTAGGTACAGGGCTGGTGATCGCACTGTTTATCTGCAATGTAGCCGCTGGTGTTGTTGGAGGCTTCATCACAGAAGGTAAAGCCAATACAGACACCTGGAATTATCATGCCGATGCATTAAAAGAGTACCGGTTACTGTTTACCCACCCGGCGGAATATTTCAGCAATCTTTTTTATACCGGCTACAGTGATGGCTATCATGGCCTTCTGCAAACGCAGAACTCTTATTGGAATGATCTAAAGACCAACCTCATCATTAAACTGGTATCTGTATTCGATGTGTTCAGCGGGGGTAATTACTATACCAATGTGGTGCTGTATAATTTCCTTATATTCTTTGGACATATCGGTTTATACCGGGTATTCAGCAATGTGTATAAAACTGATAAAAGGTTGCTGGCTATTGCATTGTTCCTCCTTCCTTCCTTACTTTTTTATGGCAGTACCATTCATAAGGATGGCCTGATGCTGGCTGCCATTGGTGTGATCGTTTTTAACGTGTACCAGTTATTAAACCAAAAAGGTGCTGTGATCATACGGTTGCTATACATCTTCACCGCATTCGTGATCGTATTCCTGTTCAGGAACTTCATTGCGGCCGCTTTACTGCCGGCCCTTGCCGCCTGGATCATTTCCAGCAAAAAAAAATATTCCCCCATCATTGTTTTTATATCCATGTATTTAATGGCGGTGTTCCTGTTTTTTACGATTGGCCGTGTGTTACCTGCGGTGAGCCTGCCGGCCTACATGGCTCAAAAGCAGGCAGATTTTTTTGCATTGGAAAAAGGGAATACCACCATCCCGCTCACAAAACTGGAAGCTTCCGCAGGCAGTTACCTGCAGGTACTGCCGCAGGCCCTGCAACACAGTTTACTCCGGCCCTTTGTAACTGATGTAAAATTGTCTACCCTGTTATTACCATTGAGCATCGAACTGCTTTTTTATGAGCTACTGATCCTTGCCTATTTTTTCTTTAAGAAAAGGGAGTCCACCCTTAATGAACCATTTGCCTTATTTGGTTTGTTCTTCGGGCTTTCTGTCTGCATCATTATAGGATATACTGTGCCCGTGATCGGGGCCATCGTACGGTACCGTTCTATTTACCTGCCCTTCCTTTTAGCCCCCTTTCTATTCAACATTGACTGGAAACGTTTGCCAAACAGGCTGTTTAATTATAAAATTGTGTAATGTTTCATTTTATCCTGATTTTCTCCTGATTTTTTGATTTTTTCGCAACAAAACTGATTTATTGAAATATTATTTACTATTTTGCAACCACAAAATTTAAAAAAATATGCAATCTTTACGTTTTAAGGCAATTGACAATTTAGAAAATGTGAAGGACGTTACAGTGAAAAGTCCTGCAAAAGTGACCGCCATTTTTGGAGAAAATGTATTCACATTAAAAGTAGCCCGTCAATATTTAAGCGATGAAGCTTATAAAAGCCTCGTTGGTTCTACCAGGAACAACAAGAAAATTGATCGCAGCATGGGCAACCAGATTGCAAATGGTTTAAAGGCCTGGGCAGAAAGCAAGGGCGTTACGCATTATACGCACTGGTTTCAGCCACTGACCGACCTGTCTGCAGAAAAACATGATTCATTTTTTACATTAAAGGGTGATGGTACGCCGATCGAAGAATTTGAAGGCGCCGCATTGATCCAGCAGGAGCCGGATGCTTCTTCTTTTCCATCCGGTGGTTTAAGGGCAACTTTCGAAGCCCGTGGTTATACAGGGTGGGATCCTTCTTCTCCTCCTTTTATCATGGAGATCGGCGAAGGCAAAACGCTTTGCATTCCTACCATCTTTGTTTCATATACCGGCGAGTCGCTGGATGCAAAAACACCATTGATCAAGGCACTGGTAGCGCTGGATAAAGCAGCCGTTGATGTTTGCCAGTATTTTGATAAGAATGTTACCAAGGTAACTGCAACCCTTGGATGGGAGCAGGAATATTTTGTGATCGATGCAGGCCTGGCCAATGCCCGCCCGGATATCACCATGACAGGCCGCACTGTTTTTGGCCATGCACCAGCAAAAGGACAACAACTGGAAGATCATTATTTCGGGGCCATTCCTGAAAGAGTGTATGCATACATGAGAGATTTTGAGAATGAGGCTTACAAGCTCGGTATTCCTTTGCGTACAAGGCATAATGAAGTAGCACCTTCACAGTTTGAGTGTGCGCCCATCTTTGAAGAAGCCAACCTGGCCGTTGATCACAATACTTTGCTGATGGATGTGATGACAAGGGTTGCCAAACGTCATGGCTTAAAAGTATTGTTACACGAAAAGCCATTCGCCGGTATCAACGGAAGTGGTAAGCACAATAACTGGAGCATTGCCACCGATACAGGTGTAAACCTGCTGGCTCCCGGTAAAACGCCGAAAACCAATCTGATGTTCCTTACTTTCTTTGTAAATACCATCAAAGCGGTGCATGATTATTCTGAACTGTTAAGGGCATCTATCGCCAGTGCCGGTAATGATCACAGGCTGGGTGCCAATGAAGCGCCGCCTGCCATCATTTCTATCTTTATTGGTAAGTACCTGAGCGAAGTGCTGAACCAGGTTGAAACCCGGGTGGGCGACAAGTTTGATGAACAGGATGAAGCCATGCTGAAACTGGATATTCATAAAACCATCCCGGAGTTGATGCTGGATAATACCGATCGTAACCGTACTTCTCCATTTGCCTTCACCGGGAATAAATTTGAATTCCGTGCGGTGGGTTCTGCTGCCAACTGTGCCAATGCCATGACAGTATTGAACACCATTGTTGCAGATACATTGAAAACCTTTAAGCAGGATGTAGATGCGATCATTGAGAAAGGAGAGAAGAAAGAGATCGCCATCATGCACGTGATACAGAAATACATTGTTGAAAGCAAAAAAGTATTGTTTGAAGGAGATGGTTACAGCGATGAGTGGGCTGCAGAAGCAGAAAAAAGGGGATTGCCAAATGTAAAAACTACACCATTGGCCCTAGATGCTTATATCGCCGACAAGGCAAAACATTTGTTCGAAAGCAATGGCGTTTACAATCATGCAGAACTGGAAGCAAGACACGAGATCATGCTGGAAGCCTACATTAAAAAGGTACAGATTGAAGCAAGGATCATGGGTGAACTGGCTACTTCGGTGATATTACCATCTGCGGTAAAATACCAGAACGTGTTGCTAGAAAACATCAAAGGCATGAAAGACGCCGGCCTGGATGAATCTGCTTACAGCAGCCAGCTGGATATTGTAAAAGATATCAGCAAGCACATTACTGCGATGGGTGCCGGTGTAAAAAGCATGATCGAAGAAAGGAAAAAAGCAAATGAATTAACAGACAATAAAGAAAAAGCCATTGCTTATTGCGACAACGTAAAGGGCAAATATTTTGATGCCATCCGTTACCAGGTAGACAAGCTGGAACTGGTACTGGACGATACTTACTGGCAGTTGCCTAAGTACAGGGAAATGTTGTTCCTGAGATAAGCACCCGCTCATTACTAATTACGCAGTACTAAATACTGATAAAATAGCTGGCAAGCAATCGTAAAATTACCCGGTTCACTTTTAGTGGCCGGGTTTTTTGTTGCAGAGTATAAGATTTATCTTTTAGCTAAGTAATCATTGTAATCAACCAGGGGAACTTTTACCATGTACTGGATATTATCCTCCCCATCCACCATACTCATCACTTCTGCGGCACCGATCGAATGGAGCACAGTATTATCTTCCTGTCCGCTTACTCTTTCGTCATCCGGTTTCACCGGTTCCAGCCAGTAATTTTCTTTTCCTGTTTCAGGTTCGCTGGCATCATTCACTTCTTTGGGTTCAATGCCCAGTGAAACGACCTGTGTATAGCCTCTTCTTTCCAGGAAATCTCTCAGGTCGGCAGTAAATTCTGCTGCAATGGTTTCGTCTTTCATGTTGTCGTTTTGGGTAGTGGTGCCAATTCCCTGCCAGTTATTTACAGCGTCTGCCAGTCTTTTACCCGGCACCCGCTGTATAGGCCGTACCTGCTTATCTCCGGGGCTTACATTTTATGTTGACGAAATTTTTTTGCCAGGACAAGGCCTTCAATTATTCCCGGCATCCCGATTGTTGTACTGCATGTATTAAATTATAAATTATGATACACAATAACAAATTTCTTGATCCCGGTCCTAAGGAAAGTACCGGGTCTGGTGGTCCGGCTGAAGACCACAGCGAAGATTCCAACCCGGATGCTGAGCCAACAGATTTTACAGAGGATCCCGATGAAGAGTTACCCGGTGAAGATGACCTGGATGATGAAGATGAATCAGACGATTACGAAGAAACGGATGACCCAACGGACACCCTCTAAAAGCTGGGGAAAAATACATTTATGATGTCATTTTTCCCCAGTTTGTTTTTAAGTAGACCAATGTTTATGTGGATCTTATAACAAAGATTAAACACCTCAACAGTCAAATCGCAGGTGCCCGATTTAGTAGTAACCGAATATTATTCCTGCTTACGGGTTTTCTTCCGGGCACTAATTCTAATTGCTGCATTAAAATAATTTTTGCCCCTGACACAGTGGGATTTTTAACCTGCAATCATTCCGGCCCTGTTCCTTTTAATTTTACAACCATTACATAAATAACAGCTAGCAGCATTACCAGCATCCACCAGGAGCTGCGTTTTATTCGCTGGTCGTGATTTTTGCCCTGTTATATTTCGTACATGGCCCAGGCCAGGCAGCAGGAAGAAATGCTTCGTGCGGTGGAAGAAATGGCGATTTCTTCAGCGGAAATACCTCTTGCGTCGGAAAACATCCCTTATTATCTAACAGCTAAAACATTATAACAATGTGTTAAGGTTACCTTTTTGCATCATTGGCAATTAACGCTAAATGCAATTATGAACCGCCGTCAAAAATTAATACCAGCACTTTTTCTTGCAATTTTCTTTTGGGGCTGTAACCATGAAAAGAAAGAAGCCTTTGATCATTTAGCATTGGCTGACAGTACTTCAAATGCGTTTATTTCTTCATCAGCCGCTGTTGAAAATAACAAAGACAGCACAAGGCGATTTATCAGAACTGCTGACCTGAAATTTAAAGTAAAAGATGTTATCCAATCAACCTACGACATTGAAAATATTACCAATCGGCAAGGAGGCTTTGTTACGTACACCAACCTGGCAAGTAACATAAATAATGTAACCAATATTCCTGTAACTGCTGACTCTTCCCTTGAAACCACCTTTTACACTGTAACAAATTCAATCACAGTAAGGATTCCAAATACAAAACTCGACACGACCTTAAAGGAAATATCCAGCAACATCGACTATTTAGACTACCGCATAATAAAAGCAGAAGATGTTGCTTTACAAATTTTATCTAATAACCTAACACAAAAACGTTCAGCAAAAAATGAAGAACGACTTACAAACGCCATTAATAACAGCGGTAAAAGGTTAAATGAAACGACGATTGCTGAAGAAATATTATTAAGCAAACAAGAGCAAGCCGACAATGCTAAAATAGCTAACCTATCCCTGGCAGACCAAATAAGTTTTAGCACAATTAATTTAATCATCTATCAGCGGGAAACCATTAAAAGGGAACTAATCTCCAACGACAAAAACATTGATGCATATGAACCAGGTTTGGGGTCTAAGCTCCTTGATGCACTAAAATACGGCTGGGACATTTTAGAAACCTTCATCGTTTTCCTGGCTAATTTATGGGCATTCCTTTTATTAGCGATGTTGGTTTACTTCTTTTATAAAGTGTATGGGCACAAAAAGAGATAAGCAGGAACAGCATTTGCGAAAGGATATGCTGCTTTGAAACATGCAACTGGCAGGGCAAATAAAAAGCTGCTTGCGGAATGTGAATGTTTTAAAATGCGCTAAGTGATTCCCGACAAATATTGTTTCCTCAATGGGAGTAGTGTATATTAGCATACATACTTATGTTAGCGTTCATTGCAAACGACTTTTTACAACTATACACAACTATTTTTGCCAAATATTAAGCAGATGATTAAGAAGTATTCAGTTTTGATATGCCTGGCTGCTTCGGTGATATTAATAGTGATAGCATCGTTGAGCTATCCAGGCGGCTCTTTACCGGACAAAAATTCTATTGGGTTTGACTGGTCAAAAAATTTCCTAAGCAATTTGTTTGCAACAAAAGCAATAAATGGCTTAGAAAACCCCGGCAGGATTTGGGCCGTTATTGGAATGGCATTCCACTCGGTTGGGTATGGGATTTTTTTTATCAATATGTCAAAAAAGATACCTTCAAAACAATGGGCCAATATTCTGAAATTTATAGGAGCTGCCAACATAATATTTATTTTCCTGATTGCAACACCCCTGCATGACCTCGGAACAATATCAATCATTTTAACACTGGTTGGTTTATTTTCTATTACCGTATTTATCTTTAAGTCAAAACTTCATTTGCTTAAATGCTGCTGTATTATTTGCCTGTTGACCTATTACATTTTCTTTTTGCTTTTTGGATTAGGGTATATCGGCTTAGCGGTCATCCTGCAGAAAGTATATGTTTTAAGCTCAATACTATTGGTTTTGGCACTGGAGTATTTTACAACAGGTGAAGACTTTGTGAAAAAAAAGCCGGAGGTACATACCATACATGTAACTACCCGCTGACATGGATCTTGCCGCAGGCTGGCTTTACGGAATAACGGTCGGCAGTTGCGCAACAGCGCTGCCGTTGGGAAAGACGAAATGCTGTGCCTGCGGCTGCAGCAAGCTGTTACCCTTGTACGCTACCTACTGAAACCCCTTGTTTTCAAAAATGCATCACAGTACTTATGCTAAAAGTTCAACAATATTTTGAAGCCCTTGGCTTTGCAGGCGATGCCCTGGAAAAAATAGTAGATGCTTTTGAACTGCAGCACTTCAAAAAAAATGATTTCCTGGTGGAAGAAGGCAAAACAAGCCGGTATATTGGTTTTGTTGAAACCGGCATGTTTCAGTATTATGTAATTAAAGACGGGGAAGAAAGAACCAGCTACATATCTATTGAGAATACTTTTTTTGCATCCGTGTTAAGTTTTATAAGTGAAAAGCCTTCGCTTGAAAACATAAAAGCAATAGCAGATGGCAGCGTTAGCATGTTAAGCAGGGAAAATCTTAGAATGCTGGTAAAAGAAGTGCCTGGCTTTAAAGATTTTTATATCGGCTTACTGGAAGCCACTGTTTGCGGTATCGATGCAAGCCGTCATGACCTGATTGTATTAACAGCAGAACAGCGATACGAAAAAATGCTAATGAACGAACCTCATCTTTTACAGCAAATACCCCTGCAGCATTTAGCCTCTATGCTCGGCGTTACACCACGCCACCTCAGCAGGATAAGAAGTAAGATCCGCTGATTTTTTCTTTTAGACATTTGTCCGGTACAAAAAGACCTGCCGGGAGCAGCTTTGCATTATTAAATAACAATTAAAATGCAAAACAAAATGAAACAGGTAATGATTGTACTGCTTGTACTAGTGTCCACTTCCGCTTTTTCTCAAAGCAAATTTTCAAAGAATGAAATCAGCATGGATGGATTCCGCAATCCTTCTATAGGGCTGGAGTACCGTTACAGGCATGTTTCCATTCATGCAGGGTATTACATCACTGCATTTGAAAAGGATATCACTACTAAATTTTTTAAAGCAGGTGCCACTGTATGGTTTTTGCCAGTGGGTAAAAAAGAGAACCCATCTTCTTTTTATGCAGGTGCATCGTACTTAAGGGGACTTAACCTTGATTACAAAAGCGAAAATGCGGTTGCTATGGAAGCCGGTTTCCGCTGGATGATCTGGAAAGGTTTAAATGCAAGGATTGGCGCCATTGGTGTTGTTGCCCGTGGCCATGATTTGAAGATCAATCCAACTCCAGGCATCAGTTATTCATTCTTCTTTTAAATAAAATTGGATGAAAACGATCATAGGAACAGGGCAATTGGGGCTTTGCATACTGCAGCAGTTGCTGGATAAAAACCCAAACGAAAAGATTTTGCTGGTAAACAGGACGGGAAAACTGCCGGTAGCAATTCCGGCAAACGTTCAGGTGGTTGCGGCAGATGCAACATCCAAAACAGGTATGGAAGCCATTGCCAGGAAGTCGGCAGTTATCTTTAGCTGTACCGATATGCCTTATGAGAAGTGGGCAGATTTTTATCCGGCAACAGCAGATGCCCTGGCTTATGCTCTGGGTAAAACAGGTGCCAGGCTTGTTGTTGCGGACAATCTTTATTCATACGGAAATATTTCAGGCGCAGCCATGCATGAGCAGATGCCGCACAATGCTACTACCAAAAAAGGAAAAATAAGGGCAGGCGTAATAAACACCCTGCTCTTTTCAGGAAATGAGTTTAATAAGAGGGTAGCATTTGTAAAAGCGGCTGATTTTATCGGCCCCGATATTCACAAAGGTCTGTTGGGTAAAAACTTCCTGGATAGTGTGTACGAAGGAAGAACAGTAAGGCTATTTGGAAACATCGCATTGCCGCACACATTCACTTACATCAAAGACTTTGCAGCAGCCATGATCAATGTTGGCAATGCTGATGATGCGTTTGGCCAACTATGGCATGTGCCCAATGCGCCTGCATTAAGCCCGGATAAATGGCTGCACCTCTTTGAAGTGATCACTGGTAAAAGAATCAAAAAATCTGTTGTGCCAAAGTTTGTAATCAGGCTTGCAGGTTTTTTCAACCCCTTCATAAAAGAACTGCACGAAATGGCTTACCAGTTCGAATATCAATACCTGGTGAATCATGATAAATATGCAGGCCGCTTCGGCAACCACTGTACATATCCATCAGAAATCGTACAGCAAACGGTTGATTGGTACTTATCAACCCAACAGCATAATTAACACACGGGCGCTGCTGAATTTATGGACAAATGTCCCCGAACGGGCATTCGTGCTGGTACAACTTTGTACGCTCAAACAAAAAAACACAATAAAATGAAAAGTAATAATAAAACAACCGGCATATTGCTGATCTCATCGGCAATTGCATTGCTCATTCCCTACACATTGCTCACCAGCAGCTTTGAATACCCTGGTATATTAAGACAGGATACCGGTACAATTCTTTCCAGGTTTTACCAGGGCGGCAACTCACTGATATGGACATGGTTTGCATTCGCTGTAACAGGCATACCCTTGATTCCGGCCTATATCATGATTGGTAAAGAACTTGAAAACAAAGCGTCGCTGGCAAGGATGGCTACAACGATCGGTGTAATTGGCCTGGTGGTTCAGATGATTGGATTGCTAAGATGGACATTTGTTGTACCTGTGCTTGCAGAAACATTTGTGCATGCAACTGATGAAGCAACAAAAGCTGCCGCCATTCTTTCATTTAAAACCATTCACCAGTTTGGCGGCGTGCTCCTCGGTGAGCATCTGGGCCAGCTTTTTACCATTGCATGGACGCTGATGATGACCATTTCTTTTATTAAACTAAAGGCAATGCCCCAATGGGTGAATATGCTGGGCATTACCAGTGCCGTGATCTATCTTTTTGCACAGGCAGAATTGTTTGCAACAGTGATCAAAGGTTTCCCGGTATGGGATATGGCTGGTTTTTTCGGAAGCACACTCTGGCTTATTTGGCTGATAATAGTGGGAATTGTGTTCGCCGGGAATAAAAATCAACATTCATAACCTTTAAAATAAATTGTAATGACAACCAGGATCATTTTCGCCATCACCCTGCTGGCATACGCAATGATTGCAAGCCAGGCTTTTATGTACATGCTTTCCTTAAAACAGGTGCAGCTTAGCCTGGATGCCAACGCCTATACAGAAGTAAGAAAATTGACTGATGCAGGCATGAGGGCCGGCTTTAAATATGTTATCTATGCCGCATTACTGGCCAATGTGCTGCTGGTAATTGCAACCGCAAATGCGCCCGGCCGCCTGGTATTTATTTCAGCAACTATTGCACTGCTGGCATTGCTTGCAGAAATACTGCTGACGTTAAAAGGAAACATGCCCATCAATGATATCATCAATACCTGGTCAGCAGATGCTGTTCCTGCCAACTGGACAACTACCAGGGAAAAATGGTTTAGAATATTTCAGTACCGGCAGATTGCCAGTATCACAGGCTTTGTGAGTTTGGTGTACGGCGCAGTTTTTGGGGGAAAATAGCTTGAAGAGAAATATAAAATAGAGGGGTGGTGGACGCATTAATCGGGTAAGTTGCAAATGCAGGGTATGTGGAAATTGCAACCGGCAGCAAATTACTGACCTTGTTTAGACCAGGCATATCATAGTAACCATCGGCGGCAATTCCTGTCTTTAATAAGATCATTCAATCGGCACCGGTTGACGGAGGATGTTCCGGAAGTTTTTGGAACATCTTCCCTGCCCAATGCCCGACCGTTGGTTATTTTTTTTATCTCTACCGCCTGCAATCTTTTTTCTACCATGGTTTTAAATTCAATGCTTGCCAGTCACAGTTTTTCATTGGCTCTCTGCAGCACTTCAACCTGTGCCTGTTGTTCTTTTACTGCACGCTGTTACTATTTTCCCTCTGCCTGTATCAGCACGAAACTGGTGAAGTTTGAAAAAAAAACGTATTAGGTTTCTCAAGCTCAACTTGCTAACTGGTTTGTTTTAAGAACAGGGCAGTTGCTAAGCTGCCCTGTTCAGTTTTAATCTTTATTTATTGCCGGCATCTCATCATGTTTATTGACAAACTATTTTGCAATAACCATTTTCCTGGAATCCACTACCTGGTCATTAACGTAAAGAGCATAATTGTATGTGCCTGCAGACAATTCTCCTGTTTTTATATTGACCCGTCCCCGGCCACTTGATACAGCACAGGTTTTTATTACCGCTCCACTCATATCTGTGATCGCTATCTGCGCCCTGCTACTTTTCGCCGGAACAAAATAACTGATAAGCGTATTGTCTCCTGCAGGATTCGGTACATTTTGTTCTAAATAACCACGTGCAGCATTGATACCACCAGGGCTTACCTCTTTTGAAAATGCTGATTGTAATGCTTCGATCTCATTTTGCAGTTGCTCATTCTTTTGTTGCAGCTCTTCGTTCTTTGCACTTAACTCCTGCATGCCCTTGATGATGATCGGTATCAGTGCTGTATAGTTCAACGATTTAAAATCAATAATCTCAGAAGGGGGTTCAGTTGCCGCTGAAACCGGTTTTCCATCTGCTGGTATCTTTGAAGGCTGGGACATACCGGTATTAAACTGCGCCTCTTTTACCAGGGCCGGAAGCACTTCTTCCACATCCTGTGCGATCAATCCATACTGTTTTCCTGCAGGGAGGTTCATTAATTTGTAATTGCCATCCTGCCTGAATTCGTATTGTTTAGGTTTTAACTGGTTGATGATATCCATGCCACTAACAAGATCGCTGATGTTTCGTTTCAGTTTTCGATCAGAACTGGTAAATCCGCCTGTGGAATATACCGGTCCTGCAAAATAGCCTGCCCATGATCCCCCGCTTGCATAAACGCCAAACCCATTTTGTGAAAAGCCCCGCAGCCCATAACCAAAACCGCTGCAGTATCCATACACCCCTGATTGATCACCCACGCCACCGCCCGTACGGCCATACACGCCAACCCGGGTTGGGCTGCTGCCAGACACGCCAGCACCGAAGCTGCTGCTGCCATGCACGCCATCTCCAGTGCTGCTGTTGCCCTGTACGCCATTAGTGCTGCCGTTTCCGTACACGCCAACGCCATCATTACCGTTGCCATATACACCATAATATCTTCCGGCGCCGGAAACACCAGTATTGCCGCTGCCAGAAACGCCGTCACCCTCAGTTGCAAAGCCAATAACACCGTTAAAATCGCCTGATCCATACATCCCGGTGCCACCAACCGAAATACCATATACCCCAACGCCACCTTCGGCGCTTTTTCCATATACTCCATACCCGGAGCCGGTATTGTTACCATATACGCCGTATCCGTTGCTGGTATTGTTGCCATACAACCCATATCCTGTACTGCTCGTGTTATTGCCATATACGCCATAAGTAGCACCATTGCCATACACGCCATAGTTGGCACCTGTGCCTATCACTACCCTTGCAAAAACAGAGTCTGAAAAGAAGCCCTTTCGCCATTTACGGGTACTGGAACCAAGATCAAGCGTTCCGCTTGCATTGGCAACCAATGACTGGTTGATCGCAACGGAAGCAAGATTGGCAAGACTGGGCGCTGCAGCGGAAGTTACCAAACGTATCCAGCTTCCGCCATAGTAATACACACCCGTTGTGCCATCTGTTTGATACAGCATGAGGCCGGTAGCAGGCGAGGCAATTGCTCCTCTTTGTGCTGCTGTCATTCGTGGGAAAAGTACACCTTTGGTTGTTGAACGCATATCCAATAATGAAGAAACAACAGGCGCATTTGTGCCAATACCGGCAGAACCTGTAGCAGGGAAAATGTTCTGAGCTTCGCTTAGCAATACAAGCATGCTCAACGCTGTGACCGACAGGAAAATTTTTTTCATTGTAAAAGTTTTTAAATAAAAGATGGTTTTTCCTTGTGGTTTCAGCATTTTTTTATTTGTACAAGCTGTAACTAAAATCATAGCCTGTAAAAAACAGCGGTTCCGGGAGCAATTGAATGGATAAGATCAAAGCATTGCGGGCAGGTTGTTTTTAGGAAAAAGGATCGTTAGCAGAAAGATACTTCGCAGCTTCCGCATTTCAAAGCGACAATTTGTTAATCCCCGGTTGGCTTAAATTCCCTCGCCCGGATTCCTGTGTTAACTAACCACATTCATGATAATTGGTCAGTTTGGAATCGTTCCTGGACACTGTGATGGCGGGATTTAAATGAATACTTTAATTACTGATTTATGCCACTCCGAAACAGCTGTGTTTTTTACTAAATGACTGTAACGAAATCACAGCAAATATTGTTTCATAGATAGTAACAGCGTATTTTAGTATAGATGAACCTGTTGATGGCATTGATTATTTAATGGACAAAACGAAACGGAATGAAAAAAACTTTATTTATTTCAGTTCTCAAAATGAATTTGATAGTGTTGATGGCAATTAATGCCTGCTTTGCACAAAAAGATGGCTCATTAAAGATCGGATCAATTCCATTTCCCCTTGCCTGGAATAACAAGCCAGTAAGCTATTCAGTTAAAAACGGCTCATTGACTATCGTTGCAGGCGCTAAAACTGACATGTTTCGTGATCCCAATGTCACCTACAATACAGACAATGCACCTAAGCTTCTGTTTCAACCAGGCAATGACTTTGTGTTAACAACATCAATACAGCATTCATTCGTTAATAAATGGGATGGCGGGGCAATTGTACTCATTGAGGACAGTTTAAACTGGATCAAGTTCTGCTTTGAAAAAGATTACACAGGCGCAAAGAGAGTTGTAAGCGTAGTAACAAAGGATATCTCGGATGACTGCAACGCCGTAGCAGTTAAAAGTAATAAAGTTTATTACAAACTGGCAAAAGCGGATAATGTGATTACCTTGTATTACTCCCTGGACAATAAAAATTGGTTTTTAATCCGGCATCTTCAATTTAACAATACTAAACCTTTAAAAGTTGGATTCCTGGCCCAGTCGCCTGTTGGCAAAAAATGCCTGGTGAAGTTTTCTGATATTGTTTATCAATCGAAAAAAATAAAAGATCCCTACACTGGTTTGTAGAAATAAAAGCAGGTTGTGCGGAAGAACCGGAGATGATGCGAATCACAGCCCGGTGCCTGAATTTAAACCTGGTTTTTTCTGAGCCCGGCAACCAACGGGTTATTCTATAAACGCTACAACAGCATATGGACTAACCGTAAAACTGTAATTTGTACATGAACAAATTCTGCTTATACAACTGATGTCTATTTCATTAGAGAAGACAATAAATAAACAACAAAATTCAGAATTGTCATTACAGCTTTTTATACAGCCGTTCCAACAGCCTTAGCTGCTAACTTATAGCTGTTGACATCACGCATCCGGATGCTGATTATCGTTTGCTATAACCCGCCATAATGCAACCTTCAGCTTTAAACAGGTGTCAGCGACTTTAAAAGGATCATTATGCGCCCCCTGTTTTTTATAATCTTTCTGATAGCCATCTGTAGCAGTTCCTGTAAAAAGACAAATACACCAGTGGCAATACCGGGTGGAACTTATTATGGTACATTTCAAAGAAAGACCTTAAATGGGGGACAAATTTCAAATGTATCCTTTAGCTTCTCGGGAAATACCTGGACGGGCCAAAGTGAGTTTTCAAAATATCCGGCATTGTGTTATGGCACCTGGGCAGCAACGGGTTTGGATAGTGTGCATTTTGAAAATACATGTGCATGGACAGCGGAATTTGACTGGACACTTATTTTATCCCATGCTTATAAAATTAAGATGGAGGGGAGGAGCATTGAACTAACCAGGGATTATGGTAACAACTATACCGATATTTATAAACTGGTAAAGCAATAGCTATAAGCAACATTACGCCGGTCAGCAGAAAATGGATCTGACAGGCTTGTGCTTGAAACATTCAAACGGCAGGTTAAAACCTTTGCCAGGTTTAAAACTGAAAGTCCCTTCTCTATATGAAACACCATTTTTATAAACTAATTTTAACGGCAGGCGGGCAATGAATTGTGGTGGCCAGCCGGGTAAATTAATAACCATGCGGAACAGCTTATTCCTGTTATTGTTTTTTATTTTTCTCTTCACTGCCTGTGAAAAAGAATATAGCTGTGAAAACTGTTTGCCCAATTCCTCAACAGCGCAGGTAAGCACACTGGCCTGTACTTCCGCAATATTTTCAGATACTGCTTTTGTAAACGAACCGTATTCAGGAACCTGTACCATTGACTATACAGGCGGAAACGGAATGGCCTATACGGCTGGCGCTTCCATTCCTTCAACTGGTGTTACCGGCCTGTCTGCCACCCTTGTTGCAGGCACTTTATCAAACGGGAATGGCAGTTTATCGTATGCCATCAGCGGAACACCTGCCTCAACAGGTATTGCAGCTTTCAGCATCAGTTTCAGTAATCTTCATTGTGTAATGTCTTTACCGGTAGGCAGCCTGCAGTTGCCGCCAGTAGCTACACATTTTATACAGATTGCCGCACAAAAAGAGCGGAGCCTGGTCGTATTAAGCGATGGTACCGTTAAAGCCTGGGGATCAAATAATTTTGGCGAACTGGGTGACGGAACTACCAGCACCAGGTTTATACCAGTGCAGGTAAGTAATTTGACCCGTATTACTGCTGTTGCAGCGGGCGCATGGCATTCACTGGCACTCAGGAATGACGGAACCGTGTGGGCCTGGGGAAACAATGATTACGGACAATTGGGCGATGGCACTGTAAACGAAGTACACCAACCCAAAAGGATCACTGCCCTTTCCGGCATGGTGTCTATTGCCGCCGGCGAAGATTTTTCAATTGCTTTAAAAACGGATGGAACAGTTTGGGCATGGGGTATCAACACCTGGGGCCAACTGGGTGATGGCAGTGTAACTGATAAATTTTTCCCTGTAAAAATTCCTGCACTTACCGGGGTGAAAGAGATCGCAGCGGGGCGGGGATCCTGCGTTGCTTTAAAGGCAGATGGAACCGTGTGGACCTGGGGGCTGAATGCCAACGGTGCTTTGGGATTAGGGACAACGATTTTGATGAGTAATACCCCTGTTGAGATCACCGGCCTCAGCAATATCATCCGGGTGGCATCAAATGGTTCCGGTCATAGCCTCGCATTAAAAAATGATGGCACTGTATGGGCCTGGGGTAACAACGGCCACGGACAACTGGGAGACGGAACCTATGTTAACAAAGACCTTCCCTTTATGATCGCATTGCCTGCAAACATCAAAGCCATCGGGGTAGGCGAAGATATTTCCTTTGCCATTCGCAGCGACGGAACCGTTTTTGCCTGGGGCTGGAACGCAGTAGGAGAGCTGGGGATTGATTACAACTTTATACACCAGTCAACTCCTGTACTGGTATCATTGCTTACAGGTGTAAAAAATATCTGCGGGGGAAATTTTCACACGATCGTACAGAAAGACGATGGCAGCATTTGGGCCATGGGTGGAAACGTAGCAGGTCAATTGGGAGATGGAAGTAACGTAATCTACAGGTACAGCCCGGCACCTGTAAATGGTTTGTGATTTTTTTTAAAAGCAATATTCTGTCTCGTTTATCGTAACTTCTTTTTTGAAGCATAAAGCTCCTTGGAAAACGGAAATGGATGATGAACTCTCCATACAGGCATAGCCCGGCCCAGGGCATCGGCCAACTGCAACTGCATCCTTTTCCCGCTTGATTCCATCCTGCAATGATTCCATTACAAATCTTTCTTATAGAATTTATACTACAAACGGCTCTTTTTTCGTTTAGCAGGTATCGTCATGTATTTACCCTGATGATTTAAGGCTTTGTGTGTTCTTTATGGCAAAGCCTTTTACTCCGTAACTCCCCTTTCAGCCCCGGCTGGTGAAAACTGCTTACTATCCAATACTAAACATTGTTGAAATGAAGAACAAAAGACATTCGTCTGTACAGATGGATCAACACTCCGTAAACCTTGCAGGTGCAATGGTAAAAAGCTGCCTGGAAAGCAAAGGCGCTGTATTATTTTTTATGCTGATGCTGGTGTTTTTTGCGGCTTCTGCACAAACCACTTATAAGTGGAATAAAACAGGCACCCAATCTTTTATCGTGGCGGCTAACTGGACTCCGGCAAGAACGACCCCTACCGCTACCGACATCCTGGTATTTGACGGAAATGGTGTAGCCGGTACCGTTACTACGGTGAGCAATGTGCCATCACAGACCATCGGTGGGTTGTTGGTTTCCAATAATACCAGTGTAACTTTTACTACGCCTGCCGCAGCAGGTGTTTATACTTTGTCAATCAATAATGGATCAGCGCCTGCAGATCTTTCCGTAGCCGCCGGCAGCCTGCTCAATCTTGCAGGTACCAGGGCAACCGTGATCGGTCTTGCTACCGGCGCCAGGGCTGCTATTGCAGGTAATATGACCCTTACCAACGGAGCACACCAGCTGCTTGGCAGCGATGCATCATCAGTGGTATTTAGCAGTCCTGCGGTGTTCACCGCTTCAACAGGCTTTACCGGCTATGCCTTTGGAAACACAGGTACCGCCAACACTACCATATTTTCTACAGGTACTACTTATACTGCCACTGCAGGCAGCGATCCATTTGGATTGACAGCACCGGCAGCCAAGGTTGTATTTAACCATGGAAGTATTTTTAAACCCCGCCAGGCAGCAGGCGCAGGCATCACACTCAACGGAAGAACATTTGGAGATATCAATTTTAATGGATCAGGCACGGCTACCTTAAGCGGTGCACTTGGTTTTACTGCAGACAGTATTACAGTATCAACCGGTACAGTGAACATCGCCATGACCGGTCCTTCCTCCATTAAAGGAAATATCAATGTTGTAAGATCGGCCACGCTGAATCTTGTCGGCACTATATCAGCGCTGGTATTGAACGGAACTACACAGGTGCTGTGGGGCGGCGGTGCATTGAATCTCAATAGCGGGCAAATCGTTGAGATCGCAAACGGAACAACTGTGAATATGCTAAGGGGTATTGTTGTTACCAGCGCCAGCACTGCGCTAACGGTAAAGGGGACCCTTAATACAGGGGCAAGTCTTGTGTCTGGTACCGGTACTTTTAACCTGGTAAGCGGGGCTTACCTTGGCATTGGGTCAACAGGAGGAATAACTGTTGCCGGTACAGCTTCCGGCAGCATCCGCACCACTGTTCGCAACTACAGTGCCGGGGCAAACTACATATACAATGGTACGGCCAACCAGGCTACCGGCAATGGTCTTCCTGCTACAGTGAATACACTTACCATCAACAACAGGGGAACAGCTCCTGCCAATATTGTAGGATTAACAGCCGCAGTCGCAATCAGCGGAACAGTCAATTCACTGTACCTGCAATCCGGTGTGGTAAACCTTAATAACAAACAACTTACTATTCCCAATGGTGGTACTATTGCTGCCGCCGGAGGTAATTTCAATACAACCGCAGGCCCGGTTTTATTTGCGGGCAGCGGCACGGTTACCGGCACCGTAAAATTTTCAACCGTTGCTGTTGCAGGGCCGGTGAATTTTGGTACAGCAAGCACCATCAACACATCGCTGCAGGTCAACACTGGTGGATCGCTGGTTAGTAATTCTCCTACTTATTTAAGTACTGCCACGCTTATCTATACCTGCGGATGCACCAGCTTTAACACAGGGTTGGAGTGGATCGCAGGCAGTACTGCAGGCGCAGGCGTTCCGGCCAACGTTACGCTTAACCTGTCCCTTCCAACGAACACACTTATGCTGAGTGGTAACCGAACAGTTGTTAATAAACTTACACTTACCAACGGCAATCTTTCCATTGGCAGTAATACCCTCACTTTAAATGCAGCAGTTGCAAGAACGGCAGGATTTTTAGCCGGCTCTCATACCTCCGGCCTGGTGATCGGCGGCGTTGCAGGTAACCTGTATTTTGCTTCGGCGGGCACAGGAAGTTATCTTAAAAATTTCACGCTCAACAGCGGGGCAACGGCGGCTTTATCCACCGCATTGAATATCACCGGTGGTACTGCACCCGGTACAGAAGGTACACTAACGATTACGGGTAGTGCTACACTAACAACCCGTGGATTCCTAACTATAAAATCCAATCAATATGGTACAGCAAGGATTGCAGAGGGAAGAACTACGGGAGGTTATGTTTCGGGAAATGTAACGGTAGAAAGATATATTCCTAAAAATACCAATAAAGCCTGGAGGCTGCTCGCTGTGAATACATCAGGACAAACCATCAAACAGGCATGGCAGGAAAACCAGGCAGTCATGTTGAATGGTAATCCCGGTTACGGCACCATGATACCCGGCAAGGCCACCACGCTGGCTGCCGCACAGGCACTTGGTTTTGATACCTTATCTCCAGGATCTTCTCTTTTTAAATACAACCCGGTAACAGACAACCTGGACCCGGTGTTGAATACCAGTTCAACCCGTGTGAATTCAGAACAGGGCTTTTTCCTGTTTGTACGGGGCGACAGGAGTGCTGGCCAGATGGGCTTAGGATCCGGCAATGCAGCTACCACTGCTACTACATTGAGGAGTACCGGAACCATTTACCAGGGCAATCAAACAGCCATCAGTGTGCCTGCCGGAAGGTGGGCGGTGGTAAGAAATCCTTATGCTTCTGCAATCGATCTTACAAAGATGGTTATCACCGGCGGACTCGTTGATGCCTACCAGGTATGGGATCCCAAACTGAATGGTGTTTATAACAGTGGTGCATTCCAAACCTTCACCCGTAGCGGCGCCAATTATGTAATTACACCGGGTGGTGGCAGTTATGGTGCCAACGGATCAATCAGCAATGTCATAGAAAGCGGCTCTGCATTTTTTGTACAGGCTACCGGAACAACCGGTACGGTGCAGGTGCTTGAAAACAGCAAAACATCCGGCAGTCATTTGGTGCAGCGGCCTTCAGGCGTGCTTGCAGGATCAGAAAGGTTGTTGTTCAATCTCTACGCCAACAATGCCGGCAGCACAGACCTTGTTGACGGAGGACTTATCTTTTTTAATGACGCCTACAGTAATGCAGTAGACGTAAATGATGTAAGAAAGAGCCCGAATTTCAGTGAGAACATTGGTATTTTGAAAAACAATACAGAGCTGGTAGTGGAAAAAAGACCTACCATCTCAACAGATGATACCATCCAGTTTAAAATGTATCAAATGCATGCGCTGACCTATACGTTGCAGGTGATGGCACAAAATCTTGATCAGCCGGGAATGACAGCTTTTTTAATTGATAAATTCCTTAACAGTGCTACGCCATTGAATCTTAACGATACTACCACGTATGATTTTACGGTAAATGCCAGCCCGGCCTCTTATGCGGAAGACCGCTTCAAGATCACCTTCAGGCCGGCAACAGTATTGCCGGTAAGCTTCATCGCTGTAAATGCGGCACCGTTGCACGGCAAGATAAATGTATCATGGAAAGTTGCATCGCAGGTGAATGTACATCACTATGAGATTGAAAGATCTTTAAATGGACGTGTTTTCAGCAGTGCTGGTTCTGTGCAGGCGATCAACAAGGCCCAGTACAACTGGCTGGATGAAAATGCAGTTGCCGGCAATAACTTTTATCGTATCAAATCGATTGATATCAACGGATTGGTTTCCTATTCTGCAGTTGTTAAAGTAACCCTGGAGAAAGCGGCTGCCGCTATAACGGTGTCGCCTAACCCGGTACAGGGAAATACGATCAATGTATATTTTAGCTACCAGGAGGCAGGGCGTTATGCAGTGAATCTGGTAAACGCAGCCGGACAGGTAGTGTATAAAACAGCACTGCAGCATGCAGGGAACAATGCGGCGCATCCATTCAGTTTGCCTGCATCCGTAAGCAATGGCATATTTCAACTGGTAGTTACCACGCCGGGAAATACTGTATTCTCCCAGCGGGTGATCATCAATAAATAAAACCAGCAATAGTTTTTTATCATATTATCCAAACGTTTATTCCCTTTTAAAATCACAATTAAATCACAAAAGGCACTTCGGTGCCTTTTTTTTGTGTGGGTACATTAAACTTTTGAACTGTGGATATATCTATCCCTTTGAAAGCAACATTCCTTCTAAAATTGTTGTACATTTTAAAATAAAAAGTAATAAAAATGAAAAAAACTATTGTATTCGTAACCGCCGCACTACTGTGTCAACTGGCATTTGCCCAGTCTCCCGATCCTCAACCTGCCGCCCCGGCTAAGGGAGAAAGTGCTGTGACCGGAAAGCGGGAGCACCACAGGAAGCATGGGCATGAAAAAAGAGAAATGATGAAGGCGCTGAACCTGACAGAAGATCAAAAAGCGAAACTGAAAGCGATGAATGAAGGCAACAAAGAAAAAAAGCAGGCCATCCTGAATGACAGCAAACTCACAGACGAACAAAAGAAAGAGCAAATAAAGGAAATTAAAAAAGCACAGGCAACAAATATGCAGTCAGTGCTTTCAGATGAACAGAAGGCGAAAATGAAAGACCTGCGTAAAAAAATGAAAGAGGGCAGGAAGCACAACAAACAGGAAGCTGGCGAACCAGCGCCGTCAGTTGCTCCACAACAGTAGAGGTTTCAGGGTTATAGAATAAAGCAAGCAGGGCTGTCAATTATTTGACGGCCCTTTTATTTGGGCTTCTCTTCAGCTGATTTGGTATAAATTGCAACAAGTTTTACGCATGAAATACTATATCATCGCAGGGGAAGCCAGCGGCGACCTGCACGGAAGCAACCTGGTGAAAGAATTAAAGCAGCTTGACAAAGCTGCTGAACTGCGTTGCTGGGGAGGTGATAAAATGGAGGCTGCCGGAGCAACAGTTGTAAAGCATTACAGGGAGCTTGCATTCATGGGTTTTATAGAAGTGATTCTTAACCTGAAAACCATTTTGAGCAACCTGGAGTTTTGTAAAAAAGACATTCTTGCCTATCAGCCCGATGCATTGGTGCTCATCGATTATCCAGGTTTCAATCTTCGCATTGCAAAATGGGCAAAGCAACAGGGTTTTAAGATCATCTACTACATTTCACCACAGGTGTGGGCATGGAAAGAAAGCCGGGTAAAGGCAATCAAAAGGGATGTTGATAAAATGCTGGTGATACTTCCATTTGAAAAAGAATTCTATCAAAAATGGAAGTACCCGATAGAATATGTGGGGCATCCCCTCGTAAAAGTGATCGATGATTTTGTTCCTGCAACCGCAGATTTCCCCGGTAAAAAAGTGATTGCCTTGTTGCCCGGCAGCAGGAAACAGGAGATACTGAAAAAACTACCCATCATGTTACAGGCGGCGCAGGCATTGCCCGACTACCATTTTGTTGTAGCAAAGGCCCCGGGAATTGAAGAAGCATTTTATGATGAGCTTTTGTCTGGCTATTCAAATGTTGCTGCGGTGGTTAACCGCACTTATCAATTACTCAGCGAAGCCAAAGCCGCATTGGTAACCAGCGGAACGGCCACACTGGAAACGGCTTTGTTTGGCGTGCCTGAAGTAGTATGTTATAAAGGCAACAATCTTTCTTATCAAATTGCAAAGCGGCTGGTGAAAATTAAATACATCTGCCTGGTAAACCTGATCATGGATAAGGAAGTGGTAAAAGAACTGATCCAGGATGAACTCACAAAAGAAAATATCGTGAGGGAGTTAACGGCTATTTTACCCGGTACAGCAAAAAGGCAGCAGGTGAAAGATGAATTCGCAACACTTAAAAAATTGCTGGGCGAAGGTGGCAACGCATCTGCCAATGCGGCCAACAGTATTGTTGATTATTTATCGGGTCGTTAGTCCGTTCAGATCGCTTTTAGTTTAGCGATGGTATCGGTTGGATTGGCAGATTTAAAAACGGTATTGCCCGCCACCAGCACATCGGCACCTGCCGCAATAATTGCCCCTGCATTTTCCAGCGTTACGCCGCCATCGATCTCGATCTTTACATCGAGTGATCGTTCGTTGATCATGCGGCGGAGATCTGTTATCTTTTTAAGTGTATTGGGAATAAAGGATTGCCCGCCAAACCCGGGATTTACACTCATGATCAATACCATGTCGATATCACCCAATACATCTTTCAGCAACTCCACTGGTGTATGAGGATTCAGTGCTACGCCGGCCTGCATGCCAAGCGATTTTATCTGTTGGATATTCCGGTGTAAATGGGTACAGGCTTCATAATGCACGGTTAAAATATCTGCACCGGCTTTTTTAAATGCTTCTGCATATCGTTCCGGTTCTTCGATCATTAAGTGTACGTCACATACTTTGCCGGTGGCTTTCCTGAAAAATTCTATCAGCATCGGGCCAAAGCTAATATTGGGTACAAAACGCCCGTCCATCACATCTAAGTGATACCAGTCTGCCATGCTTGCATTCAGCATGTCGCAATCCTGCTGCAATTGTAAATAGTTTGCGGACAGTAATGATGGAGCAACGATGGGCATGTTATTAATGGATAATTTTTAAATTGATAATTGTTGAATGATCTACACAATGGACTGCCGATACTTTTTTTAGTCTGTCATTCACTATTCACCATTCACCATTGACTATTCACTACTGCACCACACCCAATTTCCCCAGCGCATCTTTAGGCTCCACATAATCAGGTGATAATTGCAAAGCGATCTTATAGCTGTCGATCGCTTCTTCTTTTTTGCCCAATTTTTCAAAGCAACGCCCCAGCCAGTAGTAGGCTTCATCATAACTCTTTTTTACCTGCAATGCAGTTTCCAGTGTTTTGATGGCTTCTTCATACTGGCCCATGTCGTATTCGGCAATTGCTTTTTCACGAAAGGCAAGGATGTTGGTATAATCCAGCCTGATGCATTGGTCAAAAAATGCCTGTGCCTTTGGCTTGTCGCCGATGCTGGTAAAATAAAGCCCTTTGATGAATAGACCCTGGTAAGTTGTAGCAGGACCATAGGCCATCAGCAGATCAGACATGCCCAATGCGAGCGGATCTTTGGTGAAAGCATACAGTGTCCCCAGCGACATCAGGTATTCGGGTCTTGGTTTAATGCTGATGGTGCGTTCCCATGCTTTGATGGCCTTGAGGGTATCATCATTCTCCGAAAGAAGGGTTGCCTTCATGTACCACAATCTTTCATTGCTGCTGTCTTTCTTCAACGCATAGTCTGTTTCTGCAATGGCCTGCCCGTAATTGCTGTTATCCCGGAAGTATTGTATGAGGTTTTCTTTCAGCACCAGGGAGTCTGGATATTTGGCAACCTGGTCCCGCAGGTTTTTTTCCTGTTCCGGCATATTTGCGGTAGAAGCACTATTGTTATTATTGCAGGAAGCAAGCAGTACTGCAAAAAAGAAAAGGAAGTATCTGTTCATCGTTTGTAAAAAAGCAAATTTAAGCGGCTTGCAGCAAGTTTGATTACAAAATTATTACAATCTTACGCCACAGGGCTTTTAACTTTGCCGAAACTTGATGAACCAATGACAAAAACAACCGCTGCTTTTCCTGCTGTTTTGAAAATGATTGTTCTTGCCCTTGCGATTGCGCCGGCAGCTTTCGGGCAGCCCTCTTCAACCGCTCCTTCAGACAGTACACATTTTGCTGCGGAACAGCATTTTGCCAATGTGCAGCAGTTGACCTTTGGTGGGGATAATGCAGAAGCTTATTTTAGTTTTGATGGCAAGTGGCTCATCTTTCAGCGCACCAATCCAAAGGAAGGGATATTGTGTGATGAAATGTTTATTGGTAAAGTGCCCACTGCCCCTGGTGAAAAGTTTGAACCCGTTAAAGTAAGCAGCGGAAAAGGAAGAACCACCTGCG
Organism: Chitinophagaceae bacterium UBA1946; assembly: GCA_002336815.1. Taxonomy (GTDB): domain Bacteria; phylum Bacteroidota; class Bacteroidia; order Chitinophagales; family Chitinophagaceae; genus Ferruginibacter. The sequence continues at coordinate 175,622 of DDEU01000088.1, read as the reverse complement.
GGGCTTTTTTAAAAGATGGCAAACACATAATTTATGCAAGCACCCATTTGGGAGCCGATACCTGCCCGGCTGTGCCTGATAGAAAAAAACACGGCAACAAATACATCTGGCCATTGTACAACAGCTATGATATTTTCATGGCCGATCTTAATGGCAATATTGTTAAGCAACTAACACACAGTAAGGGCTATGATGCCGAGGCAACCATTAGCCCTGATGGCAAAAAGATGATCTACACCAGTACCAAAGATGGCGATATCGATCTCTACATCATGGATATAAAAACCGGGAAAGAGAAAAGAATTACGAATACCCTGGGATACGATGGCGGCGCCTGGTTTAGCCCGGATGGAAAAAAGATCATCTGGCGTGCATCAAGGCCAACTACGGAGGCTGATGTAAAAGAGTACAAAGATTTATTGGCTGAAAACCTGGTGGCCCCAACGAATATGGAAGTATTTGTTGCCAATGCAGATGGAAGCGATGTTAAACAGGTTACAGCATTTGGAAATGCCAACTGGGCGCCGGCTTACCTGCCCGACAGCAAACGCATCATTTTCGCCAGCAATCACCAAAGTAAAAGAGGGTATCCTTTCAATCTGTACCTGATCAATGAAGATGGAAGTGGATTGGAAAAAATATCGACGGAGAAAATTTTTGATGCTTTTCCTATGTTCAGCCCGGATGGTAAAAAGATCGTTTTCTGCAGCAACCGCAATAACGGCGGCACCAGGGACACCAATATTTTTATTGCTGATTGGGTGGAGTAGGGAGATGTTGGAGCGTTGAAGATGGTTGAAAAGGTTGAAGACGTTGAAGTGGTTGAAAGGGTTGAAGGCGTTGAAATCGTTTAAGTCGTTTTCAAAAGTAAGCCAGCTGCATAAGAAATTCATCGCTATCAACCACCAGTTATGAACCATCAACCTTAAACCTTAAACTTTAAACCTTCTCCCATCAACCCCTGCTTCCTAACTCGATCACTTCGCAATCTTTCATGTTCCTGCCATCGATCACAAAGCGGATAATGGTCCTTGTTTTATGCCAGCCATGCTTGCCTGCAGCGCCCGGGTTCATGTGCAGGCATTGCAGTTTGTCATCGTACATCACTTTTAAAATATGGCTGTGGCCGCTGATAAATAGTTGCGGTTGATGAATGAGCAATTCCTTTTTTGTTTCAGGATTATAGCGTGGCGGATAACCACCTATATGCCGCATCATCACTTTTACTGCTTCGCACATAAAAACCAGTTGCTCCGGGTATTCGCTCCTGATAGTTGTGCCATCAATATTACCATAAACACCTTTCAACGGCTTAAATGTTTTTAACGATTCAACGATGCCATCTCCAAAATCCCCGCCATGCCACACTTCGTCGCAATTTTTAAAGTGTTCAAAAATTGTTTCATCCAGCCAGCCATGTGTATCTGATATCAATCCGATCCTTGTCATGCGATAAAGATAAGCAAGCAGCATTTTGCAATCCCCGTTTAATATCCTATTTTTAAAGTCATACGGCCATCCATCATCCTCTCAATTCCCAAACTCCGGCTCACAGAAAATCAGCATACAAGAACTTCCCTGCCTGCACCTTATTATTTATTAAAATCATTGCTTAAAATGAAACGGATACTCACAATTTTGCCTGTAGTAGTTTGCCTTTCAGCTAATGCACAAAACATAGGCATTGGCACGAATGCACCCAATGCTTCTGCCTTGCTGGACGTAACGGCCACCAATAAAGGAATGTTGGTGCCTCGTATTACCAGTGTACAAATGAACGGCATTGCATCTCCGGCAAATGGTTTGTTGGTTTATAACACAGATTCTTCCTGCTTTGCTTATCGAAACGCAACCGCATGGGTATTTTTAAAAGGCAATACCACGGCCAGCAACGACTGGAGCACAAAAGGCAATGCCGGTACCGATACGAGCAAAAATTTTATTGGCACTACTGATGATAATGATATTGTTTTTAAAAGAAACAACATTTTGGTGGGGCGTATAGCTAAAGGCCGCATGGAAATAAACAGTGATAATACAACAGCTAATGGGTTACTGGTTATAAAAAATTATGCTGCCGGCACCAATAGCAACATATCAGCTATTTATGGTGAAAATGCAGTAGATGATAAGAAGGGCATTGGCGTGGAAGGCAAAGGCGGCAACATAGGTGTGCAGGGCAGTGCCGCCGGCACGGGCATTCTTGCCGGGTACATTGGAGTACGAGGTATTTCAGATGGCAGTAATGGAGCATTAAATTATGGTATGCATGGCCTTGCATCAGGCTCCACATTCGCTAACAGGGCAATAGTGGGTGAAGCCTCTGGCAGTGCCGGCGATAAATATGGTTTGTATGGTACTGCAACAAATGGCGGGGGAACCAATTATGGGATATATGCCACGGCAAGTGGCGGAACTACCAATTATGCCGGTTATTTTAATGGCAATATTGAAGTGACAGACAAAATAACAGTAACTACCGCAGCAGGCAGTACAGGGCTGGACCTTGCCACAGCTGATGCGTATGCTGAATTACGGCAAATTAGAAACACTACCAACGCCACTGACCATAATTTATACTTAGGTTTTAATGGCGACCCGGCCAGTTCCATCAATTTTTATAATGGCGGCCTCACAGCTTCTGTAACTATGGTAAATAAAAACGTAGGAATTGGCACCACAGATCCTGCCAATAAATTAAGCATAGTTGGCAATGCAGATTTTTCTGGCAATGTAGGCATTGGTACCACCACCCCTACGAATAAATTAAGCGTAGTTGGCAATGCAGACTTTTCTGGCAATGTTGGCATTGGCGTTACTGCGTCAGTTGTAAAATTTGACGTGGAGGGGAGTATAATGCTAACAAACTCACCCACAAGTTCCCGTGGCAATATTGGTATTGGTGGTCTACCATCCGCCAATACAAAACTTAAAATTTTTGCAGATCAGGATTTTGGGTTATTGCTTGACGGGAACTGCCCTTCAGCAGGAGCTTGCATGGCTTATATGAAAGGTACAAGTCAGGGCGATATTTTAAAGGTTGAAGGCACAAGCCAGAGGGATATTCTAAGAGTTGGGGGTACTGCTGTTGGCTATAATTTGTATGTTGAGGGTGCTGCTGCCAAAACAGATGGCTCTCCATTTTGGACCATTGCCAGCGATGCCCGGTTAAAAGAGCAGGTAAAGCCTTACATGGGTGGGCTTGCAGAGCTACTGAAAATAAATCCTGTAAAATACCACTATACCAAGGCCAGCGGGTTATCCAATACTCAGGAAAATATTGGCATTTTGGCGCAGGAATTGAAAGAAGTGGCACCCTACATGGTTTTTAAGAAAAAAGGGGAAAATACAAAGGAAGAGTTTTACAACGTTAACTTAAGTCCATTGCTGTTCATGTATGTAAATGCTTTTAAAGAACTGGATGCAAAAAATAAAACCCTGGAAGAAAAAATTGCCAGGTTAGAAGCAATTGTAAAAACATTGGCAGACAAGAAATAAAATTGGTTGGGTTAATACCGTAAATTTGAAGAAGAAAGATTTGATGCAATGCCATTCTTCCGCAACTTCACCTACCATATCGATAAAAGAAAATGGAAATACATTTTCCTGCTGGCAACGCTTGAGCTGTCTGTGTAAGTTAAAAGTCAAAAATCAAAAGTCAAAAGTAGAGTTGTTGGATTTAAATTTTAAATTTTCACCTTTTACCTTTTGACTTTGTTCGCAGTTTTCAATTTTTCATTTTCAACTTTCAATTAACTTATGTCACATTATTATACTTTGGGAAAAATCCCACACAAACGCCATACACAATTCCGTAAACCCGATGGCGGATTATACAGCGAACAGTTGTTTTCTACCGAAGGGTTCAGCGATGATTATTCATTGCTCTATCATTGTCATCCTCCCACACAAATAATAAAAACGGAACCGCAGAAAGATGTAAGTCCGCAAATAGCGGAAGAAAAAATGCTGCAGCACCGCTGCTTTGAAGGTTTCCACGTTAAGCCTGCCAAAGATTTTTTAGATAGCCGGATTCCTGTGTTGGTAAACAGTGATTGCCATATCGTACTGGCATCACCGCAGCAAAGTATGGGAGATTATTTTTATAAGAATACCGATGCCGATGAAATGATATTTGTGCATGAAGGCAGTGGTAAAGTAAAAACCCAGTACGGCGAATTGCCGTTCAGTTATGGCGATTATATCGTGCTGCCAAGGGGCACAATTTATCAAATTGAATTCAATGACGAAAGCAATCGCCTGTTCATTGTAGAATCGTTTACACCGCTGCGCTATCCTAAACGGTACATGAGTAAGTATGGCCAGTTGATGGAACATGCGCCTTACTGTGAAAGGGATATCCGCACGCCGGAAAACCTGCAGACAATTGATGAGAAAGGAGACTTTTTGATCAAAGCGAAAAAGAAAGGCATGCTGTATGGCCTGCATTATGGCACGCATCCTTTTGATGTGGTGGGTTGGGATGGCTGCTGTTACCCATACGTTTTTTCTATTCACGATTTTGAGCCCATCACAGGAAGGGTACACCAGCCGCCGCCGGTACACCAAACTTTTGAAACGAATGCCTTTGTGGTTTGTTCCTTTGTGCCACGCCTGTACGATTATCACCCGGATGCAATCCCTGCCCCATACAACCACAGCAATATCGACAGCGATGAAGTGCTGTATTATGTAGATGGTGATTTCATGAGCCGCAAACACGTTACCAGGGGCATGATCACGCTGCATCCTGCCGGTATACCACACGGTCCGCATCCCGGTACCGTTGAAAAAAGCATTGGTTCGAAAGAGACAAAAGAGCTGGCCGTAATGGTAGATACTTTCCGGCCATTGATGCTTACGAATCAGGCGCTCGAAATTGAGAACGCGGGTTATATAATGAGTTGGGCAGAGTAGGAGATAGGTTACGTGTTAGAGATCGTTTTATCGTTTGAAGAGGAGGAGTGATTACCGGGCATCCGCCATCTTCGCAAACTATTGACCCGGGCCGTTAGTCCGTAACTACGTGAAAAATTACTTTCCCTGGTTTTGTATTTTGCTTACATTTAGTAAAGTAAATTTTAATTCTCTCACAATAAAAATTCGATTGCTATGCTAAAATTTCAAAACATTAAAGTAGGCGACTACCTGATGGCAGATAATGATGGTGATGTGTTTACCGGCGAGGTAACCAATCTGAAACACGGGGAAAACCAGGTATGCCTGGATAATGGGGTGCAGGAGTTTTGGTACGAAATGGATCAATTAAGCCCGATTGAGTTAAATGATGAAGAGCTGACCAAACTTAAGTTTTCCAAACAAACCAATGAAGATGGCACTGTAAAGTACATGAAAGGTGCATTCCGGATGCTTATTCCCCGGGCAGGCGATTTTTCCAGTATGGAACTCTGGTACAGGGACGAAAGAAGGCATATCACCCATGCTTTAAATGTACACGAATTGCAAAATCATTTTCATGATATGACGAAAGTGCATTTGAATGATGAGTCATTTTAGTGTTCAATAATTTTAATAAAAAATGGGCTGTTCCCCGGAACAGCCCATTTTTTATTGCCTAAAATAGATCTATAAAACGTTTGAACTCTGTAATTCTGTTTTTTGATCAACGCTGGAAGGGGGTATGCCCGTAGTTGAAAAATTGATCTTTGTCTCATTTTCTATCTGCCCAACTTTTGGAGCATAATAATAATGTATATCCGAAGTAAGGGTAACCGGTATAGGAGATCCTGTTAAGGAGAGCGTGGTAGATACTTCTGTAACATCGGTGTATGGAGTACCATTTACCGTTTTACTAATGCCTTTTTGAGCTATTTTATTGCTGAACTTGAGCGTTACCGGTACTGGAACCCCAAAAACGTCAACAGAAAAGGGGACGTTTTGCTCCCATGTTCCGTTCACCGCTAAATTATCTTTCAGGTACAGCACTTCCAGGGAAGTATCAATAAAGCTCGTTTTCAAACTCCGGTAAGTATAATAATCGCTGCCGGTAATATTATAATATTCATTGGGGCCGGCGCTGTTGGTGAAAACTCTATAGGTTTTTCCGTTGGCAACCGAATCCCGGTTGGTGGCGGTGATCGTGTAATTGCTGCTAACCGGCGTAGTGGAAGGGGTATTGGTGAATTTATAGGTCCAGGTGCTACCGTTGGTAAGGCTCATAAATTTTACCGCAGCCGGCGGGTTGGGAGCCGGGTCGCTTTTTTTACAGGAAAAAGAAGCTGATAACAGTAGAAACAATGCCCCAAAACGTATTTTTTTCATAAGTTTATTTGTTTATAGGGGTAAATATCTGATTTTTTTCCTAATAATTAAATTAAACCTCTTATCTTTGCGACCCAAAATTATGGCTAAACAGGCATTGATAAAACAAGACGGAGTTATCCTAGAAGCGTTAAGTAATGCTATGTTCAAAGTAAGGCTGGAAAACGGGCATGAGATACTGGCTACTATTTCAGGAAAAATGAGGATGCACTACATCCGTATTTTGCCGGGAGACAAGGTAGGAGTGGAGATGAGCCCTTACGATCTTACCAGGGGAAGGATTATTTTCAGGTATAAATAATAACATGCAGGTCGTTGATCTGCAATAACCATAACAAGTAAAAAGGTACAACAATGAAGGTTAAAGCTTCAATCAAGAAAAGAAGTGTTGATTGCAAAATCGTAAGGAGAAAAGGTGTTCTTTTCGTGATCAACAAAAAAAATCCACGTTTTAAGCAACGCCAGGGTTAAGCTTCGGCAGGCTCAGCCTGACAAAAGTATTCGTAATTCAACATTATAAAATTCAACAAATAATATGGCTCGTATTGCCGGTATAGATTTACCAAAACACAAAAGAGGCGAAATAGGCCTGACCTATATTTTTGGAATAGGCCAGTCAACTGCCCGTTACATTTTAGACAAAGCTGGTATCAGCTATGATAAAAAAGTGAACCAGTGGAATGATGATGAGCAAACCGCCATCCGTAACGTTATCAACAACGAATTTAAAACGGAAGGTGCTTTGCGTAGTGAAGTACAGATGAACATCAAGCGCTTGCTCGATATCGCCTGCTACCGTGGCCTGCGTCACCGTAAAGGATTGCCGCTACGTGGACAGCGTACCCGTACCAACAGCCGTACCCGTAAAGGTAAACGTAAGACAGTTGCCGGTAAGAAGAAAGTAGCTAAGAAGTAATTGAGTTAAAAATTGAGAGTTAAGAATTAAGGGTTCAGGCTCATAATTCTTAACTCATAACTTTATAAGGCTTGTTTTTTTGAAGCGAACCGGATCGCACCAGCCTGCAGGAGGTTGCTTCATACCCTGGAAAGGGAACTATTTTTTAAAGATTACCTATTTTAATTACACATGGCAAAAGCACAAGGCGGTAAGGCCGCATCCGGCAAAGCAGCCGCAAAGAAAAGGATCGTAAAAGTTGACAGTTACGGAGATGCACACATCGTTGCAAGTTTCAACAACATCATCATCAGTTTAACCAATAAAAGCGGACAGGTTATTTCCTGGAGCAGCGCTGGTAAAATGGGCTTTAAAGGCAGTAAGAAAAATACGCCTTATGCAGCCCAGATGGCAGCAGCAGATGCAGCTAAAACTGCACTCGACGCAGGTTTAAAAAGAGTTGACGTATTTGTAAAAGGACCGGGATCAGGCCGTGAAGGTGCTATCCGTTCTTTGTCTCAGTCTGGTATTGAGATCAACATGATCAAAGACGTAACGCCATTGCCACACAATGGTTGCCGTCCTCCAAAGAAACGCAGGGTTTAATAACGTTTTAAACGTTTAAACGTTCCAACGTTTGAACGACAATATATTGAATCGCCATACGGTTCATTTAACAAAGGGAGACAGATTAATTTTTTACGATTTTTTACCGATCTGCGCTCCGTTTCAAAAAAAATCGAAATGAAATAAAACTATGGCAAGGTACACAGGTCCAAAGACCAAGATCTCCAGGATATTTGGAGAGCCTATCACAGGCAACGGCAAGTGGTTAACAAAAAACAGTAACCCTCCCGGTATTCACGGTGCTAACCGTAAACGTAAAACCTTAGGCGAATACGCTTTACAGTTACGTGAAAAACAAAAAGCTAAATACACTTATGGATTGCTGGAAAAACAGTTCCGCAAAACATTTGATGAAGCTTCAAGGCGCAAAGGCGTAACAGGTGAAAACCTCATTAAATTACTGGAAGCCCGTTTGGATAACACCGTTTTCCGTATGGGTATTGCCCCAAGCCGCCAGGCTGCCCGCCAGTTAGTTAGTCACAAGCATGTTACTGTAAATGGCGAAGTGGTAAACGTTCCTTCTTATTCATTACAACCAGGCGATACTGTTGGATTAAAAAACAAGAGCGCAGCCAATACATCTATTACCAGTGCCATCCGTGGTAAGAATACAAAGTTCAACTGGATAGATTTTAATGAAACTGAACAGAAGGGTACATTCATCGCTTACCCCGAAAGAGAAAGTGTTCCTGAAAACATCAAGGAGCAGTTGATCGTGGAATTGTACAGTAAGTAATAAGTAAAAAATCAAAAGTAAAAATTGGAGTCTGCTTGTATAGAATCCTTTTTAAGTACTTAGAGTTCTTTTTTGATTTTTTGACTTTTACCTTTTGACTTTTTAAATGCTAACAAAAACAAACAATTAATATGGGCATATTAAATTTCGTAAAACCCGATAAGATTGTTCTTCAAAAAGCAAATGACTTTGAAGCACAGTTTGAGTTTCGGCCGTTAGAACCAGGATATGGTGTAACGATTGGTAATGCTTTGCGCCGTGTGCTGCTTAACTCTCTCGAAGGGTATGCTATCATCGGTATCAACATTGCCGGTGCTGACCACGAGTTTGCAACCATAAAAGGTATCACGGAAGATGTAACTGAAGTAATCCTGAATTTAAAGCAGGTACGTTTCAAGAAGAAAGTGGAGCATGAAGTGAACACCGAAAAGATCACCCTTTCTATCAAAAATAAAACTGAATTCACTGCCGGTATGATCGGTGAGGCTTCTCCTACTTTTGAAGTAATGAATCCTGAATTGATCATTTGTGTAATGGATAACAGCGCTAAACTTGATATCGAGATCACCATTGGTAAAGGCCGCGGCTATGTTCCGGCTGAGGATAACAAAGAAAAGAATTCTCACTTTGGATATATCGCTACCGATGCCATCTTTACACCGATCAAGAATGTAAAGTACAATATTGAAAACACCCGTGTGGAGCAGCGTACCGATTACGAAAAGCTGATCATGGAAGTTATCACCGATGGTACCATTCATCCTGAAGAAGCTGTAAAACAAGCCAGCCGTATCCTGATTCAGCATTTGATGATCATCACAGATGAAAACATCACTTTCGATACCAAGGAAGATAAAAAAGAAGACCTGGTTGACGAACAAACTTTACAATTGCGTAAAGTATTGAAAACACCATTGGAAGACCTCGATCTTTCAGTACGTGCCTTCAACTGTTTGAAAGCTGCCAAGATCAACTCTTTGAGCGAACTGGTTCAGTACGAGCAGGAAGACCTGATGAAATTCAGGAACTTCGGTCAGAAATCATTGAGCGAAATTGAGCAGGTATTGCAGGAAAGAGGCCTGAGCTTTGGTATGGACCTCAGCAAGCTGAAATTAGATGATGAGTAATTGATTTGATGATTTGCTAATGAATTGATTCGTTTTTCAAATCATCAAATTTTCAAACTAAATAAATAACACCAGTACTCTGCAAATCCTGACACGGTGCAGAGGAATTAAATTAACATGTCATGCGTCACGGAAACAAGAACAACAATTTAAGCAGAACCGCTTCTCACAGAAGAGCGTTATTGGCTAACCTGGGTAGCCAGTTGATCACACACAAAAAGATCACCACTACCCTGGCCAAAGCAAAGGCTTTACGTACTTACATTGAGCCATTGATCACCAAAACCAAGAACACTGCAAGCAAAGAAGCGATCATGCACAATCACCGTATCGTGTTCAGCTATTTGAACGATAAACTGGCTGTGAAAGAATTGTTCACGGTAGTGGGTCCAAAAGTAGCAAGCCGTCCCGGTGGATACACCCGCATTATCAAACTGGGTGCAAGAACAGGTGATAACGCAGAACTGGCCCTGATAGAGCTGGTTGACTTTAACGAAATCTACGGTAAAACAGTTGCAAAAGCTGCCGCCGAAGAACCAGTTAAGAAAACAAGAAGAAGTGGTGCTGCTAAAAAGAAAGCTGCTCCGAAAGCTGATGCTGCTGAAGCAACAACTGAAGAATCGCCTTCAACTGAGGCTGAAACCAAAACAGAAGAGTAATCATGATTTGATTCAGATAATTAAAACTCCGGTAATTTACTACCGGAGTTTTTTTATATCCCACCCCTGAAAGTGAGCATGCGATATGTCAACTAAAGTTTTTGTTAACTTAAGGAGGAGACCTTGAAGGTTGAAGCCGGTGTGTAAAAAATATTTGCCTTATAAATTATTCTATTCATTTCTTTGCAAAACAATTCATTACTATGCCTGATAAACTGGAAAGAAAACCTGCTGTATTGTTGCTCGAAGACGGAACATTACTGTATGGAAAAGCATTTGGTACAATTGGTACCACCACCGGCGAAATCTGTTTTAATACCGGCATGACCGGCTACCAGGAAGTTTTTACCGACCCGAGTTATTATGGCCAGGTGCTGATCATGAACAATGTGCATGTGGGTAATTATGGCGTGCTGGCGGCTGATGTGGAAAGCGACAGCGTAAAAGTAAAAGGCGTTATCGGCCGAAACCTCGAAGAACAGTTTTCGAGAATGATGGCTGATGGATCCCTGCAGGAGTATTTTGAAAAGCAAAACGTAGTGGCAATTGATGGAGTAGATACAAGAGCGTTGGTGGCGCATGTTCGAACACAGGGAGCGATGAATTGCATCATATCATCTGCGATTACCGATGTAGAAAAATTGAGGGAAATGCTAAGTGAAGTTCCCTCGATGAATGGTTTGGAACTGGCTTCTGTGGTCTCCACGAAGGAGTCGTATTATTTGGGCAACCCGGAGAGCAGCACAAGGGTGGCCGTACTGGATTTTGGCATCAAAAAAAACATATTGAATTGTTTGGTGGAAAGAGGTGCTTATGTAAAAGTGCACAATGCGAAAACCAGTTTTGAAACACTGCAGGAATTTGAACCATCCGGGTACTTCATCAGCAATGGTCCCGGCGATCCTGCGCCAATGGACTATGCAGTAAAAACTGTAAAGCAGATATTGGCGGCTGACAAACCTTTGTTCGGTATTTGTCTTGGCCACCAGTTGCTGGCATTGGCAAACGGCATTTCAACTTTTAAAATGCACCACGGTCACCGTGGGTTGAATCACCCGGTAAAAAATATCATAACCGGTAAAAGCGAGATCACAACGCAAAATCACGGCTTTGGGGTAAAACCGGAAGAAGTAAGAAATTCGGCTGATGTTGAAATTACACACGTGAATCTCAACGACGATTCCATAGAAGGGATCCGTTTAAAGGGCAGGAAAGCATTTTCGGTACAGTATCATCCTGAAGCCACGCCGGGGCCGCATGACAGCAGGTATTTATTCGATGATTTCATGGCGATGATGGGGTAATGATTTAATTGCACCAATTGTCACGAATTACACGAATTGCAAATAGAATTAAAAATTGAATTAGTGTTATTAGTTTTAATTCGTGTAATAAAAACAAATCAAGTATCCCAGTTTCACTTAGAAATATTGGCCCTGATTAATAACCGGCAGCGATGCATTACTGTAAACAGGGAATTGGCCTGAGAATTAGTGTAATTAGATTTAATTCGTGTAATAAAAATAAAACATCTCACGCTCCTGCAGCAATATAACGGCCGTGATCAATAACCAGCAGCGATGAATTACAGGAACTAAAGAATTAGTGTAGCTAGTTTCAATTCATGTAACAAAAAAAGTTCAAATGAAATCTTCCACGCTCATCATCATTTTACTGCTGGCTTTATGCGGTGCTATGTATTTTTTGGGGAAGAGAAATGGCACTACAGAAATACAATCAACAGTGATCAATAACCAGCAACTGGTACAACAGATAGCAGAATTGTCGGCCCTGGAAGTTAGTGGTACCACTTCTGTAAAATTGAGCAATGCCGGGGAAAAAAGCAGTTGGTGGGAGGGAGTGAAAAACTTCCTCGCGGAAAATACATTGCAGCTAACGGTGCCGTATAAATGCAAATATGGCGTGGATATGAGTAAGGGCCAGGTGGTCATTAGTCAAAATGATACGGCTGTACTGTTAACCTTTCCTGCCATACAAATGCTGAGCCTGCAACTGGAACTGGATAAGATCGAAACGATGAACCAAACAGGCCTGTTCAGTCATACAACGGTAGAGGATATGAAAAGGGCCGAGCAGCAAATGTACATCGCTGCCCGCCAGCAATTGTCTGGCAATACAGCCTATATTGCAAAAGCAACATCGCACATTACCGATATTTTTACGCAATATTACAAGCCGCTTGGTTTCAAAGTGATTTGTACATTTGGGCAATAATAAAATTCAGCATATGCAGATCGCTATCCTTAACGGGCCTAACCTCAACCTGCTTGGTAAAAGAGAGCCGGAAGTGTACGGCAAGCAATCATTTGAGGAGTACTTTGAAGAATTGAAAGCGGCTTTTCCTGCGGTAAGCTTTCATTATTTCCAGAGCAATGTTGAAGGAGAACTGATCAACGAGATACAAAGGCTTGGTTTTAGTTATGATGGTATCGTTATCAATCCGGGTGGGTATACACATACTTCTGTGGCATTGGGTGATGCCATTGCAGCCATAACAACACCGGTTATTGAAGTACACATCTCCAATATCTTTGGCCGGGAAGATTTTCGTAAGCTTTCGCATGTGTCAGGCAAAAGCATTGGAGTGATCAGCGGGCTTGGATTGAAAGGATATCAACTGGCCGTAGAATATTTTTTCGATAAGCTTGTTTAGGTTGATGGTGAGTTATTTGAATTCGCCAAACACCTTCCTCAATTCATCTGCTATCTCTCCCAGCGTGCAATAATTTTCAACGGCTTCCAGCACTACCGGCATCAGGTTAGTGCTATTCAAAGCTGCCGCATTAATGCGTTGCAGGCAGTCTGTTACTTTACTATTATCTCTCTTTGCCTTCAGGTTTTTTATTTTTTCAGACTGTACCTGCCGTATGCTGTCATCGATCTTAAAGGACGGCACTTTTGTTTCATGTTCAATCTGGAACTTGTTTACGCCTACGATCACTTTTTCGCCACTTTCAATTTTTTGCTGGTATTCATAAGCGCTCCGGGCGATCTCTTCCTGCATATAACCCTGTTCAATGGCAGCAACACTGCCACCCATGGCATCGATCTTTTCAATCAGTTTCCAGGCATTGTCTTCCACTTCTTTGGTAAGGCTTTCTACAAAATAACTTCCGGCCAATGGGTCAACAGTGTCAGCCGTTCCGCTCTCAAATGCGGCAATTTGCTGTGTACGCAGTGCTATCCTGGCAGCTTCTTCGGTAGGCAGGCTAAGCGCTTCATCGTAGCCGTTAGTATGTAAACTCTGCGTGCCGCCCAATACTGCCGCCAGTGTTTGAATGGTCACCCGGGCAATATTGTTCATGGGTTGCTGTGCAGTTAAAGTAGCGCCGCCGGTTTGCGTATGAAAACGCAGCATCATTGCTTTGGTATCTGTTGCACCCAGGTCTTTCATAATGGTGGCCCACATTTTTCTTGCTGCCCTGAATTTGGCCACTTCTTCAAAAAGATTGTTATGGGCATTAAAAAAGAAGGAGAGGCGTTTACCAAAAACATTGATGTCCATTCCTTTCTCAATGGCTGCTTTTACATAAGCTTTTCCATTGGCAAGCGTAAAAGCAATTTCCTGCACCGCAGTGCTGCCGGCCTCCCGTATATGATAGCCAGAAATAGAAATGGTATTCCATTTGGGCACTTCGGCTGCACACCATTCAAAAATATCAGTGATGATACGCATAGATGCTTTTGGAGGATAGATATAAGTGCCTCTTGCAGCGTATTCTTTTAAAATGTCATTTTGTATGGTTCCGGAAATTTTTTTGATATCGGCACCCTGTTTTTTTGCCAGGGCCACATACATGGCCAGTAAAATAAAGCCGGTTGCGTTGATGGTCATTGACGTTGAAACGTCTTCCAGTTTTATTTTGTCAAACAATATCTCCATGTCTTCTATGCTATCGATGGCTACTCCTACTTTACCCACTTCACCTTCTGACAATACATGGTCACTATCGTACCCGATCTGTGTAGGAAGATCAAAAGCTACGCTTAAGCCACTTACGCCCTGCGATAATAAATAATGATACCTTTTGTTACTTTCTTCAGCAGTGCTAAAACCGGCATACTGGCGCATGGTCCAGAGTTTGCCACGGTACATATCAGGCTGTACGCCCCTTGTAAAAGGAAAAATGCCCGGTAAGCTTTGTTCAATGTTACTGATATCTGCGCTGCTGTACAGCTCCTTTATTTCTATTCCTGAATCTGTAAAACGCTGGCTCATCGTGATGGATTTATTGGTGAGGATATGATCTCATGGTTACAATAATTTTTTTGCTTCAAACTGCAGCGCATCTAAAACGATCACGCTTAATTCTGCATCTTTATTGGAAGAATATTCCAGCAGTCGTTTACTCAATTCAATGGCGGCAGCATTCGGTGGCAGCATCGCAGCAACCTGGTTGATGATAAAAATATTCTGGTCCTTCAGATTCCCGATAGCCTTCCACATATCAGGACTTACATACACCTGCTGGCTTACATTGTATTCATATTCACTTTTGATAGCGTCCAGCAAGGTAAGCTGGTAATCTACCACGTTTAACGTTGCAAAGGAAGTACGGGCAACCAGGTTTTTCAGCGAGGCCCTTTCTGCAAACACAGAGAGTCTCTCGTAAGCCTGTAACTGGAGTTTAAGTGTTTCATTGTTTATCCCGAATCTTTCCCTTATCTCATCTTTCATTCCTTTAAACTCTGCCAGCAGCCAGGCAATGGCGATAAAAAAAACAAACAGCACAGCTAACTGTACATCCTGAACAACAATTTGTAATAACATGCCCTTAATATATTTGTATGCAAAAGTACGGCAATATGCATTGTCAATATTTCCTTCTTTCGCAAAATGGCGCAGGAATATTCCCTGTAAAATGCGCTAATTTTGTGGTCTAAATCTATTTACATGGAAGCAACAATAGCGGCGCCGGTTAGTCTTACCAAATCGGCAGTGCAGGAGGTAAAACGCCTGATGAATGAAGCGAATTTTGACAAAGCCAATGTGTTAAGGGTAGGAGTAAAGGGGGGAGGCTGCAGCGGTATGACGTACATCATGGCATTTGATGCAGCAACGGAAAAAGATGAACGATTTGAAATTGAAGGCATCCCCTGCGTAATGGATCCTTCACATGGCATCTACCTGGCTGGTATGGAAGTTGACTGGCAGGGAGGTTTGAATTCGAGGGGCTTTACTTTTAACAACCCCAACGCCAGTAAAACCTGTGGTTGCGGAACCTCCTTTGCTGTATAAACAATTCAAATATTTTATAAACAGGAAAGCTGCCCTTTAAAAGGCAGCTTTCCTGTTTTACACCTGTTTGCTTTTTATAATTTTAATAAAGAATATTAATGTGTTCTTTTGATTGATCCGGCTTCACGATTTCGAGAATGTAATTGCCATGAACGATCGTGTTGTCAAGTGTTAAGCTGGCTGAGCCATTGGCCGAAGCCTGTTGTAGTTTAGCTGATTGCATTAACTGCCCACTGGAGTTAAACAGTCGTACATTGTACTCGCCGGGTAATTGCTCCGTAAAGTAAATGTTGATCTTGCCATCCACCACCGGGTTAGGGAAAACGGCTGTGCCCACGGCATCTTTTCCAAAATACAGTTTGGCAATATTGGAATACTTCGAATGACCGTTGTTGTCAACACTCCTGATGCGGAAATAGTTAAGGCCATGTATTGGCAATGCGTCTACCCACTGATAGCTGTTGTTGCTGTTATTATTGCTTACACCGGTATGTACAAATTGTTTTGTAAAGTTAATACCGTCAGCCGAACGTTCTACTTCGTAGTGATCAATGTTGATCTCGCTTTCTACTTTCCATTCTACGTTAACAGCATTCTTGCTTCGGTAAGCATTTACAGCAGTGAAGGTTACCGGCAATACAGTGGCGTGCCTGAAATAGATCTTAAACCTGTCTGACATTTTTGAATTCACATCTGCCGTAACACTGAAAGGATAAATTGTAGTGTTGTTGGGGGTTAAGATTGTTTCTGTATTGCTGTAGCCATCTTTAAGATAGGCGATCATTCCGGCCGCATCGATGTTATCAGCATTTATTGCAAGCTGGTAGTTTTTCAACTTCATTGATTTGATATTGTATTGTATCGTATCAGTGTCGTTGATATGCTGTCTTTTTTCGATCTGGTAAATGGCCCCTGCTTTATTGATACCAAAATTTTCCGAATTGTTGAAAAGCTTCCTGGCATCTTCCAGTTCGAGGCTGTCTGAAAAATCATCCCCGTACATCATCAGTCCTCCATCGAGCAGCGTGGTGCTGCTGTCTGCTTCTACCGAAGAGAGAAGTACACTTATCTGTGCACCGGTGTTGTTTGGCATAGGCCTGAAAACTGTACTGCTGCTGGGTGTTGCTTTGGCAGCTTCACCAATGATCACGTTACCTGCGCCGGCGTTCTGGATCAGGAAGGCCTGGCCTGACTGTATGTAATTGTTCACCGTACCGGAAACTCCATAGCTTCCTCCACCCGGGAATACCTTGTAATCACTGCCTGCACCACCGCTTCTTGTAAAATACTGGTAGGCGCCTACCCCAAACGTTCCCGTTAGTGCAGGGTCCCAGAGTACAAAATTTTTGGCGCTTACGGAGCCGCTGGTAGTAACGGACCTGAAATCCATGGTGGATGCAAATGGGTTGCCGATCACGCTGTAGGCACCCGTACCGCCCGGCAGACTGATCGTTTGTCGTCCAGTGCGCAGGTTGCCCAATACTCTTAATACTGTTGTTGACGTTGCGGCACTTGTGTTGAGGTTTAGGTTGGTAGCCCTGTTTCCTCTTACAAACACCATGTATCCTTCATAATCTCTTACGGTGGTGGTTAGGGTATTTGAAATACCAGTCCATGCGCCGGATGATCTCGTAAAGGTGAGTAGTGAAGCATTGTTTAAAGGTGTAGGATCAAATCCGAGTGAAGGACTTGAGCCACTGATATGAATCCCATAGCCAGGGTTAGGGTTCTGGTTATTGGCATATATAAGGTCCGAATTTACAACCCCTTCCTGCAGTGCGTCGTTGATGGTAGGAGCCCCGGTTGTACTAACCGGCAATGCAAGCATTCTCCATCCTCTTTTTGCAGGAATAAATCTTTCGATCATTACATTGCCGGTAATATATCCCAGTGCATTGCCCGAACCATCTTCCGGTATCTGGCCTACCCTGGCTGTACCATTGGCATCAGATTTCAACGTAAGGTTGTCGTAAGTATTGAGCGTGGCACCGCTTGCAACCGATACAGCACCGGCACTGCTGCCTGCCGTAATGGAGAGCGGTGTTTGCAGATCGGCAGAAGCGCCGCTGTTGAGAAAGAGATTTTTAAGTGTTCTTCCCCCGCTGGTAAAGAATAAAGGAACACTGGTGCCGGAAATACCTACACTGGAGGTAGCCGATCCTGTTAGTGTGCCGCTTACCCGCTGCAGGTTGTTGATGGTAAGTGAATCGCCATTTATCAATAATGCGCCTGAGTTCAGCACCAGATTGCCTGCAACAGTGTAATTAACGGATGCAGGATACATGGTTACACCAGCCGCATTAGAAATGGTAAGGTCATTCACGGTTACAGGTAACCCGCTGCCAGTTGCCTGGGCTGAGGAAGCGCTGTAAATATAATTGCCGCCGATGTCGAAGCTTCTTGTATCTGTCTGTATATTTCCGGTTGCACCCGAAGCCGTAATGCCTGCAGTTGACCCCATGCTCAGGGTACCTCCACTTAACAGGTTAAAGGAACCGGTGCCGGAAACAACGTTGGTAGCGCAGTTTAACCTTCCACCACTATTAACCATTACATCTCCATCGGTAACAATTCCTGCTCCCATCGTCATGGTCGTTTTATCGCTGATGGTAGTAGTGCCTGCTACGTTGATGGTAGAGGTGGATATCTTGGAGGCAGTTCCAGCGCCACTGCCATTGGAAAGAACCAGGTTTCCATAGGTTAAAGATCCGACTGAAGGTGTACCGAAAACTGTTTGGGTCATGCTGTTATCGGCGTTGTATTCAATAGTGCTGCTCGGAGAAATATTCATGGTAGTAAAACCTCCGGGGAAGTTGCTTCCTGCAACGGTTACACCCGTATGGCATCCTGTACCACAGTTACTTTGAATATTTTGATTGTTACCCAGGATCAATTTTGCAGAACCATTCATGGTAAAGGTACCGCCCTGGCTTTCCCTGATCCACTGGCTGGTGCCAAGGTCAACAGTACATCCATCATTAATGGTGAAGTTATTCAGGATATTGTCCGGGGTATACGTTCCTGTTACGTGTTTTACATACGGTTTGTTCTGGTTACCGATCACGATATTGTAGAAGCAATCGTAAAAAGCATTGTTATTCCATAATACCTGCTGTAAGCCGATACCGTCAAACTCAAGTGTACCGGGTGTAGTGCCGGGGCCGGGTGCAGCAATAGGATAGGTGGGTGGATAGCCAACAGATCCGGGAAGTATAAACCTGGCCGTTCTGCCGAAAAGCACATCTCCCCGGAAAATGATCTTACTGCTCACGTTTCCTACGATATGAGATTTTGGAATATTGGGTGCGCCGGCAAAGTAGGTTTCACCAATCCTGAAGTTTGCCTTGAAGTCAACTATTCCTGCCCCTGCGCCATATTCGCCGATATAGATATTAGTATTCGTATTGCCACTCAAAACATCGATCACGGCGTTGCTGTTCACCGTAAGTATATTTCCATTAGCGCTCAGGATAGCTGTTCTGGTATTTCCCGATATAGTGAATGTTAGTCCATATACTTCAGCACTGCTGCTAAGCATAATGGTTGCACCCCCGGTTAAATTCATCGAAACATTGTTACACTGTGATGGTGCAGCCGGTGAAGCTACATAACTGCTGCTGGAGGTAGACCAGTTTGATGCTGTGTTGAAATCCGTGCCAGTAGTTGCTCCCGTAAGTCCCGAACCCAGGCCACCCCAATACAAGGTAGTTACGGTGCCGCATGCAACTACTGTGGCTGTGGTTGCATTGCCAGACAGAACCGCTGTAGTATTGTAAACAGGACTGGTGCCGCAGGAACTGAGGTTGTATGAAAATATCCAGTAATAATAAGTAGTGCCCGGTGTTAATCCATTGGACGTAAAGTTGGTGCCGGTACCAGTGTATTCTACATAACCCGTTAGGGCTGAAGTTCCCTGCGTATACGTGGTGCCGTTAGATGGATTGGTAGGAGGCGTACTTGTGTTTGTCCTGATGATTAGATGGTTGGTCGCATCTCCGCCCGGCGTAAAACTTGCCAGCACGCTTGTAGCTCCCACTGTCGGAAAAACAAGGTCTTTCGGTGGTGCTGATGGAGTAACGGCGGCGGCATTCACGGTAAGGCTTACATAGTCTGACGTGATACTGGTACAGCCGCTTTTTGTTACAACGCAGTTATAGTTTGCTGCTGCATCTCCTGCTGCTGCAGGGTTGATGGTAAATGTTGCTGTGGTTACACCGGAATTGGCGCCACAGTTACAAAGATTGGTAGTTCCTTTTCTCCACTGGTAGGTCAATCCTGTTCCGGATGCTGTAATGGTGAAGCTTACCGAACCACCTGCACAAACCGTTTTATTCACTGGTTGTGTTGTGATGGATGGTGCTGCACCAATGGCCATGGTAAACGCATTGGATGCGCTGCTGCAGCCTGTTACGCTATTAGAAACAGTTAAAGTACCTGAGTAGGTATTGCTGACAACACCCGCCGGGATCGAAATAGTTATCTGGCTTGCAGGTAATACGGCATTGCTCACGTTCACCAATCCAGCTGCAAGTGCAGTCGCATTCCAGGTGATGGAGTAACGGTTAGGGCTATTTGTAGTGGCACTATAGGTTAAGGTGGTTGTTTGTGATGTAGCACTAAAACACCTGGCTGCAGTAGCAGCTGCTGCTGTTATAGAAGGCAATACGTTCACTGTTACAGCTACGGTTTGCGGAGTACCTACACACCCCCCGGAAGAAGTTGGGGTAACCGTATAATTAACTGTTTGATTAATAGTGCCGGAGCTGATGGTAAGTGTATTGCTTAAGGTACCTGTTGTTTGCGTGCTAAGGCTTTCTCCTGTTACACTGGTATTATCAGTTGCTATCCAGGCATAAGTGGAAGCAATGTCGCTTGTAAGAGGGATGCTGAAAGTGCTGCCGGAACAAACGCTTGCGGTCGCAGCGCTTGTCATCACCGGTCCTGCACCACCTGTAATGGTTAGGGTAAAGGCGCTTCCGGACGAAAGGCATCCAATAGCACTCATAACTTTTATCACGCCATTGTACGTACCTGTACCAACCCCTGCTGCGATGGGAACATTTACCTGGCCTGCTGTTAAAGCCGTTAAACCAAGGTTTACAAGTCCTGCAGATTGAGCGGTAGCATCCCAGGTTATTGAATATAAAATGGGTGTACCTGTAGTGGCACTATAAGTTAATGAACTCGTTTGTGCGCTGCTGTTATAACATCTTGATGCAGCGGCTGCACTGTTGCTGATCGTTGGAATGGCACCGATGGTTTGGGTAAAGGCGCTGGATCCGGAACAGCCATTGGCTGCGCTAACAAACAAAGTGCCATTATAAGTTCCGCCACCTGCACCTGCACCACCTGCTAAACTGAAAAGTAAAGGACTGGTGTAGAGCGTGGATGTCGGGTAGTTCACCAAACCGGCGGCCAGTGCTGCAGCATCCCAATTAATATAGTAGTGCGTAGGCGAACCGCTTGTGGCGCTGTAACTGAGTACGCCGCTTTGGCCGCTGCTGCTAAAGCATTTTGAAATTGCTGCTGCTGACGGGGTTATGGAAGGAGATTGATTGATCGTTATTGTAAATGTAACGCCTGCACTTGTGCAACCGGCCGCACTTGTTACGGTTAATGTGCCGGTATAAGTACCCGCTGCTGCATTGGCAGCAACCGGTATGCTGAGCGGACTGGTTGTGATGGCCGTATTGCTCATGTTTACGAGGCCGGCGGATAAGCCTGCAGCGTCCCAGGTAATGGCATATTGTGTTGGCGTGCCTGAAGTGGCACTGTAGCTGAGGGTTGAATTTTGTGCGGTGCCTGCAGAGCAAACATCTGCGGCAGTTACAGCCGCCGTAATAGATGGAGGCGTGGTGATCACAAAATTGGCTGCTCCACGACAACCAGGAACAAGTGCACATTCTGCATAAAAAGTGGTGGTGCCTGCTGTGTTGGTATTTGGCAAACCTGAACCGGCAACGCCTACCGGGTTAAACGGGGTGCCTGTTCCGATAGAACTGCCTCCGGATGATACAGTGTACCAGTTGAGCGTACCTGCAGTTGTATAGGTGATGGTAACCTGGATATAATCCACATCTATTTGCCTTGCGAATCCGGAACTGCTTACTGCTGAAAGCACCACGCCAAAATTGGCGGCATTAATATCTGCAGGCGTCCAGGTGGATCCCCAAAGATTGCTGCTGCCACCAAAAGTAGTAGTGCTAAAAAAGCTATTTGGCCAGGATGCGCCTGTAGAGAGGTCATTACCTGTAATGACGCCGCCTTTTACAAGTCGTACGATATCATCATTGATCCTTGTAGTTCCAGTGGCCTGGCGGTTAATGGTAACTGTAATACCGTTTATAGTGGCTCCCGCCGGTATGGCAAATCCGTAGTTGGATGCCGAAAGATAATTTGAAGTAGCTCCTGCTGCAAGATTTTGTGTCGCATACGGGCTTCCCGTGGCAGTGATATTACCCGGGGTAGTCCAGGCTCCGCTGCCAGTTGAAGTATTGTTAGTTGCTGTAGCTGGATTATTTGGTCCATTAGACACTGTTGAACCTACTGCGCATGCTGCAGAAGAACTGATAGTGCCGCTTCCTCCTGTACAAACAGTAGTTCCTGTTACAGCAGGGGCGGCATTTATAGTAACTGTTGCAGTAGTGCTGCATCCATTGTTATTGGTATAGGTAATAACACTTGTGCCGGCGCTGACTCCCGTTACAATGCCCGAAGTATTAACAGTGGCTACAGCCGGGCTGGCCGAAACCCATGGGTTGGAAGCCGCAGGTGTTCCTGAACCAGTTAATGCAGTGGTAGAGCCAACGCAGGCTGTTAAGGTACCTGTGATCGTTGGCAGGGCATTCACTGTTACTGTAAAAGCGTTACCCGTACTCGTGCAACCGGCAGCATTGGTTACTTTTAAGGTGCCGTTATAAGTGCCTGACCCTACACCTGCAGCTACCGGTACATTGAGCGGACTTGCCGGCAGTGCCGTGCTGCCAAGGTTTACCAACCCGGCTGCAAGTGCTGTTCCATCCCATGTAATAGTATAGCTTGTTGGGCTATTGGTGGTAGCGCTGTAAGTTAACCCTGCATTTTGTGCGATGGCGCTGTTACATACGTTTGAGGCCGCACTGGCAGCGGTTATGGTAGGCAGAGCATTTACGGTTAAAGCGGTATTGTTAGAAACAGCGGTATATCCACCTGAAGAAGTCACTTCAACAGTGTAGTTCGCCGCAGCATCTCCCGCAACTAAGGGATTAATGCTTAGGGTAGAGGAGGTAGCGCCGGAAATACTGCCGCCGTTACTCAATGCCACACCTGCTTTTTTCCATTGATAAGAAAGAGAAGTGCCGGTAGCTGTAACACTCATGCTGGCTGAACTCCCTACGCATCCTGACGCTGCAGAAGGCTGAACAGTGATGAAGGGATTGATCGAGTAAATATTAATGTTATCGATGTCGATGTTACCGGTACCTGCAACATAGGCGAACTTCAGATCCTGTAAGGAGCCTGTAGTGGTTTGTACAGTAACATCATCAAATTCTTTGGTGGTGCCGATCCATATATCCATTCTGTCATTCGCAACAGTTTCAACCGCACCGGTTGGTGCAATATAACTCAGTGTTGAACCTGAATTATTCATGGCCCATGTAACGGTATAGGAAGAACCGACCGCATAGTTATTTCCAACATTGTTATTGTTAATATCCCTGACCCTGAAATTGGCATTACTGCCCCTGAAATCGATGCCAAACTGTGCGTAAGTGTTGGCATTGGTTTCAACTCCATTGGTAAGGATGCTGTAGCCGCTTCCTACCTGAAAGGTTGCTGCGGAATTTTGATTGCCGCCCGTACCTGATATATTCAGGCTAAAAGAATAAACCAGCGCAGTAGGGGTGGGACTAAAATTAGCTGACCTCGTAAAGCTTGATGTGTTATTCCCTCTTGTAAAACGCAGGGCCCCGCCTGTGATGGACACGGTATTGGAACCTGCGGTGGTAACAGCATCGAACTGGCCGCTGTTGGGTATGAGACTTACATAACTGGCAACAGTGGTTGAACTACTGAAATTTTGGGAAAAAACGGTGGTTTGTGCGATGCCGTTTGCAGCAAAAAGGATAAGCATGGCCAGTAATGGCAACACTCTCTTTGAAGTTGACAAAATGCTGCCGGTGTGGATAGTACCGCAACATTTAAAAACAGGTGCTTTTGTTAATGAGCTCATGGTTCTAATGGATATTAAACTTGGATAAAAGACAATGATGCCAATAAAGTCATCACTACCAACCGGTTAAAACGTAGTTTAGTATTATTTATTATGTAACCTGGTCTAATGAGGGGTTATTAAAGCGAATTTTCTGGCAGAAAAAAATTACAGAATTTGGAAAGATCAGTTTAAAATCAACTTCTATGTGAACCTGGCAGGCGGCGGACCTATTGTCTCAAATGGCAGATAACCAGATATAAAGCCTGCTGGCGCTACATTTTTTTCATTTATATTTTTGAGACGATTTTACGGGGATACGTGTAGTGTTTTCTACAGACTGAGTAAACGGTCATTTACCTAAGTTTTCCACATTTTTTTTGATAAAAGGATGTTTTTCATTTCGCAATAAGTGATGTTAATTTCTTTGTGGATAAATATGATGTCGGTAACCGGTTTAAGCGCCTGTTTGGCATATTATTTGAAAATTTCCTGAGACTGTTTATTTGAAATTTTTTTGATTCGATCTTCAAATACGTTTCATTCAAAGTCCCCGTCCGGAACCACTGTTATACTAAGCAATTTATTTCAATACCTCTTACCGCTTTTAAGCACTACATTTTATGATGTGTTATTTGCTAAGCCGAAATACTGGTTTGGCAAAACTCATTTGACCAGTAATTATTAAATGCGTGAGACGAATTGTTATAAACACTGTTGATTGCCTTCACAGATCAATTGACAAAAAAAGTCCAACTAAGAAATGAGAAACCGCATCCTTTTTTTCCTCCTTGTCTTTTTTGCGCTGGCATGCCAGGTGAATGCAAAAAATTACTACGTATCGGCTACCGGCAATAATGCCAACACCGGACTTTCCCCTGCTGCTGCATGGCAAACCATCAGTAAAGTAAACAGCGCTTTCTCCAGCATGACTGCCGGTGACAGTATCCTCTTCAGGAGGGGTGATACTTTTTATGGAGCTATAGTTGTAAATATTTCGGGCACAAGCATCAAACCTGTTGTTATCAGTGCTTACGGAACAGGAGCAAAGCCTGTAATTTCCGGCTTTGTCAATCCCACGGCATGGACCACCACCGGTGCTGGTATTTACCAGGTATCAGTGCCCGGTGCAAAAAGTAGTCTTAACATGGTAACCCTTAACAATGTGCCGCAGGCATTGGGAAGATTTCCTAATGCAGACGAGGCCAATGGAGGATTTTTGAACTATGAATCATTTTCAGGAAGTACCAGTATCACAGACAATGAATTGACAAGCGCTACTAACTGGACCGGGGCAGAAGTAGTGATCAGGAAAAAACTTTGGGTGCTCGATCGGTGTAAGATCACCGGCCATAGTGCCGGTACGATTACTTATACCAATACCAACGGGTCAACCTATGATTGCAGTAACGGCTTTGGGTATTTTTTTCAAAACGATCCAAGAACGCTTGACAGGTTGGGAGAATGGTATTTTAATGGCAGTACGAAAATCCTTCAAATGTACTTCGGTACAGCATTGCCGTCGGCTTATTCAGTAAAAGTGAGTTGCATTGATACCCTGCTCAATCTTAATTCAAAAAACTACATTCATATTAATAACCTGGCGTTTGAAGGATCAAATGCCAATGCCATTTATGGTGTTAACAGTACATCTGTCAATATCCAAAACTGTGATTTCGCCAGCTCTGGTGTTGGGGCCATCAATTTACAAACAGTGGCTAACCTGTTGATCGAAAGTTGTACTACCAGCGATATTCTCAGCAATGCCTTTTTCATTAACAATGCCCGTTCTTCCAATGTTACCATCCGCAATTGCACCATTAAAAGAACTGGTGTAATACCGGGGATGGGATTGAGCAACGGCAACTCTTACAAAGCGATACTGGCTTCTGTGTTGAGTAACCTGCTGGTAGAGTATAATTATGTAGATACAACGGGCTATGTTGGAATAGAATTCCAGGGAAGTAACGTTACCATCAAAAATAACGTGGTGAATCATTTCAATTTTGTAAAAGATGATGCAGGTGGCATTTATTCTTATGCTTCCGGTACAGATGCCGACCCGGGTACTATCTACACCAACAGGGTAATAAAGGAAAATATTGTTATGAATGGAATTGGCGCATTGAATGGACGCACCGGAACTACTTTATATGCTACCGGCATCTATCTTGATGGACGCACCATGAATGTAGATGTACTGAATAATACCGTGTTCAATCATCCAAGGGGCGGCATACACAGCAACAATCCCAACAATGTAAACATCAAAGGCAATACCTCGTTCAACAACCTGAATGCAGTGAGTATATTTCGCTGGGCCTGGGGCGGTATCAGCAATCTTGCCATCAAAAACAATATTTTCTACCCGAAAACAAGCAGCCAGCGCAGTTTTTACTATACCAATTCCGGCCTGAATGAACCGGTTACCAATACCATCCAGAACGCCCTGCAAAGCCTTGGCGATCTTGACAGCAATTATTACAACATGATCAACCCGGTTGGGTTCAATTCGGAAGTATATGCCACAACAGGCGGAAGCCTTATCCCTACTACGCCGCTGTCGATAGATGGATGGAAAGCGTTCACAGGAAATGATAGTCTTTCCAAACAGCCCGTTAAATCCATTGTTCCGTATAAAATAAATAGTTTGATCGGCATCAATAAATTTGCCAATGGTGTATTTACTGCAGGTATTTCAGGGCTTACCGTTTTTGGCGCCAACGCTACTGCAGTATGGGATAACAGCGGGAAAATAAGTGGCGGATCACTAAAAGTGAGCGTTACCAACCCGGTAGCAAATAAATATGTAATGGTACACAGCCCGATGGGTGCCATGAGTGTTGCTAAAAAATATGTATTGCGGTTTAGCACTTATGGTACTACTGCGCAGGGAATGGTGAGGGCATACATCAGGCAAACTATTTCGCCTTATACCAATCTTACGCCCATACAGGTAAAATCTTTTGGCGTGGGCAGAAAAGATCATGAATTCCTGTTCTCAGCTCCCATCAGCAACGCAGGCGGAAGTTTTGTAATAGAACTGGAGCAGAATTCCGGGGTCACTTATTTCGACAACATACAATTTTATGAAGTTGATGCCACCGTGTATGATACGGAGGCACAACTGCTTTTTGAATACAACGACAGCAGGGTAGCAAAAACAATTACCCTGAACGGGCTTTACACTGATGTAAAGGGCAATCCTTATACCAATACCACCGTTACCCTGCAGCCTTATACTTCAATCATTTTGGTTAAAGATACTGCGGCAAGGGCACCTTTAAATGTAAATGTAACGTATGTGCCGGTGAAATGTTTTGGAGACAATTCTACCGCTACCGTGTCAGCAACCGGCGGTACGGCACCTTATACAGGCACGGGTACCTTTATTGTAAAAGCCGGTTTGTTCACATTTACCGTGCATGATGCAGCAGGTGATTCTGCAAGCGTTACCATTAATGTAAATCAACCTCAATTCCCGCTCAGTGTTTCGGCATCAGCAGAAGTGATCACTGAGCTGGGAGGTTCTACAACCGTAACAGTGGCTGCAACGGGAGGCACTGCTCCCTATACCGGCGCAGGTTCGTTTACAGTCACTGCAGGCACTTATACTTATACCGTAACCGATGCCAATGGTTGCACTGCATCAACAACCATTTCTGTTACAGATGCCAATGGCCCGCTTGTGGCAACTGTTGATAAAACTTCAGTAGATTTTAATTGTTATGGCGATTCTGCCAATGTTAATATTGGGGCGCTTGGAGGCAGTGCGCCTTATACCGGAACAGGTTCAAAAATGATCGCCGCAGGCAAGGGTTCGCTGAAACTATCCTTCACTTCCAGTATCTCCGGGGCAAATACACTCCTCAATTACATGGTAGGTTCTATCAGTTCTACCAAAAATTATGTATTGAAATTCACTACCCTGGGTACTACTGCTACCGGTAAACTGAAAGCATCCATCCGGAAATCCGGAAGCCCCTACACAGTGCTTACTGCCAAGCAAAGTGCCATCTATGGTTCGGCACGAAAAGATCATGAATTCCGCTTTGTGGCACCTCAAACAGAAACTGCTGCCAGTTTCCTCATCGAGATTGATCAGTCTTCCGGACCTACCTATATTGATAACATCGCATTTTTTGAAATTGATTCTACGGGTGCGCTCAGGGGCGACAATAAGTACAACGGACAGTTTGAAAAGAATATTTCCACCGTATTTGTGTATAGTTCAAACAACAATCATAGTGCCACCTGGGATACTACCGGTAAGATCGCCTCAACATATTACTTTACAGTAAAAGACTCTCTGAACGCTTCGGCTGTGGTAACGGTTACTACCAGCCAGCCTGCGGCGCCGTTAAAAGCTACAGCAGTGTCCACCGCAATTCCTGCTACGGGTGGTACGGCTACCATTACCGTAACTGCAACAGGTGGTACTGCACCTTATACAGGTACAGGCAGCTTCACCGTAACGGCAGGAGTTTATAATTACACGGTAACGGATGCCCGTGGTTGTACTTCCCGGGTTACCATTACGGCATCCACTACTGCCTCCACATCAGCCAGGCCGGCAACTACAGGAGCAACTGTTAAAACAGCTTCCGCAGAAAGGCTGAACACAGGCAGCAGCACAAATGATAAGCCGCAATTGCTTCAACTGGCAGCCTATCCAAATCCAACCAACTCATCCTTTACACTGGAGGCACAGGGCGGCACAAATGAAAAGATCGCTATCATGGTGTATGGCTTTGACGGAAGGGGCGTGTACCAGGCAATTGGCAACAGCAACAGCCGCTACAATATCGGCAGTAACTTTATGCCGGGTGTGTACATTGTGAAAGTGATGCAGGGCCCGGTTACCAAAATGATAAAAGTTGTGAAGGCGGGTAATTAAACCGATCCTGCAAATGATATATCCCGGCTGAATCTACGCAGCCGGGATTTTTTTAATCGGCGCTTTACCAGCCCATTTTACCGGTGCCGACATGAATAAAAATTCACCCGTCAACAGCCCGTCTAAAAAAATTATAAATAACCAGAAACTAACAAACGCAAACAGCAAACTGATTATATTTGCCCCCTTAATAACCTGCACAATATGAATTATAAACGGATCAACAACATCACGGGCTGGATAGTATGTATTATAGCCTGTACTGTGTACATTATGACGATGGAAGCTACCGGCAGTCTTTGGGATTGCGGTGAATTTGCTTCCAGTGCCTATAAGCTCCAGATCCCCCATCCGCCGGGAGCTCCTTTGTTTGTTTTGATCGGGCGTTTGTTCATGATTCCCTTTACACCTGAACATGCTGCTACCGGCATCAACCTGATGAGTGCTTTATCCAGCGGATTCAGCATCCTGTTCCTTTTCTGGAGCATTACGCATTTTGCAAAAAAGATATTGCAGAAGAATGGGGCAGAGCTCAACGGCTCTCAAATATTTGGCGCCATGGCAGCCGGGCTGGTTGGTTCAATGGCTTACTGTTTTTCCGACAGTTTTTGGTACAGTGCAGTAGAAGGTGAAGTGTACGCACTGTCTTCCTTTTTTACGGCCATTGTGTTTTGGGCCATTCTTAAATGGGAAGATGCGGTTACGGAAGAACAGAAAAAAGGGATCACCGGGCATTTTACCGGGGCCGACAGGTGGTTGATCCTTATATTTTACCTGATGGGTCTTTCAATAGGTGTTCACCTTTTAAACCTGTTAACCATACCTGCAGCAGTGATGGTGTATTATTTTAAACGTTACAAGGTAACGCCCATGGGCACCTTTATTGCGTTCATTATTGGCTGCGCCATTACCGGGTTGGTACAAAAATTCGTGATCCAGTATTCCATCAAAGGGGCTGGTGCATTTGATATCATGTTTGTGAATGATTTTGGAATGCCTTTCTACACTGGCTTTGCCTTCTTCTTTGTATTGCTGGGTGTATTGATCTATTTTGGATTAAGGTTGGCCAATAAGAATAACTGGAATTTTTTAAAACTTAGTTTGTGGTGCATCACGTTTATGATGCTTGGTTATTCATCTTATGTAACAACCCTGATCCGTTCAAGCGCCGATCCGGCGGTAGATATGTACAATGTAGATAACCCGGTGAGTTTGGTAGGTTATTTAAGCAGGGAACAGTATGGCGATACACCGATCATGTTTGGTGCAGATTTTACCGCTGGTAATGTAGAAGGAGAGGGGGAAGAACACAACCCGAGTTATGATACTGAAGATACCTATATCAAAACGAAGAACGGGTACGAAAAGAAGGGCAGAAAGCAAAGTGTAAAATACAATGCAGAAGATGAACACCTGTTCCCCCGTATGTGGGATGCAGGTAATGAGCAGGGCCATGCTGATTACTACGCCAGTTTTGCCGGCATCACTAAAGATCCCAAAACCGGTAACTACAGCAATAAGCCAAGCATGGGAGATAATATCAATTTCTTTACCCAGTACCAGGTTGGCTGGATGTATGTGCGTTATTTCATGTGGAATTTTGTTGGTAAACAAAATGATATCCAGGGTGTATCCATGGGCAACGTAAGAGATGGTAACTGGAAAAGCGGTATTGGTTTCTGGGATAAGGCCAGGTTGGGCGACCAGCAGTTTATGCCAGACAGCATGAAGCACAATAAGGCCAATAATAAATTGTATGCCCTGCCATTTATACTTGGCTTACTGGGAATGTTTCACCAATATAAAAAAGACAAGAAAGATGCTTTGATCACCGGCCTGTTATTCTTCTTTACCGGTCTTGCCATCGTTGTGTATCTCAATATGCCCGGCAATATGCCAAGGGAAAGGGACTATGCTTTTGTAGGATCTTTTTATGCCTTTGCTATCTGGATCGGGCTGGGTGTTTTATTCATCAGGGAATTGATCGGGAAATTCGCTCCTTCCAGTATTGCCAATTTTGCTGCGGCTGGTATCTGCACGCTGGCAGTACCCGTGCTAATGGCTGGCCAGGAATGGGATGACCATGACAGGGGAAAGAAAACCATGGCAAGAGATCTTGCGATCGACTACCTCGAAAGTTGTGATAAAAATGCGATCGTAATTTCATTTGGTGATAACGATACCTATCCTTTGTGGTATGCCCAGGAAGTAGAAGGTATCCGGAGAGATGTAAGGGTGATCAACTCCAGCTTATTGGGTATTGACTGGTACATCAACCAGTTGCGGTATAAAGTGAATGAGAGCGATCCGATCGATCCTATCTGGAGTGCTGAGCAGATTGAAGGGGCCAAAAGAGACGGCGTTTATTTTGTTGCCAATCCTGCTTTTGATCAAAACCAGTTTATGGATTTGGATAGCATGATGCGTACCTGGGCAGGAAGCGATGAGCCTATTAAAATGCGGCCTGTTGGTGAAGGCATCAGCATCAATACCTACCCTACCAAAAACGTAACGGTACCCGTTGATGTAAATTTGGTTAAGACCAATGGCACTGTTAATAAAAACGACAGCGTGGTGAGCCAGCTTCGCTTTACGATTCCGAAGAATGTATTGCAGAAGAATGATGCTGCCATCTTAAATATCATTGCTGCCAATAAATGGAAACGCCCGATCTATTTTACAAACGACAGGGTTAGTCTGGGCTTTGATAAATACCTGCGCCAGGATGGTATGGCCTACAGGCTGGTTCCGGTAGAAGGGGATGATGTAAACAGGGATTGGGTAGTTGACAAGATGATGAAAAAGTTTGTGTTTGGCAGTGCCGACAAGCCAGGTGTTTATTTTGATGAAGAGAACCGCAGGCATCTTAACAGCATCCGTTTGGCATATGCAACTGCCGCTGCAAGCCTTGCCGAGCATGATAAAAAAGACGAGGCCAAAAAATTGCTGGAGAAATGTGATAAGGGAATGCTGGATGAAAACTTTGCTTATGGCATGGTATCCCGCTTTCAACAGCACAATTATATTTCGCTTCAGTTTTTAGAAGCCTGCTATAAAGCAGGAGATACAGTACTGGCGCAGAAAGTAAGCAGGAGCGTGAAAAAGGATCTTGAACAGCAAATGACCTACTATGCTAAACTGGGCGATCTGTCCTCGGATGAATTCCAGAAAGGATTGCAGCAAAGTATGCAGATCCGTTACCAGCAGGAAAGAGATAATTTCCTCGGCAACCTGGCTCCAAAACTGCGGGCAGTGTATGACGATGCAGAAAGGGCTTATCAATTCTTAACAGGCCTCAATACGCTTGAGCAACAGTATAAAAATCCAAGACCGGCTGAACTGCAGGCCCCGATCAATAATGCACCGGGTACAAAACCTGCCGCCGGCAATATACCTTAGCATCCCGGTCAGCTGATTTTATACAGCCCTTTCATCATGTGAAAGGGCTTTTTTTTGGTAATTAACATAAGTACCATTAAATGGCAGCATAATTCCGGCAATTATTATGAAATATATAAAGCAACTGGATGCTGTTCGTGCAATCGCTATTTTATTGTAGAGACTTACCCGGAATAAATAACTGGATGAATGACGAACCTAAAAAAGATGGTATGTTACCTGCCGTTTTTAGATATTAATCTGCTTCATAAAGTTGAAATAATAAAAGAGCATTTAAAAGCGCTCATGTTTTCATTGCTTTCACCAAAAGTTCCTGGGTGAGGGACAATTGTTTTTTCAGGAACTGATTTTCTGCTTTGTACTGGTCAATACAAAGCCGGTAAAAGTTTTCTTCTGCTTTAGGTGCGTTTGCCTGCGGAACTGTGATTGTATCCTTCTCCTTTTCCTCAATATTTACATCAAGCAACTGTTTTACCTGCACATTCAAAATTTCAGCAATCCTGAAAATTTTGGTGGTGCCTGCTTCCGTAATGCCTCTTTCTATATTTCTATAGCCGGTTTCTGTCAGGCCGAGCAGCCCTGCAATTGTCTTAATGTTCTTTCTGCTTTGGAGCCGGTAGTATTCGATGTTCTCTCCAATTTTTTTGTTTAAAGGGTGTGAGCTCATGGGGAATGAATTCAATAGTAATTTTACTAAAAGGGTTGAAATTTAATTACTTAAATCTAAGGGAAATTTCTTATTTCGTAATTAAAAAAAATGGAAAAAAAAATCCGTATTTCAAATCAATTCGCTAATCGGCCCCAATAGCGAGTTTCCCATTTCCCTGGAAAAATATTGATGGCCAAGCATAGATTTTTTCGTTTTGCTCCTGTTGTAAAATAATAAAGAATAATCCAATTTTATATCGACAACATTTTTAACATTAAACTTTATAAAAATGAATAAGTATTTTTTTTTGACTCAGCTTATTTTGGGTGTATTTATTTTTTTGACAGGTTCTAACTTGTACGCCCAGGGATTTGCTTCACCAGGAGTTAATAGCACGCCCACTCCTATTTATGTAAATGGCACTACCTCAAGTGGTATATATATAGGAAGAAGATCAGGAACAACCGGATCCACTGCAATTGGGCAAGACGCCTTATTAAATAATTCGACAGGTACAAATAATAGTGCAGTCGGGTTTAGTTCAGTATATAGTAATACAGTGGGAAGTGCTAACTCTGGTTTTGGAGCAAATGCCCTGCAATTTAATGTCAATGGTAATTTTAATACAGCCATCGGTGCAGGGGCATTATATGGATTAAATGCTGGGGCAGGCTCTGCAGACAGTAATACGGCTCTAGGTCGGTCAGCCCTTTATTCAATGACTACCGGGAACGGCAATCTGGCATTAGGCGAATCTGCATTGGGATGGCTTCTTTCTGGGAATAATAATGTTGGTATAGGACACCTCGCATTGGCCACTTTTGGAGGCAATTTCACTTTAGGAAATAACAATGTTGGTATTGGTTATAATGCCAATGTGTCCTCCGGATCAGATTATCAACTTTCCATTCAAAATGTTATTTATGGCCGCGATATGCAATCTGGCATTACGCATGGCAATGTAAGTATTGGAACTCTTCCGGCGCTAACACCTGTGGGAAGTATCATACCGGGGGTGTATGCAAAATTGAAAATCGCTGGGAATAATACAGGCAATTTATCAACTTCAACTCCCAGTCTTCAACTGGATTATGTGCCGGTAAACGGCGGCGCAACCCCTACTCCAAACCCTACGGGAAGATATCTTTTCAGAGATGCTGGCGGGGTAGTGTGTGAAGCACCAATTCCAGCAGGAGGTACCACCACTCATACATTTACAAGTGCTACAAACACACTTACCAGCGAAGTGAACGGCATAATAAGAACAGCCCCGGCAGTAAATACAGTGGTAAATGTGGTTAATGCTGGTGTATTAACTACATCTGTAAATGGGGTTGCAAGCGCTGCCGTGAATCTTCCCAATATAAATTTATACAATAGCGATGGAACTCTTACAGGACCCCGTGCAGTAAATATGAATAACCAAAATCTTTGGTTTAACACAAGTGCCAGCCCTAACAACACTGACAACGGCCGCATATATATAGGCGCCACCCCTCTTTATCCCGCAAGTACTGGTAATTACAGATTATATGTTGAAGGGGGCGTTCTTACTGAAAAAGTAAAAGTAGCAGTAAGGGCTTCAGTAAACTGGGCCGATTATGTATTTGCTGATAGTTATACACTGCTGCCGATAAAAGAATTAGCGTCATTTGTGAAAAAAAATAAGCATTTGCCGGGCATCATTGCTGCAGAAGATTTAGTTAAGGATGGCCTAGATCTTGGGGAAATGCAGGCAAAACAGATGGGTAAAATTGAGGAACTGACTCTCTATATCATTGATCAAAACACTAAGCTTGAAAAGCAACAGGCTGAGATAGATGCATTAAAAGTAACTCTTGATACAATACTTAAGAAATCTAAATAATTGAATAATATGAAATCTTTAGTTATGAAAATATTATTTAAATACCGGTTAAAGAAAGCTCTGTTTTTTTTAATCTTTATTGTCATTAATTCTTTGGATGCAGTGTCTCAAACATATATAACATGGAATACGTCCGTTGGTACTAATGGAGTAACTGGCACTTACCCTGTAGCTGGCAGCAACGGTATTGTTACTGCTACATTAGTAGGTGCTGGAGATCCATTGCTCTTTGAATCTCCTGCACCTATTGATCTGAATTTAATTGTTACCGGCAATCGAACTTTCTCAACAAGTGGGCCAAATAATTTGCCGCCAGCGCAGAACCTGGTATTTAATTTTACAGTACCGGTGGTCATAACAAGGTTTAATGTAGCCGATATTGACAGAAGCAATGGACGTTGGGATGATTCATATAACTTTGTTGGGGTGGCTTTTAATAATACAACCAGTACAAATTGTATCTCAACTGTAAATGGTGTAACTGCAACTGGAGACTTTCCTCCTACAGGGCATAATGAAGAATTTGCAACATGGAGAAACAGTTGTAACTTAATTAATACCTTTACAATAAACTATCTGACTACGGCTAATTTAACAACTGCATATTTGGCCTATTCAATGGAAGTTTGTGTTCCTTTTGATGGGATTAACCTTGGGCCTTTCTGTATAAACTCAGTCTCTACCTTACCCACTACCATTGCCTGTGGTATCACAGGCACATGGAGCCCGGCAACAGTTAATACGAGTGTTATAGGTACCTTTAATTATACATTTACACCCAATGCAGGTCAAGCCATTACTTGTCCGATTACTGCCCCAATAACAATTGTTGATTGTTGCGTTCCTACTTTAACTTCAGCAACTACCATTTCAACAAGGGTTCGTCGGGAGCGTTCTATTTGGATTAAATCAGAAGATGTAATTAATTTCGGAAGTGTAGTACCTGGGGATGGAGTTGTTTACCATGCTGGCAATTTTGTTGAACTGAATCCAGGTTTTGTCACTGGATCTTCAGCTTGTTTTGCAGCATATATTGAAGGCTGTACAGGAAATTATGCTTACCGACCACAGGCTACTGTAAACAAAAAAATGCAGGATATAATTGGTAGCATAAAGCAAAGCGCTGTCAAATACAAGAGTCAGGATTTTTTAAAAACCCATTCCGGTGAGCCAGATATTTCAAACAGCATATTAGTTTACCCAATTCCGGCAAATAATATTGTTGAAATTTCAACCAGGAGTGTCAGATTTAATCAGGTGAGTATTGTTGCCATTGATGGAAAAAAGATTTTTGAAAAAAATTTCGAAAGCAGTAATAGACTCCAGGTGGATATTGGGCGTTATGCAAGCGGTGTTTATATAGTCAAAATAATTACTGAAAATGGGCAAGTTTTTTTAAGAAAGCTAATTAAAAATTAATATAACTGCGGTTTAAAATTCTATCATTAAATCCTTTCGCAATGCGGAAGGATTTTTTATTTAACAACCGAACCCATTGACGGATTTGAATGTTTACATAAATTGCAGGAACACGGGTGCAGGCCGTATTCAAGTCAACAACTATGAAAGGTTATCATTTTTCCAAATACGATCCCAATGAAGGAGGCAAAAGCAAGTTTGAACAACTGCTCGACCTTTTCATGCAATTGCTTACCTACACCAATGGCGATGTAGGCGAAGCCATGCAGTGGATGAACGAACTGGATAAAGAATACAAGCTCACCAATGATGAGTATGGTATGGGCGATTTTTTGGAAGACCTGAAAGCGAAAGGATACATTGATGAGAATAAACAGAACGGCGAAATAAAGATCACTCCTAAAACAGAACAGGGCATCCGGAAGAAAAGCCTCGAAGAGATCTTTGGCAAACTAAAAAAGTCAAAACAAGGCAATCATCATACCTTCAAACCCGGCGGTGGAGATGAGATCAATCCTGAAACAAGGCCCTTCCAGTTTGGCGATACGTTGGAGCAGATCGATTTCACCGCCTCTATCCGCAATGCACAGATCAACCATGGCGCTGAAAGTTTTCGCCTGCATGAAGATGACCTGGAGATCAGGGAAACGGATTTTAAAGCACAGACCTCTACGGTGCTTATGATCGATATTTCTCACTCCATGATATTGTATGGCGAAGACAGGATTACGCCGGCAAAAAAAGTAGCCATGGCATTGAGCGAACTGATCAAAACAAAATACCCGAAAGATACACTGGACATCGTGGTGTTTGGCAATGATGCCTGGACGATCGAAGTAAAAGACCTTCCTTATTTACAGGTTGGGCCTTATCACACCAACACCGTGGCAGGGCTTGAACTGGCGATGGATATCCTTCGGAGAAGACGCAATCCCAACAAGCAAATTTTCATGATCACCGATGGCAAGCCTACCTGTTTAAAAGTAGGCGCAAGGTATTATAAAAACAGTTTTGGGGTAGACCGGAAGATATTGAACCGCTGCATGAGCCTGGCAACGCAGTGTAAAAAATTGAAGATCCCCATCACCACTTTTATGATCGCCAGCGACCCGTATCTGCAAAAGTTTGTGCAGGAGTTTACCGAAACCAATAACGGGAAAGCTTTCTTTGCATCACTGGATAAACTGGGTGCCTTTATATTCAAAGATTTTGAAAGCGGCAGAAGGAAAACGGTTTATTGAGGGAAGGTATCAAAGATGCGAAGGATTTAGGATTTAGTAATTCATTACTTTTCTTTGGGTCTTTTGATTTTCATCTTCGCTTCTTTGCGTGAAAAACGGGGCTTTGGGAAAAGAGGAATAACAAGAATCAGTACAAGTGAGTGACACAATGATGCTCAATATTGTTCAATAGCTCGCTACATAAAAATAAAAAATGAATAATAGTAAAATCAAAACACTCGGTGAACTAAAGAAAAGCGGGTACGTTTCAAAATCCATCAAAGACGAGATAAGAGACAACCTGATCAAAAAGATCAAAGCAAAAGAAAATCCTTTTCCCGGTATATTGGGCTATGAAGATTCAGTGATACCAGATACAGAACGGGCCCTGCTTTCACGGCATAATATTTTATTTTTAGGTTTGCGTGGACAGGCAAAAACGAGAATGGCCAGGCAGATGACGGGCTTGCTGGATGAATACATTCCTGTTGTGCAGGGCAGTGAGATCAATGATGATCCGCTGCAGCCGATTTCCCGTTATTCCATTGACCTGATTGAGCAGCAAGGCGATGACACGCCGATTGACTGGATGCACCGCAGCCAGCGCTATGGCGAAAAGCTGGCAACACCCGATGTAAGTGTGGCCGATCTTATCGGCGATATTGATCCTATTAAAGCGGCCAACTTAAAACTGAGTTTTGCAGATGAGCGTGTGCTGCACTACGGCATTATCCCAAGAAGCAACCGTTGTATTTTCGTGATCAATGAATTGCCCGACCTGCAGGCAAGGATACAGGTTTCTTTATTCAATATCCTGGAAGAAGGAGACCTGCAGATCCGGGGTTTTAAATTGCGGCTACCCTTAGACGTTATGTTTGTGTTCACCGCCAACCCGGAAGATTATACCAACCGTGGCAGCATCGTAACGCCGCTGAAAGACAGGATCGAAAGCCAGATATTAACGCATTATCCAAAAGCCATCGAAATCTCGCTGGCCATTACCGAACAGGAAGCAAATATTTACGAGGAACAGCTACAGCGGGTGTCCATCAGCGACCTTGTAAAAAGATTGATCGAGCAGGTGGCATTTGAGGCAAGGGGCAGCGAATTTGTTGACAAAAAAAGCGGTGTGAGTGCAAGGCTTACCATTGCAGCGTATGAGAATGCGGTGAGCGCTGCAGAGCGCCGTTCCATCATGAACAATGAAACTGCTACACAGGTTTGGATCAGTGATCTCGTGGGTATCATTCCCTCCATTACCGGTAAGATAGAACTCGTGTACGAAGGAGAGCAGGAAGGTCCTTACCAGGTTGCTTTTAACCTGCTAGAAAAATCCATTCGTACCATGTTCAGTCAATATTTTCCCAACCCCGATACACTGAAAAAGAAAAGAGGAAGAGAGGCTGGGGCAGATGAGAATCCTTATAAGTCTATCACCAAATGGTTTGACAGCGGCAACCAGATCAGCAATTTTTTTGAAACAAAGGATGCTGATAAGATACAGTTGCTCTACAAAGTAGATGGTCTGCATGCACTGGTAAAAAAACATTTTAAAACAGCGGATGAAAAAGAAAATGCACTGCTGATGGAATTTGTGTTGCATGGACTGGCCGCCCATTCGCTGATCAGTAAAAAAGTACTGGATGGTAAAATAGAATTTAAAGACCTGATGGGCAGCATGCTCAATATCGGTTCGCAATCTTTTACGGATGATGATTTCAATGAAAGCGATTTTAACTGACGATTTTATAGTGATAGAATAAGTGTATTCGGGAAATAAACCTGTTTGATTTGGTTTGAAGAATGGTACAGGTTTATTTCTCTTATTTTGTAAAGTGCAGCAAGCGCATTCGTTTTTAAAAGTACCCTGTTTTTAACATGCGCTCAGTTATATAACACCCGTTTGTGTTGGAACCAACTCACATCAACCCGGGCAGTTGCTATTTAGGGAAAGCTTTGTGGCTTTACGGCGGTTTAAACCAACTATCGTAGTTTAATTTTAGGGATTGATGTAAGTTTGTTTTACAAACTGATTTAAACAACCAGCCAATGATGGTTTCCTCTCATTTACCTTACAGCAGCACCGGATATTTTTCAACCATTGTTTCAGATTATATAAGTGGAAACCCGGAATTGATCCCTTTTTACAAACACCCTGTTTCTTTTGAATCCATTAAAACAGCCATTGAGCAACGCAGGCATTTCAATACAGACCGCCGCTTACTGGTTGAGGCCCTGCAGCAACAATACAATGATATTGTGCTTAGCGAAAAACAGCAACTTTTCCTGCAGCAGCTTGCCAATGAAAATACGTTTACCATTTGCACTGCACACCAGCCCAATATTTTTACCGGGCATTTGTATTTTATTTATAAGATACTGCACACCGTAAAACTGGCAGCTTCCCTGAAAGAACAGTCACCGGAAAATAATTTCGTTCCCGTCTACTACATGGGCAGTGAAGATGCCGACCTGGATGAACTCGGGCATATTTACCTGGATGGGATTAAGTATGAATGGAAAACGGCACAAAAAGGAGCTGTGGGAAGAATGAAAGTAGACAAGGCCTTGCTGCAATTGATCGACCAGGTGAGCGGACAGTTACTGGTGCATGATTTTGGAGAAGAATTGGTAAACATGCTGAAGCAATGTTATCAACCTGGCGCCAGCATTGAACAGGCCACTTTTAAACTGGTGAATGAATTATTTGCAGAGTATGGTTTACTGGTATTGTTGCCCGACAGCAGGATATTAAAGCAGGCTTTTGCAGCAGTGATCAAAAAAGAATTGCTGGAGCAATTTTCGCATACGGCGGTAGCTGAAACGGTTGCTTCTTTTCCTGCTAAATATAAAGTGCAGGCCAGCGGCAGGGCATTGAACTTATTTTATTTAAAAGATGACAGCAGGGAAAGGATCGAACAGGTAAACGATGGATGGGAAGTGCTGAACACCGGGATAAGATTTAATAAAGAAGCGTTGCTGCAGGAACTGGAAACTTACCCGGAACGGTTTAGTCCCAATGTTATACTTCGCCCGGTATTCCAGGAAATGATATTGCCAAACATCGCTTTTATTGGCGGCGGCGGTGAGATCGCCTACTGGCTGGAGCTGAAGAAAGTGTTTGAAGCCGCTGCTGTTCCCTATCCTATGTTAGTAGTACGCAATTCATTTTTACTGATCGATGCAAAAAGCGAATCATTGATGCGTAAACTACAGCTTCCTGTTGAAGCTGTTTTTAGGCCTGAGTTTGAGCTGATGAATGAACTGGTGAAAAGAGACAGCAGCCGCCAGCTCAACCTGGAAAAAGAAAAAAAACAACTGGCCGAAGTATATAGCCTGTTTAAAAAAGTGGCGGCCAGTGTGGATGTTACATTGGCCATGCATACAGGTAACCTGCACAAAAAATCCCTGCAAAAAATTGAAGCCCTTGAAAAGAAAATATTGAGGGCAGAAAAGAAAAACTTTGAAGCAGCACAACGCCAGTTGCATCAATTAAAAAAACAGTTGTTTCCAAATGCCAACCTGCAGGAAAGGGTAGAGAATTTTATGCTGTACTACGCAAAGTCGGGGAGAGGGTTTATGCAAGCCATTTACGAAAACTCCCTTTCACTGGAACAGGAGTTTATGGTGCTGGAAGAAAAATAAAAGCGGATGTTTTATCATCCGCTTCGTACATTATTTATCGAATTCGTTGGTGTATCCAAATCGCTGTACATTTTTAACGCTCTCCATCACGATGTCATCCTGGTATTCTTTGTAAGCTTCCAGTTTACCCGCAATAGAAGTATCATGCAAGGCTAAAATCTGCGCAGCCAGTATACCGGCGTTCTTAGCACCGTTCAATGCGACGGTTGCTACCGGTACCCCATAGGGCATTTGTAAGATGGATAATACAGAGTCCCATCCGTCAATGGAGTTGGACGATTTTACCGGTACGCCGATCACGGGCAAAATTGTTTGCGCCGCTACCATACCGGGTAAATGAGCAGCACCACCAGCGCCTGCGATGATCACTTTTAAGCCACGTTCTTTTGCCTTACTGGCATATTCTCTCAGTCTTTCCGGCGTGCGGTGTGCCGATACGATCGTTAATTCTGGTTCTACTTCAAACTGGCGAAGCATTTCTGCTGCACCCTTCATTATTTCAAGATCACTTTCGCTCCCCATAATAATACCTACCAATGTACTCATCTGTGTATATTTTTGCACAAAGAAAAGATAAAATGGGGAATTAAGTACGAATGAATTTTTGCCGGATATTTAAAA
This sequence comes from Chitinophagaceae bacterium UBA1946, assembly GCA_002336815.1. Classification (GTDB taxonomy): domain Bacteria; phylum Bacteroidota; class Bacteroidia; order Chitinophagales; family Chitinophagaceae; genus Ferruginibacter. The sequence continues at coordinate 134,128 of DDEU01000088.1, read as the reverse complement.
ACAGAGTCCCGCAAAACAGGTTTATGTGGCATGATGTTTTATCTTCAACTGTGCTTAGATTAAAACAGCGGTTAAACATTGGTTAAGCGGTAACCGGGTAGGTGTGGATGGTTTTAACTTTGCACTTTGTTCATCGTCTTAAGAAATGTTTTTAAAAGCATCCCATCCATTCAACCAGTGATAAAATAGTCAGCATGTATTTCAAATTCAATATTCTTCCCGCTCTTTTATTATTGTGTGTGCTATGTTTTTTTTCTGCCTGTAAATCAAAATCCAAAGAAAGCGACAAGGCAAAAGCAGCCGGTCCGGTATTGGTAGACGTAATGATCGCCGCACCACAGCAGGTAAGCAACGTAATAGAAGCCAACGGTACCGTAGTGGCCAATGAATTTACCGAACTGCATCCCGAAGTAAGCGGCAGACTTACGTATCTGAATATACCGGAAGGCAATGCGGTACAGCAGGGTGTTGTACTGGCAAGGATCAATGCCGCCGATCTCACCGCACAACTGGCAAAAAGCAGGGTGCAACTTGACCTGGCAGAAAAAACTGCGGAGCGCTACAATAAATTACTTTCCATCAATGGCATCAACCAGAGCGACTATGATGCTGCCGTAAACCAGGTGAACAGTTTAAAAGCCGATATGGCTTATACACAAACGCTCATCGACAAGACCGTTATCAAAGCGCCTTTTTCAGGTGTGCTTGGCTTGCGGCAGGTGAGTCCCGGCGCATATGTTACACCAGCCACGGTATTGGCCACCATTCAGCAAACAAGCCAGGTGAAAATCGATTTTACCCTTCCTGAAATTTACAGCAATATTGTTAAGCGTGGTTTGATCGTGGAGATAGAAACAGACGCTGCCAATGGCGACAGGGCAAGGGCTATGATTGTGGCAATAGAACCGGGTGCCAATACAGATACGAGAAATTTAAAAGTGAGGGCTTTGTTGCACGGCGCAAAACCTAACCCGGGAGGCTTTGTAAAAGTTTTTATAGACGAAGGCAAAACAAGATCGTCAGTAAAAGTTCCTGCCAGCAGTATTATTCCGGATGATAAAAATAACCAGCTTGTGATCGTAAAAGGCGGCAAGGCAAATTTCGTAAATGTGCAAACGGGTATCCGGGAAGCGGATATGGTAGAGATATTAAAAGGAGTGAATACAGGGGATTCTGTTGTGGTATCAGGTGTGTTGTTTGTGCGTCCTAAAAGTGTTGTAAAAGTAAGGAGCGTAAAAACGGATGCACAACTGCAGGCAGACAAATCAAAAGACAGTACTTCGAACTAAGGGTTTTGGAACTCTTCTTTAAATCATTGATCAACAAAAGCAGGATAGTTTAAGCGCATGAATATTTCCGAATTATCATTGAAGCGTCCGGTGATGGCAACAGTACTCAATCTTGCCATTATCCTGTTTGGCGTAGTGGGATATACTTTCCTTGCTATCCGGGATTACCCGGCGATTGACCCGGCGATCGTAACAGTATCTACTTCTTACACCGGCGCCAACCCCGATATTATTGAAAGCCAGGTAACCGAGCCGCTTGAAAAACAGATCAATGGTATCCCGGGCATCCGAACCATTACCTCCTCAAGCACCCTGGGCAACAGCAATATCACCGTTGAATTTGACCTGGCGGTTGACCTGGAAACTGCGGCCAGTGATGTAAGGGATAAAGTGAGCCAGGCCGCCCGTTCATTGCCACAGGATATCGATGCACCACCGGTAGTTACCAAGGCAGATGCCAACAGTGATTTTATTTTGATACTCGCCGTGCAGAGCCGCAGCAAGGGCTTGATGGAGTTGAGCGACTATGCCGAAAATGTTTTGCAGCAACAGTTTCAAACCATCAACCAGGTTAGTTCTGTAAATATTTTCGGGCAAAAAAGATATGCCATGCGGATATGGATAGACCCGGATAAACTCAATGCTTTTAATGTGAGCTTTTCTGATATCCGCACTTCTCTCAATAATGAGAACATTGATCTGCCACCGGGCAAAATTTATGGCAACAATACAGAACTCACTATAAAAACACTTGGCAGGCTTACGAATGAAAAACAGTTTCGTGACCTGATATTAAGAGAAGACAGTTCAGGCATTGTGCGTTTATCGGATGTGGCGAGGGTGGAGATCGCTCCTGAAAACCTGGAGCAAAGCTGGAAATACAACGGCGTAAATGCCGTTGGGCTGGTGATCATTCCGCAGCCGGGCGCCAACAACATACAGATCGCAGATGATTTTTACAAGAAGCTGGATGCGATCAAGAAATCGAACAAGTCGGATATTGAAATGAATATCCTGCTGGATAACACTGTCAATATCCGTCACTCCATTTCAGAAGTAAAGGAAACCCTGCTCATTGCATTTGCATTGGTAGTACTGGTGATCTTCTTCTTCTTCCGTGACTGGCTCATTGCCATAAGGCCGCTGATAGATATTCCCATTTCGTTGGTTGCCACTTTCTTCATCATGTATGTTTCAGGTTTTTCGGTGAACATACTAACGTTGCTGGGTATTGTTTTGGCAACAGGCCTGGTGGTAGATGACGGTATCGTGGTAACAGAAAATATTTTCAGGAAACTGGAGCAGGGAATGGATATCCGGAAAGCGGCGCTGGAAGGCAGTAAGGAAATATTCTTTGCGGTGATCTCCACCTCCATCACACTGGCGATCGTGTTTTTACCGGTGATATTTTTGGAAGGATTTATCGGCAGGCTGTTCCGTGAATTTGGAGTTACCCTTGCCGCTGCCGTATTGATCTCTGCTTTTGTTTCACTTACCATAACGCCCGTATTGAATGTGTTGCTTAGCAGGAAAGGCGGGCATCACAGCAAGTTCTACATTAAAACAGAACCATTTTTTGTGGGTATGGAAAATGGTTACCAGCGGCTGCTCAATGGCTTTTTAAAAATGCGTTGGCTGGCCTGGGTGATCATTGGCGTTTGTGCAGTGATGATCTTTTTGATAATGCGGGTGATGCAAAGTGAAATTGCACCGCTGGAAGATAGAAGTAGCATACGCTTCACCGTTACTGCGCAGGAAGGCACCAGTTACAGCCGCATGCAGGGCATTGCAGATAACATTACCAATTATCTCTATGATTCCATTCCTGAAAGGGATTTCGTATTTGCCCGTACGCCGGCGGGAAGCATCAACTCTTCACAGCCACGACTGGCATTGGTGCCGCCGGGTGAAAGAGACAGAACCCAGGACCAGATCGCCAATGACCTCAATAAAAAACTGGCCCGTTTCAATGACGCCAGGATATTCGCTGTACAGGAACAAACCATCGCAGTGGGTGCAGGTTCAAGAGCCAGTTTGCCAGTACAGTTCGTTTTGCAAAACCAGGACATCAATAAATTAAAAGACATCATTCCGAAATTTTTGGATGAGGCGAGGAAAGACAAAACCTTTTCTAATATCGATGCCAATCTTAAATTCAATAAGCCTGAAGTAGACCTTACGCTCGACAGGATGAAGATCAAAGACCTCGGTTTGTCGTCGCAGGATGTTGTGGCCGCCATTCAATCGGCCTTCAGCGGCGGAAGGCTGGCTTATTTTATCATGGATGGTCACCAGTATTCTGTGATCGCACAGGTTGACAGGGGCGATCGTAACCAGCCAGTTGACATAACGAAGCTGTATGTACGCAATAACAAGGGGCAAAATATCCCGTTGAGTGCGGTAGTAAAACTGGAAGAAAGCAGCAGCCCTTCAACACTCTATCATTACAACCGTTATAAGAGTGCCACCATTTCGGCCTCCCTCTCTGAGGGCAATACAGTAGGCGATGGCATCAAAGCCATGCAGGCCATCTCCGCCAAATTGCTTGACGAAAGTTATCAAACTGCCTTAACAGGTCCTTCAAGAGACTACCAGGAAAGTTCTTCCAATATCTTATTTGCCTTTGTGCTGGCCCTGATATTGATCTACCTCGTACTGGCAGCACAGTTTGAAAGCTTTAAAGATCCTTTCATCATTATGCTTACGGTGCCACTGGCGCTTGCGGGTGCATTGCTGAGCCTTTTTATTTTTGGACAAACGCTCAATATATTTTCTGAGATCGGGATGATCATGCTCATCGGCCTTGTAACAAAGAATGGAATATTGATCGTTGAATTTGCCAATCAAAAAAGGGAGCAGGGCCTCGATCGTTTTAAAGCGGTAACGGAAGCGGCATCACAAAGGTTGAGGCCGATATTAATGACGAGTCTTGCAACATCACTGGGTGCATTGCCCATCGCTTTAAGTTTGGGCGCAGGTTCTACCAGCCGTATCCCGCTGGGGATTGTGATCGTAGGCGGTATCCTGTTCTCATTGTTATTAACATTGCTGGTGATACCTGCTGTATATACTTTCCTTTCAGGCAAACATGATGCAGGTAAAGTAGATATCGTAGAATGATGACTCAACCGGTGATATGATATCTACTATACAGAATGGATTAAAAGGCACCTGTTGGTACAACAATAAAAACGCACGCTGCAATCGCAGCAATATTTATAAGAACAATGAAAAAATACAGCCTCTTCCTGCTGCTCTTTGCTTCGGTGTGTGTGAAAGCACAGCAGCCCCTGCCGCTACGGCAGGCAATCAATACAGCGCTTAAGAACAGCCTGGATATACAATTGGTCAATAACAGGATCAGTACAGACAGTATCTATAACAATTACGGGTATGCCGGCGGCCTTCCGCTGGTAACAGGCGCACTGAATGACAATGAACAGATCACCAGTGTGAATCAGAAACTCAACACCGGCGTAAGCATACAACGCAATAATGCAGCAGCCAATGCACTTACCGCCAATGTTACCGGCAGTATTTTGTTATTCAATGGCGGCAGGGTAGTGGCCACAAAAAAAAGACTGGCGATCCTGCAACAGCAAAGTATGAAAGTACTGAATTCGCAGGTACAGAATATCATTGCAGATGTGAGCAATGCTTATTATGACGTGGTTCGTCAGCAGGGTTACATGAAAACAATTGACCGCTCTATCGAAGCAGCCAAACAGCGGCTGGAAATTGTAAAAGCAAGCCAGCAGGTTGGTCTTGCCAACAATGCTGATCTCTTTCAATCACAGATCGACCTGAACTCACTGGTACAACAGCAACAGGCACAGGAACTGGTGATCGCTCAATCAAAAACAGAATTGCTTCGGCTACTCACCTTAAAAACAGACAGCAGCATCGTTATACTGGATAGCATTGTTGTGAACAACAAAATTGACTTCTCCACCATTCTTAACCGGCTCGATCAAAACCCTGATATCGCAGCTGCACAGGATGAGGTTTCCATCAGTCAGCAAATTGTAAAGGAAACTGCCGCACAGCGCTACCCGTCTATTCGGGCAACCACAGGATATAATTTCAGCCGGAACAATGCAGGTGCCGGGCAGATATTGCTAAACCAGAGTTATGGTCCTGTTATTGGTGTAAGCATCGGCATTCCTATTTACAATGGTTCTTCCTACAAACGCCAGGAACAGGCTGCTTCCATTGCCGTTAACAGTGCAGGATTGCAGCGATCCGTATTGATAAGAGACTATACCGCACAGGCCGTAAAAACTTACCAGGCTTATACCAGTGCCATAAAACAATTAGAAACAGAACAGAACAATTATCAATTATCCGCACAGTTACTTGATCTTGTATTGCAGCGTTTTCAATTGCGGCAGGCCACGATCGTTGAAGTAAAGAATGCACAGCAGAGTTTTGAAGAATCAGGGTATCGTTTGATCAACCTGGGCTATGCAGCCAAGTTCTCTGAAACAGAATTGATGCGTATTGCAAGTATGCTGCAGTAATTTACCGGCTGATCACTTTTAGCGTGTGTTTGATGCGGTTCACCTGGTGAATGAGTTCCTGTTTTTCCCTGCTCATGATCGTTACATGTCCCATTTTTCTACCGGGTTTGGTGTGGCTTTTACCATAGATGTGTACAAAGCAGTTCGGTATTTTCATTACGGCTTCCAGGCCCTCATAAAAAGCTGGTCCGCTATAACCTTCAGCCCCCAATATGTTAACAATGGCCGCCGGCATAATATGTTCTGTATTTCCCAACGGATAGTTGAGCATGATGCGCCACAGCATGTCGAACTGCGAAGAATAATTTGCTTCGATACTGTGATGACCGCTGTTGTGAACCCTGGGTGCCGTTTCATTCACATACACTTCCCCATTCTTGTCTATAAATAATTCCACCGCAAAAATGCCCGGACTTTTGAACGCCTTTACTACAGCAATGGCGATCGCTTCCACTTTCCAGAACGTTTTATCCGGCAATACTGCCGGGCTAACCTGGTGGCTCAGTAAATTAAGTTCATGGTCAAATACCATATCCACGGGAGGATAAAAGACCATGTCGTACTTATCATCCACCGCCACGATCATGGCGATCTCTTTTGCAATGGGTACCATTTTTTCCAACACGGCGGGTGCATCAAAACCAAGAGAAAGATCTGCTGCCGTTTTGATGATCTGGACACCCCTGCCGTCATAGCCGCCTTCGCCCAATTTATGCACGGCCGGCAAAAAATCACTGTGCTCATGCAGTGCGGCTGCATTGCCGGTGATCACAAAATCGCTGGTTGGCACCTGGTTGTTTTTATAGAACTGCTTTTGTAAAATTTTATTTTTGATCGTCTTCAGGGCGGCTGGTTTTGGATAGATCTTCACACCTTCTTTTTCCAGTTGCTCCAGCGCATCGGCATTCACACTTTCTATTTCGATCGTAAGCGCCTCAAGGCCTTTTCCAAACTGGTACACATCATTGTAGTTGGTGATATCACCCTTGGTAAAATGATTGCACAAGTGGGCAGCAGGACATTCCGGGTCGTTCTCCATTACAAAAGTTTCAACGGGGTAGTTGGCTGCCGCCTGCAACAGCATGCGCCCTAACTGGCCTCCACCAAGAATGCCGATTTTTTTCATTGGGCAAATATAGAAGCTATTGCAACAAAAGACATGGATTTTAGATGGATTGTACAACGGCAAATAAAATCCTGTTAGCAACAGGTATGTATTATTTTGAATGTTTGAACCCGTTGAACGAAGCCGGCAGGCCAGTTTTTACAGGAGTATTTGCAGCCCGTTTACTATTCCTGTTTCTTGCAGATTTTATCAATTATCAAGTTGCTTCCATTGTGTGCCATTCCATCCAAAAAAATGACTGCTGGAAAACACAATGGTTCCGGCCCCGCCGGCCGGAACAGGTGTTGCGTCACCGTTAGTAATCACGGCATACCCGCCACTTGCAATGGTTACGGCTCCGTTTACGCTGAGCTTTTCTGCCGGCGTTGTGGTATTGATACCAATATTGCCATCGCCTCTTACCAATAACACAGATGTGCCTGCGGCATTTTGAGTAGGGCCTGTTGAAAGGTCAAGTATCCTGGCACTGCTGGTACTATTGGCGATCTTGATGCATAAACCATTGCTGTTCGAGCTCAGGGATCCATTGTACAATGCCTGTGCATAGCCGACCTCGTTTGTTGACCAACTAAACGAATTTGTATTGATGCCTACACCACCTGCTGCGATGATATTCAAATTGGTGTTGCACAGCAGGGAAACAGGGGCGGCGTTGCTGATGCCAACTTTGCCATTGCCCTTTATCCGCACCAGTTCGTTAGAAGTTGTTGCCGAACTTCCTGCATAAAAAACATGGTCGCTTGCCGTAGTAGATGTTTGGTAACGCAATATGCTGCTGTTAATGCCGAAACCAAAAAACTGATGATCGTCATTTGCAGTTTCCAGTAACACGATCTTACGGTTTTGCAGCGCATTGGAAAAATGCAGCGGTGCATGGGGAGCAACGATGCCCACTGCAATGCTGTCCCTGATTTTCACATTGCCTGCTACATCCAGCTTTTGCTGTGGCGTTCCGGTATTTATACCCACATTCCCGTTTCCCCGAACGATCATTACAGAGTTGGCGGGGGCGGTTGCATAAGGCGCTGTACAAAGATCCAGCAGCGTATTGTTTGCAGCAGTACCGGCAATTTTTACTGACAGCCCGTTCCCCCCTAAACCGGTGTGCCGGTTGTAGAGCCCCTGAACATATCCCTGTACGTCTATCCCCCAGGACAAGGACTTGCTTCCCATGCCGATTCCATCTCCGCCAAGCACATTAGAATCAAGATTGGAAAACAGGGTGTATGGTTTTGCAACACCTACGCCAATTCTGCCGTTTCCTTTGATCCTGAATAATTCACCCGAAGCGCTGGAGGAAGCAGCTGCAAAAAATACATGATCGCTGCCCGGACTGTCTGTTTGGTAACGGATCATATTGGTATTGATACCAAACCCATAGAACTGGTGGTCGTTGTTATTGGCATCATACAATACAATTTTCCGGTTTTTAGAAGTATTGCTGAACTGCAGCGGTGCATTGGGGGTTGCAGTTCCGATGCCGACATTGCCGCGTTCATTCATCGTGAAGGTATTGGTAACCGATGTAGTGCTGTCTGCCCTTGTATATAGCTGGATTTTGCCAGGCGAGTATCCGTTAGGGTTATCACCGCTGCTGAAAATGATGCCGGAAGCATTTTTATAGCTGCCGCCGGAGTAATACCCGCTTTGCAATATACCGGTTGGTTTGTTTCCGGCAAGACTGGAAGGGGCCGATAAAGAACCAGCAGATGCCAGCAGGTTCGTCAATGGGTACCCGGAGGAGGCAACCCGCATTTGGAAATCGCTGTTCGTCCCATCCTCATCGGCGATCTCAAAATGAGTGGAAACAATGCCAACTGATCCGGGAGCAGTTGTGCCAAGCCCAATCTTCGTACTGCTGTTTCCTAGTATGATGCTATTGCTTTGCCCAACTTTTGCATTGGCACCAATGGCTGTTGCATTTACCAGGTCACTGCTCAGTGCATCTGCATTTGAACCGATGAATGTATTGCCACTGCCTGTTTTATTGGCGGCGCCGGCCAGCAGGCCAAGCGCTGTATTGCCTGTGCCGGTAGTGTTAGAATCTAAACTTTGTGGTCCCAATGCCGTGTTGCCGGTTTGTGGATGGAGCTGCCCGCCATTGTAATTGTTCACCTTAAAAATAAGTGGCTTTAGATCGGTAGTGCCGATAAATTGTGAAGCTGCATTAATTCCCGAATTGCCACTTAATCCCCAGGCTTCGGCGCTTCTCGAAAATTTATTCCATCCATTTTTATAAAAATAATAACTGCTGTCGTCAATGCTGTACACCATCAAGCCATCCGCCGGTGAGGGAATCAGGTTGCGTTGTGCCAGTGTCATTCTTGGCGGAAGAAAACCTTTGGTAGTACTGCTGATGTCAAGCATTGCACTGGTGTCGGGCGTGGCGCCATTGTCATTGATCGCAATATTCTGTGCCGTTAGGGCTGTTGAGATCAATAGCATCAACATAAAAACAAGAACAGGTTTGTGTTTCATAAAAATAGTTTTTAACATGCTGTATCAATTAATTGGCAACAATGAATTGCCGGATTTCCTTTTTGTTATCTGTGTAAATGATTTCTAACTGGTAAATGCCTGCAGGTAAGATGTTTTCCGGCTTTAACGTAATGGCAGTGCCAGGTGTGCCGGTCCCGATTGTTCCTGCATGCAGCAATTGGGCAGAACTGTTGTACAATCTCACCTGGCAGGTTCCGGGTGCATGATCACCCAGGTACACATGAATGAAGTTGTTTTGCACAGGATTCGGGTAAATGCTGAGACGTTTATTTTTATCGTTGATGAACACATTGACAATGGTGCTGCTGGTAATATTTCCTCCGGCATCGTATGCTTTTATCCTGTAAAAATTATTACCCGGCAACCGGGCTGGGTCTGCAAACTGGTAAAGATGTGCGGCGCCGTCATTACCAGCAACGGCCTGTGTGCCGATGCGGATAAAATTGTTTGCATCAACAGAGTGCTCAATTTCGTAGTGGGTGAGTGACCATTCATTTGCAACCCGCCATTCGATATCTACACGGTCTTTATGGTCCCGGGCAGTTACACTGATAAAAGTTACCGGTAATACCTGCAGCCGGCGGAATACGATCCTGAATCTTGCCGGTGCCGCAGATGCAGCATTGCCATCAATTGTAAAATCAATTACACTGGTATTGGAAAGATCAATTTCCTGCCTGCTTTGCAGGTAGCCGTCTTCCAACCATGCCTGAAGTGAAACATCATTGATGGCAGCGGTACTTATTACAAATTGATAATTTCCCGGCGTGGTGCGGTTGATCTTTAAAAAGATCGTGTCATTGTTTTTCAGTATTGGCCTTCTTTCAGCCGTTAATACCTGGCCATAGCGCTGAAGCCCGATATTTTCATTGATGTTGCTGAATTTAACGGCGTCATTCAGGTCAACGCTGTCGCTGAATGCATCACTGCATTCCAGCAGGGTTGCATCTGTAAAATACATGCTGCTGTCTGCCGCCATCCTGTTCAGGACAATGCGGATGGTTTGCAGCGCCGCAGGAGAAGAAGGCCTGAACAGGGCATTGCTGCCGGCGGCTGATTTGCAGGTTTCAGGAAAAACTACGGAGGCTGGGCCATTATTGAGGGTTTGCACAAAAAACGCCTGCCCGCTTTGCAGCTGATTGTCCTGTTGTGAGGCAGCGATCGATTTTGTAAACAGCCCGTCATTGTCAAGATCATCGAGCATTACATATCCTCCAACAATGTTTAAGGTTGGGTCCCATACATAGAACCGCTTAACCAGGTTGTTGCCGGCAACAGCATTAAAATCAACCGGCGAAGCAAATGGATTGCCGATCAATGTTACTGCACCAGGTATTGTTGCTGCTGTAAAACTCTGCGTACCTGTTTGCAATTTGCCATTGCAGATAAGTGTGGTATTATTGGAATTGGGGATGATGAAATTATTGATGTCCCTGTCGCCCCTTACAAACAAAAAATAGCCGGTATTATCAGCACTGCCATTGTTGCCGGCAGATAGCGGCGTTTTTGTATTGAGTAAGGGTTCCAGCAACTGGGTAGCATAGTTCCATGTTTTCATGGAGGCGTTGTTTTGCGGACTGGCATCAAGCCCATTACCGGCGGGGCCGGAGGGATTGGGCCCGGTGATGCAGGTATTGATGCCCGGTAAATAAACAGCTTTGTTTTGCCAGGAATCAAAGATGGTTGGTGCAGCCGTTACAGGAGCTGTTACAAGGCGCCAGGAACGCCGGTTGGGAAAATACCTTTCCACGATGGATTTGCCAATGATCCCGGCCGCCGCTGGTATCACATCTACCCGTGCAGTAAGATCAGCAGCAGATTTCAAAACCAGGTTGCTATCGGTGAATAGCTGGCCGCCATACACCCCAAGTACATTCCTGACTGATACGGGCGTGGTTAGTGCCGTTCCATAGGCAGTCTTGTCAATGGATAAATTATAGAGTGTAGTGGGATTACCGGCAAAAAAGGAAGCCGAACTGTCTTTGTAACCGGTAAACTTAACGGTGCCGGTGCCGGCATGCAGTACGCCATTGTTTACGATCGAAACATCCCTTAGTACCAGTTGAACATTTCCTTTCATCACCAGGGAAGTTCCGGGATGAATGTTGAGCGTTTGGGCATCCAGTAAAGGGGCCGGTAGCAGTGCAGCCAGCAGCAACAAAAATATTTTCATATGCAGTAGTGTTGTTTTTTGATTTTCCGGAGAAGGGTCTTTGATCTTTTGTTCCAGCCTGTTCACTTTTTGCTGGGCCTCCCATGTAAAAAGGACCAGGGCCAGCAAGCCCGCCAGGAACAATATGCCCCACCAGTGTCTTTTTAAAAGTGCAAAAACCTGCATGCTTGATTTTTGAACAAAGTAAGCCTGCTCAAAAGGCGGTTGCAAACATTTGCCGCTGCAATGGGCTGCAAGGGGCGCTGCAAAGCGCTGCATCGTTGTAATGCAGTGTGGAACAGTGTTTGATGGATTCAAAAAGTGCGTAAAAAAATAAGCTGGGTGCTGCCAGGTAGGTTTGGAAGTGCTGAAGCTGCTTTGTGGGGAGGCCGCAGGAAATATTTACAATTGCCTTACTACTTCTTCGAGGTCGGTTTCGGCGGAGATATTGAGCTTTTGGCGCAGGCGGGTTTTGTTGCCCCGCAGGCTGCTCACGCTGATGCCCTGCATGCTGGCCATTTGTTTATTATCGAGGTTGAGTTTAATAAGGGCTGCCAGGCGCATCTCAGATTGTGTAATACCCGGTGCCATATTCTTTAGTCTTGCAAAAAATGCAGGGTGAATCTTTTCAAACAATTCTTTGAACCGGTTCCAGTCGTAATCGGTTAACAGGGTTTGGTGAATCAACTCGTCGTTGGTAACCACTGCCTGTTGCTGAAGTGATGCATTGAGTTGTTCGATCTGCTCATTTTTTTCGAGCAGGGTTTGGGTAAACAGTTGCAACTGGTTTTTGGCCGCATCTTTTTCCGCTTCGGCGATCGATTGTTGTTGCAGGGCGAGTTTGGTGCGAAGCCGCTGGCGGTTGTAGAGCAGCAAACCAATGAGCCCGGTAGAAGCGAGGGCAAGTATTAACAGGTTGCGCCTGGTCACTTCTGCCTCCCGCTCTTTTTTAAGCAATTTATATTCCTGGTTAGATTTTTCGTAAGAAAGTTTTAATTCAACCGTGGTGAAGTTGTTGGCGCTGATCACTTTATTGAGGGAATCGGATAAATGATATTGCTTTTTTAAAAAATATTCGGCAGAATCAGCAAGCCCCATCTTTTTAAAACATTCATATTTTACCTGGTATATCTTCAATAAATTTCCAGGATCCACCTGGTTCACGGCTTCTGCCCATTGCAATTGTTTCATGGCTTTTTCCTGCTGGCCATTGCTAAACTGGTACTGGCTCATATATGCCAGCGTGAGGCCTGCATTTTTCCATTCATTGTAACGAAGGCTGCTGTCGTAATCGATCTGCCAGTACGGCATTGCTTCGGTATCCTTCCCCTGCAGGTGCAGTACATCACCGATATTGCCCGATGCAATGCCTGTCCATACACCATAATTTATCTTTTTGCAATACGCAACCACCCGGGCAAAATAGTAGAGTGCAGAATCAAAACGCTTTAGTTTCAGGTAGCTTAGACCGGTATTATTGTAGGCCGTAATAACAGTGATGGGTGCAAAATCTTTTTCAAGATTGGGTTCGCTGCGGCAATACGCAATGCACTCTTCATAGTTTTCGGTATGGTAAAGGGCGCTGCTGGTAGTTATCTTATTGGTGATGATGACCTCTTTTTTATACCCGAGGTCTTCCGACATGGCGCTGGCTTTCATCAGGTAAAAAATGGCCATGCCATTGTTGCTGCCTTTTTGATAGATCTCGCCCAGGAGGCTGTAAGTGCTTTGCAGCAGGTAATTGTTTTCCGCAGCATTTGAAAGCCGGATGGCTTTTTCACCCATGTCTGGCCAGGTGCTGTTATCGTAATAGCCCGAATTGATGCTGCAATACTTTATTTTTAGCAATAACAGTTTTACCTGGCCCTCCGTATTGTCACTCACGGTTTTGTCTTTTTCCAGTGATGAGATGATGCTGTAAATCTCTTCTTTGGGTTTTGAACGGATGGAATCCCACAATACAGCAGTGGCTGTATTAACTCCGTCGAATGGCTGGTTGAGCAACCTTACCCACTGTTGTTTGTCAGTTTGGGCAACAGCAGGCAGACAAAAAAAGAGCAGGACGATCAGGCTCACCTGGTATTTAGAAGTTTGCTGTGGCATTGTAAAATGGAAAGTGAAAATAACGATTCCTGTTGATATGTTACAGTGGCTACAAGGGATGCAATTAGTTTTACCCAGCCTTTGCTTACACTAAAAATGCGTTTACATTTGCAGAACGATGCTTCCAGACTATCCGCATAAAATCTTCAATGACAAGCGCAGCAATTATATCCTGCTGCTGCTGGCATTGGCCATGGATGCAGGTGCTTCCTCTCTTTTTTAACGCCGCACATTTAGCAGGTCATTTCCCGTTACCGGGAAGTTCATTCATTTTTAAATCACGAATTCATTTTTTATGGAAACAATCAACGCATCAACCGATGCAACCATCGATATTACAACAGATTTTTTGCCATTGCAGGGAACAGACTATGTAGAATTTTACGTGGGCAATGCCAAGCAGGCGGCTCATTTTTATAAAACCGCTTTTGGGTTTCAATCGCTGGCCTATGCTGGTCCTGAAACCGGCCTTAAGGATAAAGTAAGTTATGTGATCCGTCAGAACAAACTCACCTTTGTACTCACCACGCCGTTGAAGCCAAACAATCCCATCGCAGATCATATTTACAAACATGGCGATGGTGTAAAAGTGCTGGCTTTAAAAGTGGAAGATGCCGCCAGCGCCTGGCGGGAAACAACGCAACGTGGAGGAGTGTCTTATCTTGAACCTGTTACCCTCAAAGATGAAGATGGAGAATTGGTAATGAGCGGTATCCATACCTATGGCGATACAGTGCATTTATTCATCGAAAGAAAAAATTACAACGGGGCATTTATGCCGGGGTTTAAAAAATGGGAAAGCAATTACAATCCGGCTGAAACCGGTTTGCTGTATGTAGATCATTGCGTGGGCAACGTGGGCTGGAACCAGATGAACCCATGGGTAAAATTTTATGCAGAGGTAATGGGATTTAAAAATATTCTTTCATTCGACGACAATGATATTTCTACCGAATATTCAGCTTTGATGAGCAAGGTGATGAGCAACGGCAACGGCTATGTAAAATTCCCGATCAATGAGCCTGCCGAGGGTAAAAAGAAAAGCCAGGTAGAAGAGTACCTTGATTTTTACAACGGAGAAGGAGTACAGCATGTGGCCATTGCCACCAATGACATTGTAAAAACCGTGAGTGAACTGCAACGGCGGGGCATTGAGTTTTTAAGCATTCCTGCCAGTTACTATGCGGATGTGCTTGACAGGGTTGGCAAGATCGATGAAGACCTGGCGCCGCTGCAGCAACTGGGAATTTTGATAGACCGGGACGATGAAGGATACCTGCTGCAGATATTCAGCAAGCCACTGGAAGACAGGCCCACCCTGTTCTTTGAAATCATCCAGCGTAAAGGGGCCAAAAGTTTTGGGAAAGGTAATTTTAAGGCACTGTTCGAAGCGCTTGAGAGAGAACAGGTTGCAAGGGGCAACCTGTAATTGGTTTTAGTACTCCGGTAAGCGGCCATATCCGAACGGGTGGCCGCTTTTTGTTTGGCCGGAGGTCAATTAAAGAAAACCTAAAGTGTGTTTCTTTTCAGGGTTTTAATTTTATATTTGTTGCTCAAATAATCCTTCTGCTCATAACAAAAAGATCACCTTATCGAAAAATCGTTACCTACCCGTTTAAATTTGTTATTGAATGAAGCGTATTTTTTTGCACCTCTATATCATCCTGCTTGCGTTATTGGCGACTGCTCCTGCAGTAAACGCTCAAAACTCTTACGCCAGTTTAAAAGTTACCAGCACCAAGGCTACCGGCGCTTTTTCTAAAGTGGAAGATTCGCTCCGCAAACAATTTGAAGCAAAAAAGATCAACTGGCCCCCGCAGCAATTATATGTCCGCAGTTTTAAATACGACCGCCAGGTAGAAGTATGGGTGAAAGGAAAAACAGAAGAGCCTTTTAAATTGTTCAAGACTTACCGCATGTGCATGCAGAGCGGCACGTTGGGTCCCAAGCGCATGGAAGGCGATTACCAGATGCCCGAAGGATTTTATTACATCAACGAATTTAAACCTTACAGTAATTTTCATTTGGCACTGGGGGTTAACTACCCGAATGCTTCCGACAAATTACTAAGTGATGCCCGCCGGCCCGGAGGGGAGATCTATATTCATGGTGGTTGTGTTTCTACCGGCTGTATTGCCATCAGCGATCAGCCCATAGAAGAATTGTATGTGCTGGGCAACAATGTAAAAGAACAGGGACAGGATTTTATCCCGGTACATATTTTCCCGGTTAAGTACAACGTGAAAAAATCATTTGAATACCTGGCGCAGGCTACCAAAGAAAACCAGCAACTGCAAAAATTCGCCATCACATTGAAAGCCGCTTTTGACCAGTTTGAAGAAAAGAAGCAATTGCCGCTGATACTCGTGAATAAAAAAGGCGAGTACATCGTGGAGTAACTCAACCGTACGATTTTTTATGAAAACGCTTCCCTTTATTTTATTGCTGCTGATGCCTGTGTTTGCGTTGACACAAAGCAATTTCCATAAAACAGTTTTGCTCAATGGAACCGCTTCATGTGAAGAAGCCGTTGTTGTTTTTCCTTTGCTGAATGATACGGTAAGGATAGATGCATCGTGCTGGCTCCAGTTTGATACTACTACTGCCGGAAGAAAATTATTTTACTGCTGTGTGAAGGATGAACAGAGCCGGCTGTATAATTTGAATGATGAGTCAATTGATGCCGTGTTAAAAATCAGCGTTCCCGATACTGTTTTTTACAGTCATTTACATGCAACAAAAATTTGCCCAGTTTGCCACAAGGATAACCAGGTGATCCCGTTGATCTATGGAAAGCCGGGCAAGCAATTGCTGTTACAGCAGGAAAAAGGCGAGATAAAGCTGGCGGGTTGTATTGTTTCAAAAAATAGCCCAGGACTTTTTTGTAAAAGAGATCAACTCGAATTTTAAAAAGACCTGTTATCCCAAGGGCTTTTCTTCTTCCCCGAAATTTAGAATTACATTTGCGCATCTATCAGCCAGGCCATCGCTCTTAGCAATAAGGGAGGAAAGTCCGGACAGCAAAGGGCAACACACCGGCTAACGGCCGGGATTGTGCCTGTTTTAATTACTGCGCTTGTCGGAGTAAGGCGGCAGGTGCGATACAGACAGTGCCACAGAAAATAACCACCTTGCTTTTGTCATGCTGGGTTTGTGATGCTGATTTCGAATGCATAGCAAATTCAGCATGACAACGGTGAGGAAAGGGTGAAAACGTGAGGTAAGAGCTCACGATCTGTTGCAGCAATGCAATAAATGGGTAAACCTTGTGTGCTGTAATGCCACGTAAATCAGTGTTTGAGAGCGGCCCGTTCGATCTTCAACCAGTTTGGAGAACACTGAAGGGTAGGCAGCAAGATCCCGGCAGTAATGCCGGGGCCAGATAAATGATGGCCAGTTAAATTGTTGATGCTACATCACGGTTTAATAACAGGATCCGGCTTATTGGCTGATAGATTTTTTATTTTTTGATAAATGCTGCAAAGAAATGGTCTTTTGTTTGAGGCCATTCTTCCCTGATAAAACTGAAGTACACAGAGCTTCGGATACTCCCATCATCATTGATGAAATTGTTTCGGAGGATGCCTTCTTTTACTGCCCCGATCTTTAGCATTGCTTTTTGCGAACGGATGTTCAGGGTGCTTGTTTTCAATTCTACCCGGTTTAAATTCAGTTGCTCAAAACAAAAGCTAAGCAACAGGAATTTGCAGTGCTGATTAAACCCTGTAGCATGCAATTGAGGGTGCAGCCAGGTCCAGCCAATCTCGAGTTTTTTATGCTGAAGATCAATGTTCCCAAAACGGGTACATCCCATGTATTGTTTCAATTGTTTGTTGTAGATGGCAAAAGGATAGGAGCGCTGTTGCTGTTGTTCAAGCAGGGCCATATCAAAATACTTTCGAAAATCTTCCGGCGTACGGATCTTTACGAGCGTGAATTCCCAAAGGGCAATGTGCATCGCTGTGGGCAACAGCAATTCAAAATGTTCGGCAGATAATGGTTCCAGCCTTACGAGTTCATCTTCAAGGATGATGGGCTTTTCAAAAAGTAGTTCCGTGTTCATGGCGCAGTTTGTTTTATGATGCCGGCGGCGATCTTATCAAGTGGTAAACTCACTACATCGGCAGAAAAATCTTCCCAGTTAATAAAGCGGAAGGTTTCAACCTGCCGGGTAGATTCATACAGCTTCAATTGTGCTTCGTCAAAATCAAATGGCTTTGTCCGGAGCGGTACAGTGATCTGCTCCAGCGCTGATGCTTCGTAGTAGATCGACAGTATCTGGTGGGCATTGTTAAAGGCGCTTTGCTGGTAAATATCCGTTGTGTAAATATGCCGGCCCACTGCAACTGGAAGGTTCATCTCTTCTAAAAACTCCCGTTTCAAACAATCCCGGGTTCCCTCGCCAATCTCGAGCCCGCCACCCGGAAATTTGGTATAATAGTTCCCCCGGATGAATTCATCACTTACCAATACCTGGCGTTGTTCATTGATCAATATGCCGTAGACTCTTACTGAGATCATTAAGATGGTTTAAGGTTAATGGTTGATGGTAAAATTCAAAACTCAAAATTCAAAACTCAAAATTCATAATTTTTTAGAACCATTTTTTCTTCATAAAATATGCGCTGATGATAACCGACAGTATCAGCGAAATGATAATGGGTACCCAAAAAGAATGCGGCCACTCCTGCCCGGGTATCGGCACGTTCATGCCATAGATACTGGTTACGAGTGCCGGCAATGAAAGAATAATGGTGATAGAAGTGAGCCTTTTTAATACATTATTGAGATTGTTGGAAATGATGCTGGCAAAGGCATCCAGCGTACTGCTAAGGATGTTGGTATAGGTATTGGCCATTTCAAGCGCCTGGCTGGTTTCTACGATCAGGTCATCCAGGAATTCTTTTTCCTCCTCGTTCAGTTGTAAAAAATTGGTCCGCACCATTTTCATCATCAGCAGTTCATTGCTTCGCAGGGCGGTCACAAAATACACCAGGCTTTTTTGTATCCGCACCAGTTCCAGCAACTCTGCGTTCCTGTTAGAGTCGTATAACTTTTGCTCCAGTAAATTTCTCCGCTGGTTGATCTCTTTCAAAAAGTCCAGGAAATTGGTCACCACTTTTTCAAAGATCTTCAGCACCATCATGCTTTTTTTGTCAGGACTGCGGTTCTGGAAAGTGTTCAGGAATTTTTTGATGGCCTCGTTCTCAAACGAATTGACTGTTACGATCTGATTGTGCGTTAAAATGATACAGATCGGGATGGTGATGTAGTAGGCATCGCTTTCATTAAAAGAATTGTTCTCGGTGGGCGTTTTGATCACGATGAGCTTTACATTGTCTTCAATTTCATAACGGCTTCTTTCATCAATATCCAGGGAATCCTTTAAAAAGTCGATGGGGATATCCAGCGTTTCGCTCAGTTCGGAGAACTCTTCCTGTTTCAGCGGTGGCAGCACATTCACCCAAACATCTGCTTCCGGTTTTTCGATCGCAATGGTTTGGTGTTCTATGTTTTTAAAATACTGTATCATGGTTTTTCAGGGTTTAGGGATGCTGTTTTCAGCATGTCTTTAATGATGTTCAGGTGATGCTCCGTATGGTAAATGGTAAAATAGCAAAGCTCTCTCAATGTGATCCTGCCCAGCAATGGATGCCTTGCAAGGTAGTCATCCAGTTTGCTTTCGCTGGTATTATTTTTTAATGCGTTGATAAACCTGTTGCTTGCCTTTTGCCATCTCTCCAACAACTGCTGTTTGCTGCAGTTGATATCCATTGCTTTGGGCACAAACCTTCCACTGGCCCTGCCTCCTGCAGCAAGCTTCTGAAGGTATTGCTCCACCAGTGCCTCATAACTTTTAGAATCCCTTCGTGGAGTACCCCCGATCCACCGAACCAAAAAAGCAGGCAATATATAGGCGAGTGTAGTGGTGTTGGTAGAAACAACCAGGTGCTGCATGTTTTCAGCGACGGACCATTTTTCGGCAGCAGGCCGTTTAAAATAATATGCTTCATCTATTGCAGTACAGGCTTCCGTAAACGCATCAAAAGATCTTACAACTGCAATGATGATCTGGTCTTTGCTTAAATATTGCATGCAAAAAAAAGTTTAGAAAGTTCAGGTGTTTAGAAGTTTCGATTTGGCATGTACTTCTGCAACGACTGCAACGTTTCAACGATATTCAACCTTTCAACGTCTCCTACACTTCTACTTCTCCTTTAAAAACCAGCACGGCCGGTCCGCAGAGCCATATGTCTTCAAAATGGTCATCATCAATTTTATCGTATTCCACGCTCAGGTTGCCACCAGGTGTTTTTACATTCACGGTATTAAAACCATTTTCGTTATGGGCAGCGAGGAGGGCAGCAGCCGTTACGCCCGTGCCGCAGCTCAGCGTTTCATCTTCTACGCCACGCTCATAGGTGCGAACGAATATCTGGTCTTCCCCCAGGTTCTCTACAAAGTTCACGTTGATGCCTTCTTTTGCAAAATGCTCGCTGTAGCGGATGCCACGACCGGTTTCTACCACATCAATATCCTCCACATTGGGTGCAAACTTTACAAAATGCGGCGAGCCGGTATTGAGGATCGTATAGCCGGTAAAGTAATCCACCTTGTTTACATTGCTCATTTTTAAACTTACGGTGCCGTCATCATCAATCTCGGCTTCATGCTCGCCGTCGATGGCGATAAAATGATAACTGCTTTTATGAATGCCGGAATGATAGGCAAACTTCACGAGGCAGCGGCCACCATTGCCGCACATGCTGCTTTCATTACCGTCAGCATTGTAATATTTCATTTCAAAATCATACCCTTCTTTTTTATTCAGCAGCATGAGGCCGTCTGCGCCGATCCCAAAATGCCGGTCGCATAATTTTTTGATCTGTTTGGTACTGAGTGGCGGTACTTCCTGATGGTAATTGTCAATGATAACAAAGTCGTTGCCGGTACCGTGGTATTTGTGAAATGCAATTTTCATTTGTTGCTGAATATTGGTTTAGCGTTATGTATCAGGCAATTTTTTAAAAATCGAATTTCGTACTTATTGGATTAAAAATTCCCTTATTTTTGCGCTCTCGTAAAATAAAGCCCCGGTTATTTCGTATAAGTAACTGAAAACACAGCTGGTCCTGTGGCCGAGTGGCTAGGCNNAGAGCTCTGCAAAAGCTCGTACAGCAGTTCGAATCTGCTCGGGACCTCCAAGCCTCTTTCCTTTAACGGAGAGAGGCTTTTTGTTTTGTATTAAGCCTGGAACCCGGTTAAATACTGGATGTTTTAATCGCTATCTTTATTCTTAAAGCAACCAAACGAACTGGCATGAAAAATATAGCATTAGTGCTATTGCTGTTGATTAATGGCAATAGCAGCCACTCCCAATGCTGGCGGTCTGTTTCGGCAGGTAGTATATCAAACCTGGCGATTAAAAGCGATGGATCCCTTTGGGTATGGGGAGATAATCAGTATGGTAATTTTGGAAATGGAAGTACTACAGGTTCAAATATCCCAATACAGTTGGGGACAGAAAGAGATTTCATGAGTCTATCGGCGGGCAAATATGGTATAGCATTTTCTCTGGGCATTAAAACAGATGGAACGCTCTGGGCTTGGGGGAATAACAATTTTGGCCAATTGGGAGATGGAACAAGAGCTAATAGGATTGTACCTGTACAAATTGGCAATGAAAATAACTGGAGTACCGTAGATGCAGGTAGCGAGCATTCAGTTGCGTTAAAAAATAATGGTACCATCTGGGCATGGGGAAATAATAACGCAGGTCAATTGGGTGATGGAACCTATATTCTCAAAAAGACCCCTATTCAAATTGGGGTAGACACTGATTGGGTTATGGCAAATGCTGGCGGTGGTAGAACATTTGCAATGAAAAGAAATGGAACAATCTGGACTTGCGGTATCGGTAGCGGCAGTTCTTTATTGGTTCAGGTTGGAGAGGATTCTGGTTGGAAAGAGTTTTCTGCTGGTCTTACTCACACACTTGCATTAAAGAGTGATGGATCATTATGGGCATGGGGAGACAATACCAACGGGGCCCTGGGTATCGGGGGCGGGCCAACGTGGGAACACACTCCAATCCAGGTTGGAACAGATACAAACTGGCAATTCATTTCGGCAGGTCGCTTATGCTCACATGCAATAAAAACAGATGGCTCCCTTTGGGGCTGGGGCAGAAATGAAGAATTCCAATTGGGTAATAATGACAGCCTTCTTTATGTGACCACACCGGTCCAAATTGGTGTATCAACCAATTGGATCTTTGTTTCATCAGGGGGAGACCACATCGCAGCATTTCAAAGTGATAGTTCCCTATGGGTATGGGGAGACAATAGTTTTGGGCAACTGGGAGATGGGATCCCCATGCATAGACGGGAACCCGAAAAAATAAATTGTCTCACTACAACTGCTGTAAAATGGCTCTATTTTCATACTTCGTTACAGCAAAACGATATTCTACTGAAGTGGGCAATTACGCCCGGATCGTCTGTCGACAAATTCGAAATACAGCGAAGTGCAGACGGGAGGAATTTTACTAAACGCTCAGTCATACAATCACGTAACATGATTGAAAATGTCTTTACCTATTTAGACAGCGCTCCGCAAAATGGCTACAATTATTACCGCCTTAAAAGTATCGACCTGGATAATCATGCTGACTATAGCAATATCTCCCAAATTTTGTATAATCCTTTTGAGAGTCACTTAAGCCTGTATCCTAATCCAGTAAAGGACATTCTAATGCTAACAAATGCGATGAAGGGTCCAAAAATTGAAATCTCACTATACAATTTTACCGGGCAGAAAATACTTGAGACATCAAGAGCTAATACCAGCCAGTTCCAAATTCCTGTTAGCACTTTAGCAACTGGAATGTATACAGTTGTTATCACCGATGGCATGGAGGTGATGACCGGTAAGTTTATCAAAGAATAATAAATGTCACTACTTCGGCAATAACTATGTCCGTTGTGTATTATACCTTTCTAAGTCTGTATGCTGGATCAATCACTAAAAAATTTCACTTTTAAAAGCACAATGATTTAGCTTCGCCCATAACGAATTCAAAATTTTCTCCTGATAAACTGACCGCATTTTTATTATGACATTTCCAAAGATCTTACAACAACTCGGGCTCATCGCCTGCATCGCATTGATCGTTTCCTGTTTTATGCCATGGGCTTATTATGCAGATATTAAAGAAACTTTTACCGGCTTGTATTCTTACAATAACAATTACGGAAAGCCGGGTAAGTTTTTGATCTTTTTCGCTGTAGTAGGGTTCGTGCTGATGTACCTGCCCAAAATATGGGCTAAACGAACGAATCTTTTTTTGTGCGCCATCACCGTTGGCTATGCTATTAAAACGTATATTTTGTATACTTCCTGCTACAATGCGTATTGTCCTGAAAAAAAGGCCGGTATTTTTTTAATGTTGTTCTCTACGGCGGTAATGCTCATCGCCGCTTTTTTCCCTGACCTCAGGATCAACCACAAAAAGCATCATACGCCTTTGACATAAACAGTCTGGACTTTTTTACTGATCACTAATCACCAATCCCTGCACCTACCATCTTTTCAACTCATTTCTTGTAAATAAATATTCCGGGGTAATGATCTCTTCCGCCTCATTTACCTCATACCAGGGCGATAAGCTGCTGCTGTTCGGGTTTACCAGCACATGGATATCCTGCGCCGGCATATAACTCTGCGCCAGCAAATAGATCCTGTTTCCGGAATCATTAACCGCTACATCCATTACCATTACGGCATGACCGGGAAACCCGCCACGGATCAATACATCGCCGGGCTGAATATGGTTGAGCTCAGTATGCTTTAACTGCTTGGCCAGCGAAGCAGAGCCGCACATGCCAAAAACAGTTTGTAAAAATCCATGGAGATGGTCCTTACTAAAAGGCGCCGAGAATTGATATACGCCGGTGCCATTATCGGTGAATAAAATCTTTTCATATTCTCCAATGGCAAATAAATATTCAGCTCTTAACCGCATTACCGCATCGGCACATTGCTGCAGGTCTTTGTCGCCGGTAGAGATGTCCAGTACTGCAAATTGCGCCTGCTGGTTATGTTTTTCCGTGCCGTTGAACAGGTACACCGTTTTGTCTTTTTTCAGCGGCCTGTTCTCCAGCCAATTTGCAAACGAATTACTATCGGCCTGCAGGCGCTTGTAACCAGCCGGCAACGGAATGGCTGCGATGGAGGAATAAGGGTTGATGCTTGCTGAGGTTTTAACCGGATGAGCTGTTGCGTGGTTGCTGCTGCTGCCGGCACTATTGGCCTGGCAGGCGATCAATGAAACAGGGAGGAGCAGTGGGAAAATTTTGGCGTACATAAATCATGTATTTTTGGTGTAGAAAGGGTTGGATGCAATATTGTATAATCTCCCTAAAAAAACATGTTAAAAAACCTATGGCAAGCATTTTAATAATCGATGATGAAAGGGCCATCCGTAAAACCCTTGGTGAGATATTGAGTTACGAGGGATACAAGATTGACGAAGCGGCTGATGGCGAGGAAGGCCTCAAAAAATTTTCTTCTACCACTTATGATGTGGTGCTTTGCGATATCAAGATGCCGAAAATGGATGGCATCGAATTTTTAGAGAAAGCCAAAGAGATTAACCCCGATGTGCCCATCATTGTGATCAGCGGACATGGTAATATTGAAACTGCGGTGGAAGCGGTAAAGAAAGGCGCTTTTGATTACATCAGCAAGCCACCTGATCTTAACCGCATGCTCATCACGCTGCGGAATGCGCTCGACAAGCAGACCCTGGTTACCGAAACCAAAGTGTTGAAAAAGAAAGTGAGCAGGGTGCAGGAAATGGTGGGTAATAGCCCTGCCATTAAAAAGATCAAAGACACGATTGAAAAAGTGGCGCCAACGGATGCCCGGGTATTGATCACCGGCGAAAATGGGGTGGGTAAGGAGTTGGTGGCAAGATGGATACATGAAAAAAGCAACCGCAGTACCGGACCGATCGTGGAAGTGAACTGTGCCGCCATACCGGGCGAACTGATCGAAAGCGAATTGTTTGGTCATGAAAAAGGATCTTTTACCTCCGCCATCAAGCAGCGCATCGGTAAGTTTGAGCAGGCGAACGGCGGCACCTTGTTTTTGGATGAGATCGGTGACATGAGCCTGGGGGCGCAGGCAAAAGTGCTGAGGGCGTTACAGGAAGGAAAAATAACAAGGGTAGGTGCTGATAAAGACATCAATGTGGATGTAAGGGTGGTTGCGGCTACCAACAAAGACCTGCTGAAAGAAGTAGAAGACAAAAATTTTCGTCTTGATTTATACCATCGCCTCGGCGTGATCATCGTACATGTGCCTTCGCTGAATGAAAGAAGGGATGATGTACCCGACCTGGTGGAATTTTACCTGGACAGGATCGCTGCCGAATATGGTCAGCCGAAAAAGATCATTGATAAAGATGCGATGGAACTGTTGTCGAATTACAACTGGACCGGCAATATCCGTGAATTGAGGAACGTGGTGGAAAGGCTGATCATCTTATCCGGTAAAACCATTACAAAGGAAGATGTGAATACGTATGTATTACCAAAGTAAAAAATCAAAAGTCAAAAGGCAAAGTCGAAGCGTTTTTTGCAGGGCTTTTTTGATTTTTGACTTTTGATTTTTAAGTTTTTATGAAAAAGATCTATTGCATCAGTGGCCTGGGTGCCGATGAAAAGGCCTTCGCCAGGATTGAAGTACCTGGCTATCAACTTGAATTTATTCACTGGTTAACGCCGGAAAAAAATGAATCGATTGACAAATATGCAAGGCGGATGGCCGGGGTGGTAAAAGAGGAGCATCCCATTTTGATGGGGCTTTCCTTTGGCGGCATCATGTGTATCGAGATCGCCAAACTCATTAAGGTAGATAAAGTGATCCTTGTGTCAAGCGTACCTACTTTCAAACATTTGCCGTGGTGGATGCGTACCGCCGGACGGTTCAAATTGAATAAACTGCTTCCCATTCGTTCTTCCTCCACCTTAATGCAGCCGATACAGGATTACCATATTGGTGCCACAACGCCGGAGGAAAAAGAAATTGTACGGCGATACCGTAAAATGGTGGCGCCCGATTACCTGCACTGGTCCATCAATACCATCCTCAACTGGAAAAACGACTGGAAACCGGCTTCCCTGTATCATATTCATGGCGATGCCGACCGGATTTTCCCCTTAAGAAACGTACAGCCCGATACCGTGATAAAAGGCGGTACCCATTTTATGATATTTTCCAAAGCGAAAGAGATCAGCGAAAAACTGTTTTTGTTGCTGAAAAATTAGCCCGGTTTTTGTATAACGGTGGCGGCAACAGGTTGTTAACAAGCTCAATGCTGCTAAAATCGGGGCTTTTTGCTATTTTTACAGGCCATATTTTTTAAAAAACTCAATTCGCAGGGCAGAAGGTTCTGCCAACAGACATCATTACACCTGAAACATCCAATATTAAAAAACTGTTTTACAATGAAGCTCATTTTTACCAGGTTCTTTTTAACGCTTACCGTTTCCCTTTGTTTTTATACCGGCTATGCACAACAAAGTTTTTTTACAGATGCGGCTGAGCCGGCTATGAAAAAGGCGGGTCAGCAAAGAGTGATCATCCCGGAAAAATACAGGACGCTGCAACTGGATACCGCAGGCATGTTGCCGTTTCTCCGCAGCCTTCCTTCAGAACAGAATATTACTGACAGAAATAATGCGCCTGTGATCCTGTTGCCGATGCCGGATGGTTCCATGGCCAGGTTTCATATTTGGGAAAGTGCTGCCATGGCCCCGGAATTAGCGGCTGCCTATCCAAATATTAAAACCTTTACCGGACAGGGTATTGATGACCGTACGGCCACCATTAAATTAGACTGGACGGAATTTGGTTTTCATGCCATGATCCTTTCACCTGCCAAAGGCCAATCATTGATCGATCCTTATGATCAAAAAACAGTAACCAATTACATCTCCTACTATAAAGCGGATCACAAAAAAAAAGACGCCTTCCAGGAGTTGATGCCAAAAGAAAACTCTATTAAAAATGCGGCCGCAAGATTGTCTCCGGATA
Organism: Chitinophagaceae bacterium UBA1946; assembly: GCA_002336815.1. Classification (GTDB taxonomy): domain Bacteria; phylum Bacteroidota; class Bacteroidia; order Chitinophagales; family Chitinophagaceae; genus Ferruginibacter. Next base: position 107,338 of record DDEU01000088.1, on the reverse strand, counting down.
ATGTGCTGGCGGCTACCTGCGTAGGCACACAGCTCCGTACCTACCGGCTTGCACTCGCCTGTACAGGCGAATATGCGGCTGCAGCAACGGGCATAACGGCCCCTTCTTATCCAACAAAGGCACAGATACTATCAAAGGTCGTTCTTAGTGTGAACAGGGTGAACGGCGTATATGAAAAGGAGGTTGCTATACGATTGGTATTGGTGGCCAACGATACACTGGTACTTTTTCCCAATCCTGCTACTGATCCTTTCACTGCCAATAATAATGGTCAATCATTATTGGGAGAAAGTCAAACCCAGATAGACCAGCGTATCGGCAGTGCCAATTATGATATTGGGCACACCTTTAGTACCGGGGCCGGAGGGATCGCTGTGCTGGGTTGTGTTTGCATACCCGGAATCAAAGCGCAGGGAGTTACAGGTTCACCTTCCCCGGTGGGAGATGCTTATGACATCGATTTTGTAGCGCATGAAATGGGACACCAGTTTAATGCAAGCCATACTTTTAATAATGCAAATGCGTGCGGCGTTGCAGCCCCGGATCAAAATGCAGAGCCGGGCAGCGGCGTAACCATTATGGCATATGCCGGGGTATGCGGCAGTGAGAACCTTGCACAGCACAGCATCCCGTTCTTTCATGCAGTGAGTTATGATAATATTGTTGCCTACAGCATATCAGGCAGCAGTTGCGGAGCGGTTACTGCTACCGGTAATACACCGCCGGTGGTAACTGCCGGAAGTGACTATACGATCCCCAAATCAACCCCGTTTGTTTTATCGGGCTCGGCAACAGATGCCAATGATCCGCCTGCAGCAATCAGTTATGCATGGGAACAAATTGATGTGGGAGGTCCTAATGGTACCTCCACGTCGCCTTCGGGAAATGCTCCCCTGTTCAGGTCTTTCGACACTGCTATCACCGGTACCAGGTATTTTCCTAAACTATCCGATGTAATTAATAATACAACCAGCTTGGGAGAATTGCTTCCTTCCTATGCAAGAACCATGCATTTCAGGCTTACAGCGAGAGATAACCATGCAGCCGGCGGAGGCGTTTGTTCGGATGAGGCGGCCATTACAGTTGCGGGTAATTCAGGTCCGTTTACCGTTACCTATCCAACAGCATCGGGTGTAATATGGAGTGTGAATGACTTTAAAACAGTTACCTGGGACCCATCCGGCACCCAAGGTGCTCCCATTAATTGTTCAAATGTGGATATTCAACTTTCTTCAGATGGTGGCAATACCTTTCCCATTACACTGATGGCCAATACACCCAATGATGGTTCGCAGGAAATACAGGTGCCAAATAATATATCTGCGCAATCACGTATCAGGATTGCTGCCGTGGGTAATGTTTTTTATGATATATCCAACAGTAATTTCAGGATACAAAATGCAACCAGCGCCTCTTTTGCGTTGAACAATCCGGATCCCGTGTCTGTGTGTTCAGCTAATAGTGGCAGTGCCACATTGTTAACAGGTGCATTGGGAAGTTTTTTCAATTTCATCAATTTATCCGCCAGCCTGAATCCTGCAGGTACCACCGTTAGTTTTGGATCCAGTACCATTTCTGCCGGAGACAGCACCAGCGTAACCTTGAATAATACCAACTCACTGGCACCCGGCACTTATACCATAAGAGTCACTGCCACCGGGGGTACCATTACAAAAACCGTCGATATCCAGTTTATTGTTGGCACGGCGGCCCCGGCTGCCTTATCAGCGCCGGGTGTCGATTCAACGGGCCTTTCCACTACTCCAACTTTTAACTGGACACCTGTTCCCAGTGCTTCTTCCTATACCCTGGAAATAGCAACGGTGAGCGATTTCTCTTCTGGTCAGCAAGCCATACCGAATATTACTTCGTTGCCTTATACACTTGCATCTGCCTTACAGGAAAACACTACCTATTTTTGGCGGGTGAGGGCGGTGACCAGTTGTGGAACCGGGAGCCCTTCGGCTGTTTCTAACCGTTTCAGAACAGGATTAAGTTCCTGCAGAACCAGTACCAATGTTCCGGTTACCATTCCTGCCAACGGCACACCAAGGATCACGTCAACACTTACCATCCCTGCTGCAGCCGGCGCTGTCATTACCGATCTTAATATCATCGGCCTAACTGCAACGCATAACAGGGTGAATGACCTGACTTTTATCCTGAAAGCGCCCAATGGCGACAGTGTTGTTGTATTGAACCAGGTATGTGCAGGCTCAGGCAACTCCGGTTATAATATCAATCTTGATGACCAGGCTGCTGCTGCCGTTGCATGTCCGCCCACCGGTGGCGTAACTGGCAAACCCACCAACCTCTTGTCTTTTTTCAATGGCCGCAACAGCGCTGGTACCTGGACGCTCGTAGTAAAAGATAACAATGCAGGGAGTGGTGGTAATCTTACCGGCTGGGGTTTAAATATCAACGGTGGCTCCGGCAGTAATTGTACTACAACGGCAACGCCGCTGGCGATTGTTTACACTTTTACTGGCACCGGTAACTGGAGCGATGCGGCCAATTGGTCAAACAATACAGTACCACCTTCAAGTCTTCCTTCGGGTGCTTCAATCGTGATCGATCATGCGGTGGGGGGTGTGTGTACACTCAATGTTGCACAAACCATTTCGGCAGGAGCCACACTTACTGTAATGACTGGCAAGAACCTGGTAGTGCCGGGTACACTTACTGTTCAATAAACAACTATTCAACGCATAAAAAATCACAGGGAACACCTGTGATTTTTTTTATAGGGAGAATTACTGTTGCGGGATAACGGGAAAAATTAAACAACGCTGTTTGTTTCATAGGTGTTATGCAATATGCCGGCAGGTGTAGTAGTTTCAGCGGTCAGCATATAACCTAATGATGGTAATGACAGTTTGGTGATTGTTTTTTGTACGCTTAACAGGCCACTAAAAGCATTTTGTGAAGTTTCATGTGTAGTTGCAGCCAGCGCATTCTTCACAATACCCGTTCTCACAACAGTAATGTTCTTATGCAGGGCCGTAAACTGCCGGATGCACTTTAATTCCGCTGCAGGGATGGTGGCGGGTTTTCCCAACCAGAACATAAAATTGATCACATCGCTCACCTGGCGAACCATTGCCAGTTGTGATTCTGAAATATGCACAAACACGAAAGAGGGAAACAACGGCTGAAGATGGATCTTTTTTCCGAAGCCTTTATAAACACCCGTTGTAGTTAATGGGCAAAAGCTTTCAATGCCTTTTTTTGATAATGCAGCAGTCACTTTTTGCTCCTGCTGTGGTTTGGTATACAATGCGTACCAATGCTTGATCATGATAAAAATAATTTGATAACATAATGCAGCTTTTAGAGGGTAATTGATCGGTACGGCGGAAAGACAGGGCACTACCCAAATGAGTTGCATCCTGGGGAAAACTATTTTGTTAAATATCATTTAACTAAGAACTACCCTTTATTGACTCCTGAAAATTAGTCTTGTGGGGGAGAATTTAATCTCTCCATTATTGGCTAATTTCGGCGCTGAATAAAAAAGCTACGATGCAAAAAATTTCGATCGCCATTCACGGGGGAGCCGGCACCATTTTAAAAGCAGCAATGACACCGGAACTGGAAAAAGCCTATCGTTCAGGCCTGGAAGAAGCGTTGCAAAAGGGCTATGAAATACTGCAGCACGGTGGGGCTGCGCTGGAAGCTGTAAAAGCCGCTGTTGTAGTACTGGAAAACAATATCCTGTTCAATGCCGGTCGTGGCAGCGTGTTTACAAAAACCGGCACCCACGAAATGGATGCTTCTATCATGAATGGGAAAGACCTTGCAGCGGGTGCAGTGGCAGGAGTAAAGAACATTCGCAACCCGGTGTTGCTGGCAGAAAAAGTAATGCTCAACAGCAATCATGTTTTTTTAAGCGGCGCCGGTGCCAATGATTTTGCATCGCAGCAGGGAATGAAGGTAGAACAGGATGATTATTTTTTCAGCCAGTTCCGTTACGATCAATGGCAGCAAATGAAAGAAACAGATGCCTATGCGCTGGATCATTCAACACAGGATCCATTACTCAAAGAAAAGAAATTTGGAACGGTGGGGGCGGTGGCCTGTGACCAGGATGGCAATATTGCAGCAGCAACCAGCACCGGGGGAATGACGAATAAAAATTATGGCCGTATCGGCGATACGCCCGTAATTGGCGCTGGCACCTATGCCAATAACCGCACCTGCGCCATCAGTTGTACCGGGCATGGTGAGCCATTTATTAAAGCCGTTGCTGCTTATGATGTAAGTTGTATGATCGAATACAAAGGACTGAGTTTACAACAGGCCATGGATGAAGTAGTCAATAAAAAACTGGTAGCCATTGAAGGTGAAGGCGGCATGATCGGTGTAGATGCAGCAGGCAACCTGGCCATGCTGTTCAACAGTGCCGGTATGTACCGTGCTGCTAAAGATAGCGAAGGACTGGAGCTGGTAGCGATTTATGGAGAGGAAGGGAGTTAGGAGTTTTTTGAATTGTGAATTAAGAATTTAAAATTATAAGTTATGAGTTATGAGTGATGAGTGATCAGGTAAGAAGTTGAGCGTTTTGAATTTTCAATTTTGAGTGTTGACTTTTTAACTATCGTATTGCCTCATGGTTAGTTGCATATATTGCAGCGTACAATATATTTTATCAGTGAACTTATTTTTATGAATGAGTTGATCTGTTTGAAAAAAAGTATAATAACATTTTAATGGCTGAGTCCTGCAGGGGCGGCCGGTTTAATTTATGAAAAAAATTGCAGTGATAGTGGCCGGCGGCAGCGGCACAAGAATGAATACAGCCTTGCCGAAACAGTTTTTGTTGCTGAATGGCAAACCTGTTCTGTATTATACCATCGACCGGTTTTTAAAAGCCTATAAAGATCTCCAGGTGATTCTTGTATTGCCGGAAGAATATATTGCAGCAGGGCAGGAGATCATTGATGCTTACTTTAATTACAACCGTATTAAAATTACAGCCGGTGGCAGAACAAGGTTTCACTCTGTTCAAAACGGGCTCCAGTTGATCACGGAAGAAAGTATCATTTTTGTACATGATGGTGTTCGTTGTTTACTAAGCACGGAACTCATCTTGCGTTGTCATGATGCAGCCACCGAACATGGATCTGCGATACCTGTGATCGATTGCAAAGACAGTGTGCGGATGTTAAAAGGCGAAGAGAATGAAGCCGTGGAGCGAAGCCATGTAAAACTGGTACAAACGCCGCAAACCTTTCACAGTAAGATATTATTACCGGCCTTTAAAATTGACTTCAAAGATAAGTTTACCGATGAAGCTACCGTGGTGGAAGCATTTGGTTTAAAAGTACACCTGGTAGAAGGAGAGGAGAACAATATCAAGATCACCAAACCAACCGACCTGCTCATTGCAGGGAAACTGCTGGAGGGATAGTAAAGATATTGATGCTAACCGGGCAGTGCTGAATCAAAAGCACAATCCAATTGCTAATGTCAATTTTTTACCAGTGATAGAACATTTTGCCGAAACTAAATAACAGGTTCGCAAAAAAATAACATCAATAGTGACAAGAATATGTAAACTATTTTTTTAATTGCTCCTGTAATTGTTCATTCACTGATTTTATCTCGATACCATTTTGGATAATTTTTTCAAATACAGTAGTGGCAGCGGCAACAACGAGACACAGAAAAGTTGCCAGGGTGCAAATAACAATAAAACCTGCGGGATCGTCATTTTTATGGTGGAAGATCCTGATGTATAATCCCGTCATTCCAATTAAGATGCTCAGCATGAATGCGCAGTGCTTAATACTTTTTACAGCACTGGCTGAGCCGACCGAAAACGCTTTGTTTTGCCCGATATAACCCAGTAATTTGAATGCTTTATACAGCGCAACATAAAATGGAATGGAAGCAGCATAGGAATATAATATGAATGGGTCTGTGTATATGCGCCATAAGTCCAGGTGTGCGGCTCTCCCTTCCATTGAGGGAAATTTGATCATAAAAGCCAGCGCCGCAATGGCAAATAGCCCAATTACTCCCCGGAGAAATATTGTGGAAACTCGTTTCATAAATAACTTTTGAGATTCTTATTATCCTGCCGCCAAGCGGCTGGCGATATTTATTTTTTTAAGAACCGCAGCAGGCGTGGCAGTCGGTTGAATCGTAATGCCGGGTATTTTTCTTCGGCAGCGCCAAAACTGCTGTAGAAAAATGCAAGACTCGGGATATCACTCCCTTCAAAATCAAGCAAACAGTTTTTGCCGGCATGGTCTTTAATGATCGCATTGATCAATGTGTGTGAAGCACCGATCGTTTTGCCATTGGGATGATTGCCCACTAAAATATAATACAGCCTTTGGCGGGATATGAAGAGTACGCAGGAGGCCAGCAGTTCGTTGGTGCTGCTGAAAACGCCATATGTGATGGCCTGTTGTTTCGCATGCAGCAGGTGATACAATTTTTTAAATTTTCCAAAATCATGTTCGCCGAGTTTTGCAAAATCCCTTGACTGTTCGGTTGCCAGCCTGATCACCTCCTCTACCGGGAAATCTTTTTGCACAACACAGTTCAGCTTTTCCGATTTTTTAATATTGCGTTTGATATTGTCCCGGAAATCATTGAATAACTTTTCATACGGTTCCTGCAGTGCCAGTACATAATTCATTCTTTCATACAGTTGAAAATCTTTTAACTGGAAAAAATTGCCGTGGTTGAGGTAGATGTCTAAATATTTGAATTTTGCCGGGATGTGCTGGAGGAAATCGTTGAGTAAAGCGGCATCGATCCCTTTTCCAAAAACGCCCAGGCAGGCGGTAAAATAAGGCTGGTATAAATAACAGATCCCATATTTTTTTCGCCAGGTGAGCGGCATTACAGCCTTGTAATCATCCAGCACCAGTGCATCCCATTGTTCTGCCATGCAGTCGAGGTAGCTGCTCCGGGCATACAGCAGGCTGTTGCCGGCCGAGTCAATACAGGCATCCCATTGCTCTTTGTCAATATGCTCGTATGGTACATAAATGATGGCCACGGTTAAAATGCGAATTGAGGGAAGATTTTTTTCAGCGTGAGGTTTTGCAGGTCGATACTGAAAGTGATCTTTTTAAAGAATTTATTGTCTTCCGCATTTGTTTGCAGTTGTTCTTTTATCAGCTTGCTGTAAATCAAGGGCACATAAATATTCAGTACATTTTTAAATACGGACAATTGCAATCCACCCACGTATAAAAACCTGGGCGATTCATTGAGCTTATCCCAGGCTTCTGCATAACTGCCTGCATCAAAAAATACTTTTAATGGAAGTTTCACCGGGAGTAGTTTCGCCGGCAGCGTGCTGCTGATATTAACAGCAGCTACCCAATTATCAGAATAACCCTGTACAATGCCGTAAGTATCCATACGCAGTTTAAGGCCGCCGGTATTTTGTATCATTACCTGCTGTGCCGGAAGGCCTCCATTTTTTAAAGGAATATTTTCATCATAACCGCTGGAGGCAGTGCGGCCCATAAAATAACTGCTGTTGGTGTAATCGTCTGTACCATTACCTGCCAGTAATTTGGGCTGGTATAAATAAGCGGTGCTGTTGATGCCTCCTATATATCCGAACTTGGCGGCGAATAGCCGCACATTCATGCCGCCACCTTTGGCATAATTGAAAAAATAATTCCCGCTTGCATTTACCCGGTAAAAACCATCGCCCTGCTGAACTTGCAATTGATAATTGTATGGATACAATACCCTGCTGTTCTCAACAGTAAAACTCAGTTGATTGACATAACGGGTTGTTTTTTTGAAATCTCTTGGGCGAAAATTATCGTCCTGGTTGCTGAATGATTTCTCGCCAATAATGAAGGAACGTATATCGATAGAGCTGGCAAGATTACTGCCTGGGGCATGCCTGAAATGAAATTTTACAAATGGCACTACCCTGTAATAATTCTCAAATATTTTTTTCCCGGTTGTGTCCAGGCTATGGTTGCTGGAGAAACGGGAGCCGTTTAAGCCGATCTCTATCTTTTGAAAATCATTTTTCGGAAACCAGTGGTAGTTGAGTGTGCCAATCCCATTCAGTTGCTTGCTGCCTGTGGCATACATGCCTGCTAAAAAGAACTGGATTTTTTCAGCAGGCAATGTATAGTTGTGTACAGCTAATCCAACCATTGCTTTATCATATAAATTAACTCCAATAACAGGTGTTACAAAAAGGTATTTGTATTTGTCGGTATCTTTAAAAGAGAAGAAGGAGGCGATCTTTGTTTTACGGTTTGATGAATTGGTTATTTCTTTATTAAAGGGTGTATTGAGTATTTGCACATTGTTGTCTGAATTAAACTTCACTCCCTTTGAATCTGTTGCCAGGCCCAGGAATTCTTCTTCCAGGTTCTTTTTACTTACGTTTTCAAAAACGGCTTTGAAATCTTCCGGGCAGGGGTGCCTGAATTTCCACTGCTGGTAATACGCTCTCATGCAACTGTCAAAATTGTTCCTGCCCAAATTATTTTCAATCCACTGCATCCATTTGCCTGCTTTGTAATAAGCCGACAATTCATAATTCAAAACAGAAAATTTTTCAGACGGAGTTTCAACGGGTTGATCTCTTTTTTCCGATGCTGCATACCTCAACATGAATGCATCATAATTATCCGGCATCCGTTGCTGTACCAGGTTGCTTTCGCCTTTCTTTTTTACATCGGGCATCGCTGGTTCATATACATACCGAAACAGATCGTAATAAGTGTTCATGCCTTCGTCCATCCAGGGATGCTCCCGTTCATTGCTGGCCAGGATTCCGTAAAACCAGTTGTGGCCAACCTCATGCGCTATCACGCCTTCTGCAGCCCGTTCACTTTTTACACCTGCAATCAACGTGATGGTAGGGTATTCCATCCCGCCACTGTACTTGGTTTCAGCCTGTACCGCCGTGCAGGTATTGTAAGGATATTCACCTACCAGCTGGCTTCTTGATAAAATCGTTTTCTTAATATACTTCACTGCATTTTTCCAGTAATTCTTTCCGTTTTTTCCTGGCAGTGAATAGGCCGCTACATTGATGATCTTTCCGGAAGGAAGGGCCAGCGTATCTTTTTTCACCTCAAAATTTTTATCGGCAAACCATGCAAAATCGATCACATCGTTTTGCTTATAGATAAGTGTTTTGAAGTTTTTTGAAGAAGGAATGATGGTAACAGGTGCAGTTTTTTTTGATGGAAAGAATGGTTTCTTTGTTTTTATAACCGTTGTACTATTCACCGTTTTTTCTTCAACGGAGAAAGTGGATTTATTCTCAGCAACCAATTCACCTGTAGCTGCTACCACATAATTTTCCGGCAGCGTGATGGCTACTTCATAGTTACCAAAGTCGCTGTAAAATTCGCCCTGGTCGAGGTAAGGCATTTCATGCCAGCCTTTTTTGTCGTACACGGCTGCCTTGGGATACCATTGAGTAATTTGGTAAGATTGGTCCACATGTCCGCCCCTCGAAAAATTGTAAGGCAGTTTTACATGAAAGGGGGTTTCCACCATGCAACTTTTGTGAGGAGCCAATGGTTGCGGAAGATGGATCTTTACAATATCCTGGTGCTGCGGATGATCTTCCGTAACGGCGATGCTGCCATCTACCTTAAATACCATCCGGTTGATATAGCCTCTTTGTTCTGCATTGCTGAAATAGAAATCCGTACTGCCATTTTTCAGCATCTGTTCTGTAAAAGCAGTTCGGTCGTTTTTATATGCATTGAGCCATAAGTGCATCCAGATAAAGTGAAGGGTGTCGCCGGAGTTATTAAAATATTCCATCTTTTCAGATCCCACCAGGGAATGGTCTACATCATTAAGCGTTACTTCGATGTTGTAGTTTACCTGTTGCTGCCAGTAGGGTTGTTGTGCAGCAGCCATCAAGCGAAAAAAACTAAACAGAACCAGTAACCCGGCAGACTTCATAATGCAGTGTTTTCATCAAATATAACCAAAGAAAAGATATAGTGAATAGTGAATGGTGAATCGTCAATAGGGTATTCAGGTTCGAGCGTTTTCCTGGCTGGAATGTGACAGTCAAAATGAGTCGTCAATCGTGAATGGGAGTATGCAGGTTCAGGAGTTTTCATGGTAAGAAGGGAACAGTCAAAATCAATCGCCAATGGTGAATAGTGAATAGTCAATAGGGTAGGCGGGTGCAAGCGCTTTTGCTTATAAGAGGAGACTGTCGAAATGAATGGTCAATAGTCAATCGTCAATCGTCAATTTTGAATGGGAGTATGCAGGTTCAAGAGTTTTCATGGTAAAAAGGGAACAGTCAAAATCAATCGTCAATGGCGAATAGTGAATCGTCAATCGTGAATGGGGTATGCTGGTTTAAAACCTTCTTGTTGATATGACAGCGGGTGATCAAAATAAAACCGCCATTATCAAATACTAAATGGATAAATATAGACAGTTGGACGAGCTAAAAACGCTCTTTGTATTATCAGGCTCTCATTCACGATTGACTATTCACGATTGACTATTCACCATTCACTACTTTCCTTTTCCTTTTAAAATAGTGGCCAGGGTCAATATCATAATGCGCAGGTCGAGCAGCAGTGATACATTCTCTACGTACATCAGGTCAAATGGCATGCGCTGGATCATCTCTTCTACCGAGGACGCATAGCCGAACTTTACCATGCCCCAACTGGTAAGTCCTGGTTTTACTTTGAACAGGTAGTTGTATTCGCTGTGTTGCTGCACGATCTGGGCTACATAATACCGTCTTTCGGGTCTCGGTCCTACCAGGCTCATCTCTCCTTTAATGATATTCCAGAGTTGTGGCAGTTCATCCAGCCGCCACTTCCGCATCACTTTACCCCAGCCGGTGATCCTGGCATCTTCTTCTGAACTCAGCATTGGTCCGTTTTGTTCAGCATGCTGTACCATGCTCCTGAATTTATAAATGATAAAAGGCTTTCCTTTGTAACCCACTCTTTCCTGTTTGTAAAAGATGGGGCCTGCAGACGAAAACCTGGTTCTGAGAGCGGCATAAATAAGCAGTGGTGATAATAGTACGGCCGCCAGTATAGCGATGAAGAGATCAACAAAGCGTTTGATGTTTTTTTGCCAGGAAGGCAGCAGGCCGGTATGAACATCGATGAGTGGCATGCCCATTACATCGCTGGTTTGCACAGCGCCGCTGATGATGTCTACCGCATCCGGCGTTATTTTGATATTGACATCCTTATCACTCAATTGCTGCAATATCCGGGTAAGCAATGCCCTTTCGGTTTTATCTACTGTAATGATCACCTCTTCAATATGGTCGCTGCTGATGATGGCACTCAGTTGTTCCAGCTCCCTGTATTTTTTAACCGAGGCCGGTAACTGCACACCGTTATTGCCATTGGTGTTTAAAAAACTGCTGATGTAAAACCCACTGATCTTATTGGTTTTTATAAAGGCCTCAAAAAAAGACCCGGCTGTTTTGCCCGAACCGATCAATAACACGTTAAAAAATACTTTTCGTTTTTCAAGTTGCCCGGCGGCGATGTTTAAAAAAGCAAAGCGGGTGAAAATGGTGACGATAAACACGGGAACCAGCAGGGCGAAAAACTCTTCGTAGTAGCGGCTGTTATTGGACTGCGGGTTTTTTAAAATAAAAAAGAACAGCAGGAAGAGGCAGCCGATCAGGCACACCAGCAGCGTTCGGATGAATTCGGTGATCTTTGTTTTTTGATAGATACCTTCATAAGCACCACTCAGCAAATGCAGGCTCAGCCAGCCTGAAACATATACAAAGGCACCAACATAAAAGCCGGGAGGAATACTGAGTTCATAATGATAAATGATGGTGCGTAAAAAATAAAACAGCCACCAGGTAAACAGGCAGCCCACAATATCTGCAACAATATACCAACTGATATGTATCCGTGGTTGATTCAAGTAGATGCTTTAGTGGTTTAGAGGGTGTAGAAAATCCGCTCGTAGTTTTTTAAAGGATCACCAGGTTTAGCTGGCATGTACTGCCCCGATCTTTTCCAATATCTGGTGTGCCACATCCATGGCCCTGAACCCATCAATTTCACTTACCGGTGTATCTGTATTGTTTACGATGGCATTGTAAAACGCCTGCAACTCCATCCGGATCGCATTGCCATCTTCTACCACCGGGTTACTGATGGCAATCGTTTTTTTACCGTTATTGGTTTCAATGTCAAACGTAAAAACATTTTTATCGCCCGGGGCATTCAGTTTGATCACTTCGGTCTTCTTTTCTAAAAAATCTATACCGATATAGGCATCTTTCTGAAACAGGCGCATCTTGCGCATTTTTTTCATTGAAATGCGGCTGCTGGTAAGATTGGCAACGCAGCTATTGTCAAATTCAATTCTTACGTTGGCGATATCGGGCGTATCGCTCATCACGGCAACGCCATTGGCAGAAATACTTTTGACATTGCTTTTTACCAGGCTGAGAATAATGTCAATGTCATGGATCATCAGGTCCAGTATCACACTCACATCTGTTCCCCTGGGGTTGAACTGAGCCAGTCGGTGCACTTCAATGAACATCGGGTCAAGCGTATAATTCTTCAATGCTAAAAATGCAGGATTAAAACGCTCCACATGCCCTACCTGGAATTTGATGTTGGCTTCCTTGGCCAGCTTCACCAACTCTTTCGCCTCTTCCATGGTATTGGCGAGCGGCTTTTCTACGAATACATGCTTACCACGGGTAATGGCAGCTTTGCAAAGTTCAAAATGATAAGAAGTGGGGGCAATGATGTCAACTGCATCACATGCGTTGAGCAATTCATCAACGCTGTCAAATCTCCGCAGACCATATTTGCTGCTTACTTCCGCAGCAGTAGAGTTATCGGGATCAAAAAAACCTGTTAGTACGGCGCCTTCTATTTCCTTCCAGTTATTCAAATGAAACTTTCCCAGGTGACCCGTTCCGAAAACGCCTATTTTAAGCATAGCAATATTCTTTTTTTCAAAGTTAAGGAGCTGTATGCAAGCAGCATATAATATGTTTGCACACAGGTGAATTGAAACCGGGAGAAGTGCCTGGCAAGATAAGTTTGTTTAAAAAGCATGCAGTTATTGAATCATTACCGGCCTGATTAGTATAGGCAGTATTTATAAAATGGATGAAACATTTGTTCGCAAAAGCTTTTGTACTTTCAGTATCAAATAACGCTGGCAATGGCAGCTGGAGAATATTTAAAACGTACCGCATTTATCATACAGCCGTTTCCGTTACTTTCTCATCCCAAAAGCCCATTTTGCTAAACTTCTCTATCCTTTCATTGCAGCGTTGTTCCGGTGAAACAGCTTTCAAGTCTTTGATCACGGGGATTAAAAAATCTCTCAGGATGGAACCTGCTTCTGCATAATCCCAGTGTGCGCCACCCAGTGGCTCCGGTATCACACCATCTACCAATCCAAACTCCAGCATATCCTTACCGGTTAAACGCAATTGCTCAGCCGCCAGTTCTTTTTTATCCCAGCTTCTCCATAAAATGCTGCTGCAGCTTTCAGGAGATATTACGGTGTACCAGGTATTTTCCATCATAAATACACGATCACCCACACCAATGCCCAACGCTCCGCCGCTGGCACCTTCGCCAATGATCACGCAGATCACCGGCACTTTCAGCCTTATCATTTCAAAAATATTCCTGGCGATCGCTTCTCCCTGTCCTCTTTCTTCTGCCTCCAGTCCGGGATAAGCGCCCGGTGTATCAATGAGAGTGATAACAGGTTTATTGAATTTTTCTGCCAGCTTCATCAACCGCAGCGCCTTCCGGTAGCCTTCAGGATTGGCCATTCCAAAATTCCTGATCTGCCGCATTTTGGTATTGATGCCTTTTTGCTGGCCAATGATCATTACGGTTTCGCCATCCAACTGGGCAAAGCCGCCCACCATGGCCTTGTCGTCCTTTACATTACGGTCGCCATGCAGTTCTACAAAATTGGTGCACATTTTTTCAATGTACTTTAATGTATAGGGCCTGTCCGGGTGACGGCTTAACTGAACCCGTTGCCAGGGCGTTAAATTTTGGGTAAGGTCCTGCTTTGCTTCTACGATCTTTTTCTCCAGGTCAGCAATGGCAGTGGTCATATCAGCCTTGCTTTTTTCAGCCATTGCTTTCAGCACATCCAGTTGGTCGTACAAATCCTTGATCGGTTTCTCAAAATCTAAAAACTGGCGGTTTTTTAATTCAGGCATATCAATTATTTTCAGTGAATCGTTTGGATTTATAAATCGTAAGGGCAAATATAAATTGAACGGCTCAGAATTTTTCAAGAAAAATTTTGGTTCAAAAATGTAATCACCTTATCTTCGCACTCCCTAAAAAAAATAGCCATAGCGGCTGATGATTTTTGGAAAACAAAAGTTCTTAAAAAACAATGTTGAATTTGCTGTTATATTTGCGGTAACGCAATATGCGATAAGTAATTCCTGTAGCCGCACTTTGTGAATAAGCAGGATTGTTGGAGCGGTAGTTCAGTTGGTTAGAATGCTGCCCTGTCACGGCAGAGGTCGCGGGTTCGAGTCCCGTCCGCTCCGCAATTAAAGGTTGCAAAATATTGATTTTCAGTATTTTGCAACCTTTTTTCTTTTCTATCAAGTCAGCATTAAGTTCATAAAGTTTACCAACTGTAGGATTGATAAGGAATCATTTTATAAGCACATTCCTTTTAAGTAGTTATAAGCAAACAAAGGGATACGGCAACGCCAGTTTAATAATCCCCCTTCCTTGGGTGCTATGCTGAAACGGCACAAACCGGTTCAATAATTTATGATAGGAATAGCTACGTGCTTTTGCGTAGCATTATGGTTAGCCATCTTCAGGAATCCTTTCGCTTGCAGATAATCAATTCCTGATTGTTTTTATCTGATATTTCTGTGGGGCGCAAACCAGGAGGTGCGACTACAATCTTCAGCGAATCGCCATCCAACTCATAAGCAACGCTGACAGGCGTAGAATTGACAAGCGTGTCCTCAGACTGAATAGTAATTAACCTGAGGTTGCCGGTAGTTTCCAATTTGAACGAATACTTCATCTCCTTCCCGGTCTCGTCTGTGAAGGTAACTTTATCTCCTTTGAAGACATACAGGTAAGTCACATTCTTTTTGATGCCGTTTTGACTTTCTGATTGCGCCAACCAGGTTCCTTGTATGTTTGCCTGGTCGGTAGATTTTGCCGAATTGTTAACTACGCCACATGACAAGGCGCAAACAATAACTAATAAAATGAGGGAGACCTTCATAATATCATATCACTAAAACGACTATAATAAACTTCACAATTAAAGTCTATCAGTCTTTGGCTTTTAAAAAACGATTGAAAAGATAAAATGTTACAACAATATTAATTTTGCCAAATACTGCCATATTAAACCGGAGGTTTTATACTCCTGATTAACTACAGAAGATATAAGCCGACGTACCCCCTGCTATTTTATCATCTTGAATAAAAATAGCGGATCTTTATGTAGTATGTGCCCGGGGTTAATACATCAACTGTAGAAAGCAAACTATCCGCTGTATAAGTTCTTTCAAATTCAAAATTGGTAATGTAGCCGTCGGTAATGTTGCCGCTGTTATCTCTTTCTACGTTTTGCACTTCAGTATTATCCGCAATATTTTGATACCCTGCAGCAAATGGTTCAATCAGATCCATCCAGTTGTAATAATCTGTTAAGCCCTCAAAATCCTGGGTTTCATTCAGAACGATGATGTTTTTGAAATCAGCTTTATTAGGATAGGATTTTGTATAGCTATAGACTTTCGATTTGGTGGCTGTGCCTGCTGCAAAGTAAGTGGTAGCGCCTGAATCGTTTGTAGTGTGATGAGTAAACTGCAAGTGTTCAATTTTCCTGGAAAGATTACCTCCAATGGTGGTTAAAGAATCCCGGTTGGTTACCCTGTACTCATACGTAGATCGCCCGATTGACCTGGAAGAATCAACAAAATTTCTTGTGGTTGTCAGCAGGTAACCGGCGGGATCATATTCGCATGTTAAGGTGTCATACAAAAATCTTTTAAACGGGAATAAGCCACCATTTTCAAGGTAGGCATATCCAATTTTTCTCAATAATTTTCCGGACGCATCTACTGTTAAACGTACTATTTTATCGAATGTATGAGGTCGGTTATTGGGATCGACAGGTTGGCTGACCAGGGTAATTTCATTGCCGTTATAAGTAATGGTAACAGCATCAGACAGGGGGGCGCTGTTGATAGCCTTTTTGATGGTGGTTATTCTTCCCTGTGCATCATATACATACTCCATCTTCACCAACTCTCCATTGTAGTTGGTTGCTTCCTTACGTATTAATTTAATCGGACCCTGGTTGGCCGGGGCTTCATTTTTTTTGCAGGAAAACAACAGCAGAGAAATGATTGGAATGAACAGCTTTTTCATAATAATTCAATTTTCTGTGAACAATGTGTTTTACAAAAAAGTCATTTTGAAAATCATTAGATTTTATAAGGATGAATGGTGTGTATCTTCCCGTGCTCATCATGCAGCAACTCTGTGACCTTAATACTTCGCAGGTGGGTTATTCCTTTGCTTAAAACACTGTCGTGGTAAAACAAATACCATTTGCCGCCGAACGAACAAATAGAATGATGGGAGGTCCATCCAACAACAGGTTCTAAAATTCTTCCGGCATAGGTGAAAGGCCCATAAGGATTATCACTGATGGCATAGCAGATATAGTGCGTATCACCGGTAGAATAAGAGAAGTAGTATTTGTTATTGTATTTGTGTACCCAGCTTGCTTCAAAGAACCGCCTGTCTTTATCGCCACTCAATAACGGTTTTCCATCTTCATCAACAATTAAAACATCTTTAGGTGCTTCAGCAAATTCTAACAGGTTTTCGCTAAGCCTGGCTATTTTGGGGCATAAAGCAGGTTCGTCATCCCCGGGTAAAAATGCAAAGGGGCTTTCGGGTTGTTCTCCATTGAAATGGCCTGTTCGCCAGCGTTGTAATTGTCCGCCCCAAATGCCACCGAAGTACATATAATAGTTGCCGTCATCGTTTTTAAAAACTGCCGGATCAATCGAAAAGCTGTTTTTGATCGCCTCTGGTTCTGATACAAACGGGCCAGCAGGAAACTGGCTGGTTGCCACCCCTATCCGGAAAATACCGGCATGATCTTTTGCAGGAAAGAAGAGATAGTAAGTGCCGTCTTTTTCCGCTGCATCCGGTGCCCACATTTGTTTGCCGGCCCATGGTACGTCTTTTACATGCAAGGCAGGACCGTTATCCACGGCGTTGCTTTCCGGTGTATCCATCGAAATTACATGATAATCTTCCATTGCAAAATGGCTTCCCAGGTCATCAAATGCATCGCCTGCGTTGATGTCATGGGATGGGTAGATATATATTTTCCCATCAAACACATGCGCTGAAGGATCGGCTGTGTAAATATGGGTAACCAATGGTTTTGATATGGCCTGTTCGTTCAAGGTGTCGAAGTCCAGGTGGTCAATAGTATCTTCCGGCATACAAGTAAGTTTTAATGGTGAATTATACTTTACGTCTTTGTTTTAAATCTGCTTCAATCTGTAATTCCTTTGTCTTATTTATTTCGTAAAAAAACAATAATGCCAATGCTAACAGAAATGGTATTGCCGGGTAAATACTTACCAGCATTTTAGTGCCATGGATGGCAGTATCACTTTGTACAGCAGTGCTGTTGGCTATATAATTATATTTACCCAGTATCCAGGATACCAGCGAACTGCCAATGCTTAAGCCTGCTTTTAACCCTACCATCATAGCAGAAAAAATGATGGCTGTTGCCCGCCTGTTGGTTTTCCATTCGCTGTAGTCTGCCACGTCTGCAATCATCGACCACAGTATGGGCGTGCTGATACCGTAAAAAAAGCCATGTAATATTTGTGCGCCAAAAATTACAGCTATCGATTGTGGCGGAAAAAAATAAAAGAAGATAATAAAAAGCGTAGAAATAAATAATGAGGCCATAAACACATTGCGCTTACCATATCTATTGGTAAACCAAGGAGAAATCATAATGCCTATCAAACCCACCAATATGCCGCCGCCATTAAACACTCCCAGGCCTAAGGACGTGTCGTTTTCAAAAGTGGGCAGGAATTTTTTAAAGGGTTCTAAAAAAGAAGTAAGCTCTGCTTTGTTAACAAAGTTTTCAAAATAGTAAACATAAGAACCGCCTTTCATAGCAAGTGTAATAAAAACCAGTGTGGTTACTATCAGCATTATTACCCATGGCTTGTTATGAACCAGGTCTTTTAAATCTTCTTTTACGCTTGATTTTTGTTCTGGCTTTGGTACTATCCTTTCTTTAGTAGATAAAAAGCAAATGATTAGCATCACGGTACCAATAATGGCCAATACAGTCATTACTTTAGAAATGCCAATTGCTTTTTGTTCAATACTTTCGCCACCTCCCGCTTTAATAATAAAATTGTACATAAACACCTGTACAAAAAACTGGGCAAACATCACCGCCACAAACCGGTAAGAACTCAGGCTGTTCCGCTCTTTCATATCACCCGTAATAACACCACTTAATGCAGAGTAGGGTAAATTATTAGCAGCATATAAGAGTAACAGCAATGCATAAGTTATCACTGCGTAAATAACTTTACCCTCGTAGGCAAATCCCGGAGTTTTGAAAGCAAGTAAGGAAACCACACCCAACGGAACTGCAGTCCATAATATCCATGGCCTGAATTTGCCCCACCTGCTTTTTGTTCTATCTGCTATAGCTCCCATCACAGGATTAAATACAAATGCTGCCACCAATCCTACTATAAGCGTCAACAAAGAGGCATGCTCTGATTTTAAACCGAAAATGTTTAAGTAATAATAAGATATCCATGTTACTAAAGTTTGAAACACGAGATTGGCGGCTAAGTCGCCGAGACTGTAACCAACCTTTTCCAGTACTGATAATTTTTCGCTTGTTGAATTCATGTTTTTGGTTTTAGTATTGGTTATTTTTTCAAAGCAATCACTTTGTAGAAGGCCGGTTTGGGTTGAAAGTTCCGGTCGAATAGCAATGGGTAATTCGTTCTTCCGGGAACGGGCCATCCATTCAGCCAGCTTTGCCCGTCATTTACACCCCAGAATGTAACCCGTTCAATTTTGTCGCTGTGTTTGAGGAACAGTTTAAATAAAGATTCATAGTCTGCAGCCAGCTTTTGCTCTACACTATCTGGTAATCCATTTTTATAAGGGTCCAATGACGGGTCAGACTTCATCCGCTGCGCTATATCAGCACCTTCAAAATTTCGGGGAAGCACTTCAATGTCCAATTCGGTAAACATCACCTTAATACCCAGTGCTGCATATTGCTCAATGCTTTCTTCGATCTCTTTCAAAGGTAGTTTTCCTAAATGCCAGTGGCCTTGTATGCCCACGCCATCAATGCGCACGCCTGCCTGCTGAATTTTTTTGATCAGTGCAATGCAGCCGGCACGTTTAGCTGGTTGCTCGTTATTATAATCATTGTAGTACAGTTGTGTATTGGGGGCAGCAGCCTGTGCAATCCGGAACGCATCAGTAACAAAATCATTCCCCAGTTTTTTCAGGAAAACGGAATTGCGCATACTGCCATCTTCATTCAATGCTTCATTTACTACGTCCCATGAATATACTTTTTTATCATAACGGGAAGCAATAGTGGTAATGTGATTCGTAAAAAAAGTTTTGAATGAATCAGTACTTTGGATGGCGTAGGCAAACCGTGGCAACTGGCTGTGCCATATCAAGGTGTGGGCGTTAACACCAATCTTGTTTTTTTGGCAGTAAGCCAGCATTTTATCTGCCAACTCAAAATTATAGGTGCCCCATTGCGGATGAATGATCTCCGCCTTCATGATATTTTCCGGCGTTGCGGTGTTGAACTGTTGTGCGATCAATGCTGCTGCCTTTGCATCCTTCTCTTCGATTTGCACGGTATTGAGTGCGGTGCCAATGGTAAAATCATTTTTAAACAGTTTTTTTAAAGAAGGTAGTTTTCCCTGGGCTGCAATCTCGTTAACACTGCCTGTTAAAAGCAATAGAAACAATGCAAGCTTCATCTTATTTTTATTAATCGTCATGTTTATTTGGTTTTAAGTGTAAGCTTGATCTGTGTAAATGAATGTGGTGGAAAGGTAAAAGCAAGCTGGTTGTTTTTTGCATTCAATTCTTTTTGTACAGGAATATACTGATCTTTTTTATCGTAGCTGAAAGCTTCCTGGAGATCATTGGCTGAAACCACACTTGCTGTAGCTTTGGTTTCAAAACTTCCTGCTGTATTCAGTATGTCTGCTGTAATTGCTTTGTCCTTGTGCCTGTTGATCACATTTACAAAAACAGTGTGACTTTCTTTTGCATAAGTGGTGGTAACATCTAGGTAAGTAATGCCCTTGTATTTTTCTGTGTTGAAAGTGTCACAGCTAACATAGGTGTCAATGGAACTACCGAGGCAGTTATTGGAGAAAAGCTGGAAGGTGTAGAATAAAGGAGATTTATAATTCCCTTTTTTAGGGTCGTTTGACAATAAAGAAGTCATTAAAGTGAAGTTGGTCATCTTCACTACATCTGCATGTCTGATGAAGGAGTTAAAGGACTGTGCAATGGGCAATATATTCATAAAGTTTCTGCCAAAAGCTCCCCATTCATCTACCGACAGGTAAATAGGGTTTTTATATCCCTGCGTTGTGGATACCGCTTTAATCTGGCTGGCGGTAATGTTGATCCTGTCTTCAAATATTTTTGAGCTGGCACCCATATAACCGTAGTAGTCGGCATCAGCCTCCCAATAGCTGTGAATGGAAAGGTATCTGATCTTATCACCCAACCCTGTCAACACTTTCCGGTTCCATTCATCCCAGCCGCTTTGACTGTACCAGGAGGAACCGCAACCAACAAATTCGATATTGTCATCCACGGCCTTCATTGCTTTGGCGGCTTCTCTTGCTACTTCAATATAGTCTTCTGCATTTTTGTGCCCGAGCTCCCAGGGTTTTCCATCCACTTCGTTCCCAAGATCCCATATCTTAACATTGTAAGGAGCTTTGTGGCCATTGGCTGCTCTTAGGTCTGAATAGTAAGTCCCCCCTTTGTAGTTACAGTACTCCACCCAATGAGCAGCTTCCATAATACTGCCCAGCCCAAGGTTTGCACATAGTATGTTTTCACTGTTGATAGATTTATTCAGTTTGAACCATTCATCTGTTCCAACATGATTGTTTTCAAGGCCACCCCATGCCATATTTATCCGCACGGGCCTTTTTTCTTTTGGGCCAATGCCATCTTCCCAGTTATAGCCCATTAAAAAATTGCCGCCCGGCCAGCGCATATTCGTCACCTTTAATTCTTTCATTGCTTCTATGTAGTCTTTCCTGAAACCATTTTCATCGGCCATCGGAGAAGCCGGGTCGTATAAAGTTCCGTAAACAGTATTGAACTCTACGGAGTCCGGAAGGCCCAGCCTTTTTCCATTGAAATGTATCGGCTCCATAAATACGCCGTAGATCCGGGGATCTATTTCACCGATGATCCTGTCTGTGTCAATTTTGATCGTTGTTTTTTGTGCATGTAAGATGCAGGGTAAAAGCAACAACAAGCTTGCAATAATTTTCTTCATAAAAGCATTTTTAAATTCAAAAAATCGTTTTTGATATGTTGATGATTAAGGTTATTCAAAACTTATCCAGTCTGCTGCGATACTTCCCCCTTCTTTCAATACAATAAAAAGATGCTGAATGCCCTGCTGAAATTTTAGCAATGGCGCTTTGGTGATTTCCAGATTCTTGCTTGGATTGATCTTGATTTCTGCAATTAACGGCCCGTTGATACTTTCTGCGTGTACCTGCAACCTGCCACCGGATGCGCTCATCGCATTCACAACTATATTTTTTAAGCCCTTCTTTTTAAAATCAACACTGTTGTATTGTACCCATGCTCCCGGAGAAGTAAAAGTCGTTTTCCATCCTTTAAAGTAATCAGATGTATCAATGAAGCTGATGCCAATGCCGTTATCGCTGTGTTGTGTAAACCGGTCAATTTGTATTTGTTTTGTTGCTGCGGTTACCCCAACACCCCTCAACGTGGGTATCACTTTTTTAATACTGCCATCTTCATTAAACAACAAACTGTCGATCCTTACAGACCTTGCTTTGTCAAATGCAGGTGAATAGTCATTGTGGTGATAAAACAAATACCATTGGTTATTAAAGGCAATGATCGAATGATGATTGGTCCAGCAGCCGGTGGGAGATTCATCCATGATAACACCCGTGAATTTAAAAGGGCCCAGCGGGTTGCTGGCTGTTGCATATTCAAGCCTTTCAATTTTATTTTCTACGTGTGGGTAGGTTAGATAGTAAATCCCGTTGCGCTCAAACATATACGGGCCTTCTTTCAATCCTTTGGAGGGCAGCACACCCAGTGTATCTACCGGGCCATCCAGCTCCAGCATATTTGCTTTCAGCTTTGCTCCATAGATATTTCCTGCAGACCAGTATAAATACGCCTGCCCATCTTTGTCAATAAACACGTTGGGATCTATACCCCGAACGCCACTAATGGGAGCCGCCTCTGCAACAAATGGACCTTCCGGGCGGTCAGCCACTGCAACGCCTATCCGAAAACCCCAGCCGTAGGTGATGGTATCTTTTGGCGCTGTTGGATAATAGAAATAATATTTTCCATTCCGCTCAATGCAGTCAGGTGCCCACATGCTGTAACTCTCAGGCCTCACCCAGGGAATTGCATTTTGTGTTACAACGACTCCATGATCGGTCCATTCGGTAAGGTCTTCCGAAGAAAAAACATGGTAATCTTCCATGCAGAACCACCCGGCTCTCCCTTTCCCTTCCGTAGCTAAAATATCGCGTGATGGGTACAGGTATACTTTATTACCAAACACCCTTGCAGATGGATCAGCGGAAAACATGTTTCGTATCACCGGGTTCTGGCTGAATGTATTGAATGTTAATCCAAGCATCATTGCAATAAATGATAAGCCCGCTGTTTTATGTTGCATAGTCACTCTTTTAATTTGATTTGCTTTTTGCTAACTCCGCTGCTGCTGCTGCAAGGAAAATATAATCTGCACAGCCGCCCACCGTTACTTCATTTTCGCCCCAGAAGAAAGGCCAGTCTTCTTTGTTTTCAGGAAAATCTGGCTTCAATACCAGGATGCCGGGAACAATACCACCTGCAATAAAGCTGAAGTCGGCCCTGTTATTGCCGTAGGTAATTTTCTTTGACTTTGTTCCCACAGAAGAAACAAAAGAGAGGTTCGAATAAGGGTGGCATCCGAAAATATAATTCAAGCCTTTGTAAACGTATTCTTCGTTGATAATTTCAGGAAAGTATTTGTTTGCATAATAATTGGTGATGGCAAAATTCACCACTCCGCCGCTGCCGCCCCAGCCGCCCGTTGCTATGGGCACTCCATAAGGGTTTTGTTTACCATAATCATCACAAACTGCTTTATACTTAGTGATATATGGTTGTAATTTCTTTTTGTAATCGGCATCCATAAATTCTACCGCCTGTAGTGCAGGCGTGAGCCCGAAATTAATGGACCTGTCCAATGACTGGAATACGCCTTCTTTAAAGACCAGTGCATATTGTTCATCTTTCGTTGCGATGTACAGTTGTAGTGCCGCGGCTGTTTTCAGGTTTCTTCTAAACCGAACAGAAAAAACTGAAGTGTCTGTTTTGGCAAGGCTGTCATTTTCAACCCATAATTTTTTTGCATAAAAAAGACTTTGTTCAGAAAGGGTATCATTAAAGCCTTTTAATGTACGGCTGGCTGCTGCAAGTGCTGAAGCGGTAAAATAATCCAGGAAGGCTGTTCTTTCTGTAAAGGCCCAGCGATCGTCTTTTGTGCCACTTGATCTTCCGTCCGTTTCAAAAGGCTTTAAGGCAGGGTTGTAAGGAAGATTGTCTGTTTCATTGGTGGCATCGCCCAGGTGATGATACTGGTGCAGGTTGGAAACAACGATGCCTCTAACGGGATGGCCTATATTTTTTACCTGTGCTACCACGTTGAGTGTGCCATGTTCAATTTGCTGAAGAATATCTGCTTTGCCATCCGGGCGATGAATATCAACAAAACGGTTCGACTGGTCAATGAAAGTTTCATCACGGCCCAGCTTGAATTTTTCAGCGGCATCTACCAGGCTCAGGATGGCGTTGCAATGAGATCCTGTTTGTATATCAAAATCACCGGCATCAAACCATCCGCCCATCGCTAAGCCAGGAATGCGTTCCAGGGGTTTGTATTTTGTTTGGGTAGAAGCGCCCATGCTGTATCCATCAAAATGATTGATATTAACAGGCGCCTGTAACGCATCGTCGAGGTAGGGAACGCCATGCCATACACGGTAAGCTTCATTTACCGCCATGTGATCCATTTGTACCGGGAACCAAATGTCAAGTGTTGGATGCCAGGTAGCATCGTATACAGCGGGAGCGATTGAAAAAGTATTTGTTTTTTGATCGCCGTATTGAATGAAATACAGACCAGGATCCTTTACAGAACTAAAATCGAATTTCAGGTAATTGTACCGGAGATATCTTCCCCAAACATTCAGCGCTGCCTGGAATTTTTTCACAGCTGTTCCATCTGCGTTCACCTGGAAAAGTGATGCTGTTTTTAATGGTGTATCATTTTTGTCCAGTTCTATCACTGCCGTTTTTTGCTGGGCAGGATTGTAACCAACCTGCGAAAATTCAACTACGGGTTTTCGCTTCCAGTTGCTGATGGCATTTGGTTCAAGATACCAGGTAAGTACTTTGCCGGTTTTATCGGCTGGCAACAGGCTGCGTACAATGAACCAGCCGTTTTGTCCAAGATTGCGGCCATCATACAGGGAGAGGTCGGCATCGGCAGATTGTATTTTTATATAACGCTCCGGATCTTCCGGTGCCAATGAAATTGATCTGCCTGTTGCAATTGCTTCGGGTATGATAAATTCATTTCTGCCCCTGTCATCAAAAGTATTGTACCCGGCAAACTGTGGAATTTTTTTATCGGAAGATTCGATCTTTGTATTGCTGGAGGGGTAGAGCGGAAATGATCCGGGCCTGCCATCGATCAAAAAAGTTTTTTCAAAATAAGCTGCAGGTAAAAATTCCAGGTTAAACCCGGCATTGCCAGCCAGTTTTTGTGGTAACGGTTTATCTAAATAAATGCTTATTTCAACGCCCTTCCCTTTTGCCCTGACAATGGCCCTGGAGCTGAAATCGTAGTCTATATATTTCATGGTTACCTCAATGCTGTTAGTTGCTTTGTCTGTTTTACGACTTACCAGTGTTGGTATGAGGTCCCATTGTTCAGGTGTATTTTGCAACCTTACGGCACCACCGGTGGCTGTTCGCACACCATGATGAATGATCTCTATGCCAGCAGTTTTTTCATCGAAGAACATACCGTTGTACTGGCTGCTGAATGCCATGATGTTTACGCCGGTCTTTTCAAGGTAACCGGAATCGTTTAGTTGAAGTGACTGGCTGGTGGCCGTTTGCATCAATGCGGCACAGCAGGCAAACAGGATGAATGCTCTTAACGGCTTTGTTGTAGTTTTTGGTTGCATATAGTTTTTTTTTACGTGATATTTTTCCCTTTTCCTGATTGAACTAATACTTATAAATTCTTTTCAAAAGCTCTAATAAAAGCTTATTCAAATACCGCCACAAATCCATCATTGCCTTTTACTGTGATCTCCATCCTGCCATTTGCAGGCACGATTGAATTTGTTGTTTCAAAAGAAACTTCATTTTTTATTCCTGAACCTGTGGTTATCAATGAGGCTTTTTTACCTTTTAAAAAAGACAGATCCAATGAAAGTCTTTTTTCAAGATCTTCTCCGTTTAGTCCTGCTACATACCATTTGTTGCCGGCTTTCCTTGCTATCACGTACAACTTGCCAGGGAAAGCTTCAATCAACCTCGAGTCGTCCCAACTGTTTGGAAGGGCCCGTAAAAAATCTTTTACATACGGCGGTATATGTACCATTCCTTCCGGTGTTTCAGCAAAATGCTGAATGCCTGACAGAAATGCAACGGAGGTTGCCAGTTCAAAAGCAGACGTGGTTGTTTTGGTAATGTTCGGAATTTTATACAGGCACATGGGAGTAAAATCCATCGGGTCGAATGCATTGCGAATCATGGCAACCATAATAGCATGTTGCGGATACAGGTTCGCATCCTGCTGATTAAAGGTGATCATTTCATAACCCTGTACAGCCTCTGCTGTCATTAAATTGGGATAGGTTCTTTGCAAGCCTCTTGGTAAGGTTGCGCCATGAAAATTTACCAGCAGTTTATAAGTAGCTGCATCGTCCAGTATGTCCTGGTAGTAATTTATCATAGACTGTCCGTCACCGGCAAAAAAATCAACCTTGATTCCTTTTATACCCATCTGCTGTAATCGTGAAAATTCATTTACCCGGCTTTCATGTGTTAGCAGTTTATCTTTGGGCGTCATCTTTACGGTGTTCCAATCGCCGGCAGAATTATACCATAGTAGCAGGCCTATATTTTTCTGTTTGGCATAGTCCACCAAAAGTTTTATAGAATCGTAACCGATCGTTTTGTCCCACACTGCATCAACGAGGCAGTACTGCCAGTTCATATCCGCGGCATAATCAATGAATTTCTTTTGTACATGGTATACGGTAGAATCATCTTTTTGTAATACCCAGCTCCAGGATGCTTTACCGGGCTTAATAAAAGAAGCATCCATTTTTTTCGAAGGGAATGCCAGGTCAGTACCAAGTGTAGATGCAGTGATTGTGTTCAGGCTGCCAATGACAATAATTCTCCACGGTGTTTTCCAGGGCAATGCAGATTCAGGATTCAGTGTTGCTTTGCCATTGGTGAATACTTCGGGAGTTTCCGGGAAATTAATTTTATACTCGTTGTTGGGTGAGTGTTGTTGCAGTGAAGTGCCGCAGTAAGTTCTTCCTAAAGCAGCCTCCGTAACCAGCATCCAGGTATCATTGTATTTAAACAGTGCAGGGTACACCCATCCATTGGGGCCAGGAGCAGGAGTGCCTGTTGCAATATCAATATTGTAATGTGCTTCATAGGAGGGATTGGTATGTTCAAAACCTGTCTGGGCTTCGGTTTTTGGTTGCAGCCAAGCCCTGGTGCCTTCATTGAAATGAAAGCTGGTGGCTTCAGCTTTTATCTTTTTAATGTCTGTCGATTTTCCTGGAAATTCATATTGAAATGCAACGCCATCATTTGACACCCGGAAAATGATATTCATCTTTTTACCAGATGCGGTGCTGGTTTCAAAAACTCTTTGCATTGCTGCATAATGGATGTTCTTCTTTTTTGCAGTCTGCATAGTGTAAGTAGCTTTCACCAATACAGGTGCCGAAGCTTTTATTAGTTCCAGGCTTCTTGAAAAGTCTTCATCTTCCCTCACTATGCCAAGCCCCGATTTTTTTACAACGATGCTGCCTTTATATGCAATGGTATAGCTGGCGTTGGTAATGTCACAGGTGACAATGATTTTTTTATCCGGGCTGCTGATGGTATTGGCTGCTGATTGAGCAAAGCTGATTTCAGAAAAACCAGCCACCAGGATGAGTAAAAACAATCTTTTCATAAATTATCTTCAATGTTATTTTAAACCAGTTTTTGTTTCGCTGATACGGAAATAATCGAAATCAGCAAAGCCGCCGGTGTTCTTTGTTGCATAATTAAATAGTGTAAAACGGTAGCCCATAAAATGTGGCAGCGTATAACTCATTTTTAAGGGCGTGCCGATCGCCTTCCAGTTCTTGCCATTGAGGCTATAGAAAAAATTGGCCGTATCTTTTCTGTCAATGAAATCGCATTCGGCTTTAAAGAAGATAAAGGTTTGATGCAGCGGAATGGCTGCTGCTTCCTCCGCTGTACCGGTGCCGGCATTGATCATTACAATTGATTTGCTGTTACCATTCATCTTTACTCCTGCCAATCCATAGTTTTTTTGCAGCAATGCCAGGCCTGCAACATCACCATCTTTCATATTCGATACATCAAGAGATATAATGCCGGTGCAAACGGGACCGATGGTTCTTTGTGTTAAGGAATTGCGGGCCGTTAAAAATGAGCTGTCGATCCTGCCTGTTCTCAAACGCAGAAATCCTTTGCGTTCCGTAACTGACCATAGACTGTTATCAGGGTTATGATTCCATTGCCATACTAACGGTAGCGCAGGCTCGCCTTTCTTCCTGTTAAATTCATCGGAGTGCACAATACCAGGAATCAGACTTTTGTTTGCAGGGAGGGCAAGCTGTTCCGGTACTTTTCCATTTTCACCCAGCACCGGCCATCCGTCTTCCCATTTTACGGGAACGAGATATGGAATTCTACCGACAGCACCATTGTCACGAAACAGGTAGGCGTACCAGCTACCATCGGGCATATCAATTAAACCACCCTGCGCCACGCCTTTATCCTGCAGGGCAACCCTTCCTTCCCATGGGCCGGAAATATGATCGGCACGGTGTACCAGTACAGTCCTCATTCCTCCCTGTGGCCATACAATATTGAATAAATAGTACTTGCCTTTTATTTTAAAAAGCTGCGACCCTTCTGCTTTGAGCATGATATTGCCGCCTGCAGGTGCACTGGCATTTTCAATTAATATTCTTTCTGTTCCTGCTTTTACACCAGAGAGGTCATCGTTCAATTCAAATATTTTAAGGCTGCCAGCACCGGTGATCATGTACACTTTACCATCATCATCAAAGAAAATAGTATGGTCATGATAAGAAGGAGAGAAGGCAATTCTTTTCCAGGGGCCTTTTTCAATATTTTTTGTTGAATAAATAAAGGTGCTGTTCGGCGTTTGTGAAAAAGTAGAAACATAGAAAGTTCCGTTGTGGTAACGTAAACAACTAGCCCAGGAACCCCTTCCATAGATGTTTTTTCCATTGGTGAGATTCAGTTCATCCATGCTGGCCAATGTATCGTATGCATAACTGACCAGTTTCCAGTTTACGAGGTCGGCGGATCTCATAACCGGTACACCCGGGTTCATGTGCATGGTGGTGCTGCTCATGTAATAAGTTGTATCAACTCTTACAATTGACATATCGGGCACATCGGCATAGATGACCGGGTTGGTGGCTTGTTTAGGCTGCGAATAAGCTGATAAGCAGAAGCAGGTATTTGCCAGGAAGAATATGATTGATTTTGCCCTCATGTCGCCGTATTTTTTATCCTTGCAGTCTTTATTTTTTTGTGTTATTGTATTTATTTACCCATTCTGCTGCATCCAGCATGGTAGTGATCCAAATGTTTTTTTCCTGTTCTTTTAGATAGTGTAAAAATTTACGGTGTTCACTCACAGACACATCTAACCCGTTTCCACCACCCACACCATGAAACAGTATCACCAGGAGTGAATTTGTTTCTTGTGCTTTTTTGACCCATTCAATCATCTGTGCTGCAGTATGATTGTTTACTACATAGCAATCTGTATTGTATACATCCACTTTATCAATCGTATGCATTTCATTCCTTACAGCCCTGGCGGCTACAAAATCATCTTTCATTGCTTCGATAAAAGAGGAATCATTTATTTTCATGTCGCCACAGGTAAAAGCAAAAGTGCGTTTAGATCTTCCGTCCAGCGCTTTCAGAAAAACATTGGTCATTCTCACTTCATCCAGCATTCTTTGTACGCTGTAATTTTGCAGTTGATAATCAGGTTTTACCCATTCTCTTCCTTTGCCACCGGTACAGGGATGAAACAAGGTATGGTTACCGAGTTCATGTCCTTTTGCTGCCAGTTTCCGCCAGTCATCCAGCCTGTCCTTGGCAAAAAGGGCAGTTAAATAAAAGGTGGCTTTTATATCGAGAGAATCTAATACCGGTACCGCATTGTCCAGTTGTTGCGGAACAGCATCGTCATAAGTAAGTACCACGGCACATTTTTTATTCTGCCATGCAGTATTGGTTTGTGCAGTTGAAATGGATGCCAGGAGAATGCAACACAATAAAAGCAGGCAATTGTTTTTCATCGTATTATTTTGTTCTATCATTAAGTAAGGCAGCAGCCCAGGGAATAAAGTATTTATAATTGGGTGCATCGGTATGGCCACCATCGTGCTGGCGCCATGCTAAATCTCCACCCAGCATACTAGTTAGTACGGGAGGCATTTTTTCTGTCATGTAATTATTGCTCACACCCAGGTCTTTTGCACCTAAAAATTTATAGACTGTTCCTGCTGCTATGGTTGCCATATAACTTCCTTTCTGATCCAGCCAGTTAGCATCGCCTTTTTCAGGAATGCCATAACTTACAAACAATGGCCGTGGTGCACAGAGTGCAATCAATTCATGCGCATCCACTGGCAGATCGCAACCTGTTTTTTTGCCAGAGGCAGCTTCTTCGGCTCCATATTTCATATAGTTGCCGCACATCCAGTAATAGCCACCTCCAGTAAGGCTTTCCACTGCTTCTCCAAATACACGGCGTTGCAGTGTGGTACCTCCTTTGCCGGATGAACCAATGAGCCCAACAGCAAATCTTGGTTCAAAGGCCATTGTTACCAATGCGGCTTTTCCATAACGGGATACGCCTTCTATGCCCACTTTTTTTGCATCCACCAAAGGCTCTGTTTCTAAATAATCCAGCACACGGGCAGCACCCCATGACCAGGCTCTTAATGCTCCCCAATCTTCCGGCTTGCGTGGTTGCCCTTTGTTTACCAGGCCAATGATACCTCTTGTTAATCCTGCTCCGTTGTCTTCCTGTATGCTGGTGGTTTCTAACTGCACATAGCCCCAGCCTGATGCCAGTAACTGTTCTGTTGGAGTTGGTTCGGTGGCCGGTGGCGGCGCAAAAGGATTAAAGCCCTGCAATCTTGTGATGGGAGCATAGGCAGGGTATTTATCAAAAATTAGTTTGAGCGAAGGATCATGCTGTATCATCAGGTCCTTAAAAGCAGTATTTATTTTTTCCATCTCATCTGGTGAAGGTTGAGCAGGTGCAGGAAAGGCTGGCCTGCCACTGAACATGATCAGCACCGGCACCGGCCCTTTTGCATTGGCAGGTAGCACCAGCATCATGTTGATATCAACATTGATCAGTGGATACGAACTGTTGTCAACATGTCCTTTGATTTGCCTTGCAATTACCGGTGTCCATCCAACATATTCATTGTCCGTAATTTTTATTGTCCATGTCACATTGGGAACATTTCCAGGAATGCGGCCATACATCTCCGTTTCAAAATCTTTTACAATCTCCGGGCGGCGTTGGTTCCACCATATTTCTTTCGTGGTAACCGTTTTGCCCTTCTTTGTTATTAACGGATCCGGCAACTGCGGACAGGGGTCGGCCAATGATTGATCGTAGTTGGCATGATTGGGTGCTTTTTCATCTCCACTTGGGCCGGGCCTTAATTTTTTTATGCCAAGCTGTTGCAGCATATTCGCCTGGTCCTGCGCTGTTGTAAAGTTTATAGGTGCAGGATAGTTACTGCTGTCAATGGTCGGTTGGGCCTTGCCAAACAACGATGACAGCAATAAAACAGCAGTGATATATTTTTTAAGCATTTTCTTTTCTTACTTATTAATTGTGTTAATGCGGATAACCGTTAACGACATCCCCGGCGCTGCATAGCTCATTTTTTTGGCAACCTCAATAGATGATATTATTGGCTCTACGGCATTCAAATTGTCAAAACTATTGGCATCCTCTGCATCGCCACTAAGTATTGTTTTTATCGCATCGGGCAAGACTTTGCCGAAGCCACTGAGATTGATCTTAAATTCTTTTCCTGTTTTCCCGGCATTTACCAGTTTCAGGATGATGTCGCCGGACTTAGTTTCAAAAACGCAGGACCCGGCAAGCAAACTATCAGTCCCGTCTTTATCAATAACCTTATCCAGGTAATAATCTCCTTTGTTTACGGAGAACATTTTTTGTACATGATAATTGGGTGTGAGGTAGTAGCCGGTATTGGAGAAAAATATCATGTCTGTTTTCCATTGGGTATGGTCTTTTTTTGCAAATAATGGTGCATAGGAAGAGAGCTTTACAATATCACCATTGCGTTCAAGTCCTGTCATGTAAATGGCTTCGGAAAGGGGATTTTGCATTTTATTCCCCCAGGAAGCATACTCTCCTAAATAAACCTGGCCTTGTTTCCTGTTATAGTGATCATACCTGTATTGATTACTTATAAACCATTCCGGACTGGTGTAATAATGTTCGTCTATAACAGGAACGGATAACTTACCAGCCAGTTTCCAGCCTTTGTCAAAATCATCGCCACTGTGAAAAGGGCCTGAGGTGCCAATGATGGTGATGCCTGGATATTTTTCTTTAACGGCTTTAAAGATCATGGCGAAACGTTCTTCAAATTCAGGAGTGATCTTGTCTTCATTGCCAATTGCCACATATTGAAGATTGAAAGGAGAGGGATGCCCAGCGGCGGCACGTTTGGCACCCCAGGTGGAAGTTGAAGGGCCGTTCGCCCATTCGATAAGGTCCAGCACTTCCTGGATATATTCCGGCATTTCTTTTAGCGGTATGGCTTTTTGCCCTGTGCCAACGATTCGCCAGGTGCCTCCAGAATTCTGGCAACTAACGGCGGCGGGTAGTACAGGTAACGCTTTTGCGCCAATGTCTTCGCAAAATTGGAAATACTCATAATAGCCTAACCCGGCGGTTTGATGATAACCCCAGAGATTTTTTTGCTCGACCCGCTCTTCAATTGGGCCGATCGTGTTTTTCCAACGGTACATATTCCCCAGACCATCGCCATGCGCCAGGCAACCACCGGGAAACCGGATAAAGGCAGGTTTCATATCTGCCAGTAATTGCGCCAGGTCAGAGCGAAGCCCGTTGGGCCTGTTCTTAAAAGTTGCTGCAGGAAAAAGGGATATAACGTCCAGTGCCAGTTTACCGGGTGTTGTTGCCAATATTACCAATGCCGCTGTATCAAAACTTGCTGGTACCGCCAGGTTCGCTGTATATTTTTGCCAGTTGCTGGAAGAGGTTGAAATGGATTGCTCCGCCAGTATTTCTCCTTTTGTATTCTGCAGGGTAACCATTAAGTTGATGGGTGCAGGTGAAATTTGTTTTGCAAACAGGGAGAAATTGTATTTTTCCCCGGCCTTTATCACAATGCCTGCGAAGCCGGTGTTCTTTATACCCACACCGGATGGGCCTGCATACTTTTCTTCTTTGCCAATATGCTCAGCATTCAAAACGATATAATGAGGATTATTGGAGTTGATGGGTGAAGCGGTTTCTACGCTGATACTGCCGTAAGAGTAACCCGGCGTCAGGTACTCCCAGGAGGTAAGTGGGTGCCATTCCCTTTGTTCCGTGGGGCTGTATTCAAAAGACCGGTTTTGTATTTGTTCGGCATATAATCCTCCATCGGCTGCATAATTGATGTCTTCAAAAAACAACCCGAACAGGTCGGGACTTATTTTTTTACCTGCATAATCAGGATATATTGGCTGGGTTGCCCCAATGAATGCAAGGTTAACCGTTAGCGTGGTAGTGATGCAAATTTTTAGTACAGCACTTATATAGCTTGCGTTTCTTTTCATATAGCAATTTCCCGGGTTGCAACAGTAACCTCATATACCGGCTAAATATGCAATCGGTTGCATGAAAATACAAATTATAAGTAAATCGTCAAAAATCTTTGTATTAATTGGCCGATAAATTTCCTTTTAATGGTCTCTTTGACTTTTAATGTTGGATTTTAGCAAGGCTTTTTTTTCCGGGTGACCCATGCCGTTATCAGCCTCCAGGTATAAAATGTTGTGAAATATGGCGTCACTAAACCCAATAGCGTTGCAATCGGTTGCGTTTTGACTGAAAAGACGCATTCCCCGCTGATCATTAAAAAAGTTGATTGATGGTTTTGCTGCCCTGTTGTAAAAGCTATCTTATAAGATTGCATCCAGGAGCAGTACACCGAGTAAGCCAATGATTGAGATCGTTGTTTCCATCACCGTCCATGACATGAATGTTTGCTTCAGTGTTAGATTAAAAAATTCTTTGAACATCCAGAACCCTGAATCATTGACGTGTGATCCAAAAACGCTGCCTGCACCAACTGCCAGTACCATCAACTCAGGTGAGGCAACACCGCTTGCTACCAGGGGTGTAACTACACTGGCGGCAGTAATGCCTGCAACGGTAGCAGAGCCGATCGCTACCCTTAACATCGCAGTAATAACCCAGGCAAAGATCAACGGGGGCATCTGCCATTTTTCACTAAAGGAGGCAATGTATTTATCAGTGCCGCTATCCTGCAATACCTGTTTGAAAATGCCACCGGCAGTTATGATCAGCAGGATAACGGCAATGCCTGCAATGGCATCGCTCAGCCATTTCATGGTTTTCTCCATTTTTTTTCCAGCCCTGATGCCGAAATACCAGATGGCAAAAAAAACGGAGAGCAATAGTGCGATGGTGGAATCACCTGTAAACAGCAGGATTTTTTTTAAGCCACTGTCCGGCATAAAGCTGCCGGCGATCACAGCCATCGTTATTAAAATAACGGGTAACAGCCCGATAAGAAAACTTGGTAAGGCAGCAGGAAGCTGTTTTCCTGTTTTCTCTTCTTCGGATACGAAAAAGGACTTTATATTAACTTCTATGTTTTTTAAAAACTGCCCTAATACCGGCCCGGCAATGATCACAACGGGAATGGTGATGACCAGCCCATACATCAACGTTTTTCCCATATCGGCATGAAAAGAATTTACCAGGAATACCGGGCTGGGGTGGGGAGGCAGAAAACAATGGGTGGTTGATAAGGATGCCGCCATTGGAATGGCAACATATAACAACGGTAATTTCGCTTTCGCTGCAATAGAGAAAACCAATGGCACCAGTACTACGAAAGCTGCATTGTAGTACAAGGGCAGCCCAATTAAAAATCCGGTGAGCAACACAGCCCACTGTACATTTTTTTGACCGAACCCATTGATCAGTGTAAGCGAAATCTTTTCTGCGGCGCCACCGGTTTCCAATATTTTTCCCAGTATGGCACCAAGACAAATGATCAACGCCAGGCCGCCCAATGTACTCCCGGCACCTTTCTCAAACGATTTGAGAATCTGTATAGGTTCCATGCCGAGAAAAAGACCGGAGAGAATGGCAACAACAAGCAGGGATAAAAAAGGGCTTACTTTTTTATAGGTAAGGAATATCTGTAAACAGATGGCAAAAAATATGACAAGTAATTCCATATGGCTTTTTATGCAGCGGTAAATCTATTTCATTTCATCCGGAACACGAAGCACCGCATTCAAAGCTGGCTTTGGTTCCCGGTTCCTGTCCCATAATAATGGATAATTCGTTCTACCGGGAATGGGGTAATCATTTTTCCAGCTCATGCCATCATGCACACCCCAACAAGTTACTCTTTTGATCTTATCTTTTCTTCCATAAAAGATCCTGAATAATTCTGCATACCGGTTTGCCAGTAATTGCTGAACAGATTCTGGCAGCCCGGTTGGATATGGATCGAGGAATGTTTTAAATTCTTCCAGTTGAAATTGTTTATCGCTCATTCCCTGCCCAATTACCTGGCCTTCCTTTGTTAAGGGTAGTACATCCACATCCAGTTCTGTTATCATCACTTTTACGCCGCAGGCTGCGTAGGCATCAATTGCATCTTCAATGTATTTTGTTGTTGGATAATTCAAGCCCCAATGTCCCTGCATACCAACAGCATCAATACGGATGCCTTCTTTTTGCAGCATTTTAACCATTCTTACAATGCCATCTCTTTTTGCAGGCCGCCATGCATTAAAATCGTTGTAGTATAATTCTGTATTGGGTGCAAATTCACTGGCAAACTTAAATGCATACTTTACCAATGTATCGCCATTGCCAAATGCATTTACCCATTGGGTGGGCCGGTAGCTTCCGTCGTTATCAATCACTTCATTCACCACATCCCATGCATGTACACGCCCTGCATACCTTCCGGCAACTGTTTTTATATGGTTTCGCAAACGCTCTTTTTGTTCTTCCTGTGTATTGGGTTTGCCTTCTGCATTTGTAAAAAACCACGGGGGCACCTGGTTATGCCAAACCAATGTATGCCCAACGATAAACATTTTATGTGCTTCTCCAAAAGCAACAAATGCATCTGCAGGTGCAAAGTTAAAAACACCCGGCTGCGGATTGATCAACGCTGCTTTCATGGAATTTTCCAGTGTGATGCTGTTGAAATGTTTCACTACGATGTCCTGTGATACCTTATCCGTTCCTGATACGATGGCATCATTAATTGCCATCCCCATTAAAAAAGCACTGCTGTACGTATCCTTTAACGTATTGTTTTTATTGTTTTGTGCCGAAAGTTGTTTTGGCGGAATACAATTTGCTGCACACAGAAGGAATGCGGTACATAATTTAAGCAGGATCGGCCTTGTTCTCATTTGTTGATAATTAATTACATTTCTTAAGTCACCGTGTTTGTCAGTGTTCCAATGTTGTCAATTGTTATTGAGATCTCATCGCCGCTTTGTAAAGTGAAGTCATTGCCGGGCACAATGCCGGTGCCAGTCATGATCATGCAACCGAAAGGGAAGGAGCATTCACGGTAAACAAAAGAAGTTAATTCTACAGGTGTACGTTTCATCTGGCTGATGGCAATGGTATCGCTGAATGCTGTTTCGTTATTCCTGTTAATGTTTAATGTAATGGTTGTACCCGGGTCAATTGGTTTTTCTGTAAGAAAAATGCAGGGGCCGAGTGCAGCACAACCATCATAGGTTTTTGCCTGAGGAAGGTACAATGGATTTTCACCTTCGATACTGCGGCTGCTCATATCATTACCAATCGTATAACCAATTATTTTTCCTGATGAAGTAACCACTAAGGTTAGTTCAGGCTCCGGTACATCCCAGGTACTGTCTTTTCTTATTCTTACAAAACCTTTGTTGCCCACAACACGATGTGGAGTGCTTTTGAAAAAGCATTCAGGTCTTTCCGCTTCGTACACACGGCCGTAAAAATCACTACCGCCGGCATCTTTGCTTTCTTCCTGCCGCCCAATCTTACTGCGTAAATAAGTAACACCACAGGCCCATAATTCCTGGTTGCTACCAATTACAGGGAGTAGCTCTTCAATCAAATTGACGTCTCCTGCTGTTGCACCAGCAATAAGCGTGTTCGCCGTTTGCAGCGCATGATCGTCATTGATGATTTTATCCCAGGCGATGGATACCGGGTAAAATTGATTGTTTGCTTCAATCACTGTACCGTTACTTGTATTGTATAGTTTCATCTGCTTAAAGCCGTTAAAGCTTTTTTATGTTATTAATCTCTCAGTTTAATTCTCAGTACGTTCATATCATTTGTTACATACAGTGTTTTTTCATCTGGCGACAACGCACAATTTGACGCAGGGCCATTCAATTTGATTTTACCCAGCAGTTTTCCTTCGCTGTTAAAGATCCATATACCACCTGGCCCTGTTGCATATACATTTCCCTTTGTATCGATTTTTAATCCATCCGGTAAGCCATGCACATCCTTACCCATTGCAACGGAAGCATCGTAAAATATTTTTCCATTTTGCAGGGAATCACTTTCTCCCACATCATACAGGTACCAGTAAGGTTTTGCAGGATCGGAGTTTGCAATGATCATTTTCTTTTCTCCAGGGAAAAAAGCCAGGCCATTGGGACGTGTGATGGAATCTGACAGCAAAACAACTTTCCCGTTTTTTTTCACTTTGTAAACGCCGTTGAAGGGGAGCTCTTTTTTGGGATCATCATCACCCTGCGTTTCCAAACCATAGGGCGGATCAGTAAAAAACAGTTCACCCTTGCTGCTATATACTGCGTCATTGGGACTATTGAATTTTTTACCGTTGTATACATTTGCAATACTGGTAAATATTGGGGCTGGTTTATCAAGCGCTGCCTCCATCTTAGCCATTTGCCTGTTACCATGCTGGCATAAAACAAGGTTGCCATTATCATCTGTTGTTAAACCATTGGAACCCATTTCTCCACCACGTGTTATACTGTCAGTATAACCTGAAGGAGTTAAATAAATTACTTTTCCTTTTTCTTCAGTCCATTTATAAACAGTATTGGCAGGTACATCAGAAAACAACAACATTTTTTGATGCTCTATCCACACAGGGCCTTCGCTCCATTTAAAACCTTCCGCAATAATTTCTGCCTTTGCAGCAGTGGAAATAATTGCATCCAATGAAGCGTCAATTTTTTCAATGGTGCCGGTGATTTGGTATTGCTCTTTTTTAATATTGCTGCTGTTGTTACAAGCCGTTAAGACTGTAACAATAAGAATGGCAATAAATAGTTTTGTAAAATTCATTTTAAAGTTGCTTACCAATATACTGATATTGCTGCTTAATGTAAATCCCTGGTTACTATATCCCCGGAACCTCCCTGTAAAATATCGAGGTCTGCACCAAGATGCGCCTGTTGCACATGGTCAATATATAATTTTACATAGCCCCTGGTTGCCATTGGTGCAGGAGCCACCCAGGCCGCCCGCCTTTGTTGCAATTCTTCATCACTGATATCCAGGTGCAGTTTTCTTTTTTCAACATCCAGTTCAATCATGTCGCCATTTTTTACCAGTCCCAATGTGCCTCCAATGGCTGATTCCGGTGACACATGCAATACTACGGTACCGGCAGCCGTGCCACTCATTCTTCCGTCGGATATACGGATCATATCTTTAACACCTTTTCGCAATAGTTTTTCAGGCAAGTCCACATTTCCTACTTCGGGCATGCCTGGATAACCCACCGGACCTACCGTTTTTAAAACGATCACACAGGTTTCATCAATATCAAGATCAGGATCATCAATTCTTGCATGATAATCTTCCATTGTTTCAAACACTACAGCACGGCCACGGTGTTTCATCAGCTCTTTTGATGCTGCCGATGGTTTAATGATGGCGCCATCCACACATAAATTCCCTTTTAGCACAGCAATGCCTGCATCATGTTGTAAGGGATTGTTAACCGTAGCAATTACTTCCCGGTTATAGCATACAGTATTCCTATTGTTTTCACCAATTGTTTTTCCGTTTACAGTGATCATTTCATTGTGCAGGTAATTTTTCATTTCATTGAGTACAACTGGTAAACCGCCGGCGTAATAAAAATCTTCCATCAGGAATTTGCCGGATGGTTTCAGGTTAACAAGCAAAGGAATTTTACTTCCGATGGTATCAAAATCTTCGAGGTTTAATTCCACACCAATTCTTCCTGCGATAGCCTGCAGGTGAATCAGGAAATTAGTAGAGCCGCCCACTGCGGCATTGATTACAATTGCGTTTTCAAAAGCTTTCCGGGTAAGGATCTTTGAAAGTCTTAGATCTTCCCTTACCATTTCTACAATTCTTCTGCCACTCAATTGCGCCAATACTTTTTTTCTGGCATCTACTGCCGGTATGGTGGCAGCTCCGGGTAGCGTTAACCCCAGAGATTCTACCATGCAAGCCATGGAAGAAGCGGTGCCCATACTCATACAATGGCCCTGGCTCCGGGCGGTACCTATTTCTGCTTCTAAAATATCTTCTGCTGTATAATTTTCGTTGAGTGTTTTTTCTTTTACCATCCAGTTAAAAGATCCTGAGCCTAAACATTCTCCTTTAAATCTTCCATTCAACATTGGTCCGCCGGGTACTACAATGGTTGGCAGGTCAACACTGCAGGCGCCCATAACTGTACTGGGCGTAGTTTTATCACAACCCGTTAATAATACCACGCCATCAAGGGGATTGGCACGGATGCTTTCTTCTGTATCCATACTGGCCAGGTTCCTGAATAACATGGTCGTTGGCTTCATGATTGTTTCACCCAATGAAGTAACCGGGAATTCTAAGGGAAAACCGCCGGCTTCTATCACACCACGTTTTACGATCTCTGCAAAATCACGGAGATGGCCGTTACAGGGGGTCAGTTCACTCCAGGTATTACAAATGCCAATAACAGGGCGGCCACGAAAATAGTCATCCGGGTAGCCCTGGTTACGCAGCCAGGAACGATGTACGAAACCCATTTTATCATCCTTGCCAAACCAATCATGGCTTCTTAATTTTTGACTCATCTCAGAATATTTTTAAAATATATTTCCTGCAATTTAAAATAAGCTATACGATACCGTTATTTGTTCTTTCTCCATTAATTAACCGGGAAATATGCAAACTGTTCTCATTTTTCAATTCGGCCGGCAGCAACTGTTGCGGCATGTTCTGGTAACAAACCGGCCGTGTAAAGCGATAAATGGCTGCCGTGCCTACAGAGGTTGTTTTACTGTCTGTTGTAGAAGGAAAGGGGCCGCCATGCACCATGGCACTGCAAACTTCCACACCAGTGGGAAACCCATTTACTATTACCCTTCCTGCTTTTTGCTCCAGTATATCCAGCAATTCTTTATAGGCTATCAATTCTTCTTCGGTGCCATGCACCGTGGCAGTTAAATGCCCGGACAGGTTTGCTGCGATCTCAAGCATTTCTTTTTTTGAAGCTACAGCAACTACCATACTGGAAGGGCCAAAAACTTCTTCACTTAAAAGAGCATTGCTGTTGAAGGTGCTGTTTCCAGTTGTTAACAATACAGGCACTGCTGTGTTACCTGGAGTGGTTGTTTGTGACGAAGATCCGGCCAGCTGCTCAACCCCGGAAACAGCCAGTTGTTTTTGCAGGCCATTATTATAGGCGTTTAAAATATTGGGTGTAAGCATTACGCCGCCTGTTGTTTTTTGAAAGGCAGATTGGAGCGATTGCTTAAAATGATCCTCCTTGTTTTGATAGATGAGTATGCCGGGGTTGGTACAAAATTGACCGACGCCAAGTGTTACCGCCGCCGAATAGGCAGCAGCTATTTCATCACCCCGCTCTTCCATCACCTGTGGTAAAATAAAAACAGGATTTGTACTGCCCATTTCTGCATATACCGGTATTGGTTCCGGCCTGCTCACTGCTGCATCATACAATGCTTTACCAGCATTATAAGAGCCGGTAAAGCCAACGGCTTTTATCATAGGATGCTTTACTAACTGTAAACCCACCTCTATGCCACTATCAAAGAGCAATGAAAAAACGCCATCGGGAACATTGGTATGTTGAGCTGCAGTTTGTATTATTTTACCGATGATGGCCGATGTTGCAGGATGAGCCGGATGAGCTTTTAAAACTACCGGGCAACCAGCAGCAAGGGCAGAAGCAGTGTCACCGCCGGCAACAGAAAATGCGAGGGGAAAATTACTGGCGCCAAAAATCACTACCGGCCCAAGCGGTATGTGCATAAACCTCAGGTCAGGTTTTGGTAATGGAGTCCTGTCCGGTAACGCCGTATCAATCCTTGCATCTACCCAGGAGCCCTCTTGTAATAATGCTGCAAACATTTTTAACTGGTTAACCGTTCGCATTCTTTCTCCCTCAATTCTTGCTGAAGGCAATCCTGTTTCATCACAGCAAACAGTCACCAGCTCATCACCACTATTCAATATACCATTGGCAATTGCAGTTAAAAAAATGGCTTTTGCTGCGCCGCTTTTTTTCCTGTATACCTGGAAGGCTGTTGCTGCTTTTTCAACCGCCCGGTTTATTTCACCAGTAGTAGCTTTTAAAAAACTATAATTGTTGTTGATCTGTTTTGCCGGGTTAAATGAATAAAAGATCTCGTTTCCTGCGCCGGAATTCTCAAAACCTATGATCTGCAGTTGTTGTTTCATGTATTTTTCTTTCTTTCGTTATACAGAGATAGCTTGTTTTTGTTATTTAAAAAAGACCTGATGTAGATACAAAAGGTCTTATGCATATGAAAAAAACTGCTGCTTATTTTTTATGAAATAATAGACAAATACATTGACCTTACCTGGTCTGCATTATGCATACCATCCTTAGCTCAAATTACTGTTACCGGGGTTGAAAAACGTTATTAAAGAAAATAACTATGGTGTATCCCAAAATATCCTGGTAGTTAAATTGTCTGTACCCCCAATGGCCTGCACTGCCGCAAAATAATTGCTCTTGTTGTTGGATGATTCATAGTCAGGGTAAGATAATCTCCTGATGAAGCCTCCATTAAGATCATTGTTAAAAAGATTGGGGCTTAAAACCGGGAA
This sequence comes from Chitinophagaceae bacterium UBA1946, assembly GCA_002336815.1. Taxonomy (GTDB): domain Bacteria; phylum Bacteroidota; class Bacteroidia; order Chitinophagales; family Chitinophagaceae; genus Ferruginibacter. The sequence goes on along the minus strand of DDEU01000088.1, from coordinate 65,248 downwards.
ACCTGTTCTTCTGAAATTCGCCCAGGCTTCTGTGCCCATTGTGATGTTGGCTATCCAGTATTGGGTGGCGATCAATTCAAGGGCATCCGTGGCATTGTAAGCTACGGCGGGATCATTCAGATAGGCAGTTTTATCAGCGCCAGGTACTGAAGTTCCATTTGGATATTGTGTGTAGCTGTCTATATCTGCTATTATACCGGCTTCGTAATATGTTTGAGCCCCGCCATCGCCACCCGGGATCCAGCCTCTTTTTGCTGCTTCAGCCAGCAGCAAAGATGTTTGAGCAAAAGTTACCCAAAAAGTGGGAGCGGTTTGCGATGCTACTATTTTTACATTGAGCTGGGAGTAGTCATATCCTCCACCTCTTAATCCACGGTAGGGCGGATGCGCAAGTGCATCACTGAGCACACCTACCGGAACGCCATACTGGTTTGCGATAGAGAGATCGGGATTTGCATCACCTAAGGGACTATTGGGATCTGCAAATTTTGCCATTATAAAACCACTGCGGGGATCGTTGGTTGACTTCAGTTGATTTACAAAAGGCTCAGCCACATAATAGAACCTGGGATTGTTGTTTACCAAATTCACATTAGCCACATTGGTGGCAATGGTTCCATCGTATTTTACAAATACATTATCGGCATTGGATGTCATTACACCACCGTTGAATGCTTCCACAACAAGTGCCTGCGCTTTTGTTGGATTAACTTTGGAATACCGCATCCCTAATCTCAGCAACAATGAATTGCCTAATTTTTTCCACTGTGTGGCCTGTGCACTAACTGTTGTAACAGGAATAGCAGCATGCAATCCAAAGAAAAGGTCTGCGGAAACATAATCTCCAGCAGGATCCAGTGCGGCAGTGGCTTCCCTGAGCTCTTTCTCAATGTCGGCATAAATGGCTGCATCATCGTCGTATTTAGGATAAAAAATACCATCCGTATAGGCTTTGCCTGCATCAAAATAAGGAACATCTCCATAGGTGTCAACGAGGTTCATAAATGCATACGCTTTCCATATCCTTATCATGCTTTTTAAATTAACAGTGTTGCTGCTACCGTTTAGATTTGCCAAAGCCTGCACCAGGTTTTTAAGCCCCCCGGTTGTAGGATTATTCAATGGAGCAGTACCAACATAACTGGCTTCCCATCTTGCATTATTAAAGTTGTCGATATCCGCATTAAAGTTGGGGCCGAGAGTGGCACCGGCATTAAATGGATTTACAAATTGCTGCACAATGGTATTTTCTGTTTCCCAACCGGTTCCGTTAAAAGAACGTTGTGCACCTGCAAGCAGCAGTGCCGGGTCTATTGATGTTACAGCGTACGGGTTGGTATTGATCTTTACAAAATCCTTAGCGCATCCTGCAAACAGGAATATGCTGCTGCTAAGGGTTATGACGTATATTATTTTTCTCATAAAAATTAGAATTTTACATTTAAACTTAAATTATAACTACGGGTTGTTGGCAGCGCCGCATTTTCGTAACCAGACCTTATATCCCCGGAAGATTGAATGGCTTCAGGATCGAGACCGGGAAGGTCTTTATGCAATATTGCCACGTTGCGTACAGAGGCTGATAAGGTAAGTCCCTTAAAGAATTTAAGATAGGATAGCTTATTTACAAGGCTGGTAAAATTATACGCTACAGATATATTTCTCAACTTTACAAAATCTGATTTGAAAATGAATGGATCCCCGATCTGGAGGTTCCTGTAGTCTGCATAAAAAGCCTGCAGGTTAGTCACAGCTACATCATTTGGCCGCCCTGTTGATTGAATAACCCCCGGGAATACAAGCCCGGTCTCGCCATCTTTGCGGCCAGCCAGTGAAGCTACAGACAAGCCCTGCCTTAACATATTCAATGCTGTGCCTGACAGCACTTTTGCACCGAATTTATAATCGATGAATATGGAAACCGTTAGATTTTTATGAGAGAAACTATTTACCCAGCCACCTGTGAACTTAGGGATGGAACTGCCTACAGGCTTGTAGTCCGGTGTAGCGATCAACCGGCCGGCATCTGTTAACAGGATATTGCCGGTATTATCTCTCAAATAGGTTCTTGTGTATAATTGATTCATCGCTAACCCTGCCGTGTAACGTATTTGTCCAAGAAATTCGTTACCTGTTGAGTTAAAGTTTAATAAAAGAAAATCGGTTACTCCTGGTGAAATAGCAAGCACTTTTGTAGAGAGGAATGAATTATTCCAGGAACTGGTCCAGGTAAAGTTGCGCTTTTTTACCGGCACCACTTCAATCATGGTTTCAATACCGCTATTCCTCAATGACGCCAGGTTATCCTTTGTGCCCGTATAGCCTGATGCGTTGGAAACAGTTACAGGTAATACCTGGTCGGTGGTTATTTTCTTAAAGGCCGAGATGTCAAAACGAACCCTGTTATTGAACATTCTCAATTCGAGTCCTATTTCTTTTTCATCAGCTTTAAAAGGTGTTAATAGTGCATTGGGTGCATTTGCGCCATCAATTGTTGCAGTGGCCTGGTTATTAAAATTATTGGGTGCAATCAAATAATTGAGAATACCCTCATAGGTATCAACACCATTGGCGCTGCCGGTACTTGCCCAGGCAACCCTTAACTTTCCGAAATTGAGCCATTGCTGTTTGGGCAATAATTCAGAGAAAACAAAACTGGCGGATGCTGAAGGATAAAAAACTTTATTGTTCTTAGGATTATAAACGGAGAACCAATCTTCTCTGCCGGTAAGATTGATATAAAGCATGCGGTTATATCCCAATTCCATTAACCCATATAAAGAATTCACTCTTCTTTTTCCATAAGTATAACTTTGAGACTTAACGTTTCCGTTTGCAACGGAATACAGGTTTTTAACAATAAAGTTACTGGTGGTCTGGTTTAAACTATTGCCTTCGGATGTATAGGTATTGCCACCAACACTGGCTTCAACAGAAAATTTGCCAAACTCTTTATTTCCGCCAAGCAAAAAGTCTGCGTTCACCTCAGTTCCTTTTCCCTGAGATATATTGTAACTTCCTTTGTATGTTCCATCTGCATTGGTAGCTACGCTGGTTCCAATACCGTAGGGTACATTGTTTTCGTTTGTTGAAACAGTGTAATTATAATTATACCTTCCCATGATATAAAGCCAGTCTGTAAAATCATATCTTAAGGTGGCAGTTCCCAGTATCCTGTCCCTGTTGTTAACCCAGTTCTGACCAGCTTGAATGGCATAATACGGATTGAGTATGGTGCCTTGAAACCCGGTAGTTTGAGCCTCTGTTCCGGTAGTGGGATTGACTGCACTATTTTTGAAAGCTGACGAAGGAGTGGAAATAGCAAGCCTGGTAAAAAAATTCATAGACCCTGCACCCTGCACGCCAATCTGCGGTGGATTTTTTTGTATTTCGTTGGCCCAGTTTATGTTCACAGATAACTTTAGTTTTTTTGTAATGTTGTGACTAAGCCCGGCATTGAAGATCTTCTTTTTGTATTCATCCCTCGGCTCAATTCCTTTTGCATCAGTATTGGAAAAAGATACCCTGAAGCTTCCATTGGCTCCACCGCCGGATAGTGCAACGGTGTTGGTGAAGTTTGAACCTGTTTGTAGATAATCGAAAAGCCTGTTTTCGTAAGCAGAATAAGCTTGTAGTGTACCATCAAAAATAGGGGTGGGTGCACCATCTAGTTTTTCTCCCCAGCCAAACTGGCCACTGCCGGCAGCACTGGCTGCAGAAGTTGGCCTTAAGCCGCCGGTACCCTGGCCATACACTGTTTGAAACTGGTCCATGTAATTCAAAGCGTTTTGAGTTGTATAGCTGGAAGTGTATTCAACACCAACGCCTGAATTTTTTGAACCGGATTTAGTAGTGATGATAATTGCACCGGCAGCGGCTCTTGAACCGTACAATGCAGAAGCAGTTGATCCTTTCAGTATGGTCATGCTTTCAATATCATCCGGGTTAACTACCTGCATGTTATCTCCCTGGTCACGGCTGTTTCCACCGCCTTCTGCATTTCTCACACCCTGGTCTAATGGAAGGCCATTTACTACAATGAGTGGCGAATTGGTTGATCCGGAAAAGCCAACCTGCCCCCGAAGCCGTATCTGTGTACTGGCACCTGCACCGGCAGATGGCGGCGTGATATTGAGGCCTGCCACTCTTCCCTCAAGCGATTCTCCAACGTTGTTCGTTCTGTTTGTTACTAAATCGTCTGCCTTAACTGACGTTGCCGAGTATCCCAATTTTCTTTCCTGGCGCCTGATGCCTAAAGCGGTTACCACCACTGCGTCTAACTCTCCCTGCTTACTTTTAACCATGCTCACCGACAGGTTGTTTTTGTCACCAATGGCAATTTCCTGCATAACAAATCCTACATAGGTAAAAACCAGGCTTTCTCCGTTTCGGGCAGTAATGCTGAATTTGCCATCATTACCTGTAACTGCACTCCTGTTAGTGCCCTTTACCAATATGGTTACACCAGAAAGTACTTTGTTATTGTCATCAGATACCGTTCCCGTTACCATTTGGCCAAAAGAAAATGAAGAGAATAACATGCATAGTAATAAAATAAAAAGAACATGGAAAGCCCGTTTGGGGTGTGTAAGTTTATTCATATAGCAAATTGTTTGGTAAAAAAAATCGTTTCTAAAGACAAACGTATTGTAATTAATAATCGCAGACTTCCAATAATAAACTACGGTGGATTTTATACAAGAAGGACAAACTAAAATCTTTTCTTTATTTTTAAATTACCACTTCCTGGTTTTTACATCGGAGGTAAAATAAGAAAATGCTGTATGAATCAATTTGTGCTGATACAAGGTAGTTCTGAAGAACTGAATTTATTTCCACACATTATTGAATTGGGCGTTATTAAAAATTCTTCCATCCAGTTGAATGCTTTTCCAAAAGTTTTAATGCAGGGGGTTAAATTTTTCTACGTTTTGGATGGCAAGTTTCATTGGTATATTCACGACGGCGAGTACATTCTTTTTCCTGGTGATGTTGCCATGATTTTACCAGGACAGGAATTTGGAAGCAGTACTGCTGTGCTTGAAGTTGGCTCATTTTCTTTTTTACATATCAATGCCGATCTGAAAGATGCAGATGAAATTGTTTTAGATAAGTGGAGTAGTTTATCTGGCAATGAAATAACAGCCATCAGCAAAATTTTATTGTTGAGCAACCCGCTTATAATAACCAAAATAAATGAGGCAGGCAGGATAATAAAATGTATTCACCAGGAATTATCCAACCAGGAGGTAGGTTATTTTGCCAGGGTGAATAATCACATAGATGAGTTGTTTATACTACTAACAAGACAACTTACCCGGCAAAACAATCCGGGCAGGGATTTTCATAAAACATTTATGAAACTGGATGATGCCTTGCGTAAAGATATTGCACACCAATGGACGGTTGATGAAATGGCCGCATTGGCAGGACTCGGTAATACTTTATTTAACGAAAAGGTAAAAAGCTATACAGGCTTTACTCCTTTAAATTACCTTATCAATATCAGGATCTCAGAAGCCATTAAACTATTAAAAAAGCCGCAGGTGAGTATCACTGATATCGCTTTTGATACAGGGTTTTACTCATCTCAGCATTTTTCAACAACATTTAAAAAACTCACTGGCTTTACACCCGGGGAGTTCAGGAAAAATAATTCTTATAACGAATAAATTGTGTTTATGAAATGTATTATCACCATAGAGTTGGGTACCAATGCTGTAAGGATATTTGCTTTTGGCCTTAACGGTATTGCTATAGGTAGTATGAAGGGTTATTATCCCACTTTTCATACCCAGCCTGATTATAGCGAGCAGGATCCTGAACAGATTTTTATTACCATGTTATATGTGCTTAAAAATCTGATGAATGAAATAATTCACCCAAAAAAATATAAAGTGGCATCTGTATGTTTCAGCTCTTCTATGCATAGTACACTTGCAGTAGATAAACATGGTGTTCCTTTGGGCAATGCATATACATGGGCTGATAACCGTGCAAAAAAGGAGGCCATAGAAATAAAGGGATCTTCCATTGCAGATGCAATGTACAGCAGCACCGGTACCCCGCTTCATCCCATGTCTCCCATGCTGAAAATTGCCTGGATGAAAAATAATGACCAGGAGAAATTCCTGCAGGCAGGTAAATTTCTATCTATTAAATCTTATGTGATACACCAGCTAACCGGAGAGTATATGATAGATTACAGCCTGGCTTGTGCAAGCGGCATATTAAATATTCACAAGGTAACCTGGGAGCAGGAGGCACTCAATTTTGCGGGAATAACTACCGATAAATTACCGCAACTGGTACCGGTATTTGCTACTGCCGGCACGTTGAAAAAAGCGTACCAGAATTCATTGGGTTTGAGCGCTGATACTAAAATACTCATCGGGTCCAGCGATGGTTGCCTTGCTACTTTAGGCGCCGGTATATGGAATAGTGATAAAGCCACCATTACTATTGAAGACAGCAGTGCCGTAAGAGTTGTCGGCAACAAAATACTGCATGATGAAAAGAAAAGGATCTTTAATTATTTGATCACAGAAAATTGTTTTGTAAGCGGCGGTCCCAGTAACAGTGGGGGAGGCACGTTTGAATGGTTTGCAAAACAATTCGGTGATTTTGCGACAGCCTATGACCTGGAAAGTTGTATGAACAGCCTGCTGCAGGAAGCCACCAAAGTATCCATTGGTTCCGGTGGATTGTTGTTTTTGCCTTACCTGTTAGGGGAACGGGCGCCCATCTGGAATCCTGATGCAAGAGGCATGTTCTTTGGAATAAATATTAAACATGAGCGGGAGCATTTTATAAGAGCTACTATTGAAGGCATATTGTATGAAATTTACAGTGTTGGAAAGATGTTGGCCGAACACAGGAATATCAGTGCACTTTCTGTAAATGGAAGTTTTGCAACCATTCCGTTTTGCACACAAATGATCGCAGATATGTTTAACAAGCAGGTGTATGTAACCAAGAATTCAAACAGTGTAAGTTCAGGCGCATTTCTTTTAGCCGCTACAGAAATGGGGATATTCAAGTCATTGGATGAGGCGGCTGGCCAGATCGAAATTGCTGATAGTTATTCTCCCGGCGAAAATCATCATCATACTTATATAAAATACTTTGAAATATTCGAAAGCCTGAGTAATAAACTGGGGGATGAATTTGCAAAGATTGCAGAACTGCAGGAAAAAAATCAGTGAAGTATTGTTAGCAGGTGCATGCTGGCAGATTCACTATGATTTCTATTTGCTGCAGGTATTTAGCCTTTTATTGCTACTCTTTTGCCTGTTTTCATGGCTTCATAAATAGCGTCAATAATAATTATGTCTCTTCTTCCCATTTCTCCTGAGGATATGGAAGGCAGGTTATGCTGAATGGAAAGTGCCATGCTATCAAGTTGAGTGGCCTGTTGTGAAGAGGTATATCTTTCAAAATTTCTTCCGTCTGACGCATTCATTTTTAAATTGCCGAAGTTAAAGGCTGGATCTAATTCAAACCAACCATTGCTGCAATTTACTTTCAAATATCCGATCTCTTCAGTGTAACTGCTACGGCAATTTGCTATTACTCCACCTGGCATTTCTAATTGGAATTGTATTGTTTCTTCAACGCCTATAAACTTACTATTGTCACTCACAGGAGCCGTTTGTGCGGTAACGGCCAGGGGTACATTTCCTGTTATGTAACACACTGCCTGTATGCAATAAATGCCTACATCCATTAACGGACCACCACCGGCACTGGATTTGTTCAACCGCCATTCGCCGGGTACGGGCACAAACGAAAATGCAGTATCAATACTATTGATTTCGCCATATACTTTTTCTTTTGCAAGACGGATCATTTCCAGGTGATAAGGATCAAATTGCAAACGGTATCCGATCAATAAAAACTTATTGGCTTTTTCTGCCGCTGCAATCATCTTATCACATTCGGCCACCGTAAGCGCCATTGGTTTTTCACAGATAACGTGCTTACCTGCCTGCAATGCCCTGATGGTATATTCAGCATGCAGGTGAGTAGGTAGCGTGATGTAAACAATCTCAATGTCAGCATTGTCTTTTATCAAATCAAAATTTCCGTAATTGTAAATATTCCTTTCCGGCAGTTGATACTTTTCTTTCCATTCATTATTCCTGGATGATGTACCTGTAACAATGCCTGCCAGGTAGCAATGTGCTGTTTGCTGCAATGCAGGTATTAACTGGCCTGTTGCATAGTTGCCCATTCCAACAATGGCAACACCTGATTTTTTTTCCGTTTGATTCATGGTTGTTTTTTTCTGAAGTAAAAATGCGGCCTGTTATTTTTTGCTAAATGTTGAACTCCTGCCAAATTGATTGAGCTGGAATGATCTTCCGTCTTTTGAAAAAATCAGGTTTAAGAATACTGCATTTGAATAAAATAAATCATTGCCTGCATATTTCAAAAGTTCCCTTTCTTCACCCGGATAATACAGTGCCAATTGTTTGTTGTCGGCTTTTATTTCAATTGAATTTCCATTCGTATCAACATAATTGCCAGGATAAAGTTGTAGAATGGTATTGGTGCAGGAAATGTCGGGTTTCTCAAAGATAAACTGTAACCCCCTGTTGTAGGTTTCGCTTTTGGTACCTGAATGCCCGGTGTTTTCTAAAACTTTTGAACGGATTGATACATTGGGATAATGCCGGCTTTGTAGTAAACTGCTCATCTTTGTAAATATTTCACGTCCTCTTTCTACATCACCCACGGTAAGGTATAACCGAACAGGGCTCGACAGTTTTTCCCGGCTGAATTCCTTTTCATATTTATATAACACTTCATTATTCCAGGCAACAGCAGGACTTGCTGCCACATATCCTGTAAACATATCTGTGTGTGTAAACATGCTGTATAGTGTAAATAAGCCTCCCAGTGAGCAACCCATTAAGATTCGTTGTTTATTGTCTACCCTGTAATTGGCGTCAAGAAAAGGAAATAATTCCTGTTTCATGAAATCAAGAAATTTATCGGCACCGCCGCTTTGTATCAAACGCATTTCTTTGGTAGGGGTGTAGTCTCTTGCCCGTAAACTATCCGGGTTCGGATTGCTGCCAGCCCATGTAACGCCAACGATAATTATTTCTGGTATAAAGCCATCATAATACTGCTGACCATAGATTGATTTTAGCAACGGGAAATCCCACTGGGAGTCCATCAGGAAAACCACCGGGTATTTTTTATTACTTTCTTTATAACCTGAGGGCAACAATATTTGCAGCTCATATTCCTGCCCGCTTACAACGCTGGAATTTATTTTTCTTATTTCAGAACCAGGAATAGTTACAGGGTTGTATTGAGCTTTTATACCTGTGGAAACTATTGTAAAAATGAGTATTGGCAAGAGTATTTTCATTTCTGATTTTTAGTTGTGCAATAATTTGTTTTTAAGCCTGGCAATCTGCTGATTGAATGCATTCGTCAGTATTATTTAACAATGATGGTTTTACTCAAAACATTGCTGGTAGTTTTATTCTTAACATCTGCCTGTCCGCCGCCCACACTGATCCTTATTTCTCCTTTGGGCAGGTACAACTTCCCTTCATTGTTTACCAGTGAAAGGTCCCCAGGGGATAAATTAAATTGTATCATCCTGGTTTCACCAGCTTTCAATGCAATGCGTTGAAAGCCCTTCAATGCCCTGATTGGTGCCTGTACATTTTTATTTTGACTGGATACATATAATTGCACCACTTCTTCTCCATTCATCTTGCCAGTATTGGTCACCTGTACACTTACTGGTATTTTTTTGTCTTTCGTAACAGTTGAGGGTAACCTCAGATTGCTGTAGTTGAAAGTTGTATAGCTTAGTCCATATCCAAAAGGGTATAAAGCTTCTCCTTTAAAGTAACGGTATGTTCTTCCTTTCATATCATAATCACTAAAACCCGGCAGGTCGCTGTCGCTTTTATAAAATGTAACCGGTAATCTTCCTGCCGGATTGTAATCTCCAAACAGTACATCTGCAATGGCGGTGCCTGCGCTTTGCCCTCCATACCATGCGTTTACAATGGCCGGTATATTTTCATCTTCCCATGGAATGGCAATGGCACTACCAGTCATCATTACAAATACAACAGGCTTTCCTGTCGTTTGCAATGCCTTCATCATTTGAGTTTGTACTGCTGGCAGGGCAATCGTAGTTCTGTCACCGCCATTAAAACCCGGGGCATCTACGGGCATTTCTTCTCCTTCCAGTTGTGGAGAAATGCCACCCACGTACACTATCGCATCTGCATCTTTTATCCTGTTGGCCAATGCTGTAAAATCAGTCTGTTCAAAATTCCCTGTTCTCAACCTGATATCAGCTTTACCTGCACCCTGCCAGTATTCCAATACCAGTTTATAGACGGAATCTTTTTGCGTTTTCAATTTAAAAGTTCTTGCGCCCATGCGGTTACGTGTCCATACATTAATGGCTTCTTTGTCATTGATGAGTAGTCTGTACGCATCGTCGCCGTCTATTTCAAAAGTTATATTTCCATCTGCCGTTGCAGTATAATTGCTGCTGTACCTGGCAGAAAAATTAGTTGCCTTTAAATTTCCAATTACAGCTTCTCCCTCCTGCCAGGAATGATCAATGGAATTTTCAGTCCTTACAGCGACGGCTTCTCCTTTCAATTCAACATTATCAAAGTATTGCGCTTTAAATCCCTGCTTACCCTCCCAGGTTAACTGCCCGCTGACATCAGTGTACAACAGTAAAGTATCATTGGTGAATGTTGTAGCTCTTTCGAATACCACTTCTGTATTCCCGCCCAGCTTTGCTTTGATGCCATCCAGTACGGTAACAATTTCTGAAGGAACACCATTATAATTTCCTAAAACTGCAACGCGGTTATTTGCATTGGGGCCAACAATGGCAATCTTCTTAATTGTCTTTTTTAATGGCAGTGTATTATCCTGGTTTTTTAATAACACGATACTTTGCTGCGCCATTTTTAACGCCAGCGCTTTGTGATCGGGTGCCTCTAAAGTAGTTTCCGGAGCATTGGTATATTTTACCATCGATGGCGGATCAAACATGCCTAACCTGTAACGGATGGTAAACAACCTGCGTAGGGAAATATCGATCTGCGCTTCGCTGATCAATCCTTCTTTTACAGCATTTAATAATGTATAATAAACAGCATTGCCACATTCAATATCCGTTCCGTGCATTACAGCATCAACAGCAGCTGTTACCGCATCTTTATGCGTTTTATGATACCTGAAAAAATCATCAATCGCCCAGCAATCGCTGGTTACATAACCTGTAAATTTCCATTGCCTGCGGAGAATATCATTCATCAAAAAATCATTGGCGCAACAGGGTTGTGTATTCACCGCATTGTAGGCACACATTACACCTGCCACATTTGCTTTTGTTACCAACTCTCTAAATGCAGGCAGGTAAGTATCCCACAGGTCATAGGCAGACGGATTGAAATTATCTGCATGCCTGCCTGGTTCAGGCCCGCTGTGTACGGCATAATGTTTGGCACAGGCTGCTGCTTTTAAATATTTTGGATCTTCGCCCTGCAAACCTCTTACAAATGCCCTCGCCATCATGGCTGTTAAAAAAGGGTCTTCGCCATAAGTTTCCTGTCCTCTTCCCCAGCGGGGGTCACGAAAAATATTGATATTGGGCGTCCAGTAGGTTAACCCAAGGTACCTGTCTTTGGTTTTTCCCTGTTGAATTGCCAGGTTCTGAATGGCCCTTCCTTCCATTGCAGCATAATCAGCCATGCGGTACAGTGAGTTGCTGTCCCAGGTGGCTGCCATAGCGATGGCCTGTGGATAGGAGGTAGTATGATAAGGTGTTCTTGCCACGCCATGTAGTGTTTCGTTCCACCAGTCATAGGCAAGTATACCAAGCCTTGGTATGGCTGGTGTGGTATTCAGCATCTGGTTCACTTTTTCTTCAAGTGTAAGGCGGCTTATCACATCATTTACTCTTTGCTCAAAGGGCAACTTGTAATTCCACATGGGGAAAGACTTGTAGTCCTGGGCATGAGAAATAGTTGCCCAAAAAACCATGGCGGCTGCGAATATCTTTTTCATGAAGTGTATTTTATTCTTACCCATTTTTATTTTTATAAAAGTATAACTGCCAGGTACAGATAATGCTTTATCCATCCCCTTTGCGAATATTTCAAATATGTTATTTCGCAGATCTTAATTTCATTTACTTTCTTGTTAAGCGTATATAATATACCGCTCCGGCTGTATTGCCCGGCAGAGCCTGGAATTTCACCCTTAGTTTGTTTTTTCCTTTAACCATTGCATCAGGTATGTTATATTCTACGGTATGAAAAGCAGACTGGTTCCATTTGCCCGTATTGTCTTCGGTAATTAATTTCTCCTCATCAATGTAGATGTCAAATTTCCTGTTGCCCCATTCGGCTCCCCAGTATTTCACCAGCAGCGAAAGGCTTGTTTCGTCATTGGTAGAAAGCTGGTAGCTGAAATATCCTTCGTTATTGGCATCCCGCCAGAATTCATCCTGCTGGTTTCCTGTGCCGGAGTGTTCCTTTTGTATGAAGTGATCGGCTTCAGGCTGTTGCTCGCCGGGAGCAACAAAATCGATGGTGCGTTTTTCTAATGCTACTTTTAGTTTTTCTTCCATAGCAATTGAATCCAGGTAAGCCTGGTAGCCGTTATTGCTTAATGCCATCCAATACATCATATACCTGGAATCATGGATTTTATAAAATGGCTCGAAGACAACATTGGCCGGGTTAATCATTTTAATTCCTGTAGCTGTATAGGTTAAAGGTTTGCCAGCTACTGGGTTTAGTTTAGTGGTTAGGTTATTGAAATCATCTTCAATAATTATGGGCGCTTTATCCAACGGAAGTTTTTTGCCGGCTGCAATTTGTCCCCACCTGCCATCGTCTGCCACTAAACCTTTTAAATCTTCTGTTCCCGTTTTTGCACCCAGTAAAACAGGGCCGTGGAGTAATGCTATATAATTGGGAACGTTGGGTATTTGCCAGATGCTGTTGTGCATCGGCAATGTTATTGTAACCAGGTCACCTTTTTTCCATAAACGTTTAATAGTTATATACGAGGATGGCTGGTTGGTAAATGAAATGGCTTTGCCATTAACCAATACTTTTAAAGCGCCCTCCTTTACCCATGAAGGATAACGGATCATTAATGAAAAAAGGGAAGCACCTTCAGTGATCGTTAAGCTGGTCTTTTCTTCTTCAGGAAAAATTGTTTGCTGCTTAATCTTGATTTTCTTTTCTCTCCAGTTTAATTCTGAAGCAACAAAAAGATTCACATACAATGCATCTTTTTCATGGGTGTAAATAAACTGGTTGTATTTGCCATGGTTTTCCATTCCACTTCCTACGCAACACCACATGGCTTCGTTAGGGGAGGAGTACACCCTGTAATGCCTTGGCCGTGCCGGTGTAAAATAAACATAGCCCCCATGTACAGGGTGTTGTGTAGACAAGATGTGATTGTACAATGTTCTTTCATAATAATCTGCATATTTTGCCAATGGATTTACCCTGAATAGATCTTCCGTTAGTTTAAGCATGTTGTAGGAATTACAGGATTCAGGCCCTTCCACATCATTTACAAAATCGGTTGCAGCAGTAACTGCAGGAAAAAATTCCCTTCTGCTGTTGCCGCCAAATGCAAGACTGCGGTTTGTTGTCACTGTCTCCCAGAAAAAATTGCCCGCAGTTTTATATACATCATCTTTTGCTAATTCGCCAATGCGTTCAAAGCCTATTACTTTTGGTACCTGCGTATTAGCATGTTTATTATCAAGGTTGTCATTTTTAACAGCCATTGCGTCCAGCAGCATTTTGTGCGAAAACCTTTTTGCGGCCATTAAGTATTTTTCTTCGCCGGTGATTTCGTAAGCATCTGCAAAAATTTCATTCATGCCGCCATGCTCCATATCCAGCATGGATTGCATTTGTGTATCGGTTAATGATGCGGTGATGTTTATGCCCCATTTGCAAAACTTTAAAAAGATATCTTTTGCGGTGTTGTTTCCTGTGTACAGCCATGCATCCCTTAAGCCTGCATACATTTTATGAACATTATACCAGGGTACCCAGGTTGCATTGTAAGTTGTGAAATCACCTTGTTTTAAACTGCTCCATATTTTTTTTCCATTGGGTACTGCCCCCACGTAGCCTTTTGCCCAATCCTGGTTGTTTATCCCGTTCGCATCCTGGCATGCTTTCAATTCTGCCAGCATATAGTCCATACGTTTTTTACATTCAGCATTTTTGGTGGATGCATAATTCATAGCAAGGGCAGATAGATAGTGTCCGGCTACATGGCCATCCAGTCCATCCCAATTAGAAAAAATTTTTGCTTTTTCCGGCAAGCCGGCTTCCTTTCTGTAACCGGCCAATAATCGATCAACATCATATTCTAAAAGAACTTTAATGTTAAGATTACGGGCATGTTTAAAAGGGCCATCAAGCAATTTCACGTCTGCCAGCGGAAATTCGTTGCTGTATAGCTTATCCTGTGCTTGGGTTGAATTGCCAGCCAGTAAGAGGCCGCAGACTAACTGTATAATTGCTTTTATTTTTTTCATCGCACTCATTTGAAGGTTACCGTTATTTTCTTTCCTGCATAAGTTACTACCTTGTCTGCCGGGGAAATTAAATTTTCGATGCCGGCTTTATTTTCATTGACAAGAATGATATTGAAATTCCTGCTTTCCAGCATGCCCGGGAATTGGCCTTTTCTTTCATCTATAGTAAGCGTTTTCTTTTTATCATCCCAGGTAAAACCAATGGTGGAATAAATTCCTTTTTCGTAATTGTAGTTATCATTCTCATCTTCATATAACACAAATTTTCCATCAGCGCCGGGATAGATACGGATTTCCAAATTATCCCATTTTTTTTCTGCGGCGTATTGCACAGCCGGCCCCATGGGAAGAATGCTGCCAGATTTTATGTACAGTGGAATGACATCAAGTGGTGTTTCTTTTGCTGTATTTTTACCGCCGCTTAATTTTTCTCCTGTCCAGAAGTCATACCAATCTGTACCAGTGGGCAAGTAGGTCTCTTTGGTTTTGGTCCTGCTGAAATCTTCAACCAGTAAAGTGTCTTTTCCTGTAATAACAGGTTTGATATACATGGCATTGGTAACCGGGCTTACCAGGATGGATTTGCCGAACGTGAACTCGTCATTAATATCCAATGCATTTTTATCATGAGCAAAGTCCATCATCAATGCACGGAACATACTGGAATGATTCGCCGTAACATCCCAGGATGTGGAATAGATATAGGGCAGCAAACGGTATCTCAGGTTGATGTATTTTTCAATCGCATCATAAGCTTTATCCCCTTTTTTACCGAACTGGTATATTTCTCTTGGGGCATCGGCACCATGCGATCGCATCATAGGGCAGAAAGTGCCGAACTGTAACCAGCGAACATACAGTTCACGATATTCAGGGTCTTCTAACTTCTTTTTAAAATTCCATAAGAAGAAACCGCCGATATCACTGTTCCAGTAAGGTATACCGGTAAGTGAAAAATTTAATCCTGCAGATACCTGGTTTCTTAAAGCATTCCAGGATGAGTTTACATCACCTGACCAGGTATTGGCACCATAACGTTGTTGCCCCGCAAATGCAGAACGGGTAAGAATAAAAACCCTTTTACTATCGGATACAGAACGCTGGTGGTCATAAACACCACCTACTGTCATCAAAGGAAAAGCGTTGCGAACTTTCCGAAAAGAACCGAGGAATGTTCTGTTATCCATGTCGGATGGTTTACTATCGAGATGATCTGGTTCGGAGGAGTCCATCCACCATCCGTCCATGCCCAGGGAGAAAATCCCCTTGTTCAAATACTTCCAGAAAATATCACGGGCTGCAGGATTGTATGGATCGTATACTTTTACACCGGAAGGATAATCCTTGTAAGGAGGCCATTTTTCAGAGCCTGATTGTGGCCAGGTGACGAAGTTCATCAATGCTCCCATACTATCGAGTTCCCGGTACTGTTTTGTTTTTGGACCAAAAGAGTTCCAGATAGAGATCATCATGTGTGCATCTAGTTTATGTACATCATCTACCATCTTTTGTGGGTTGTAAAATTCCGGGTTCAAAAATTCCATGGCATTCCACAAATAATTATTGCCCCAATATTGCCAGTCCTGGATGATACCATCCAGCGGAACTTTTAACTCCCGGTATTTTTTTACTACATCAATCAATTCATCCTGGCTTTTGTATCGTTCTTTACTTTGAAAGAAACCGTAAGTCCATAATGGAAACATGGGGGCCTGACCTGTAAGATTCCTCATGCATGCAATTACGCCATCGGCATTTGTTCCGTACATAAAATAATAATCAATACAGTCACCTGCGGCTGATCTAAATGAAGTACTGTCCTGGTTATCGGTAAATACCGTTGGCGAATAGTTGTCCCAAAATAAGCCGTAACCTTTTACTGACTGGAAAAAAGGAATGTAGTCATCCGTATTACCCTGCACCATGTTCAGCTTTAAATTACGCTGTACCATTTTACCCTGCTGCTGCTGCCCCAAACCATAAAGCGCTTCCGCCTTATCTAAAACATACGCCTGCTCAATGTTGTAGGTATTGCTGCCTGCGTCATTAAAGGGGATGAATGAGGCGCTGTTTTCCTTTTCATTCAAAATTGCCTTGCCTGGAATTGTATAAAAACTTATTGCTCCGGAAGTAAGACTACAGTTAACGGTTAGCTTTTCGCTCTTTACAGCAAGCACCGCAGCTTGTTCTTTGACAGTTAATTTTACCTCGTGAGGTGCTGCGATAACAGAAAGACTTTTCTTATTGAAAGAACTACCTGCAGGGGATTTAATGATCCTTACGGTTGATTCGTTGTAGAATTGAATTTCAATATTGATATCGTTGATGGTTGTTTTTATTCCACCATTTGTTTTTTGCCAGGTTTGTGCATGGCTGGTAGCCACTACAAAAAGAAGCTGTAAAAGAAGATGCAATCGCATTGTACTTTATTAAATGATTAGATAGCGTATATAAAATTTATCGGTTAAACTTCCACCAGTCAAAGTAGAACAGATCTTTCTGTCCTTTAAAAAGCAGGAAAAGGTCATGAATGCCAGTAACTTTTTTAACTGGTGCAGCAATGGTTTTCCACACATCGCCTTCAGCCGAATTTTTAACATCAACAGTGCTTATTACAGTACCATCAATCCTGTCTGTACGGATCTCAATCTTTCCGCCATTCAAACTGGCAACATTCACTTCTACTGACGAGGCGCCGTGTGAAAAGTCAACCCCCTTTACTGTAATATAATCACCGTTATTAATTGAGGTTACATAAAGCCTGTCTGCAATTTTTTTCCCCCTGTTCCAGGATACATTTCTTTCCCATTCTGCAGCAGCTGCTGTTTTAACACCTTCACTGAAAGCAATGGTTTCTGCTTCCACTTTATTGAATGGATTGAGTGTGTGCAATTGTTTTACACCGGTTGACCAGAATGGTAATTTTTGAATGGTGCCATCATCATTGTAAGTTATTTTTTCTAAACCTACCGAGCGCCTTTCATAATGTTTAGACATCCTCCGTTTTAACAATTCATAATTTAACCCGAATACATAGGATTGTCCTTTAAAATCAATAATTCCCGGGTGGTTACCATTCGATCTTTTATCGCCGTCCATGATACTCCCTTTGTATACCCATGGACCAGTTGCTGAATTGCTCATGGCGTACCCTATTCCTTCGGGGCAGCAGGTAGAGGCGTATGCCATATAGTAATAACCATTGCGTTTGTAAGCCCAGGGGCCTTCCTGGTAATGAAAGCGATCCGGCTGGTTGTTTACTTTGGCGAACGAGGCATCTTTTATAATGTCCCCTGAATAAGAAATCATGTCCTCATTCAGTTTTACATAATATAAATTTGGATTGCCCCAATAGAGATAAGCCTGGCCATCGTCATCAATTAAGATGGTTGGGTCAATATCATCTGTGCTGTTTTTTATCAGTGGTTTGCCTATAGGGTCTGTAAATGGTCCATAAGGGCTGTCAGCTACCAATACACCAATTCCCAGTCCATTTGGTACCGGGCAATACAAATAAAATTTTCCGTTACGGCGAATACATTGTGCAGCCCATGCACCATTATCGGTATTTACCCAGTTGAAGTTTTTTAAAGATGCTACAGCTCCGTGGTCTGTCCAGTTTACCATATCGGTTGAACTATAGAGCAGCCAATTATACATTTCAAAACCAAAAGCATCATCTTCATCATGTCCTGCATAAAGAAATACAGTGTCATTATAAACCATTGGTGCCGGGTCGGCAGTATACTTGGTCTGGATAATGGGATCTTGTGCATTACACAAAAGCGCTCCCATCACAGCCATCGTAGTAAATAGTTTTTTTATCATTTATTGGCCCATTTCATTTTACAGGTTTTTTATCATTCTGTAACTTTCATTTCTATACCTAACAGTTTCAACATTTCTTCAGCATATCTTTTTCCGAGTATCCTGTAACCTTCTGCACTAAAATGCAAACCATCAGGTATAGCAGGGCAATCAGCAGATGATATAACATGGGCTGTAGGAATGGTATTTGGCAATGTTGCTATGACCGCATTCATACTGGCGCATTTACCACCCTGCGCAGCACTTACCATTTCTCCGGCGAGTAATGGTACTTTTTTTGCTTTGAGGTGTAGATCTTTCAGCAGGTTGCTATAAACCTGCTTTACTTTTTCAGGCCAGGTAGTATCGCCGGTATTTGATTCTCCCTGGTGTAACAGGATGCCTTTGATGATGCCGGATCTTTGAGCAATTTTTGCCATTTCTACTAACCTTCCATAGGGATTGCCATCGTATGCGTTGATCATGCCGATCATCCATTGGGGTGCCGTTGTTACGTAGGTTTGATAATTGTCTTTATCAAACAATTCAATTTTACAACCACCAACCGCTACGTTGATCACACCTACTCTCACATCCTTTGGTAAATTGGCTATTAATGTTCTGCCAAAATAATCAGCAGGAGTGAGGCCTGTATTGCACCTGCTGAGTGGCGGAACAGCCGTGTACCAGTTGCCTTTGGTTCGTTGCAGGTTCGGGCAATCCACTGCTTCCAGTACCTTGAAACGGGCATCAATATTGAAAGTATCCTGCGGTTGGATCTTTGCATTTCCCTCCATATTAGACTGGCCAAAGCAAAGGAAGATGTACAGTTTTTTATCCTGCGAAAATATTTTCGAAGCCGGAACCATTAATATTGCAAGCAGCAATAATTTTATTTTGATCTTCATTATTAAATCTTTTATACTATTATAATATTTCCGATCGTTGTCGTCCTGAAAATTATGATCCAGCTTTTATTGAATATTTATTTTAATCATCTTCAAATCTTTCGCTGCTGAACTGTTGCCGTACCATAGTTCATATTCACCGGCTGTAACAGCCATTTTTAGTGTTGCAGCATCATAAAATTCAAAAGCTGAAGAAGGAAGGTTCACCAGGGCGTTCACAGTTTTGCCTGCTTCTACGCTTGTTCTTTTAAATCCTTTCAATGTTTTAATTGCACCATCGTTGTCATTTACTTTTTTGACATACACCTGTACGATTTCAGTTCCGCTGCGCTTGCCGGAATTTGTTACCGGGATGGTAAGCAGAACATCTTCGTCTTTTTTTATTGTTGTTTTGCTCAAGTGGGCATTTCCAATATTGAAGCTGGTATAGCTTAAACCATAACCAAATGGAAAAACCGGTTCAGTTGCCAGGAAACGGTAGGTTCTTCCTTTCATGGAATAATTTTCAAAATCGGGTAACTGTGTAGTGTCTTTATAAAAAGTAACGGGTAGTTTTCCGGAAGGATTGTAGTCACCAAACAATATATCGGCAACAGCCTGACCACCAGACTCGCCTCCATACCAGGCCTGTAGTATCGCATCGCAGCTTTCTGTTTCCGGTACCAGGCCAATGGCGGATCCTGAACAGTTAACAAAGATCACTTTTTTGCCGGCCGCTTTCAATGCCTTCAGGCAATTGCGTTGCACAAGTGGCAGTTGAATATCGGTGCGGTCGCCACCCTTAAAACCGGGATAGTTTACCGGCATTTCTTCGCCTTCCAGCAACGTGGACAGACCACCAACAAAAACAACTTCGTTAATACCTTTCAGTTTATTGATCAACCCGGTGAAATCGATATCCAGTTCTTTACCAAAATCAAATTCCAGGTTGGCCTGCCAGTTATTTAATTGCGCATACCTGATCTCAATTTTATAGGTTTTATCTTTTTCAACCTTATAAGCAATTCGGGAAGGCAGTGTACGCCAGTTATAATAGCGGGCCAGCGACTGGCCGTTGACAAACAATTCGAAATAACCGGTAGCGCCACATTTAAAAACAATTTCTTCTGTTTCCGGCGCAGTAAATTCCGTTTCGTACAAAGCAGAGAACTCCACCAGTTTAACACCGGATGCAAATTCATGATCGCCCGCAGTGGTAATTTTAAAAGGATTCACGATCTGGTCGGTGATAACGGCATCGCCTGTACGCTCCCGGTTGTTCCAGTAAGTCGCTTTGAACCCTTTTTTACCGGCTACAGCTGTTTTGGAAAAGTAGCTTTGGGTTACTTTGTTTTCTACCAGGTCGCATGCCTTATCAAAAATGACAACGTTATCCGCAAGTTTGGATTTGATGCCATTTAAAATAGAGATCGTTCTTACCGGGGTACCATTGTAATTACCCCATAACATAGGTTCATTGTCGGCGTTGGGACCAATCACTGCAATTTTCTTTGCAGATTTTTTTATCGGAAGTGCATTGCTCTTATTCTGCAAAAGCGTCATGGATTCCCGGGCCATATCAAGCGCCAGCTTCCTGTGTTCTTCGTTGTTGATGATGGAAACCGGGATGTTTGCCCAGGGCACATGGGCATTGTCATCAAAATCTCCCAGATCAAAACGACCGATCAGTACTTTCAATAAATGATTGTCTATTTCTTTTTCAGCGATCAATCCTTTTTTTACAGCTTCAGGCAACTTTTCATATGCGTATCCCTGCCAGACACATTCCACATCGGTTCCTGCCAGCACCGCTTTCGATGATGCATGCACGGCGTCGGATGAAGTTTTATGGCTGGTAAAAAAATCGGTGACCGCACCACAATCAGACACAACAATATGTTTGAATCCCCAGTCATCCCGCAAAATGGTTTGCAGCAAACGGCTGTTACTGCAACAGGGTTCATCATCCAAACGCTGGTAAGCACACATTACTTCTCTTACATCTGCTTCCTGTACCAATGATTTAAAAGCTGGCAAATAGGTTTCCCACAGATCCCGTGGATCAACATTGTTGAGGTTAAGCACATGCCTGCTCCACTCGGGCCCGGAGTGTACGGCGTAGTGTTTGGCACAGGCCAGCAGTTTGCGATATTTTGCATCTGCGGGTCCCTGTAATCCTTTTACCACAGACACGCCCATTCTTGATGTGAGGTATGGATCTTCACCATAGGTTTCCTGCCCACGTCCCCAGCGGGGGTCTCGGAATATATTTACATTGGGTGTCCACACAGAAAGGCTTAGAAAACGCCTGTTTTCTTTTCCGCTCTTTATGGCATCATGGTATTTTGCACGAACCTCATCAGAAGTGGCGTTGAATATTTTATACAGCAGCGAATCGTCAAAAGAGGCTGCCATACCCACCGGCTCGGGAAAAACAGTTACGTTGTCGTTGTTGGCCAACCCGTGCAGCGCTTCACTCCACCAGTTAAATTTTTTGATTCCCAGTCTTGGTATGGCCGGCGACTGGTCGAACATCAATGATGCTTTTTCTTCGAGTGTTAATCTCGATAGCAAATCCTTCGCCCGTTCTGCTGAATTTAAGGATGGGTTTTGGTAAGGATATTGTTGCCCCAGGGCAGTTGCCGCTAAAATGCAACAGGCAATGTGCAGGAATATTTTTTTCATGCTTAATTTTTTGGATATTAATCAACTTCAATTATTTTCTTTCCTTTTGTAACGGCGCTGCCGTTAAATACATCGATACTGAAATAGTACCGCTGCCCACCGTTTAAGCTGTTAATGCTTACGGATTCTTTTCCCATTACCTGGTACGTTTGATACAGTTTATCTTTAGCGGTACCATAACGGATGTTGTAGCCAACCGCACCGGCAATTTTTGGCCAGTTGAGTTTTGCAACGCAGCGGTCTGTATTTCTTTTTATTGTGATGTTTGTTACTGCAAGCGGTGCTTCACTTCCATCATTTCCAAAAACACGTAAGCCTGCGAGGGCAAAAGTTCCATCGGGTACTTTATGGTTGGTAATACGCAGGTATCTTGCTTTAACGGGTGTTTTTAATTCAAGATAATCATGGGGTACATCGGTTGTAGTCTGCGTTTTGTCTTCCAGGAGCTTCCATGTTTTATTATCAGCAGAATACTCCAGCAGGTATTGGTGGTAGATATGATCGCTGCGACCAAACAGGTTGGTATTGTTTTCTGCATAGTTTATCTGCACTGCATTGATGCTGCAGATCTTTTGCAGATCCATGCTTAGCCATTCGCCTTTGTTGCCGGTTGCAGCACTCCAGTAAGTGCGGATCTCTTCATCTGCAGCATATTCTTTTGAATGATTGGGCAATTCCGAAGACACCTGTACAGGTTTATTGTAAGAAAGCAACATCCATCCCGGGAACAGTTCTTCCGGGCCGCTGATCTTTTTTGCCGGCATTGTAAAAGGGAAATCTCCAAAGCTTGTGTACACGTGCATTTCACCATCCTTATCAAAAAACGTGGGGAATAGGCCAAGCCTTCGTTCGAACATGTGTTTTTGCGAAATGGTCATGGTAGAGATATGCCAGTAGTTGCCATACTTATCCTGGAACGTACTGCTATGGCCTGCCCCTGCAATAAATCCTTCTGGTTTGTAGGAGAAAGGATTGTGTTTTGCTAATACAAATGGTCCAAGGGGTTTGTCGGATTCATACACGCCATCGCTGTAACTCTTATATTCTGTTCCCGGACCGGCATACTGCAGGTAATATTTTCCATTTCGTTTAGTCATCCATGATCCTTCAATCCATGGATTGTCGATGATCGTATTGTAATCACCTTTGCGTTCCCAGCCATGCACATCCCGCCTGCTGTTAAACAATGCGGTTGGTACACTGACGGGGTTCAGTGTTTTTTTATCAAGCTCCACACCATAGACGGGGTTTATATTGGAACAGCCATAGTAAAAAAACAAACGGCCATCTTCATCTAAAAACAGATCAGGATCGATCATGCCAATCGGGAAAGCCGGGTTGGCTATTTCCCATTTGCCGGATTTGGGATCGGCTGTTTTATAAATTTTTAATGGGGCGGCAGCAGAAGCCATAAAATAAACCGTATCATTCATCACCATTGCGGTAGGTGCATAATCTTCCAGTGGGAGATCGGTGGTAGTAACCAGGTCCCAATGAATCAAATCAACCGAATGAAAATAACCGCCCGATTTGGAGGCGAATAAATAATATTCATTTTTAAAAACCAGCATGGTTGGGTCGGCCGCTTCCCTTCGTGATGGTGTATCCAAACAAAACCGGTAACTGAGGCTAACGGGATTGCAGATGGTTGCTGGCGTGGCGCTGACTGCAACAGGCTGTTGGCAAAACGCCGTGCCACTCAAAAAAATGCTTATCAATAAATGAAAGGCCCGGCTGATCGATTTTTTCATATGGTCAAAATTTACTTGAACAGGATTTGCGCAAAATTGTAAAGGTTATTTCTCCATACCGGCCAGGTATGCCCCCCTGGGTATTCGCTGTATTGGTATTTGATATTCATCTCATCGAATTTGGCCAGCATGATTTTACAATTGGCATGTGCTATATCTTCTTTACCTCCCTGGGAGATCCAAAAGCTTTTCAAGTTATTGTTGATGAGGGTAGCATTTGTTTTCATGAACTCGTATTGCGGATTTGATAGCGCCGGCTGGTTAGCCCACCAGCCTGAACTGAACACACCCAGGTACGCAAACATGTTGGTGTTTCTAATGCCGGCATGTAAGGTTTGCAAACCTCCCATTGATAAGCCGGCGAGTGCACGCTTGCCGGGTTCTGCTGCTGCCCTGTAATTTTTTTCAACCAATGGCACTACGGATTGCAGTAATTCATTTTCGAATGTGCGGAGCGATTGTTCACCAAAGCCGGCAAATCCACCGCCGCCAATATTTCCATCCATCATTACCACCAGCATGGGCGGTGCTTTTTTTGCTGCGATCAAATTGTCGATGATCAAATCCGTTTTACCCTGTGTTGCCCAGCCCGTCTGGTCTTCGCCACCGCCATGTAAAATGTACAATGCAGGATATTTTTCTTCCTGGTTTGCATCATAGCCGGGTGGTGTATAGATGTAAACTTCCCTCCAGGAGTTTGTTACTTTCGAAAAATATTTTTTTATCCGTATGTCACCGTGCGGCACATCCCTTAGTGCGTAATAAGCGCCACCGGCAAATGGGATTTCGATACCGCTTGCCATCCGGCCCATGCCATAAAATGTCTGGCTTGCAGGATCTGCTAGCGCCACATCATCAATGAGCAGTGAATAATAATGAAAGCCTTCGCTGATGGAATCTGTAGTAACAGTCCAAACACCATCGGCATCTTTCACCATGTCGTATTTCCTTCCAAGGTCAACTTGCACCTTACTGGCGTTGGGAGCCTTGATGCTGAATACTACACGACTGTCGGATAGTATTTGAGGATATTGTCCATTGCGGATATTGGTTGCAGCAGGAGCTCCTGCAACAGGGTATTTCGAGAACGAGTTTACATTGACCGGTTTAAAAATCAATTGGGAAAACATGTACAGGCCATTCTTCCAGACTTTGAAATCATGTACACCGGGTTCGATAAAATATATATGCGGAATGTTGTTTTGTTGCAGGAAGTCATGCGTTCTTTTGCTGAAAAAGATCAATCCATCGCTGGCACCGCAGGAGATAAAAAGTAATTTTATTTTTTCTTTTGCAGCATTCACATCAGGTACTAATTCCTGCGGCGTTTTGGTGTTGGGAGCAGATGAAAAACCACCTATCCAGGCGAACTTGTCGAGGTTACCCAAGCCGAAATTCAATGATTGCCCGCCCCCCATTGACAGGCCTGCAACAGCCCGGTGCTCCCTGTCGGCCAGCACGGGGTATTTTTTTTCAGTGAAGGGAATTAAATCATTCAATAAGTCTTTTTCAAAATTCGCAAAGGCTTGCACTTTGGCGCTGTCAAAAATATTTCCAACGGCACGGTCGTCTTTCATGGCCCTGCCGTTGGGCATCACCACGATCATTGGTTGCAGCTTTTCATCTGCATAAAGGTTATCAAGTATTACCCCTGGATTGGCCCCGTTCAGCCATTCTTTTTCATCGCCGCCAATACCGTGCAATAAATACAATACAGGATATTTATTCTTTTTTGAATATCCCGGTGGCGTGTACACGAGAGCCCGTCTTTTGCTGCCAACTGTTTTCGACTGGTAGGTAACGGTATCGATATTGCCATGTTTGATATTTTCACGCAGCACATCAAAACCTGCTGCTGCAGGCTTTACCGCATCCTGTGAATGGGCAGGTAAACTTAGTATCCATGAACCTGCAAAGACAAAAAGTATTTTTTTCATATTGATAATTTTTTGTGAACGCACCGTAATGTTTATGTTAATTTGTTTCTGGTGTAATGATTTGATATTTACCGCTCAGGTGCATCAGGCTAAACAGGTAAAGCAGCCCATCGTAATAGGGATCGAAGTAACCATCTTCATACGGCTGCAATTTTTCATTCCACAACGCATGAATAAAATCATGACTGCTTTTTTCTTTGTTGATCATCGCAGTGGAAGCAACTGCAGCTACCAGCCCGATGGAATGCCTGAGCTTTTTAAAACCACCGGCCTGCAGTATGGAAGCGGGCCGGGAGCCATCTAAGTTAAACTGGTCTTCAAATGAGTCGATACCTTTTGAGCGGAAGAACTGCTGGAGGCGTTTGGCATACTCCTGTTGCCATGCTGCATCTTTTGCAAACCAGGCATAATCCATGGCTATATTCATCGGCACCCTCCACGAATCATAACGGAAGGCAACAGGGATCCACCTTGTATCATGAGGTGCACCACTGAATTCGGAATAATCGGGATTTAAACCGGTAACAGGATGCGTGGCCCTGTGCAAATAAGCCCTTGAGGTATCGGCGCAATCTTTGTAAAACTGTTCGTGCCCGTCTTTTGCATACATGGCCCATATCTCCATAAATGCAGGAAGATGATAGGATGGATCGGTCCATGTATAGCCATTTCCTTCCGGCACAAAGCTGATCTGTTTGTGTGCTGTATTAATCAGGTTAAAGATGTCCCCGGTGCCATCTTTTTTCCACATGGCATCCAGTATTCGTCTTGCCTCCGCATAGTAATTGATCCCGCTGTTGTTACCCCAACGGTTAGATGCAAAGAGCAGATCCGTTACAAAATATAATTCGCTATCGGAGGCCGATCCTTCTGAATTCTTCTTTAAAGTTGTTGGATCAATGCTCCAGGCGAAATAGGCTTCTCCCGGTCCATCCTGGTGTTGCAGGTATCTTTTCGACCAGCGCCAGATCCTGTCAAACACCTCTTTTTTGTTTAATTGCACTGCCACCATCATGCCGTAAGAAAGTCCTTCTGTTCTTGCATCGTGATTTTTCAGATCAGAAACATAGGCCATTGAATCGCCCACTTCAAAATAGATTCCTGCCTTGCTTTCAAATAGATCTTTGTAAGCTTTATCAACTTTTGCGTCTATTGCAGCCTGTGAGTAACCAGCTTCTGCAAATGCGTTTCTATACTTTCCGTTGATATTTGCGGATGTGTTTGATTGTGCATGTATTCCTGGCATACAAAAAAAATGAGCAGTCAAAAGCATTGCCAGAAGCCGGGGCATACAGTGACTCAATTTTTTACACGCTTTGATTTTATTGTATACCACTGTATAGCCAGTATTTTATTTGTGAATGTCATTGGTAATTATTCGAATAATTTTTTATCATCAGCATGCCCGTTGCATTGGTGTAATCAATTCTTAAACAGGAGCGGTGCCAGTTCATGCAGACTCCGGCGCCATGTAAGAAATTCATGCGCTGTATTTTCTGAGATATAGGAAACTGCATTGATGCCGGCGTCTTTTAAAGTGGTGACAGCGCTCTTTACTGCATCGGGTCTTTCTTTGCTGCCGCAACTGAGGAAGATGAGTTTCAGTTTTGATTTGTCTTTTATCTCTTCAGGGGTATACACGCCGCCGCTCAGCAGTGCATAAGCAGAAAAAACTTCCGGCTTGTTCAACGTGATGAAATGTGTTTCCATTCCTCCCATCGAAAGCCCGGCCATGGCCCGGTGCGACTGTTTGGCGATGGTGCGGAAGTTGGCATCCACATATGGAATCAGTTCGTCAACCAGTACGGTTTGAAATGTATCCATTTTAAATTCCCTGATCTTTCCAAAGCGGGCACTGTTCGTCATCCCGTATGTCATCACAATGATAAATGGCTGGATCTTTCCTTCGGCGATCATATTGTCCATGATCAGATTGGCATGCCCCTGAACACTCCAGGCCGTCTCATCTTCACCCCAGCCATGCTGCAGGTACAAAACAGGATAGCGTTTTTTGTTGTCATTGTTATAACCGGGTGGTGTATACACAAAGGCCCTGCGGGAGGTATTGGTGGCGGCGGAAGGAAAGAGTACCTGTTGAACCATGCCATGCGGAACATCTTTTAAGGCATAAAAATCCTGGTCGTGAGCGGGTATTTCAATACCACTTTCCCAGCGGATGGAACCGTAAAAATTTTGGGCGCCGGGGTCATTGAATTTGCCGCCATCAATGTTTACGTTGTAATAATGAAAGCCTTCGTCCATCGGGCCTTCTGTTGTACCCATCCAGCTACTGTCGGGCATTTGCTTTAACCTGGTGCCGCCCCTGCCGCCGAGACCAAGGCTCACTTTCACACTATCTGCCGAAGGCGCTATTATTTTGAAACGGGCATAGCCCTGTGAGTTTACCTGGGGATATTCCTGGCCTGGTTGGTTTAATGTTGAAGGCTTAAAGTCTTCAATGACAGTGGGGGCTGTTGTTTGCGCAATGCTGCTGCTGCTCATTATAATACCTGCTGCAACAACGAATGACCTGAATTTCATTTTCATGTTTTCTGTATTTTAATTTATTTAATTATCAACCAACTTTTTTACCCGGCGCTTTGATCAACACAATGACTAATGGAAAATCCCTTCCAGTGTTGTGGCAAGGTATTTTTTACAATTCATCCATGTATGCCCGCCCGGAACGATATAGCTTTTCAATTTTATTTTTTTCTCTTCAAACATTGCGATGTTCTGTTTTACACTGTTGTATAGAAAATCTTCGGTGCCTACGCTTATGGTGAACAGTTTTAATTCTTTATTCATTTTATTTGCATCGGGCATCCAGTTTGTGAAATTTTTCTGAAACTCTTCTGTTGCTGTATACGGTGCATACGAGCAGATATAAGCGAACTTATCTGTATTGGTTAAACCGATGTTCAGTGTTTGCCCGCCGCCAACAGAAAACCCGGCTACAGCCCGGTGCCAGCTATCGTTCAGTACCGGGTAATTCGATTCGATGAAAGGAATGATATCATCGATCACATCTTTTGTAAAATCGCCCATGGGCTTTGGCCTCACATTACCGTAAGGCATCACGATGATCATGGGTTCGGCTTTACCCTGTGCAATTAAATTATCAGCAATAAAATTGGCACGGCCCACTTTGATCCATGTTTCTTCTGTGTCGGATCCGCCATGAATTAAATAAAGCACCGGGTATTTTTTCTTGCCGGAAGCCTTAAACCCCGGGGGCGTATATACCAGCAATTGCCTGGTAGTGCCCAATGTGGAAGAAGCATAGTACCGGTAACTTACGGCGCCATGCGGTACGTTTTGTAAAGAATGGATCAGTGGTGCATCGCCCACAACATCAACAATGCTGCGCTTGAAACGTTCGTTGGCAAAAATGTACGTGTTGTTTGGATCAGCCACCTGTACGGAGTCAACCATAAAGCTATATGGATAGATATCGGGCTGTACCGGCGGAACGGTAACCGTCCAGATACCGGAAGTATCTTTTATTAATGGCAGCGGAGTGGGTAAAAATTCTCCGTTCAGGGATACCGTTTGTGCAGTACGGGAGTAATAGCGGAATGTAATGCTGTGATCTGAGTGTACATCAGGCGAACTGAGCGAGGGTGGCCGTTGCGCATTGGCGGTAAGCCCTGCTGCCAGGAATAACGAAAGTAGATTGACCGCTTGTTTCATCGTTGCTTATTTTATTGAAAAAGTAATGCTGCCGTATGTGCTACATAGGTTTTTACATTCATCCAGGTATGTCCGCCCGGGGTGATCAAACTTTTATAGTTCACATTCTTAGCTTTCAAAAAATCCATGAAGTCCACCGTTTGTTTGTATAAAAAATCTTCGTTGCCCACACTTATCCAAAGCATTTTAAGTTCCTTATTTGTTTTGGCCGGATCTTCATATATATGCCTGAAACCAGCTTCCATTTCAGGGGTAGACAAATAGGCGCTGTAACAGCAAATCCACGAAAATTTATCCATATTGCCGAATGCGGTACGCAGCGTTTGTCCGCCACCTCTTGAAAAACCCCCGATAGCACGGTTATCGCGGTTGCTGATAACACGATACTTATTTTCAACAAAAGGAATCAGTTTGGCAACCAGGTCCGTTTCAAAATCCTTTGCTCTTTTCAATGCGTCTGCATTGTCCCTTACAACGGGATCGGCAGGTTTACTGCCGCCTGTTTGTTCAGCCACCCGTGCAGCAATATTGCCGTAAGGCATTACAACAATCATCGGTTTGGCCTTGCCTGCAGCGATAAGGTTGTCCATCATAAAATTGGTGCGGCCTACTTTAAAAAAAGTTTCTTCCGTATCGGTAGTCCCGCTGATGAGATAGAACACCGGGTACTGCTCCTTTGTATTTTTATCATAGCCAGGCGGTGTATAAATTACCACTGTGCCGGTTGTGCCTTCAACGGAAGGATAGTATTCATAAGTAACTGCGCCATGCGGCACATCCTGCATAGTATGCAGCAGCGGCGTGTCGGCCGGCACGTCTACCAGGCTTGCTTTAAAGCGTTCGTTTGGAAAGAAAGCCACATTGGCCGGATCCATCACATTCACTCCATCCACCTGGAAACTGTAGGGATAGATATCCGGTTGTACGGCACCGGTAGTAACACTCCAGATGCCCTGTGTATCCTTCGTCATTGCCAGGGCTGTTTTTAAAAATTGCCCGCTCAGTTTAACTTCTCTGGCAGCCGGTGCCAGGTAACGGAAGGTGATTGTTTTATCTGCATTCACCTGCGGTGATACAATCCATGGTCCTCTCGGGGGCTGGCCATTGGTAACAGTGGCAACACATAGCATTGCAAAAAACAATGCTGTTTCGGCAATTCCTTTTTTCATCATGTTACTGAAATTTTATGGATCATCTTTTATTTAAATAATTTTTGTGCGATGGTTGACAGGTAAAGTTTACAGTTCATCCAGGTATGCCCACCACCGGAAATAAATGTTTCATGGTTGATCTTTTTCTCATCCAGCACTGCCAGGTAATCGGTAATTACCGGGTATAACCCGTCTTCCTTACCCACACCAATCCAGAATAGCTTCAGCCGTTTGTTGGTAAGTGCAGCATCTTTGAATGCAACGGCATTATTTCGGTCGAATTCGTTTTTCAGCATGCCGGGAGCAAAGCCGCATACCCAGCTGAATTGATCCTGGTTATTCAACCCGAAATAAAGACTGGTGCCACCACCACCGGAAAAACCAGCAATGGCACGGTGTTCACTATCATTGATGGTGCTGTAATTTTTTTCTACAAAGGGCAGCAGGTTATTAAAAAAATCTTTCTTAAACTCCTGCAGGTTTTCCCAGTTTCTTAAACTGCCCGACGATTTGCTGATAACAGGGTAGGCCCGTCCGTAAGGCATCACAATGATCATGGGTGTGGCCTTTGCCTGTGCGATCAGGTTATCGAGTATGATATTGGCACGACCCACTTTTGTCCAGGTTTCTTCCACATCGGTGGTGCCGTGCAGTAGATAAAGTACCGGGTATTTTTTTGCTGCATGCTGCTCATAACCGGGTGGGGTGTAGATCAGCACCGGTCTTGCTCCAAGTTCAGGAGAATGATAAGTACGGTAGGAAACAGTGCCATGCGGTACATCCCGAATTGTATGCACCAGTGGGGCGCTGCCGGTTATTTCCACCAGGCTGTTCTGAAACCCTTCGTTGGGAAATATTGCCTGGTTCTTTGGATCGGCCACCGAAATGCCATCTGCAATAAAACAATAAGGATACATATCGGGCTCAACCACATCCGTAGTGATGGTCCATACGCCTGCGGTATCTTTTGTCATTACTGCGGGGCTTTTTAAAAACTGTGCATTTAGTTTTACCTCTTTTGCTGCCGGCGCATAAAAATTAAACGTTACCGAATTATCAGCATTTACTTTCGGAGATTCAAACTGCGGCTGCCTTACCGGCTGTGCCATAATGCCTGACGTGATTACTGCCATGAGCATCAGAACTGTTGTTCTGCTCATAAATAGTGTTGCCATGTAACTGAATTCTTTTTTTGTACTGTAATAGATCATTTTATGCTAAACGAATACAGCTGCCCTGGTTTTGAAACGATATCATACACAAATGTTTCTTTTAAAAGCGGTGGTTCAATAACCGCTTTTGCTGAAACAATTGCCCCGGAAATTTTTTCAGTTTGAAAAAAAGGATTACTGTTTTCGCCGGTTGCTTTTTTGAGCCCCGTGCCTGTTGTTAGTTTTATTTCATTGGGTGTCCGCAACCGCAGGTTCCCTCCCAGTAAAGATTTCACTACCGCTTTCACCAGTTTCCCGTCTTGCCATTGCAATTCAACAATTTCAAAACCACCCCTTGCACGCAAGCCTGTTACACGGCCGGTTTTAAGCCAGGCATCCGGAAGCGCCGGCAACAGGTGTAGGCTGCCATCTGCACTCTGCAGCAACATTTCCGTAATGCCCGAAGTGCAGCCAAAATTGCCATCAATCTGGAAGGGTGGGTGTGCATCGAACAGGTTGTTATAAGTGCCGCCGCCACTTTCCAGTGTACCCACAGGCGTTAGTTGATTTCTTATCAGTTGATAGGCATGGTTTCCATCCAGCATTCTTGCCCACCAATTTACTTTCCAGCCCATGCTCCAGCCTGTAGAAATATCAGACCGCTGCAGCAAAGTGTTTTTTGCAGCGCTGTATAGTTGAGGCGTGCGGTAAGGCGATATTTGATTAGAAGGGAAGAGGCCGTATAAATGAGAAATATGACGGTGATGATCATTGGGATCATCCACATCATCCAGCCACTCCTGCAATTGACCATATTGCCCAATTTGCATAGGAGCAAGCCGGCTGCGTTTTTGTTTCAGCGTATCAATCAGCCCCGCATCCCTGTTTAAAATTTGTGCTGCTCTAATCGCTGTGCTGAATACATCAAATATTACCTGGTTAGTCATTGTAACCCCGGCGTCGATGGATGAATTGTCATGGGCTTTGGGTGCATTTTCGGGTGATTGGTCCGGCGAAATCACCAGCCAATTCTTTTTAGGATGCTCCACTAAAAAATCCGCATAGAATAGCGCAGCGCCCTTCAATACTGGATATACAGATGATAAAAAAGCTTTGTCACCGCTGTATAAGTAGTGTTCCCATAAGTGCTGGCTCGCCCAACCGCCTCCATTAACCCAGGCTCCCCAAAAGGCGCCATCCACCGCACCTGTTGCCCGCCATATATCGGTGTTGTGATGTGCCATCCAGCCTCTTGCGCCATACATCGTTGTTGCTGTTGTTTGCCCGGTAACTGCCATCTCTTTTACCATTTGCATAAATGGCTCATGCAATTCTGCAAGGTTTGTTTTTTCCGCCGGCCAGTAATTCATCTCAGCATTGATATTGATCGTGTACTTGCTATCCCAGGGGGGATACAATTGATGGCTCCAGATTCCCTGCAGGTTTGCTGGCTGGCCGCCCGGCTGAGAGGAAGAGATAAGAAGGTAACGGCCATACTGGTAATACAACACTGCGAATTGGGGATCGTTGGTACTGTTGAAGTTTTTCAGGCGTTGATCAGTTGGTACTGAATCATCACCGGTTCCTAAATCGAGTGTTACCCTGTTGAAGAATTTTTGGTATGCTGCCACATGTGTTCTTAATATGCCGGCGAATGTTTTTTTACGTGCTTTGGTAAGAGGTGTAGCAGCTCTTTCATTTTCATTGCCTGTAATATCATGGTAGTTATTAAAGTTGGTAGCAATGGAAATATAAATGGTTACAGCATCTGCATTTGTAATGGTTACAGATGTATCAGTTGAGCTATAGGTGCCGCCTTCCCTTTTAAAGTAGCTGATACCTTTATATTTAACCATGCCTTTTACACCTTCGTGATCCAGCGTGGTACCCGATATGCTTAATTGATTATTTGTTGTTTCCACCGAAATATTCGGTTGTGGCGTTGTATAAAAAGCAGTGAAGGATATGCTCTTTGATCTGCTGGCCGTAAGATGTATCACAATCACACGTTCAGAAAATGATGCCAAAACTTCCCTGGTATAGGTAATGCCATTTGCGGTGTAGGTGATCGTTGCAACCGCTCTTTCAATATCCAGTTCACGATGGTAGTTGCTGTAATTACCCTGCCCGCTGAAGGAAAGGTTCAATTCGCCGGCTGGTTCAAACATCTGTCCATGTGATGTTTTACTGATGATCGTTTTATTTGCCAGTTTTTCTGCAGCGGCCTGCCTGCCTTCATAGATCAGCCTGCGTATTTCGGCGAGTGAATCAATGGCCAGTGGATTATCATTGCGGTTAGGACTACCACTCCATAAAGTATGCTCATTTAACTGGATCCTTTCTGTATCAACATTGCCATAGATCATGGCACCAAGCCTTCCATTGCCTACCGGCAGTGCATTTTCCCAGGTTTTACCTGAGGGTTTGTTGTACCAAAGCTTAAGCCCGGTTTTGTTTTGGGAAAAACAATGCACCGATGCGGTAAGACAAATTATGATAACAATTTTTTTCATTGTTGTTTTATTGAACCGATCCATTTTGACCGTTGCATCCATTCGAACAATTCGTTCATCCAGTCTTTTTGTTTGAATATAAAGCCATGTCCGCCGGTTGGATAAATGTGCAGTTCGGCATCTACATGATGGTGCCTGAGCGCTTCATAAAAAAAGATGCTGTTGTCTGCATCTACCAGTTTGTCGTCACCGGCGTGGGTGATGTAAGCCGGTGGTGTTTGCTCATCGACCTGCAACTCGTTCGAAAAATTTTCGATCATTGCTTTTGTGGGCTGATCGCCTAATAAATTTCTTCTTGAGTCAGGATGTGTCAAGCTATCCTTCATGCTGATAACGGGATAAACCAATATCAAAAAATCGGGACGCAAACTGGTATTGCTGCTGTTTTCAATCAACCCATTTTTAAAATGAGTGGCTGCGGTGGAGGCTAAATGACCACCTGCTGAAAACCCGATGATGCCTATTTTACCCGGATCAATGCTCCAGCCCCGGGCATTGTCACGTACTGTTTTAATGGCCTGTTGTGCATCCTGTAAAGGAGCGATGGATTTATCCGCTACAAATGAATCATTTGGCAGCCGGTATCTTAGAACAAAAGCGGCTATTCCATGCTTTGCGAATTCCTTTGCGCTTGCAACGCCTTCGCCCTGGTATACCAACACTTTATAACTTCCCCCGGGGCATATGATCACCGCTGCTCCGGTAGCATTTTCTTTTTGTGGCAAATAAACTTCCAGTGTTGGTGTGATAACCCTTCTTATCAGTGCTGCAGACCTGTCAGTACTATCTTCGGTTACAGAAGTTTTCCTGGCATTGGGGATAGATCCGGGATAAAGGTTCATTATTTCCTGTGCCCTTACTGGAAGCGTCAGCAATAGCAGCAATGCAATGGTATATGTAGATTTTTTTTGCAAGACGCTGGTTTATTTTATTTTGAAAACCGAATGTTTTTGATCAATAATTTATGATCAGTTCCCGCTGGGAATTTTATAAATACATCATGCTGGCCCGAAATATTTTTCAAGGCTTTGCTGTATGTTTTCCATGATTTTTTTTTCCGGCAGCAACTGGTATTGTTGCAATCAGCTTTCCCTGTTTAAGATCATCAAGCCAGATCTCAATATTACCAGCGGCTTTTGCCAAAGCTGTTACTTCAACTTTTTTAGCTACATTGTTTCTACTGCCTAGGTCTACGCCTGCTAGCATCAACCATCCACCATGTACACTGTTAGTTGTTACTGCTCCGTCATTTAAATTTTCAATTCCATAATAATTGCTGTATCCGGCTGCTGGCAGGGTGGAAAACCCGTCTTTGCAAATGAAAAGATCAAAGTCGGCTGGCTTACCCTCTGCAAATAAACCAATAGAGGTGCCTACCCATGAATTGTAGTCAGGCTGCGTTTTATCAATTGGAACGGCACTGATCGGTAAACCAACCGGCAACCATATTTTTCCATCGGCACTGTAGTAGCCTGTTAACTCATGCAGGTTTCTTTCAAGTTTTAGCCACACAATATTTCCGGTTGTATGGGGAATACTATGCACTGCGGTATCTAGCTGAAAAATGATTTTTTTGTGTTCGTCAAAACCTGCATACAAGCGTGCATGCACCTTTTGTTTGCCGTTGGTTAGATAGAGCCCGGCCTTTGCAGTGGTGTCCGTAGCATTGAAATCAATTTTTGTAATGGCGGAATAATATCGGTCGGTTTCTTTTTGAAGCAAACTTGTTCTTCCACTATCAGGTGTTAACCTGATCCATCCCTTCCTGGCTTTGAAAGAATAGTGCAGGGCATCTTTTTTATTTAAAAAATGCCATGCCAGATCGAGGTTGTCCTTTTCAAAATAGTCTGATTGTACACTTCTCCATAAAATGCCAGTTTGTGGCAGGTTGGGTTTTTTGATGGGCGCATTTGTGGGAGCCATTCCCCATGGCCTGTCAGCTTCCCATATCACCGGATACAGGGATGTTTGGCGCCCTTTGCCCGACCAGTCATCGTTGGCATATTTTTCATAGCTCTGTCCAATTGTCCACCAGGTACCATCGGCTAATTGAAGTGGTGCCGCAATGTGATTCGGGCGCCGAAAACCTGTGGTTGTATCGGTAACCGGTTTAAAAAATTCTCCCAGTCTTTCCCATTTTGTTGAGTCGGCAGTTAAAGCAGTTCCCCTGAGAACATACTGCCCACCTGAAACATCTCCAGCAGGAAAATAATAGTAATAGCCATTGCGTTTGCACATTACAGGCCCTTCGGCCCAACTGTATTGCAGATTTGCATTTACCCAATCAAGATTAATTATTGTATCGGTTAGCTGCCCATCTTTTCCCAGCGCTTGTATGCGGTTCACTTTTTGCATGTTTTTAATAAGCATGTAGGGCTTCCCGTTATCATCAACGAAAATTGAATTATCATAACCCAGTTCGCCTGTAGCCGGGTTGGTGGTAAGTTTTACTGGCTCAGTCCACGGGCCGTAAGGCGTTGCTGCTTTACTAAACCATTGCCCGTTGGCAGAAAAATAGATCCAGTAGGAATCATAGAAATAGGTAAGAGCACCCTGCCAGACGCCTGCTGAAGGACGATCGGTTACCCAGGAAGCTTTAGCCGGAGCAAGCACCCTGCTGATCACCTTCCAGTGAACCAGGTCTGTTGAATGATAAATGGGCAGGTAAGGGGTGAAATGAAAACTGGATCCGCAGTGATAAAAATCTTTCCCAACCTGTAACAGGGTAGGGTCGGGATGATCACCCGGCAGTACAGGATTCACATAGGTATTTACCTGTTGATAATTTATCGCAGGATTGGCAGTGTTTGTTTGGGCATACAGCAGCGTAAAAAAGTTCAGCAGGCAAATGCCGGTGAAGCTGATAATGCTGCGATAAATGGTTGTCATCTCTATTATTTTTACCGGTTGAATCTAATGCAATCGGTTGCATAAATGGAACCGGAAATTATTGTCAGTGTTTGCATGTTAATTCTAAAAACAGTGTTGATTAATACGGGTCCAATGATCTTTCCGGCACAGTAAGTATTGTTGTGATAGAAAAGACCCGGCCGCTACAGTTTCATTTTATTATTTCAATTCAAGCACCACCACGCTGAACGGGGGCAGTGTAACAGTTAATTCCTGCCCTTTTAAAACAGCGTTATCAAAAGCTGCTGGTTTTACAGCATCGGGTTTTTCAAAAGTATTGTGATCCTGCAATTGCGCTGATCTTAATATACGTCCCTTAACGGTTGTTACTTTTAGCTCCCCTAACTGCACGGTGATCTTCTGTTCTTTTGAAGCATCTATATTTACGAGAGATAGGTGAGCAACGCCATTTTTATCCTTTGATGCAGAGGCAGATACTGCCGGCAGTTTTTTATCTCCCAGTACATAATCATTGCTGGTAAGGGAAAGCGGAAGCATTAACGCATCCTGGTGAACATTGTACATTTCCATTACATGGTAAGTGGGTGTAAGAACCATCTTTTCTTCGTTGGTTAATATTACTGCCTGCAGTACATTGATAATCTGCGCCAGGTTGGCCATCTTAACCCGGTCGCAATGGTTGTTGAAAATATTTAGCGTGGCACCTGCTATCATGGCGTCACGCATGGTATTTTGTTGAAACAAAAATCCTTCGTTTGTGCCCTGCACCACATCATACCAGCCTCCCCATTCATCTACAGCCAGCGCTTTTGTTTTTTGGGGATCATATTTGTCCATGATGGCACTGTGCTTGGTCACCAGCTCTTCCATCAGCAATGCTCTTTGCATAGTGGTGAAATATTCTGTTTCAGAAAAGCTGTCGGAGGAGCCTTTTTTATTCCAGTCAATTACCGAGTAATGATGAAGCCCCAGTGCATTGAACATTTTGGGCGGCAGTTGTTTCATCAGTACTTCTGTCCAGTGATAGTCGTCATCAGAAGCCCCGGAGGCTATCCTGTAAATGCCATCACTGTTATTCCAGTCGGTCATAAATGTTGCATACTGGCGATAAACATCAGCATAATGTTCTGCCGTCATATTTCCACCACATCCCCACGCTTCATTTCCCATTCCCCAGAATTTTACTTTCCATGGATTTGGCCTGCCGTATTTGGCCCTTAATTCAGGCATAGGACTGCTGTTGGCAGGATGAGTGGTGTACTTTACCCAGTCTGCCAGTTCCTGCGGAGTGCCACTTCCTACATTGCCACTGAGGTAAGGCTCTGCACCCAGTACTTCACACATATTGAGAAATTCGTTGGTGCCAAAACTATTGTCTTCTTTCACATTGCCCCACCAGATATTAAGCATGGAAGGGCGCTGGGCTTTTGGTCCAATGCCATCTTTCCAGTGGTAGGTGTCAGCAAAACATCCGCCCGGCCACCGCAACACAGGCACTTTAAGTTTTTTCAATGCTTCAATAACGTCAAGCCTTATCCCATTTTTGTTGGGAATTTTTTTGTTGTCGTCACCCACATAAAAACCACCATAAATGCAATGGCCGAGGTGTTCTGCAAAATGCCCATAAATATTCTTATTGATGGTGTCTACGGCTTTAGCGGCATCTAATACCATATAATTTTGTGCCGTTAGCTTGCCAAATGTTATCAGGGTAATTACTGCGATGGATAAAATCTTTTTTTTCATTTTACACTGGTTTAATGATCTGTTCTGAATGGGGATGCAGGCAAGCCTTCTTCGTTATATAAATTTGGATGCACAGGATTATCTGCCCATGCATATCTTACATACACTGGCTTTTTTATTTTATTGCTTGATACAATTATTTTATCTCCTTCAATTATCGTATTTGCCCACACAAATTTTTTATCTGCACCTGCAATAGCGAAGTCTCCCGGTGCTTCATTGTCACTTGTTACCAGCCCACTCCCGGTATTGGTAAAATGGATGAATATTTTATCTCCTTCAATTGCTGAAGATGTAAACAATGGGCCGGAGGCCACAATGTTTTTATTGTAGGCAAGTTTCAATGCAGCAACAGCAAGCCTTTCTCCTACATCTTTCTTATTATCCGGGTGAATGTCGTTCCATTCTCCCAGGTCAATGGCAACCGTTAACGCTGTATTAGCCACAGACAGTGTTTTTAACTGTGCTTCCCGGAGTACGGCCCA
Organism: Chitinophagaceae bacterium UBA1946; assembly: GCA_002336815.1. Lineage (GTDB taxonomy): Bacteria > Bacteroidota > Bacteroidia > Chitinophagales > Chitinophagaceae > Ferruginibacter. The sequence goes on along the minus strand of DDEU01000088.1, from coordinate 25,990 downwards.
ATTGCTTTCAGACGGGGTGTAATTGTAATCACCAAACCCCGGCAGTTGCACGATCAGGAAGGGCAGGGCAGGCTGTTGCCATTGCTTACGCCAGTCGCTGATCAATGCCGGTAATAATTTCGGGTACGCTTCAGCGGCATGTATATTGCCTTCGCCCTGGTACCAGCAAAAGCCTTTGATCGTATAATTGCATAGAGGCGCTATCATGGCATTGTACAAAGCTGTTGGCTGGTATTGCAAACGGAAAGGAGGTTCGGGCTTCGCTTCCATTGCAGGAAACACTTCTCCAACTTTGTATTGCCATGTACCTTTCAGATCAATAGTATCATTGCCTGCAAACAAAAAATAAGGTTTGTCTGGTACAAAACCTCCTTCACCAGCGGTATTGGAAACCCTGATCACAAAAAGGTTTTTGCCCGGCTTTAATATGCCTTGCAAAATAGTATAACGCCGCTGGGGGTATTGGTAAGTTGTATTGCCGGTAAGCAATCCATTGACATAGAGTTCGTCTGCATCAACAATACGTCCTAAATACAACCGGGCATTCTTTCCCGTCATAGAAGCAGGGATATCGATTTCTTTTCGGTACCAAACCACGCCATCCAGATCTTTAATGCCCTGGTTTTCCCAGTAGCCTGGTATATTGATATTTCTCCAGCCGGTTGGTTTGTAATTAACCTCGTACCATTTTACTGCACCCGTCTTGCCCAGGTCTTCGGGTATTGCTGGCTGGTAGTTACCGTCTCTTTCGGTAACACTGTTTACCCAGGCTGTGTCTTTATTTTTTTGAATAACCGCAGCCGTTCCCGGAAAATCTTTTAAGCCCTCCTCACTTGTCCATGCTTCGATCGGCGACCCGCCCACAGAAGCATTGATGATACCGATCGGAATATGGAATTCGTTGTACAATTTCCTGGCAAAAAAATAAGCCACTGCCGAAAAAGGCCTCACATTTTCACCAATAGCAGCCTGCCAGCTACTAAAGGGCAATCCCTCCTGTGGTGCCTGGAGGTTGGTAGTATTTGGAACCCAGAATTGCCGGATGTGAGGATAATTGGCTTCTGCAATTTCTTTTGCATATCGTACATCATGAATCTGCAGCTGATGAACCATATTGCTTTGCCCGCTGCAAAACCACACATCACCAAAAAGTACGTTGTGAAGCGTGATTTTATTTTTGCCGCTCAGTTCCAGTGTATAAGGCCCGCCAGCTTTTGTTGCAGGTAAAATTGTTTTCCACCTGCCGTTCTTATCTGCCCTGGCAGTAAATTTTTTCTTATTGAATGTAATGGAAATCTTTTCGCCGGGTGAAGCCCAACCCCAGATGTTAACGGGTACATCCCTTTGCAAAATCATACTGTCCCTAACAATGGCAGGCAATTTTATTTGCGCCAGTGTTTTACCGGAACTAACCAGTACAGCATAAAATAGTATGATAGCAAATCGTTTTTTCATTTATAAAAGTTGGTTCTTTAAAAACCAATACTGTTGCCCCCATCCACGGGAAGTACTATGCCGGTAACATATTTAGCCGCATCACTTGCCAGGTACAAGGCGGCATTGCCTATGTCTTCCGGTTGGCCCATGTGGCCCATTGGTGTACGGCCAAAAACCTTTGCTTTGCGTTCCGGGTCGCTGTCAAGTGCTTTAGCCGTCATAGCACTGTATATAAAACCGGGTGCAATCGCATTTACCCGGATGCCTTTGGGTGATAGTTCAACTGCCATCGCTCTTGTCATGCCGTCAATGGCAGTTTTACTTGCGCTGTATGCAATTACTTTTGGCAAACCATATTGAGCTGCCATGCTGCTGATATTTATGATGCATCCTGTATTTTTAGTAAGCATGAACTTCACCACTTCACGGCTCATGCTGAATACTGCGGTTACATTGGTAGTAAGTATGTTTTGAAAATCTTCGTCTGTTACTTCCGTGAATTCTTTTTTCAAATTGATGCCGGCATTGTTTACCAGTATATCAATTTGTCCAAATTGTGACAACAGCTTTTCAACAAAAGCAGGGATTGACTTTAGGTCGCACACGTCGCATGGCATGGCAAAGCACAAATCACCTAGTTGTTCTTTGGCCTTATTCAGTTTCTCTATATCCCGTCCTGCAATAATGGTTGTAATTCCGTTGACTGTAAATTTTTGTGCAATGGCATAACCTAAACCGCTTCCACCGCCTGTTACAATCGCTATTTTTTTTGTACTCATTTTTTATATTTTGTTACAGGCATTTGTACATCAATTACGCATCGTTGCGTCGCACCCTTTTACTCACCTAACATTATTCAGCTTTAATTTCCCGGCGCAAGTGGAAATTGTAAACTCTTATAATATTCCAGTGTTTTATCCGGCTGTTCAAATGTTGCAGGTATCGGTTGTTTACTGAATGTTTGAAAGTATAACAAGCATGCATTGCGCCACCAGGTTGCTTCTTCCTGCTGAATTTTTAAAAGTTGTGCTACCGCATTGAATTGCTCTGCGTCTATCGCATCTTTTATACTACTCCAGGTTTGCTGCAGCTGTTTCACTTTTTCAGCACCTGCATAATATTGCCGGCAGAGTTCATTCCAAAGCGTTTGCCCGTTTTTCATTCTATGATCCCACGGTACATGATGAAACCACAGCAGTAATTTCTCATCACAGCTATTGATATCCTTCCATTGTGTTTGTACCCCGGCTGCATATTGTGCAATGGCATTGCTGCCGGTAGAGGTTCGGTCGAAGCCAATTCCGGCACTGTCGGCTTTGTGATAATACACGGGGTTCCATTCCGGCCTTTGTAGTTCTTTTACCCATGGAGCCGGTCCGTAATGATGACCGGTACCCATAATGTGATGCAGGCCCAGTGGGTTCATATAGCTTACCATGATATCCCTTGAAGCAAGCATCATCTCTTTCACTTTTTCAACCACCTTTATTTTATTGGTGAAGGTCATCCGTATCCATTCATTTGCAATATCCTCACTGCTTACATCATGGTCCCAGCATAACCTGCCATAGGCGTACCAGTTAGCCTGTGCAAACGGATGTCCGCACCAGTTGATATCACTGCCAATATTTGATACCCCAGCCATTCCTGTTAGTATATGGTTATCTGTACTTCCATCAACTATCCTGGCTACTGTGCTGCCTTCTCCTTTGCTGTAGGTATCACTGTTGAGCACTTCTTTATACAATGGGGCTAAGTATACCAATGAAGTGGATTGACCGGTGTATTCCTGCGTAATTTGAAATTCCAGCATTAATGAAGTTTTGGGCATGGCACCAAATATTGGGTGGAAAGGTTCTCTCGGCATAAAGTCGATAGCACCATTTTTTACCTGTACCAGCACATTATTCCTGAATTGACCATCCAACGGCACAAAGTCATCATACGCCTGCTTGTGACGGTCAACGGGATTTTCGGCTGCATATACAAAAGCTCTCCATATTACGATGCCATTGTGGGGCGACAAAGCATCCGCAAGCATGTTAGCGCCGTCTGCATGGGTGCGTTTGTAATCCTGTGGACCCGGTTGTCCTTCACTGTTAGCCTTCACTAAAAAACCACCAAAGTCAGGTATGAGTGAATAAATTTCATTGGCTTTTTGTTTCCACCATTGTTGCACCGCTTCATTTAAAGGATCGGCAGTTGTCAATCCGCCGATTTCCATCGGGGCACTAAAGCGTGCAGACAGGTAAACCCTTATTCCATAAATCCTGAATATATCAGCCAGCGCCGTCACTTTTTGCAGGTAAGCATTAGTGAGTATAGCTGCATTTGAATTTACATTGTTTAATACAGCGCCGTTAATACCAATGGATGCATTTGCCCTGGCATAATCAATATATCTTTGATCAATAAAGCCTGGCAGTTTGTGCCAGTTCCAGATGCTGGCGCCCGCATAACCTCTTTCTACAGTTCTGTTTAAATTATCCCAGTGATTAAGGAGCCGGAGTTTTAATTTAGGTGCTGAAATGATATTAAGATCGTCAAGGTGTTGCTGTGTCTGTATCAATCTCAAAAAATGAAACACGCCGTACAGTACGCCAATGTCGCTGTTAGCGGTAATAATTATTTTGCCAGCACGGCTTTTAATAATAAAACCATCGCTTCCAATTTTGTCCAGGTCTACTTTAGAGATGGTTGCTGTGATAACAGGTGAGGATTTTGCGGTGCCTGCAATCAAGGCTGAATTATTCGAAAAGGGCTTTTCTAAGCTATAAGTACTTTCCAATAACCCCGATAACCCTTTTTTTAATTCATTTTTTGCCGCTTGTATGGTTAGGGAATTTCCCAGTACTGCCGGCGAAGTAATCTGTTTTTTATAACGGAGTAGTAAAGTATTATCAGTAACCTTCACATAACGCATCCATAGATCATACCCGTTTTCAGCTTTTATGCCAGGTGCAAAAAAGGTAAACAATATAGGTACAATCGTTTTTTTTATATTAAATGGCATGCTCATTTTTTTCTCAGGGAGGAATCCCTGGTAATTAATGCAGACTTAATAATAATTCGGTTGGTGATGCCAATATTTGAAACACCTTTTAAATGGCCGATCAGGTTCCGGGCAGTAATTTCCCCCATATCCTTACCCGGATAATCGATAGTGCTTAGTTGCGGCTCGATAATTTTACTGATGGCATCATTGTTAAAACCTACAATTGCAATATCCTCCGGTATTTTCATGCCATTCCGTTTTAGCTCCTGCATGCACACTGCTGCGATAAAATCGTTCGTTACAAACAAACCGTCGGGCCTTGGTTTCATTTTTAATATTTCATGAGCCGCCTCCAGGGCGCTTTCCTCACTCAGGTCTTTTACCAGCACCAGGTTTTTATTATACTCAATACCGGCATCGTACAATGCATCGGTATAACCACGGTGGCGCTGCCCATATACATTTCGTTTTAAACTGGCAGTAAGCAGTACAATGCGTTTGCAGCCCTGTTCAATTAAATGCTGTGTAGCAAGGTAACCGCACCTGTTATTATCGATGATCACATGTGTATTGTCACTGTTCTCATCCACCCGGTCGAAAAAGATTACCGGTATTTTCTTTTCAAAAAACAATTTAAAATGGTCAAGATTTTTGGTGCCAAATGCAAGCGATGCGATCAAACCATCTACCCGTTTGTGAAACAGGTTGGTAACATTGGCGATCTCTTTTTCATAACTTTCGCCGGAGTGGGCAATAATGATATCATAGCCTGCCTCCCGGGTTACATTTTCTATGCCCGCCAATACGGAGGTAATGAAGTTGCTGTTAAGCTCATGAAGCAACACTCCGATGGTGTGCGACTTCTGCTTACGGAGATTACTGGCGAAATTGTTGTGCCGGTAGCCTAGTTCTTCTGCCTTATCAAGTATCCTCTTTGTAGTTGATTTGCTGATGATGCCGCTGCTGTTAAGCCCACGGCTTACCGTGGCTGCTGATAGTTTAAGTTCTTTAGCGATATCGTAGATGGTAATTTCTTTTGACATATGGCAGCGAAGTAAGAAACTTTGTTTGCTAAAGTAATATAATTTTTAAAAAAAAATATGCAATCGGTTGCATTTTTAAAAAAAATTTCTATTTTGCATAAAGTTTGGAAGGATTGCTTGGTCTCTTTTAGTCATTAAAATGGAAGCAACATACGAAAGAAACGCAATGTCTGGTGGGAGAAAGGAGGGATAAAGGAGTATCTTTTGAGCTTTCCTGGAATATGGTGAACAGGCAAATACAGGCACAGAGTGGACTCATTGGTCGTAAATGTGCAACCGATTACATTGGTATCCTTTTTTAGATTACTAATTGCTGTATGAAAAAAATAACCTCATTCAACTGTTTATTCAACACTGGTAAAGTGCGTTCAGCCAAGAGCAGCACTTTTTTGAGACGAAGTTTTTGCTCTGCCAGCCTTTCCGGGAACAGTGAATTACAAAACAATTTTTTTACAGCCAGCAATAAATATTTCCGTCGTAACAAACCGGCTGCCGTTTTATTGAATGATAAAAACAGGTCGCTGCTGCCTGTAGCCTTGAATGGTTGCAGGTATGGCTGTTTATATAGTACCACGCCGGCAAATTGATTTATCAGTGTAATATATCGGCTAGAGAGGTGCGATTAAATTGATTAATTATTAAGTAAAATAGAAACAAAATGAGCAATGTTATTGTTGGTGACCAGGAATTTTTTAAAGGTATTCCTGCTATTCAATATGAAGGAAAAGAATCAGATAATCCGTTGGCTTTCCGTTGGTACGATGAGAATAAAACAATAGCTGGTAAACCCTTAAAAGACTGGCTCCGCTTTGCATGTGCATACTGGCATAGCTTCTGCGGAAGCGGTGCTGATCCATTTGGCGAACCTACTCATATCTTTCCCTGGAACAGCAAGGGAGACGCCGTAGGTAGGGCAAAGGATAAAGCAGATGCGGCATTCGAATTTATTACCAAACTGGGCTTGCCATACTACTGTTTCCATGATACGGATGTGGTAGATTATACCAATGATATAAATGAAAATGACAGCAGGTTACAGGCTGTAACAGCTTATCTATTACAAAAGCAAAAAGCGAGTGGCGTAAAATTATTATGGGGTACCGCCAATTTGTTTTCTAACCGGAGGTATATGAATGGCGCCAGCACCAATCCCGATTTTCACGTTTTGGCACACGGTGGTGCACAGGTTAAAGGCGCACTGGACGCAACTATTGCACTGGGTGGAGAAAATTATGTATTCTGGGGTGGCCGTGAGGGTTATATGAGTTTGCTTAATACAAAAATGAAACGGGAGAAAGAGCATCTTGCAAAATTCCTGCACACTGCGAAGGATTATGCAAGAAAAAATGGTTTTAAGGGCAAGTTTTTTATTGAACCCAAGCCATGTGAACCGAGTAAACATCAATACGATTATGATTGCGAAACAGTGATTGGCTTTTTGCGCCAGTATGATTTATTAAATGATTTTAGCTTAAATATAGAAGTGAACCATGCAACGCTTGCAGGACACACTTTTACTCATGAATTGCAGGTGGCTGCCGACGCAGGCCTTTTAGGAAGCATGGACGCTAACCGCGGCGACTATCAAAATGGATGGGATACCGACCAGTTTCCCAATGACATCAATGAACTTACGGAGGCAATGCTGATTATATTGGAAGCCGGCGGATTTAAAGGCGGTGGTATCAACTTCGATGCGAAGATCAGGCGTAACAGCACTGATGCTGCTGACCTGTTTTACGCACACATTGGTGGTATCGATGCTTTTGCAAGAGCGATGATAACTGCTGACAATATTTTGCAGAAATCTGACTACCAAAAAATACGTACTGAGCGATATGCTTCGTTCGATGCCGGCGAAGGCAAAGCATTTGAAGAAGGTAAACTAACACTGGAAGATCTGCGCACTTATGCGATCGCCAATGGTGAGCCGGCTGTTAAAAGTGGCAGACAGGAATACCTGGAGAATATCATCAACAGGTTTATTTAAACAATATTGACCGTACTATGCAAAGCTGGTTTAACCTGCTGTTAAGATAAAAAGAACAGCAGGAAAAGTGATCTGTTACCTGCTTTTGTGCCTGACTGAATACATACGAATTTAACATATTGACGATCCGGCTGGTTAAAAGATTAAATCAATTAGGTTAAGACAGAGAAATGCGGCGTTGGTTTTGTGCTTCATACAACCACTGAGTTGTGTGCACTAATCAAGGTGAATGATTTTTAGCAAAGGAAATGTTGCCGGTGATTACACTATAGAAAACTAAAAGGATAAAGTATTAAGAGAAGCAGCACCTGTTGTAACGAAAGGACTTTCAAGCGTTATTTAATGAGAATTTAACGATCCCGGGTTTATATTTTCGGAACGGGCCTTTATCGCTGATTGGATTTTATATACTGACTTAACTAACGACTGCATATGATTAATGATCAACAATTGTGGCAAGGCTTGCAACTTGGCGATAGAGACATGTTCTTAGCCTTATACAAAAAGTACTATCATCCACTGTTATTCATTGGGCTAAAAGAAATGCGGGACGCCCAGTTGGTTAAAGATACCATACATCATTTATTTCTATACCTGTGGGAGAAAAGAGAAACCATACAGGAAGCGAGGGATATCAAGAGTTACCTGTACACTTCATTTTTAAGAAAATTAACTGCTGACTGGAAGAAGGCAAAAAGAACAGGCGAATTACAGGTTGTCTGGACTACCAATTCTGAAGATACGCAACCCAACCCCGAGGAAAAACTTGTAAACAAGGATCAGCACACACAACTCTGCGCCATACTGGTTAATAAAATAAAAGAATTACCCAACAGGCAGAAAGAATTAATTGAACTCAGGTTTTACGAAGGTCTCGATTACGAAGAGATTGTGCAGCGAACCGGCTTATCTCACCGGACTGTGTATAATAAAATTTACGAAGGAATAAAAAAGCTGAAGTCTGATCTGGGTAATACACAGTATGAACGCATTGCAATGTTTTTGTGACCGGCGTAAATAATGCACTGCCGCTGTTGAAAGATCTTTGATGTATTTAGATAAAAGAGAAAAATAGTTTCAAATTAAAGGGTAAAAAAGTCTGGCTGTCGACTCTACTCTTTGGAGAAAATATTATTGATCTTTTATGAGTGCTGATAAAATGGATATTGAAAATCTTTTGCTGGATGAATCCTTTGTGAATTATTGCAACGGGTCGTCTTTAAAAGATGTAGCATTCTGGGAAAAATATCTGGAGACACACCCTGCAGATAGAGAAACAATACAAAGTGCCAGGGATACTTTTTTTCAAATTTTTGGTGCATTGGCAAGTGCGGATATGGAAGAGCAGTTGGCAAGATTAAATAATAAGATCACAGGATTGCCGGCTGCCATTGTGGTACGGATGGACAAACCGGGCGGGCGAAGGTGGAACAGGTTTCTGAATTTCAAGACCGGCATAGCGGCAGTAGTTTTAATGGTATTGTGTACAGGTATTATACTGCACCAGCAACATGCAAAAAATTCAGTGAGTTCTTTTAAATTTTTTGAGGCAGCTTTTGGCGAAAGAAAGAATGTGCAGTTGCCGGATGGTTCACTGGTAACGCTCAATTCCGGCAGCTCGGTAAAAATCGGCAATGATTTTGGAATTACCAACCGGGAGGTTTGCCTGAAGGGAGAAGCTTTTTTTGATGTGAAACATGATTTAAGCCTTCCATTTATTGTGCATACAAAAGCAATGGATGTTAAAGCACTGGGTACAGCATTTAATGTAAAGGCATACCGGGACGAAAGGATTACCGAAACATCCCTGATAAGGGGCATTGTGGAAGTTACCTTAAAAGAAGACGCCAATTTAAAGATGCTGCTTTATCCCAATGAAAAAATAAAATGGGAAACAGTATCCGCAGACAGTATTGGTTTAAAAAACGCAATGCAAAAAAATGGGAATATAACAGTTCCTGCAAAGAGTAAGCTCAAGGAAAAGATTGTAACAACTGATGACGGGGCTATAAAGGAAATAGCATGGAAGGCGAACAGGATGATTTTTGATAATGAGACTTTTGAATCAATAGCCACCCTATTAGAACGATGGTATGCTGTGAAAATTAATTTTAAAGACAATGATATCCGTAACTATCGATTTACGGGAGTGTTTGAAAAGGAAGAATTAAATACGGTGCTTGATTTTTTAAAAGAATCCAGGAGTTTTAATTACTCCTTTGAGAAAGGAGAAACCTTGATAATCAATCTTTCTAAATAAAAAAATACAGAGAAGAATGCGTCAACATTCTCCCCTGTACAAAAAATGTAAAACACTTTTCTATCAAAAAAATGTTTCTATTTTTTAATTAAAAACCAAAATAAAGGTATGAAAAAAAAACATCCCTGGGGGTGGAGGTTCGTAGATCCATCTTTAACGAAGCTGCTTAAAATTATGAAACTAACTACCATTCTCCTTTTTGCCTGCGCTACGCTGGCACATGCAGGAGGCTTTTCACAGGACGTCAAGGTCACCGTATCACTAAAAGCTGCAAAGGTGACAACTTTTTTTAAGACCCTGGAGAAACAAACCAATTACAGGTTCACATTCTGTAATGACATCATCCCCCAGGGGAAAATTATCACTGTCAATGCAAAGGAAGCACCGCTAACAGAGGTGCTTGATGCTGTATTGATGCAGACAAATCTCAAATACCGGTTTGATGAACCATCCGGCATCTTCATTATTTCACAGAAAAAGGAAGGTGATTCAGATGCAGGAGAACAAAATGTTCGCACCGTAACCGGCACAGTTACAAAAGAAACCGGGGAACCCCTGGTTGGAGCATCTGTCCAGGTAAAAGGGAAAAGTAAAGCTACTACTACCGACAGCAAAGGCTTTTTCTCTATTGAAGTAGACGATGACGTTAAAACACTGGAGTTTTCTTTTGTTGGCATGGTTACCCAGGAGATCAGCATTGCCGGAAGAAGTTCAATGGCGGTGGTTTTGTCCACAGTAAACAGGTCTATGAACGAAGTGGTTGTTATCGGTTACGGTACACAAAAAAGGGCACTCGTTACCGGTGCTGTTGCCAGTGTAAGCGGCAAAACCCTTGCTGAAGTACCAGCCCTGGATATTTCCCAGGCATTGCAGGGCCGTGTTGCCGGTATACAGGTTACCAACAATGGTAGCCCGGGCACACAACCCATTGTACGCATAAGGGGTATCAGCTCTATCAGTTTTGCATCTGATCCAATGTACGTGGTAGACGGTTTCCCTACCGGTGACCTTGCTACAATTGACACAAGGGATATTGAATCCGTTGATGTATTAAAAGATGCATCTGCCGCTGCGATCTATGGTTCAAGAGCTACCAATGGTGTTATTATGATCACTACCAAAAAAGGCAGGAGAGACAATAAAATGTCGATCAATCTTGATTCTTATGTTGGCATCCAAAAAGTAACAGAGCGCCTTTCTTTGTTGAATACACAACAATTTATGCAGTACGCACTTGCATACAGGGGCAGCCAGGTACCACGTTTGACAGATCCGCAGATCAATGAACCCATTTATGCCGGAGCAACTCAAACGTACGGACAAACCAATACAGACTGGCAGGATGCTTTCTTTAAAACAGGCGCACTTACCCAGCACAATCTTAGTTTGAGCGGCGGTAATGAAGTGTCCCGTTTCTTCGCTTCTGCAGGCTATACAGATCAACAGGGTACCATCCCAACGGTAGCATACAGGCGTTATAATTTCCGCCTTAACTCTGATCATGTTATCAGTAAACTAATCACTTTCGGTGAAAACCTGTACGTAGCCCATGGACGGCAGGCATATGACAATAACGAAACACAGGCCAGGACAAACCTGGTGAATGTTATTAAGATGATGCCGCACATTCCTGTATATGATCCTACATCCAATGGCGGATACAGGGGCGTAGATGCACCAAGAGATGGTGGCGACCCTACTAACCCGGTGGAAGATGCCAAATTGAAAAATCCTGGCAGCCGGTCAAGAGTAAAAATTTTCGGTACAGCTTTCCTCGAAGCCAGTTTTACCAAATGGTTAAAGTTCCGTTCAACTTTTGGTGTTGACTATGCGAATAGCTTAGACTATCGTTTTTCTCCTATTTTTAGCGACAACGGTACTGTGGCTGGTTCAAGTGCATCACAGGCAACTATTACCAATAACAGGAATCTTTCTACTGTTATGCTCTTTACGCAGCAACTTTCATTCGACAAAACTTTTGCAACAGATCACCACCTGAATGTGATTGCGGTGTACGAACAGCAAAACCAAACTACCAAGACTGAAAATGCAAATGGTTTTCAGCCATCAAATGAACTCAGAACACTTAACAATGCTACTAATGTAGGGGTTCAAACAACTGTTGGTGCAAACTCTTTGATATCTTTTCTTGGACGTATCAACTACGACTTCCGCGGCAGGTACATTTTAAGCATGGCCGTTCGTCGTGATGGTCTTTCTGTGTGGGCGCCAGGTAAAAAATGGGCTACTTTCCCATCTGGTTCTATCGGATGGAGAGTTGACCAGGAAAGCTTCATGAAAGATCAAACCAAGATCTCAGAATTAAAATTAAGGGTAGGTTACGGTCTTACCGGTTTAAACGGTGCAGTTTTGGGTAATACACCATGGTTGGTTAGTGTAGCTGCCAACAGTGCTTATTATCCCTTTAACAATGCCATTACAGGTGGCCCTTCTTCATCAATACCCGGTTTAGGAAACCAGGACCTGGAATGGGAGAAGACCAAACAATTGAACATTGGATTTGACCTCGGCCTTTTTAGAAATAAATTCACCCTGTCTGCCGAATACTATAACAGGAAAACAGACAACCTTATCCTGAGCGTTCCGTTGCCTCCATCATTTGGATACATCACTACCACCGTTAATCAGAACGTAGGTGCGATGACCAACAACGGATTTGAATTGCAGTTAGGTTACAACGATCGTGAAGGCCAGTTTAAATGGTATGCATCTACCAACCTTAGCTTTATCACCAACAAAGTAACAAGATTGGCTGAAGGTGTTTCTAACATTGAAGCCGGCGCAGAGAACGACTTCGGTGCAAGTGCCATCACCAATACGGCAGTAGGACAGTCTATTCAATCTTTTTATGGATGGGAAGTAGAAGGTATCTTCCAGAGCAAAGCAGATATCGCTAAACATGCAACACAGGTTCCATCAATTTTACCAAGTGGTTTAGATGGTACGCAGCCCGGCGATCTGATGTTCAAGGATCAAAATGGCGATGGTAAGATAGATGCCAAAGACAGGAAATTCCTGGGAAGCTTTATTCCAAAAGTTACCTATGGTTTCAACCTCGGTGCCAGCTACAAGAATTTTGATTTGTCAGTTTTCATCCAGGGTGTACAGGGAAATAAAATTTACAACGCTACCCGTGTTGTTACAGAAGGTATGGTTCGTTTCTTCAATGCAGGTACACAGGTATTGAACGCATGGACACCTACCAATACGAACACCAATATTCCCCGTGCTATTTCCGGTGATCCAAATCAAAACGCACGTCCTTCTACAAGATTCCTGGAAGATGGATCATACATGCGCCTGAAGAATGTAATGCTCAGTTATACCGTTCCGGTTACTTCTCTGAATTCACTTACAAAAGGAGCTGTAAAGAGCTTCCGTGTATATGTTTCAGCGCAGAACCTGTTAACCTTTACCAAGTATACTGGTTATGACCCTGAAGTTGGTAACAGAACGCCCAACTCTTCCTTGACCAGCGGTATTGATTATGCAGTATATCCCCAGCCAAAATCTTTCACTGCAGGTTTGCAGGTAGGTTTCTAATTGTTGGGTAATATTAATTTTAAATAAATAATATAACAATGAAAACAAATAAAATTACGATAGTACTGCTGCTGACCCTTACCGGGCTGGCGGCATGTACAAAAAAGCTCAACGTGATTGACGAAAACAATCCGACCAGCGAGAGTTATTTTAAAACGGCTGTAGAATTACAGAATGGTGTAAACAGTGTTTATTCCATTTTAAGGTCGGGTCAAATGACAGCACGTGAATGGTACACCCTTCATGATATGCGTAGTGGTGAGTTTTCTCCCGGTGGTCCTCAGTTAGAAGCGCCCAGGGCGGAATTGTATAACCAGGCAGCCCCGGCTCCTACAAATTCCGTGATGACAAGTATCTGGAATGGCTGCTATCAAATGATCAACCGGGCAAACCAGGTGCTGTTGAAGGCGCCCGGTGTAAACGACAACACAGCATTAAGAGATCGTGTGATTGGTGAAGCAGAATTTTTGCGTGCATGGGCTTACTTTGAATTGGTGTCACAATGGGGCGATGTGCCGGTTTATACTGAACCTGTTACTTCTCCAACCGATTTCAAAGGAAAATCACCTGCAGCAGAAATTTACACCCTGATTATTGCAGACCTTACGGATGCTGCACAAAAACTTCCGGCAAGCTATGGCGCATCAGATAATGGCCGTGCCACTTCAGGAGCTGCCAATGCCCTTTTGGGAAGAGTGCAATTACAGAAGGGAGACTATACCGCTGCAAAAGCTGCCTTGTTAAATGTATATGGCAAGTACAGTCTTGTTGACAACTACCAGTGGAATTTTGACGGAGATGTTAGAAACGATGATGGTTCAGCATGTGCTACCGGGCATGAATTCAATGCAGAATCTATTTTTGAAGTTGTGTTTGTAGATAAAGGAGATGGTGGTTTCAACTGGGGCTATAATGGAGAGGGTTCTACCAGTCCGCTTGCTACAGCAAGAAACCAGGACTGGGGTAAAACCTGGGGAAATGTGGTTCCATCCAATCGTTTGCTGGATGAATACGAACCCAACGATCCCCGTTATAAATTTACAGTTTGGGAAGAAGGCGATACCATCTTAACCGGTTCAAATATTTCTGCTCCGAAAGTACTAGCAGGGGCAGACATCAACACCACCACCTCTACAAAAAATGGCGTTACAATCAGGAGGTTTTTCCGCAAGTACAACATTTATGAATGGGTAAATTCAGGTTTCCATATTGGAGGTTTAAATCAGCGCCTGCTGCGTTATGCAGATGTACTGCTGATGCTTGCTGAATGTGAGGCTGAAATAGGCACACCGGCACAGGCCGCCGCTTACATCAACGAGGTAAGAAGGCGCCCGAGTGTGAATATGCCACCGGTAACACTTGCATCAAAGAATGCTGCATTGGCTGCCGTGATTCACGAAAGGTGGGTTGAACTGGCTGCAGAGGAAATCATCAACATTGATGTATTGCGCTGGAGGAAAAAAGGTTATTTCCCTGCTATCGTAACAGATCCAAGGGCGGGCCAGGTTGACTTTTTCCCAATCCCTACCAGTGAAACTGCAACGAACCCATTGGTAAGGTAAAAGACTATTTTCAATAACAATAAACCGATCATCAAGAGTTTAATCGTTTAATAAGCAGTCGTTTTGGTAAACAAATGGAGGGGCCGTATTTATTGCGGTTCCCTCTTTTTTTGATATACAACTGCTGGTTTTTTAGAGATGCTAATTGTATTCAGCATGAAAAAAAAAAGGTATCAGCCTGCCATTCCTGTTTTATTTTTTGTGATGGTTGCTTTTGCAGCATGCCGGCAAAAGATTGCTGATCATACATTTACCTCGGTTGATGCCGGTACCTCCGGGATCAATTTTAGCAATGATATTCATGACAATGATTCCTCCTATTCCTTCATCAATGAGTTCGGTTACATGGGCGGTGGTGTTGGAATTGGCGATTTCAATAATGATGGGCTTAAGGACATTTTTTTCACAGGCAACCAGGTAAGTTGCAAGCTGTACATCAACAAAGGCAATAACCAGTTTACAGACATTACGGACAAAGCAGGCGTTGGCACCAGTGTTTGGTGCACCGGGGTGAGCATTGTGGATATTAACCAGGATGGGTACGATGATATTTATGTGTGTGTGTTTGGAAAGGATTTAAAACACCGCTCAAAGAATCTTTTATTCATCAACCAGCACGATCTCACTTTTAAAGAAGCTGCTGCAAGCTACGGCCTGGCAGATACCGGCTTTTCTACACAGGCTGTATTTTTAGATTACGACAGGGACGGAGACCTGGATATGTACCTGGCCAATTACCTGTTAAGTTCAAAGAATACCAATACTGTTTTCCCCAGGGACAAAAGTGGCTTTTCCCCGGCAAATGATAAACTCTACCGGAATGATGGCGACAGTTCGCATACCGGGCAGATAGTTTTTAAAGATGTATCCATCCAGGCGGGTATTAAAGAAGATGGTTATGGGTTGGGCGTAACCGTTAGTGATTTTAACAACGACGGCTGGCCGGATATTTATGTAGCCAACGATTTTGTATCGAATGATGAACTCTGGCAGAATAACCAGGATGGCACATTTACCAATTGCATCGCCCGGGCCATTCAGCACCAGTCTTATTCCAGCATGGGCGCCGATGCTGCCGATCTTAACAATGATACCCTTACCGATATCGTTACACTTGATATGCTGCCGGAAATGAATGAACGGAAAAAAACATCCTTTTCGTTTATGAACTACGAAAGGTATGAGTCAGAAAGGGCAATGGGGTATGAGCCGGAATTTATGCGAAACATGCTGCAGCTAAATAACGGCAGCAGGGTTAGTGGAAAGTATGCGACTCCATTCTTTAGCGAAATAGGTCAGCTAAGCGGCATACAGGCAACCGACTGGAGTTGGAGCGTTTTGCTTGCTGACTTTGATAATGATGGCTGGAAAGACATGCACATCACCAATGGCATCGGCAGGGATTTTATTGATGCAGATTTTTTAGAATTCAGCAACAATACTTTTAATGGTGCCGGCAGCCAGCAGGAGCTGCAAAAGAAGATCCAGGAAAAACTGGCATCGTTGAAAAATGTAAACCTGCCCAACTATCTCTACCTCAATAACCACGATCTTACTTTTACGGATTATTCAGAAAAGGCTGGTATCAACGAAAATTCCATGTCTAACGGTGCCGCCTATGCTGATCTTGACAACGATGGAGACCTCGACCTTGTGGTGAATAATATCAATAAACCAGCTTTTCTTTTTATCAATAATACCAACCGGGTTGGACAACCGGCTGTCAATCATTTTTTAAGTGTCCGGTTAAAGGGGGATAGCCTGAACCGGCAGGGTTTCGGATCAAAAATATTCGTGTATAATGATGGCAGGGCCCAGTTGCAGGAACAAAATCCTGCACGGGGTTATTTTTCATCAGTTGATCAGCAGCTTACTGTTGGATTGGGAAAATATGATCATGCAGATTCAGTAAAGGTTAGATGGCCCGATGGAAAGGAACAGGTACTCACAAATATCAAAGCAGATACCAGCGTTGTTCTTTCATGGAAAAATGCAGTCATGCCTTCTGCTGTTACAGGGGTTGGCTCGCCCTCAATTCTCTTTTCAGATATTACCGGGTCGGCCGGTCTCAATTACAGGCATGTAGAAAACTCATTCAACGACTATGCATTGCTGCGGCTTTTGCCCCAAAAATATTCGCAGTTGGGTCCGTATATCACCGCAGGTGATATCAATAATGACGGAAATACAGATCTTTTTGTTGGAGGCGCCTTCAACTTTCCCGGAAAACTATTTACACAAAGTGCGAATCAACTATTTACTTCAAAAAGTCTTTCTGATTCTATCAAGTTTGAAGAAGACCTTGATTGTGTCTTATTTGATGCTGATAAAGATGGCGATAGTGATCTGCTGGTTACCGGGGGCGATATGCAATTTGAGGAAAATTCAATTTATTATAAACCCCGCCTGTACATCAATGATGGTAAGGGAAATTTCAAACTGCGGCCGGAAGCTATACCAGATTCCGTAAGAACCATTGCCGGTTGCGTAAGTACCGGAGATTTTAATGGCGATGGTTTTCCTGACCTTTTTATTGGTGGAAGGGTTTCGAAAAAATATCCCCTGTCTCCCAAAAGTTTTTTGCTGCAAAATAACCATGGCAGTTTTACCGATGTAACTGCAACCGTTTGTCCTGCATTACAAACTGCCGGCATGGTTACTTCAGCAGTGTGGACCGATTTTAACAATGACAACCATGCCGATCTTGTTATTGCCGGTGAGTGGATGCCGCTGCAGTTTTTCACGAATGATCATGGACGGTTGGTTAATGCAAATGAAACTACAGGACTTTCTCAAATCAATGGAATGTGGCGGAGTCTTATCGCTGCAGATATCGACAATGATGGAGATATCGACCTCGTAGCCGGTAACCTTGGCTTGAATTGTGAATACAGGGCCAGTCCGGCCGAACCAATGCAGTTGTTTGCTGCCGACCTTGACGGCAACGGAAGTATTGATCCGCTTTTCTTTTACTATATCAAAAATGCCGATGGTAAAAGATATTCTTATCCCTCCATCAGCAGGGGAAGACTGGCAGACCAGGTGCCGGCAGTAAAGAAGCGATTTCTGTTAAACAAAGATTATTCAGCGGCAACCTATGATGATATTTTTAACAGCATCCCGGCAGAAAAAATAACACCATTTCATTGTGATGAAACCCGGAGTTGTTATTTTGAAAATACAGGCAACGGTAAATTTATAAAGCATGTGTTGCCGCTGGCGGCGCAGTTTTCACCTGTAAATGCCATCATTTGCGACGACCTGGATAATGATGGGTTTAAAGACCTCTTGCTTGCCGGTAACGAATACCAGGCAGAAGTAATGACCGGCAGATATGACGCATCGTATGGTTGTTTTCTTCGGGGGAGCAGTAACAAAACTTTTACGCCCGTGTCCCCGCTGGTTAGTGGCTTTTATCTGAATGGCGAGGTAAAAGATATGGCATTGGTTAAGTTATCGAACGGAAATAAAATGTTAGTGGCCGCCACCAATAATGATTCACTGAGAGTATTTAAAATAAATGCTGCTAAAAAGGAATTGGCCGGTACACATTAAAAAGGGTAAATCGAACCCGTCAATTGGTTTGTGTATTCATTCACCATTTTATAAAGCTGATGGCAGTTACAGCAAAAAAGCGAAATACAGTCGAAAAAACAGCTTGTAAAAAAGCGATCGTTATATAAAAGATTCAACGAACTGATAATGAGTAAAACAGTGGTTTTAACATCCGGGGGTTTCACTGCCGGCACTAAAGAAGGCCCCGCTGAAAACACCCTGGCCGTAAGCAAAGTAGATTGGGGAGAAACCGGTGGAAAGCAAGTGTACCTGTTTACGCTTCGCAACAGGAATGGCGTGCAGGTGAAGATATCTAATTATGGAGCAACGGTAACGGGCTGGGTTACCCCGGATAAAAATGGAAATAAAAGCAATATAGTGCTTGGTTTCGACCGGTTGAGTAAGTACCTGTCAAATTCACCTTTTTTTGGTGCAGCGATCGGCCGCTATGGTAACCGCATTGCAAATGGAACATTTAAGATCGATGACAACACCTATACACTGGCAAAGAACAATGGAGCCAACCATTTGCATGGTGGCAATAAAGGCTTCGATAAAGTAGTGTGGGATGCGGCACCCTCTTCAGATGGTAAGGCTACCCTGGCATTGAAGTACCTGAGCAAAGACGGCGAAGAGGGTTATCCTGGAAATTTAAACGTCACGGTCACTTACACATTAACTGACGCTGACGAGCTGCTGATAACATACGAAGCGGAAACCGATAAAGCCACTGTTGTAAACCTCACCAACCACAGCTATTTTAATCTTACCGGCGATCTGTCTAACACGATCCTTGATCACACATTGCAGGTGAATGCAGACCGGTACACACCGGTGGATGATGCACTCATCCCTACCGGGGCGTTAGAAACTGTCGAAGGAAGTCCGTTTGATTTTTTGCAACCCCATAAGATCGGTGAACGCATCGGGGCAGTGGCAGGCGCGTATGATCATAATTTAGTGTTTACCGACCCATCTGGCATCCTAAAACAGGTTGCCACTTTATCGGATGCTGTTAGCGGCAGGAAATTAGAAGTGTACACCACTGAGCCGGGCATGCAGTTTTACACTGGCAATTTTTTAGATGGTACCATCACATCCAGCGATGGCATGCCCATTGATAAGCATGCAGGGCTTTGCCTTGAAACGCAGCATTTCCCTGATTCGCCCAACAAGCCTGCATTTCCATCAACCCTGTTAAGGCCCGGTGAGCAATATCATACCGTTACAAAATATAAAGTGATGATAGCTGAATAAGCGTGCTGGTCCACAGCAACTCCTATTCAATATTTCAATAAGCGATTGTGTTTTTTAAATTTGGTAGTCGGCATTTTTAAAATGTCTCCTGTAGGTGCCCGGCGGAATTTCTTTGAGCTGCTTGAAGTGCTTGCTGAAATTAGCCCAGCTATTGTATCCACTTGCATAACAGATATCCAGTATCGGGTCGTTGGTTTCTCTTAGTAATTTGCAGGCATGGCCAATTCTTAATTCTTTTATAAAATCAAAATAACTTTTTTTGATATTGCGTTTAAAGAACCTGCAAAAAGTGGGTATGCTCATCCCTGCTTCTGCCGCCACCTCACTAAGTGTTACATTCTCTAAAAAATGCCTGAACGACCAGGTGAATATTTTTTCGATTGCACTGTTCGCCTTGTTGTTGATACCTGCGTCAAACGCTTTGGTGAGTACATCGTATTGCCTGCTGCCGGCGATCTGCTGCAGGCAATTCAGTAAAAGATAGATCCTGTGGATGCCAGACGATTTTTCAACCTGCAGCATTAGTTCAGTGATATTTTTTCGTAGTTTCTTTTGCAGGGATATGCCCTTATTATTACTTTCGAGCAACTTGAGTATCGCCTTCATTTCGGGCATTTGCAAAAAGGACGCTCCCCAAAAATCTTTCAGGAAATGCAATACAACAGCACTGCCGATCCTGCACTGCCTCGATTTTCGAAACCAGTGGGGGAGACCGGAGCCCAGGAAAAAAATGTCGCCGGTCTTATACTCGCCTATATGATCACCTATCAGTACAGCACCGTTTCCCTCTGTGATTAAAATGAGTTCATACTCTTCATGTTTATGCCAGTTGGTTTCAAAATTTGGGGTGCGGTAAGTTCTGCAGGCAAATGAATACTGCTCTTCTACATGTATTTTTTGAATAAGTGTTTTCATCTGTGATCAGCCTGTTATAATCATTATATTATCATTATTACATTGCAATTTATGAAAGGATGATAAAATAGCAGATATTATTTGATAGATAACGGTTGCCACCAGTGACAAACCATTTTATCTTTACCGGTAAAACGATTGTATGCTCCTTCTCGGAATTGATATCGGAACTTCTTCCATTAAAGTGTCTGTGGTAGATGGTTCAACCCAGCGTTGTATTGCTGCTGTTACTTACCCCGAAACAGAATCTCCTGTTACTGCTCTTCGTGATGGTTGGGCTGAGCAATCTCCCGGTATGTGGTGGGAACATGTGCA
>DDEU01000088.1:0-5065 GCA_002336815.1 Chitinophagaceae bacterium UBA1946 | reverse complement strand
GTTTTAAGAGACAGTATTATCTGGTGCGATAGCAGGGCAGTTGAAATTGGCAGCAACGCATTCAAAACAATCGGTGAGGAAAAATGCCTTTCGCATTTATTGAATTCTCCCGGAAATTTCACCGCCAGCAAACTGGCCTGGGTAAAGCAAAACGAACCGGAAATTTTTGATAAGATTGATAAGATCATGCTTCCCGGTGATTTTATCGCCATGAAGTTAACCGGTGAGATCACGACCAGTATCTCCGCGTTAAGTGAAGGCATATTCTGGGATTTTAAAACGAATGGTTTAAGCGAAGAGGTGTTTAACTATTACGGCTTCAGCAAAAATTTGATACCAACTGTTCAACCGGTTTTTGCAGAACATGGAAAGTTAACAGCACCGGTAGCAGCTACGCTTTCTCTTACAACCGGCATTCCGGTTACTTACAAAGCTGGCGACCAGCCCAACAATGCCCTCTCATTAAATGTGCTGCAACCCGGGGAAGTGGCTGCAACCGCAGGTACGTCCGGTGTTATATATGGTGTAACTGACCAGTTAACTTATGATAAACAGTCAAGGATAAATACATTTGCACATGTCAATTATACAAACGAAATTCAGCGGTTGGGTGTATTGCTTTGCATAAATGGAACAGGGATATTGAATCGCTGGATGAAGAATATGTGGGGTGCCGGCACGAGTTACCAGCAGATGAATGATGATGCTAAAACGATCAATGCAGGCAGCGATGGCTTAATGATATTGCCTTTTGGAAATGGTGCGGAAAGAATGTTGGATAACAGGATGCTCAATGTGCATATACACAATATCGATCTGAATAAACACGGCAGAGCCCATTTGTTAAGAGCTGCACAGGAAGGAATTGCATTTGCTTTCCGGTATGGGTTAGATATCATGCGGTCAAATGGGATGAACCCCAAAGTGATCCGGGCAGGCCAGGCCAATATGTTCCTGAGCGAAGTTTTCACCGAAAGTGTTGTCAATACATTGAACGTGCCTGTGGAGTTATATAATTGCGATGGAAGTGTGGGAGCAGCAATTGGTGCCGGCCTTGGAGCAGGACTCTATAAAACAGAAGCAGAAGCCTTTCAACATTTCAAAGCATTGAGTTTAGTGGAACCAACGGGGCAAACGATCTATGAAGAGCTGTATCATAAATGGCTTGATTTGTTGCAAAAACAGATGAACTGATTTTAGCAGTGGCAATCAGGGCGGCAGTAGAGCTATGCCAATACGTTTTGTGTAGGGGAGGGGAATAAAATGACCGGTAATCTTTAAAATATGCTACATGAAAGCGAAATGCATGCTGCTGGCTGTAATGATCTTCCTGTGTATTAACAGCAAAGCACAGCAATCCAATTATACAGTAACGGAAAATGCAGTGATCGTTTACCCGGATCCGGTGTTATCAGGCAACGTAAAAGAAGTACGGCTGCAGGTGATGAATGATCACATCATCCGGGTTACAGCATCCCCTGAAAAAAATTCCCCTGAAAGAAAAAGTCTTGTTGTGGTAGAGTCCCCTCAACCTGCAACATGGGATAGTAAGGTAGTGAACGGTGCGTTGATATTGACCACTGCTGTCTTAAAGGCAAAGGTAGAACTGTCAACCGCTGCAGTTTCGTTCACCGATTTAAATGGAAAGCCGATACTTGCAGAACGGGCGATCACTGGAAGGAATGTTACACCTGTTGTCTTCGAAGGCGAATCTTTATTCAGCATAAAACAGACTTTTGAAACAACCGCAGATGACGCCTGGTATGGGCTTGGTCAACACCAGGATGATGCCTGGAATTACAAAGGCAAACAGGTTGTTTTTTTTCAGAATAATACTGAGGTTGCAGTTCCCTTTTTAGTGTCAGTTAAGAACTATGGCATACTCTGGGATAACTACTCTTACAGCAAAGCAGGAGATGTACGGCCTTATCAAACCTTGTCTGCGCTGAAATTATTTGATAAGAATAATGCGGAGGGGTGGCTCACTGCATCCTATGCCAACGACAGGCATCAACCAAACGACATAGCTTTTGAAAAAGCAGAATCTGATATCGATTATCCCTACCTCAACGATAGTAAATTAAAATTACCAAAGGAATTTGCTGTTGAAAAAGGAATGGTAACCTGGCAGGGGAGTATTGCCAGCAATGCAGCAGGTATTCACCAGTTCAAATTCACCTACGCCGGTTACCTGAAAATATATATCGACGGAAAACTAATGCTTGAAAAATGGCGGCAGGCCTGGAACCCGGGTACAGGTAATATGGAAGTGTCGCTGGCAAAGGGAAAGAAATACGCCATCAAAATTGAATGGATACCAGATGGAAGTGAGTCTTATCTTACCGCAGGTTTTATTCCACCGGCACCGGAGCAGGATGTCAATACTTTTACATTTGATTCAGAGGCCGGGCGGCAGGTAGACTATTATTTTGTTTATGGAAAAAATGCCGACGATGTCATTCACGGATACAGGCAGTTAACAGGAAAGGCTCCGATTGTACCAAAATGGGCCATGGGTTTTTGGCAAAGCAGGGAGCGTTACAAAACACAGGACGATATTTTAAAAACAGTCGCTGAGTTTAGAAAAAGAAAGATCCCAATAGACAATATTGTACTGGACTGGAGCTACTGGAAAGAAGATGATTGGGGCAGCCAGGAATTTGATCCTGCCCGTTTTCCAAATCCCGACAGCATGATCGATGTGTTGCACAAAAAATATAAAGCACAGTTGATGATCTCCGTATGGCCGAAGTTTTACGAGGGTATTGCTGCGTTTAAACAATTTGATAAAAATGGTTGGCTTTATAAAAGAACAATTGCTGAACCGCACAAAGATTGGGTTGGCAAAGGCTATGTATCTACCTTCTATGATGTGTTCAATGAAGATGCCAGGAAGGGATTTTGGAAACTGATACATGATAAGATATATGTAAAAGGAATTGATGCATGGTGGATGGATGCCAGTGAACCGGATATTTTATCCAATTCTTCACCCGAGGAACGGAAAAAGCAAATGTCGCCAACAGCCATGGGCACCGCTGCCGAATACCTGAATGCCTATCCATTACAAAATGCAAAGGGTATCTATGAAGGACAGAGGGCTGCAGATCCAAATAAAAGGGTTTTCTTGCTTACCCGTTCGGGTTTTGCAGGATCACAACGTTATGCAGCCAGTATCTGGAGTGGTGATATTGCTTCCCGTTGGGAAGATATGCGTACCCAGGTGAGCGCTGGATTGAATTTCTGCATGTCCGGTTTGCCGTACTGGACAATGGACATTGGAGGGTTTTCGGTTGAAAAAAGGTATGAACAACCTGCAGAATCCGACCTGGCAGAATGGAGAGAATTGCAAACACGCTGGTACCAGTTTGGCAGTTTTGTACCATTGTTCAGGGTACATGGGCAATTCCCTTTCAGGGAGATATACAACATCGCACCTGAAACGCATCCTGCCTACCAGGGTATGTTGTACTATGACAAACTGCGTTACCGTTTGATGCCGTATATCTACTCTCTTGCCGGCCATACTTACCACAACGATTACACGATAATGAGAGGATTGGTAATGGATTTTGGACAGGATGCCGCGGTTAGAAATATTGGAGACCAGTTTATGTTTGGCCCTTCATTGCTCATCAATCCTGTTTATACTTACAAGGCAACAAGCCGTACTTTATACCTGCCGGCGGGCCAGGGTTGGTACGATCTGTATTCAGGAAAGTATTTTGAAGGCGGACAAACAATTGTTGCTGACGCACCCTACCAGCGGATACCTGTTTTTGTAAAAGAGGGAAGCATCATTCCTTGTGGGCCAGATTTGCAGTATACTGCCGAAAAGCCTGCTGATGTAATTACATTGTATGTATACACCGGGAAGGATGCAGGTTTTTCGCTGTATGAAGATGAGGGCCTGAATTATAATTATGAGAAAGGGGCATTTGCTGAAATACCTTTTACTTACAATGAACAAACAGGCAGTCTTACAATCGGAGATAGAAAAGGAGATTTTGCAGGTATGCTCAAGAGCAGGCGTTTTCAAATTAAACTGATCAGTAAAAACAACCCGGCTGCGATTGATGATCCTTTCATGACGACTAAAACAATAAAATATAGTGGCAGGAAAATAACTGAAAAGCTTCGGTTTTAAAAAGCTGGCCAAGGCATTAACTTACCTGGAGTTTAGGGGGCAATTCGTTCCCAGGTATTTTGTTTTTTCAGCAAATTTTGGGTCACTAATTTTTACCAATTCTATAAAGTGGTTACCAAGTGGCTGGTTTAAAAAAGCCCATTATTCATACGGAATAATTATTATACAAACTTGTATCCGGGTGACTCAATCTCCACTTCATCTTGTTTCCGGAAGCGCTGATCATTGCTTTGGTCGCTGGTTTCTTTTATCCAGCATTCTAAAGAATAGGACTACGATTTAGTGCCCGGTTGCTTTCTTAAACCCGGGGAACCATTGCAGGCTCCCTTTTCTTCTAAATTGCTCTTTGTTTTAACTGTAAAGTCACGTTGGCATGGCCAGCTTTCCCGGCATAAAATAAATAGTACTTAAATGCGTCGTGCAATCTGAAAATTCAATAATTTGCTGCTAACCCTTAATGGTTTATCCCACCAATTAAGTACTACTGACCCAACCGGAAACTGCATCTTTAGATCACATTTTTTGACTTTGGTACAACCGTATCTTGCTGGCTATGATTTGCAAGGCAACGGGTACGAAACCTGCTATGCTCATTTTCCGCTGGAACTGAGGGAAGCGAAGCTCTGCAAAAGAAGCTTTTCCAATGGTGGAAATTCTTTTACCGATCACCTCCTCACAATCATCCAGGCCTGGCAAAAAGATGCATATTTCAGTTGGTGAATTAAGAAGACCACCTTGCGTATTTACATTGTTCCCTCTTGCGTTTTGAAATTGTTTTTCAAAAAGCGCTATCCTGGAAAAACCTGCGCATTTTCCCATATCCTTTTGTCGACCAGCGACCTGCGTGCATTGTTGTTTTAAAGGTGGGATGTAAAACCTGCGTATATTTATGAGTTGGGCGCTATAATCCAGAGACAT
>DDEU01000052.1 GCA_002336815.1 Chitinophagaceae bacterium UBA1946 | reverse complement strand
TTTTTATTCCGCAGATCATGATCCTTTTTGGATTGATCACTTTACTGGAAGATACAGGATACATGGCCCGGATCAGTTTTCTTACCGATAAACTGATGCGTAAAGTGGGCCTCAACGGGAAAAGTGTAATGCCCATGATCAGCGGTTTTGCCTGTGCAGTGCCTGCTGTAATGACGGCCAGGAATATTGAGAACCGGAAAGAACGCCTGCTTACCATCATGGTTACCCCATTAATGAGTTGCAGTGCAAGACTGCCGGTGTACACGATCCTTATTTCCCTTATCATCCCATCCAAACTGTACCTGGGATTTTTAAGTTTGCAGGGGCTCGTAATGATGGGGCTTTACCTGCTGGGTACCGTAATGGCACTCATCGTTTCATACGTGATGAAGTGGTTCATCAACATCAAAGAAAAAAGCTTCTTTATCCTGGAATTGCCTGTTTACAGGGCCCCAAGATGGAAGAATGCATTGCAAACCATGATCGAAAAAGCCAGGATATTTGTGTTTGATGCCGGAAAAGTGATCATGGTGATCAGTCTTTTATTATGGGCCCTGAGCAGTTTTGGACCGCCACAGCAAATGGCCGGTGTAAAATCCAAATATGCGGACCTGGTCAAATCAAGCCCGGAAAAAGAAGGAGAACTGAACAAACAACTGAAATCAGAATTGTTGCAAACTTCCTTTGCCGGTATGCTCGGTAAAACGATTGAACCGGTTATCCGGCCACTGGGTTACGACTGGAAGATCGGTATCGCACTGATCACTTCATTTGCCGCCCGGGAGGTATTTGTTGGAACGATGGCCACCCTGTACAGTGTTGGGGAAGATGCTACCGATAACAGCAGTACGCTTCGCCAAAAAATGAGCGCTGCCGTAAGGCCGGATGGTACCAAAGTGTATACGTTTGCTTCCGGGTTGTCATTGCTGATCTTTTATGTATTTGCTATGCAGTGCATGAGTACGCTTGCGGTGGTGAAAAGAGAAACCCGGAGCTGGAAGTGGCCGGCCATTCAACTAGTCTACATGACGGGACTGGCCTATATCTTAAGCTGGGCAGTATACACAATCTTCAAATAGTTTTGATTTTCAACTGCTTTGGCCCCGTTGATAATTAAATTGCGCTCATTTTTTTATTTTCTGCACCTTTGTCCCTTTTATTAAACCAGCTAATTGTGAGGAAAGCTTGTACGCTTATCATATTGCTCTTTTTTGCTGTTAACCTGCAGGCGCAGTGGCGCCCACTTGCCCTTAACTATACTTATACTAAACGCCCCGATTTTTTCATTCCGCAGGCATTGCATTTTTCTGATACTGCCAATGGCTTTATTTTGAACGATGCCACGCTTTTGCAATACAAAGACCAGCTTTGGCGAATGACAAAAAAAAATGATTCCGATCTTTTTACCTATACCAATCTTTTTACAGTAGATCCGGCCAATACCTTTCTTTGCTCCTATGATGGAAAAATAGCAAAGTACGATGGTGATTCCCTGTCGGTGATTTTTAGGTTGCCCCCCAAAGAAGACAGCACTTATCCAGCGTTGAATACCATCTTTATGGTAGATACCAGGGAAGGATGGGTGGCTGGTGACAGTGGTGTGATCATTAAAATTGAAAATGATACCATCGAAAAAGAGATCCTGTCTGTCTATCAAAATTTTAAAGATATTTATTTTGACAGGCCTGATCATGGCTGGATGATCGGGTACCAGTTAACAGATTTTGGATCTGTAGGCGTATTGTACGAATACATCGATCATCACTGGACGCTGACCACCTACCTGGATGAAATGCTGTATGATATTGAGTTTTCCTCATCCGGTATCGGTTTTATCACGGGAGAATATGGCATCTATCGTTATAACCAGGAGCTTAATGAATGGCAGCCGGAAAACATTCCCAATTATTACCGCCAGTTTCACTTATCCCTGCTCAACAATGACTATGGCATCAGCGTTTCCGACAACGGCAGGAACATGATCTATGAAAACGGAAATTGGTTCGATGCACCCGCAGCAGCAGTATCTGATCTGTTCAGTATTAAAACTACCGGTCCTGGAAAGGCCTGGGCTATTTCCCAAATTGGCAATAACGATCCTGAAAACCTGAATGAAGGAAAGATACAGTTACTGGACAATGGTAACTGGAGCGCTTATTCTTCCAGCAACCTGGATTCTGTGAGCGTAGTTCCTGTTGATTATGCTATTACAAATCTTACCGGCATCGGTAAAAAACAATTATGGGTAAACGGGCTGTACCTGCTGCTTCCACCTGAAAAAAACTGGTTTGATACCGTACCCACACTTCCGGGCGAATCATTCACGAATGTGGCAAAGATGTTTTCAGACAGTTTTGGGCTGGGCATCAATGGTAACCTGGTTGAATGGAACGGTCATTCATGGATCAACAAAAATATTGATGCGTCTAACCCTGACACCAGCTTCGTAAACCTGAATATGCAGGTTTTTGATGATACAACTGCTTTTATCGGAAGGCAGTACCTGGTATGGACCTCTGGAGAGATCAGGACGAGCATTGCAAACTACGATTACAGCAGCAACAGCTTGCTGGGCAGTACCGACCTCGACAGCCGTCTACCTTTTGGTCTTCATTTTTCTGATAAGAGAAACGGTTTGTGTGTAGGAGACAGTGGTTTATTGGCAAGATACCAGGATAATGCCTGGAACATTTTACCGAATGTTACAGAAAACAGGCTCAATGCAGTTTTTATGCCCGATTCTGTAAATGCATGGGTAGTTGGTAATGCAGGAACACTGCTTAAATTTCACGAAAACGACTGGGTGAAACTACCGCTGCCCACCGAACAGAACCTGTTGAGCATTTATTTTACCGACAGCGTGCATGGATGGATCGCCGGCGATTCGGGACTGGTATTTAAGTACAATGGTGATAGCTGGCAAAAAGATACCACTATCAGTACTACCAATAATTTGGCTGCTATTTATATGGCTGACTCAACCTGGGGTTTTGTAGCCGGTGATAATGGCACGCTACTGCAATACATACAGAAAAAAGACAGTATCGTAATACAACCGGCTACCGAAAAAAGGATATGCGAAAGCGGTAGTACCTATTTTAATTACAATCCACAGGGATTAAATTACCTGTATCAATGGCAGGTGGATATGGGCAACGGCTTTGAGAACCTGGATAACAACAATGTGTTTTCCGGCGTAGTATCAGATACCCTGAGGATCGCCACCCTTTTGCCGGAATTTTACGGCTACAAATTCCGCTGCATTGCTTCTTATGAAGGCGTGGACTCTATCGGCGCAATAGAAGAGTTGCTGTTCAAAAACAAATGGACCGGTAAAAGCGACAGTGCCTGGGAAAATCCCGGAAACTGGAGCTGCGAAATGTTGCCGGGGCGTGCTACAGATGTTATTATAACCGCTGGCAATGTCGTGATCAGTTCTCCAGTAGCCATCAGGAGTTTAACCGTACTGCCGGGCGCCAACATTACGGTTGCTGAAGGCGGTGGACTGGAAATACTCAAATAAAAAAGACACACCCCTTAAACAAAAAAACCAGGAATTGCTTCCTGGTTTTTTATTCACCATCCCTGTTTTACCAATTTACGGCATTGCCAATCTTATTTTTTACCTGTGGGTAAATCTCTTTAAATAATTCATTCATCACATCATCCCTGCCGGGCATATTGTAACGGTTATTGATAAGGTTCCAGTCGCTGCTGCTTAGTGCCCTGCTGTCGCCGGTGTAAGAGGCCACTTCCTGCTGCCATTGATAGGTTTGCCCGATATTATCATACAGGATGTTTTTTCGGGTGGCCGGCTCCGTTATATTGATGTCCATAGATGCCCTTGCATTAAAACTCTGTCTTTGTATATGCAGCGTTGCGGATACCGTGGTATATGTTTTATTTCCAGAACTGTCCTTGCCGGTTTCTACTTTCTGGCTTACGTTTCTGGTATAATTGTAAACGGTTGGCCTGGGTATATCTGCCTCCTTTAAAGAAAGGTCTACCACCCAGTCTGCAATCACACTATCATATGCTGCCTGCCTGCCCGTATAGAATCTTGCAGGATAGCGGCCCGCATTTTTGCCGCCTAAGTCTCTCACCAGGTTTTGCGAAAGGTTATTACTGCTGTAATCGAAGCTGTTGTTAGACCAACCGGTATTGAAATATATACTGTTGTCCTGCACCGGGTTGATCTGCACATTCACGATGCTGTTTTGTTTGGCGGTATCCATTTTAGCTTCCGTGTTCTTATATCCATCGATCCAGTAATCTGCTCTTTTAAAAGCAGTGTAAGCTTTACGGGCATCCCGCCAGTTATTATTGTTCAAATACGCATTGCCGGCAGTAAAATAATCTTCTGCGGCATCCTCCTTAACGGCGACTATCTCTTTTTGGTAATTAACTGTTGTAATAAGACGGGCTGCCGCAGATGAATTGACCACTGCTTCGTGAAAGCCCTGCAGCACAGCATATTCACCGGCGATCTTATCCCAGCGTTTCATATCCGTGGATTGCCTGTACGATTCGATTTTTTCCAGGTGCGTTTGCTGCAACTGTGCATACACTTCCGGCAACGCTTTCGTTGCCAGTTCATCATCAGCATGTTTGTTCAGTTGCTTTACAATATCGTACAGGGTTTTGTCTTCGTTGCGGCGTGCTAAATAATCTTTACTGGATTTGCAGGATGCAAACAGCAGCAGAAAAGCAATGGCGGGTAAAAATTTTTTCATGGTTTTTTCTCCTTTCATATATTAATATCAAAGCGAATACCAACAGCCCGGTAGCAGTTTAGTGTTGGATTTCTTTTAACAATTAAGCCGCCCTCATCAAAGGCGGCTTAAAACTCTTGTTTTTAAAATCAGTTAACATCCCAGCTTACCGTTCCATCTTTTTCGTCTTTTACCGCAATGCCCAGTGCAGTAAGCTGGTTGCGTATTTTATCAGATATGACATAATCTTTTTTTAGTTTGGATTCCTTTCTTATCTCCATCAGCAATTCCATTACTCCTTTAAAAGTGCTGCTGTTGCCGGAGGAAATACTTTTTAATCCGAAGATATTCTCGAGGTACAATTTAAACTGCTCCTGCATAAAGGCGAGCGTACCTGCAGACAGTGCTTCTTTTTTAATATGGCCATCTTTAATTGAATTGATCACTGAACTTAACTCAAACATATTGGCCAGCACTTTTGCCGTGCTGAAATCGTCATCCATAAATTCTTCAAACTCCTGCAGCAGCTTCCTCACTTTTTCATCCAGTTCCGCATCTCCTGCTTCAGCGTTTGCCGGAACAGAAAAAGCTTTTAGTACTTCGTAAGCATCCCACAAGCGCTTCAGTGCTTTTTCGCTTGCGGCCAGCGCTTCGCTGCCAAAATCGAGCGGACTGCGATAGTGGCTCTGCAATATAAAGAACCGCACTACCATTGGCTGAAAAGCCTGCGTAAGCAAAGGATGGTCGCCACTAAAAAGTTCTGTAAGCTTGATCACATTGTTATAACTCTTCCCCATCTTTTTGCCGTTGATGGTGATCATATTATTGTGCATCCAGTATTTTACCGGCGCATGATGATTGCAGATGGTGCTTTGTGCTATTTCACTTTCGTGGTGGGGAAACTGTAAGTCCATACCACCGCCATGAATGTCGAACTCTGCACCGAGATACTTTGTTGCCATGGCCGAACATTCAATGTGCCATCCAGGAAATCCTTCACCCCAGGGACTAACCCAGCGCATGATGTGCTCCGGCGCTGCAGATTTCCACAAAGCAAAATCCGCCCTGTCTTTCTTTTCTTCCTGGCCTTCAAGTTCACGGGTGGTTTCCAGCAGTTCATCGATCACCCTCCCGCTCAATTTACCATAGTCGTGGGTGGCTGCATATTTTTTTACATCAAAATAAACGGAGCCATTCTTTTCATAAGCGTAGCCAGCTTCCAGTATCTTTTTGATCATTTCTATCTGCTCTACAATATGCCCTGTTGCGGTTGGTTCTATACTTGGCTCCACGTTATTGAATTCCAGCATGGCCCAGTGAAAAAGATTGGTGTATTTCTGCACCAGTTCCATCGGCTCCAGTTTTTCCAGGATCGCTTTTTTACCCACTTTGTCTTCCGCCTCCCTTCCCTCTTCTTCAAAATGGCCGGCATCGGTAATGTTTCTTACATACCTCACCTTGTATCCCTTTTGTGTTAAGTAGCGGTACACTACATCGAAAGTGATATAAGGCCTTGCATGACCCAGGTGACTTTCGCCGCTCACGGTAGGGCCGCAAACATACATGCCCACATGGCCGGGCGTGATGGATTGAAACTCTTCTTTCTGTCTTGTGTACGAGTTATAGATTTTTAAAGACATTATACTGTATTGGTTTTTTCGTTCAAATTTTTTTTGTAACCGGCTTCGGCGCTTCATCAGCATCGTTGTGTCACTCACTTTTACGGCAAATCGTAGCTGAACTTTCTGCCGTTTCATTAAAGAGGGTATTGTGCAGGATCAACAGCAACAGCAGCGGAGGTTTGCGGAACCATTCAATTGATATAAAGAAAGTGGTGTGTACATAGATTGCAAATATAATTTTTTAAATCATTCGGGTTTTTTCTTTCCCAGGTCGGCAATAAGTGGAAAATGATCGCTGAGTTTTACCGGGATGCGTAAAAACTGGTTTACCGTAAACGTTTTGCCGGCAAAAATATTATCGATCCGCAGGGTAGGGGCAATACCGGTAAAAGTGCGGCCGAGGCCGGTACCTTTTTCAACAAACGCATTTTGCAAACCACTGCCGATGGTTTGGTAAGCGTAAGAATTGGGAACATCATTAAAATCGCCGCAAACAATTACCGGGTACGGACTTTTATCGATCTCCGTTTTTATCCTGTCTGCCTGCAGTTGCCGTTGCAAAAAGCCATGCTTGAATTTACTGATAAGGCTTTTGGAACGTTTGATATCCTGCTTCGATTCCAGCGTAGGGTTATCAATATAAGCCAGGTTGCCATCGCTGAATTTTAATGATTGCAGGTGGATATTGAATACCCTGATGGTATCGCTGTCTTTTACTATATCTGCGTACTGAAAATTTGAGTTGTAATTATGGGGAGGAAAGCTGAGGGTTTTTTTATTGATGATGGGATATCTTGAAAAAATGATAAGGCCAAAATGCTGGTGATTTAAAAAATCGTCACTGAAATCGTAACTGAATGAATAAGCGGGGAAGTTCAGCTTTTCTGCATATTCAAATACAGAGAAAAAACTGTATCTCCGGTAATAGGCATTGTCTAAGTTGATTAAGGTATCGGCGGCTACCATTTCCTGGAAACAGGCTACATCGGGTTTGTACTGGTTGATAAGGGCGATCATATTGTTCCTGATATCCGGCCGCTGCTTGTTGTACAGCGCATCAAACTGGGCTACATTCCAGCCCATTACCCGGATATCTTCTGCCCGGGCTGTTATATCGAAAGATGACGAAAAACGAAAAGGCACAATATTGGTCAGTGATTTCCAGCTTACCAGGATGGCTGCGAAAGACAGCAATGCCCAGCCTCTTTTTACAAAAAGCCAGAAAGCAATGAACAGGAGTAAAACAAGGAACAGGTAAAAAGCAGCAAGAGAAAAAAAACCCACCGGCCAACAGCCTGCGCTAAAAAAGAATCCGCCATAACAGCCCATTACGTAGCATATTGCGGTAAGGAGATTGGTAACAATAAAAAACTTTTTCGATAAGCGGCGGAAAAGGCTTTTAGGCATAGGATAAAGGTAACAATTGCCGGGTTAAAACCCCGTTGAGGTCAATTCAAATCTTCATCAGCAGCTCTTTTTAAGATATTTTTTTCTTCGTCGGTAAGAAAATGGTAGCCCTTCTGATTTATTTTATCCAGTATTTCGTCTACCCGTTGCTGTGTTACATTGGAGGTTTTATTGTAAGGCTTGCGCTGCCCGGTATTGTAAAACACTTTTTCCTTTATGCTTTTTGCAGGACTCTTTTTGCCGGGTGTAAAAAGGTTCATCAGCCCATGATAAAAGTTGTTCATCCAAACACTTCCATCATATCCTTTGCGGATAAAGAACACAAACAGAAACCCTGCGCCGGCTCCGGCAAGATGAGCTAAACTATACGCTGCACCAGCGCTTGCAACGCCGGCAAAATCTATCAGTACATATACCAGTGTAAGTACCCATATCGGGATGCCCCCACCTATATTCCTGAAAAAACGATAGTCGGGAGCCAGCACCGTTGCTGCTGCTGCAATGGCCATGTTGGAAGCACTGCCACCCATTAAAAACATAGCAGCGGCATTGGGCCGCATGGAAGGAAAGCTGTTGACCGCAATGATGAATACGACTGCGCCGGCAATGCCTCCGTAAATGTAAACAGGAATTAATTTCCTGTTGCCGGTGAGTTCCTGGAAGATATATCCAAATGCCCAAAGCCACATCATACCACCCAGCATTTCAAAAAAGCGGTAATGGGTAAACATGCTGGTGAGCAGGGTCCATGGCCTGGTGGCTAAAATAGCGGGCTTTGCCGGCACCTGGAAGTAAGGCAATACATCGCCTGCAAAAACGGTGGCACTTCCCTGCACATTGGCATAAATAACTTCTACTACCAGCAAAACAATAAAGAAGATGATATTGATCGTGATGAGCCCTACCAGGGCGTTGTTGTCATCCCCCAGTGTGAGCCTTCTCCTTGGCCTGCTAAAGTCCTGGTATCTGTCCGACTCTCCCATAAATAATGTTGTTGTACAAATTTACTGTACCCTTTTTATATAAGTGTTAAGGTTAGTAAAACGTTTTTCGATTGGTTTTGTTCCAGATGATAACAAGAATCAAGCCCATTACAAGACCCCCGAGGTGAGCGAAATGCGCAATGTTATCTGCGGCACCGGGATGAATGCCTCCAAATAGATCGATACCGGCGTAGATCATCACCATGTACTTTGCTTTGATGGGGAAGGGGAAGGGCAGGATAAAAAATTCAACGTTGGGAAACAAATATGCAAAAGCTGCCAGCAAGCCCATGATGGCGCCCGAGGCGCCCACGGCAGCAGCATCTGATAAGAACAATTGGGCAACTCCTGCTGCAAGGCCACAAACGAGGTAAAACAAAAGGAACTTTTTTGGGCCCCAGATATTCTCCAGTGCTGTGCCAAACATCCACAGGGCATACATATTAAAAAGGATATGAAACAACTCCACATTTCCGAGCATACCATCCGGCCTGATACTGTACGAGGAATGAGCGAACATGTGGGTTATTAGCTGGTACGGTTTAAAGAGACCGCTATCAATGGGGTATAACGCAATGTTACTTGACAGGGCAAAAGAAGGCATGTCAAAAAACAATTGCGCTA
Organism: Chitinophagaceae bacterium UBA1946; assembly: GCA_002336815.1. Classification (GTDB taxonomy): domain Bacteria; phylum Bacteroidota; class Bacteroidia; order Chitinophagales; family Chitinophagaceae; genus Ferruginibacter. Next base: position 45,001 of record DDEU01000052.1, on the reverse strand, counting down.
CCCACACCAGCACGTTTATGATAATAAGATTTAAAACAACAGGAGTAACTTTCTGCATCCGTCAATAAAGTTTAAGCTGCAATTTCGGCATTAAAGACCGATTAATATAAAACAGCTGTGTTAAATGTAGGATTGCTGCTGATAAGCGGCAGTCAACTTTTGCAGCAGGGTTGTTTTCAATGCTTCCGGGATAAAGGCTGCTTTGAGCGCATTGGCATTGCATTCGTAAAAATCTTCCCTGGTCCATCCGAAATTCTCCTGCAGTTTTTGATATTCCCTGTTAAGCGTAACGTCAACAATGGTTCTGCAATCAGTATTGATATTCAAAGAAACGCCTTCTTTTTTTAACCTGTCAACCGGGTGATCTTTATATTCAGCATACATGGATGTTTGCACATTGCAGCTCGGACAAATTTCCAGGTGAATCCTTTTTTCTTTCAGGTGTTGCACCAGCGTTGCGTCTTCCGCACTCCTTGCTCCGTGGCCAATACGGGTGGGCGCAAATATCTTAAGGGTTTCCCAAACACTTGCTGCACCGCTTGCTTCCCCTGCATGGGCTGTGATGTGCAGCCCCTTTTCCCTTGCGTAATCAAAGGCAGCTATATGGTTGGTTACCGGGCAACCGGCTTCATCACCGGCTATGTCAAACCCTGCAACATAACTGTTGCTGAACTGCTCTACCAACTTTACGGTAGCCATACTCTGTTCGGCGGTAAAATGACGAAGGGTGCACAGGATCAGTCTTGCTTCGATACCGGTTTCCTGAACGGCCGCGGCGGTAGCCGCTTCGATCGTTTGAACTACTTCATAAGCGGTCAATCCTTTTTGCAGGTGCAGGAAAGGTGCAAACCTGATCTCCGCATACAGGGTATTGTCTGCTTTTAATTGCTTGAAAAGATCCTGCACTACCAGTTCCAACGCTTCCTTTGTCTGCATCAACGAAAAGCTCTTGACAGCCCGTTTTAAAAAATCAACAAGGTCTTCACATTTTGCCGGAGCAATAAAATCCCGCTGGTAGTCATCTGCTGTAACCGAAGGATCCAATTGTTTTACCACATCGTAACTCAGGCTGCAATCGAGGTGCAGGTGCAATTCTACTTTTGGCAGCGTATCGAAATTCATTTAATTAAATTGAAAGTTGAAAATTGAAGCAGTGGTATTCGCAGCAACCGCTCATAAAAAATTCAGTACTTCTGTCATGTGCTGCACCTGTTTAAAATTAGCATGCTCTACTTTGTGCTCCACTGTTTCATGCGCCCAGGTAGTATGATATGGTATGTGTACAGCGTGACCACCGATTGACAGCACCGGCAGTACATCACTTTTTAAAGAGTTGCCCATCATCAAAAACTCCTGCGGTTCAATATCCAGGTGCTTGATGAGATCCAGGTAATCTTTTTCCTGCTTGTCGCTCATGATCTCTATGTGATGAAAATAATGCTCCAACCCTGATTTTTTTAGTTTGCGTTCCTGATCGAGCAGGTCACCTTTTGTAGCCACTACCAGGCGGTATTTTCCTTTCAGCATTTTCAGTACGTCTTCAACGCCGTCCAGCATCTCGATGTCTTTTTGCAGCAGTTCTTTTCCAAAGCCAATGGCCTTTTCGATCACTTCAATATTCAGTGTATTATTCGTTACCCTTAATGCTGTTTCTATCATGCTGAGCATAAAACCTTTTACACCGTACCCGTACAATGATAGATTATCGATCTCGGTTTTAAACAATTCTTTTACCAGCGTATGCCTTGGTAAATAATCTTCCAGCAGGTCGCAGAATTTTTCTTCTATTTCTTTAAAATAGGGTTCGTTCACCCAAAGGGTATCATCAGCATCAAACGCTATTACTTTAATATCCATATCACAGTTTTTATTACATCGCCAAACGGCAAATTTAATGGATGTGAATGGATTGAAACAACCGCTGCATAAAAAGAATCTGTTATTTCTACTTCGTCTTTTTTAGAATAACGGCTGTCATTGGGGCAAGTGAAATGGACTGGATGCGGCTGTATTTTTTTGAACTGAGCAGGTCAGTATAATTCCCGGGCGTATCCAGTTTAAAATCTCCCTTCGTTTTTTCGAGGTTGAAATACACCACGATCCGTTCTTTATCATTGTACCTGGTATAACCGAATTGTTTTGCTGAAGCTGTCACAATTGCGATGGCACCCGTTGCCAATACCGGGTTGTTTTTGCGGATATGGATCAGCTTTTTATACCAGTTGAATTGCTGCTGATTAAACGCTACTTTATCATATTCTTTTTTCCCTGGCTGGTAGTTTTTCCTTGTTTCATCTTCAAAGGCAAACTCTTTCCACATCAACGGCTTGCGGCAATGCGGATCATCGGCTCCCCACATACCCATCTCTTCGCCGTTCCATACCTGTGGCGCCCCCGTGGTTGTAAACAGGTGCACCAGGTATAGCCGCAACCTGTTGTAGCTGTCCGCATCCGGCCTGCCTGTTTTGTAGGCCGGGTCGTCATTGGGCGTTGCCTTGAATTTGTATTGATTGGGATTATAAAAATCGCTGAGCAATCTTGGCGCATCATGCGAAGAAGACACATTCATCATGGCCTGCAGGTGATCCGGATCCAGCGATCTCCACAGGGCTTCAAGACTGTCTTTTAACTGCTCTGCACTATAGCTGATATTGGTATTGGCAAAAAAGTAACGGGCAGGCCTGTACGCCTGGTAAAACATTACTGCATCAAATACATCGCCCTTCGTATACGGTACAGGGTCCATTAATTTGTCGGGCCATTGCTGCCACCATATTTCGCCCACCAGGTAAGCATCCGGCTTTATACTTCGCACCTCCTTCCTGAAATCACGCCAAAAACCAAGCCCTACCTGGTCAGCCACATCCAGCCGGAATCCATCAATTCCGTTAGCAGCATTTCCATCCGGCGCCAGCCATCTTTTAGCCACCGCAAACTGGTGTTGTTTTGCACCCTCATTGATATTTCCTTCATATGGATTGCCCACGATTCTTTCTGTTGTGATATCAACCTTTTTTATTTCCGGCAGGGTGTTATTACCCAGCCAGCCTTTATAGGCAAATTCATTTTGTGGGGTAGATGGATCATCAAAAGAGGTGATCTCGTACCAGTCTTTGTACTTAGACTGCTGCTGGTTTTTTACAATGTCCCGCCAGGCCCAGAATAAAATGCCGGTATGGTTCCAGGAGTAATCGATAATGATCTTCATTTTTCTTCTATGGGCTTCGGCTACGAGCTGCAAAAACAAGCGGTCGGCTGCAGTCCATTTCCAGGTGGCCGCATCAGCAGGATCTTCAGCAGCAATGATCCTGTTATCGCCTTCGGGATCGGGACCAAAATTTACATCTACATGATGATAACTTCTTGCATCGTACTTATGTAAAGAGGGTGCATCGTTGATGGGGTTGATGAATAAAGCGTTTATCCCTAACTGTTGTAAGTAATCCAGTTTGTTGATAACCCCCTGTAAGTCGCCACCATAACGGCGAAACTGGATGGTTTCATTAAAAGGTCTGTTCAGTTTTTTTTCCCATTGCTGTTGGCCAAACCAATTTTGGGTCCAGGGTGTGATGCTCCAGTTTGCCGGAGGTTCCATTTGCGTTGGTACCGTAATATTGGCAAGGGTAGGGTCATTGGTTTTATCGCCATTGTAAAACCGCTCTACAAATATTTGGTACCAGATGGCATTTTTGCTCCACTCCGGCGGCTTGTTAAAGGGCGTTGATATTGTTTGGGAGAAGACGGATGAGGAGAAGAAAATTGAGCAGAGGAAAAATATCTTTTTCATTACAATCTTTGTTTAGCCGAAACAAATTACAATGAAAGCATGAGCTGCCAATGCTAATGTGTAAAAAACGGGGTGTGAGGCAGGGATTTTTTGGCATAGATTTCTTTCATACAGAGAAAAAGAGGACGCTGAAAAAAACTGGTCTTTTTTCTTTCCCTGCTCTGCGATCACTGCGCCTCAGCGTGCAACACAGCAGCCCATCATCTCAATTTAAGCAGCACCACGCACTCAATATGATGCGTATGAGGAAACATGTCTACCGGCTGAATCTTTTCTAGCGAGTATTTTTCATCCAGCAGCGCAAGATCACGGGCCTGGGTGGCCGGGTTGCAACTTACATACACAATTTTAGGGGCAGCTATTTCCAGCAACTTCTCTACCAGCGTGGCGTGCATGCCAGCCCTCGGCGGATCGGTGATAATCACATCGGGGCGGCCATGTGCAGCAAAAAATGCGTCGTTACAGATCTTTATCACATCTCCGGCAAAAAATTCAGCATGGGTAATGTTGTTAAGCGCTGCATTTTCTTTGGCGTCTTCAATCGCTTCTGCCACCACCTCTACGCCGATGATCTTTTTTGCCAGCCTGCTTACAAAAATGCCGATACTGCCGGTACCACAATACAGGTCGTACACAATTTCGTTCCCGGTTAAGCCGGCAAAATCACGGGTGATGCTGTATAATTTTTCTGCCTGGCCGGTATTGGTTTGAAAAAACGATTTGGGACCGATCTTGAATTTAAATTCGCCGAGTTGCTCGGTTACATATCCCTTGCCAACATATACCTGTGGCGTAAGATCATAAATGGTATCATTCCATTTTGGGTTGATGGTGTACAGCAGCGTGCTGATGGCCGGCACTTTTTCTAAAATAAAATCCATCAGTCTTTTTGTTTCCGCCGCATCCTCATACCCCAGGCAAATATTTACCATCAGTTCCCCGGTGCTGCAATAACGGATAATGATATTGCGCAGCCAGCCTGTATGCTGTTTGATATCGTAAAAAGAATAATTGTTCTCCTTTGCAAAATCACGGATATGGTTCCTGACCTGGTTGTTTACATCGCCCATTAAATAACATTCCCGGATGTCGATGATCTTGTCAAATATCCTTGGCACATGAAAGCCCAGCGCATTTTCCTGGGGAATCTCTGCAGCTTTTTTTACCTCTTCATTACTGAGATAGCGCTTGTTGCTGAACGTAAACTCCAGTTTGTTCCTGTAATATTTTGTGTCGCCTGCACCGGCGATGTGCATTATCTCCGGCAGGGCAACCTTGCCAATGCGTTTAAAATTTTGTTCTACTTCCTGCTGCTTGTACTCCAGTTGTTTTTCATAAGGCAGCATCTGCCATTTGCATCCACCGCAGGTGCCAAAGTGCCGGCAAAAAGGCTCGGTTCTTTCTTTTGCATACTCATGAAAGCGGGTTACTTTTCCTTCACCCCAGTCCTTTTTATTGGTACTAACAAAAACGTCTACTACATCTCCGGGTACAGCCCCTTCTATAAAGATCACTTTTCCATCTATCCTTGCCAGCGACTTCCCTTCAGACGCATAGCCGGTAACCAGTACCTTTTCGAGTGTGTATTTTTTTCTTTTCACAGCCGCAAAAATAGGATAACTATGTTTTGTTAACGATTTGTAATTTTTAAACTGCCTATTTTAGCAGATTGCTGTGATACCGTTCATTTTAGATATTTTTGTAAGCAATCAAAAAATTATGAAGAGACTATTTTTACCCTTGATTTTCGTTTGGTTATCAGGCAGTGCCGTTGCTCAGAACTTTAAGATCACCCTCACTGCACCCGGCTTTACCTCCGGCATCGCATACCTAACCTATTACAGTGGCAAAAACTTTAACATCGAGGATTCTGCAGCCGTAAATAACAAAGGCGTAGCCATCTTTGAAGGTAAGCGCAGGTTGCCGGGTGGTATTTATTCCGTTTTTGTACCGGGTAAATCAAAATACGTAGACTTTTTTGTTGATAAAGAACAGCAGGCCATCACTATAAAGATCGATACCACGGACCTGGTAAACAAGACCGTGATCACAGGCTCTAAAGAAAACATCCTGTTTCAGCAATATCAAAAAAATGTTGCTGTAAAAGGTAAGGCCTGGGAGCAGGAGCGGCAGGCATATGCACAAAGTAAAACAAAACAGGATTCTGCCCTGCATGAAGCCAATTACAACCGGCTGAATAAAGAACTGAACGACTACCGGGATAATATCATGAAAACGCAGCCCACCTCTATGCTGGCAGCGATACTGAATGCCATGAAGGAGCCGCCGATTTTGCACAGCAATCCTAAAACACGTGCCGATTCGCTGGAAAATTATTATCACTACCGCAAGCATTACTGGGATGGGGTAACGTTTATGGACGAACGCATTATACGCTCTCCTTTTTTTCAACCCAAGTTTGAAAAATATTACCGGGAGATACTGATACAGCACCCGGATAGCATCATCAAAGACATGGATTACCAGTTGTTGCTGGCACGCAGCAGCCAGGAGATGTACAAGTTCATTCTAAACTGGGCAACGGATGAATACATCAATCCAAAATACATGGGGCTGGATGCAGTTTTTGTACACCTCTTCGAAAAATACCACGGCCCAGGCCTCACCAGCTGGCTGAACGAAAAACAAATGGAAGTTATCAAACGCCGTTATTACATGGTGGTGAGCAGCCTGATCGGTGCCAAAGCCCCGGATCTTGAAATGCTGGATACTGCAGGAAAGCCTTCCTCCCTGTATAACCTGGATGCAGATTATACTGTTGTAGTTTTCTGGGATCCCAATTGCGGCCATTGCAAGGAAGAGATCCCCAGGATGGATTCTTTTTACAATGCAAGCTGGAAAGCCAAAGGCGTAAAAATTTATGGGATGCTTTCGGGAGATGCCAAAGAAGATGTGAAGCCTGCCTGGATCAGGTTCATCAACGATCACAAACTAAACGACTGGACCAATGTATACCAAACCAAGGCCATGGAAGAAGCGGATGCCGCTGCCCAAAAGCCAAGCTACCGCCAGTTGTATGATGTGATCATGACCCCTACCATTTTGTTGCTGGACAAGAACAAGAACATCATTGGCAAAAAACTTAACCTCACTCAAATTGACGAACTGCTGCAGGTTAAAATAAATTCAACCAAAACAAAATAAAACGCAAACAGCATATCATGAAGCATTTTTTTGCACTGCTTATTACTTCAATGGCGGTAACGCAGAGTTTTTCCCAAACCCTTTTTACATACGGTACCAATGCTGTAAGCAAGGATGAATTTTTAAGAGCCTACAACAAAAACAAAACTGCTGTTGCTGATAAAGAGAAAGCTTACCGGGAGTACCTGGACCTTTATTCAAAATTCAAATTGAAAGTAAAAGCCGCTTCGGAACTGCGACTGGATACCCTGCAGCAGTTAAAATACGATGTGCAGAATTTCCGCAGCCAGGTAGAAGACGGTTACCTCAATGACGAAAAAGAAGTGAACCGCCTGGTGGATGAGGTATTTGAACGCAGCCAGAAAGACATTCACCTGCTGCACTTTTATGTGCCCATCAATAACCGGATGAACCCTGCCGATACCGTAAAAGCACACAAAGCCATTGAAGAAGCGAGAGAACACCTGGAAAAAGGAAAAACAGATTATGATGAAATGGTAGACGAGATCAGCAAAGAGATCATACCCATCAAGGGCAAAGACCTTGGATACATCACGGCCCTTACCATTCCTTATGATATGGAATCGCTGGTGTATACGCTTAAGCCTGGTGCTGTAAGCAGGGTTTTCCGCACCAAATCTGCCCTGCACGTTTTTAAAAATACAGAAGAAAGAAAAAGTGCCGGCAAATGGAAGATAGCACAGATACTGCTGGCGATTCCTCCGGATGTAAGCGGACAGCGCATGAAAGAGATCGAAAAACTGGCTGATTCGCTTTACAATGTATTACAGGCAGGTGGCAACTTTGGAGAGCTTGCAAAAAAATACAGCGACGACAGGATCACTTACCTGAGTGGTGGTGAAATGGCTGAGTTTGGTACCGGTAAATTTGAACTGCCTTTTGAAAAAGCAGTGTTTGCCCTGCAAAAAGATGGCGATATCAGCAAACCGATCTATACCGGGTATGGCTTCCACATTGTAAAACGCCTGCAGCAAAAACCCACTCCAACAGATAAAACGGACGAAGCCTATATGGCATCCCTAAAACAACAGGTAGTGCAGGATACAAGGATCAGCATCGCCAAAGCAAATTTTTTAAAACAGGTAATGGTTAAAACAGGTTTTAAAAGAAACCCGGCCATTAAAGAGGAGCAGTTGTTTCGTTATGCAGACAGTGTTGCTGCAAAAAAAACAGTAGCCGGTTATCCCATCAGCAAAACAGTACTTTTTAGTTTTGCAAAATCTAAAGTGGTGGGTAGCGACTGGCTCAATTTTGTAAAGGATTATAAACTCAACGCAGATGTTTATAAGGGAGAAGACAACAAAGCCCTGCTTGAAAAATACATCAGTACTGTAGCAATAGAATATTACAGGAAACACCTGGAAGACTTCAACAATGATTTCAAATACCAGATGCAGGAGTTCAAAGAAGGCAATATGCTTTTTGAAGTAATGGAAAGAAATGTGTGGAGCAAGGCTGCTGCCGACAGCGCCGGGCTAAAGAAATTTTACGAAACCAATAAAAGTAAATACCAGTGGGCTGAAAGTGCAACAGTACTGCTGTTCAATTGTAACAACGCCGAGGCAGCTCAGGAAGCGGCCGAAGGCCTGCGCAACGGTAAAAGCTGGAAGCAGATCGCTGATGAAAGCGAAGGAAGGATACAGGCGGATTCCGGCAGGTACGAACTTTCTCAACTGCAGCTGCCCGAAGGAACCATCCCTGCTGCAGGTTTAATAGCAGCCCCCATCATCAATGGTACCGACAACACCGCAAGTTTTGTAAAGATCCTGCAATTGTTCCCTGCCAACCAGCAACGCAGTTTTGAAGAAGCAAGAGGATTGGTGATCAACGAATATCAAAATCACCTCGAAGAAAAATGGGTAGAAGAACTCAAAAAGAAATACCCCGTTAAAGTAGCCGAACCGGTATTTCAATCGTTGCTGAAATAACAATAAACAAATGACAAATAAAAGAGGCTTCAATTGAAGCCTCTTTTATTTGTCATTTTCAAATTTGAGTTTTTGTCAGGGTGCCGCATTCACGATTCACCATTGACGATTCACTATTACCTCACTTCCTTTACCACATCATAAATCACCCTTGGCTTGCCCAGTGTATAATAATGGAGCACCGGTACACCGAATGCTTTCAATTCTTTTGACTGCTGTATCAGCCAGGCTGTACCAATCTTTTCAACATCCTCATCTGTTTTTGCTTTTGCCACTTCGTTGGATAATTCTGTAGGAATATCCACATGAAATATCTTTGGCAACACCGTTAGTTGCTTTTTGGTAGTAAGCGGTTTAAGCCCCGGGATGATAGGCACATCAATCCCGATCTCCCTGCAGGATTTTACAAAATCAAAAAACTTCTGGTTGTTAAAGAACATCTGCGTCATGATATAATCCGCTCCGGCATCCACTTTATCTTTTAAATGCTGCAGGTCAGTATCCAGGTTGGGCGCTTCAAAATGCTTTTCAGGATAACCGGCTGCGCCAATGCAAAAATCAGCCTTGCCGCCGTTCTTGATATCTTCTTCCAGGTAAATACCATTCTTCATGTTAACCACCTGCTTTATCAGGTCAACACTATAAGCATGCCCGTTTGCTTCCGGCTCAAAACCGGCCTCGTTTTTTGCAGCATCGCCCCTCAAAGCCAGCACATTGTCGATCCCTAAAAAACTCAGGTCGATCAGTGCATCTTCCGTATCTCTTTTGCTAAAGCCACCGCAAATAAGATGTGGTACCGTATCTACATTGTAGTGATTTTTAATGGCAGCACAAATAGCAACAGTACCCGGCCGCTTGCGTACTTCTACCCGCTCAAAAGTTCCATCCGCTTTTTTCTTGAACATGGTTTCGCTGCGATGGTAAGTAACGTTGATAAAAGAGGGTTTAAACTCCATCAATGGATCAAGGTGACTGTAAATGGTGTTAATGGTTTTACCTTTTAAAGGAGGTAAAATTTCAAATGATACAAGGGTGTCTTTTGCCTGGGTTATGTGGTCTGTAACTTTCATCTTGGTTTTAAAATATCTGCAAACTTACTTAAGTAAGGATAAAGCACAAACAGATGTTAAACATTAATCGGCAATGGCGTTATACCGGCTTTACTGTATTTTTGTTGCAAACCTTACCGAATTGGATTTAGTAATACAAACAAAGAATCTCGTAAAAGTATATGGCAGCCGTACGGTGGTGAACAATGTTTCCTTTAATGTAAGGCAGGGGGAGATCGTTGGCCTGCTGGGACCCAATGGCGCCGGCAAAACCACTTCTTTTTACCAGGTGGTCGGCCTGGTAAAGCCGGATGCAGGCGAAGTTTTTTTAAATGACATCAACATCACCAAAATGCCCATGTACAAAAGGGCGCAAATGGGTATTGGTTACCTACCTCAGGAGGCCAGCGTATTTCGCAAACTGAGCGTAGAAGATAATATTTCAGCAGTGCTGGAAATGACAAAGCTTAACAAGAAAGAACAAAAGGAAAAACTGGAAGTGTTGCTGGACGAGTTTCGTTTGCAACAGGTAAGAAAGAATAATGGTGATACGCTGAGCGGGGGTGAAAGAAGAAGAACAGAAATAGCCAGGGCACTGGCAGTTGATCCCAAATTTGTATTACTGGATGAGCCTTTTGCAGGTGTTGATCCCATTGCGGTGGAAGACATACAGTCCATTGTGGCAAAACTGAAATATAAGAATATCGGCATCCTCATCACCGATCACAATGTGAATGAAACGCTGTCCATCTGCGACAGGGCCTATTTACTGATCGATGGAAAGATCTTTGAACATGGTACGGCCGAAGAACTGGCCGCCAATGAACAGGTGCGGAGATTGTACTTAGGTAGAAATTTTGAACTAAGAAGAAAGGATTACCTGCATGACGAAGCAAAAGATGCCGGGGTAAATGCCGAAAAGTTGTTGTACTCAGTAAAAAGCGCCCTGGCTACCCTGGAGAAAATAGCGGAAGAAAAAGAAGCCCTTGAGAATGTATCTTTCGAAAACCTGCCGGTTTTGGCAACACCTGCAGAGGAAGAATATGAAAAATTTATGCTGGAACTTAAAAGCTCTTTGTATTCTTTCGGAAAAAGCCACCGTAACCCTGCATTTATTAAAATGCTGGATGATATGTATCATCATTCGCCTGTATTATCTCAAACTGATCTTCGCCAGATTGAAACCGAGCTCAACAATATGAGCCATCAGCAATAGCCCGCTGTTTTAAATCATTTCATCTTTCCGTTTCATTTGCGTATTTTGCCTGATACTAATGAAGCTGCTATCCCCCGCCATATCTAAAATTGCAAGGATGCGCTTATGGCGCATGCAAAAATGGAGTAACCACCCCATGGCGGCGCAGCGGGAAGTGTTGCAGCACCTGGTAACATCTGCACAATACACGGAATTTGGAAAAAAATATGGCTTCTCCAGGCTCTTCAATCTAAAGGCTTTTAAAAAAACCGTTCCCATTCACGAATACGACGATCTGAAGCCTTACATCGAACGGATGATGAACGGGGAGGAGAATATTTTGTGGAATGATGCCATTTACTGGTTTGCCAAATCATCGGGTACCACCAGCGATAAAAGCAAGTTCATCCCCATCAGCGATGAAAGCCTGCAGGACAATCATTTCCAGGGAATGAAAGATATACTTTCCAACTATTATAAAAATTTTCCTGCCAGCGATGTGCTTACCGGCAAGGGCCTGGTAGTAGGCGGCTCACACCAGATCAGCACCATCAACGATGAGATACACTATGGCGACCTGAGTGCGGTACTGATGCAAAACTCTCCTTTTTGGGGTCAGTGGCTGCGAACCCCCGAACTGAGCATTGCCCTGCTGGACGAATGGGAAAATAAAATTGAGAAGCTGGCACAAACCACCGCAGAAGAAAATGTAACCTCTATTGCCGGCGTACCTACCTGGACGCTGCTGCTGCTGAAACGCATACTGGAAATAAAACAAAAAAAGACCATCAAAGAGGTGTGGCCCAACCTGGAGCTGTACATCAATGGCGGCGTTTCGTTTGTGCCTTACCGGGAGCAGTTTGAAAAAATAATGGGCGCTCCCATCAACTACCTGGAAATATACAACGCCAGTGAAGGTTTTATTGCCGGGCAAATTTGCCCTGACGATGAAGGCATGTTGCTGTTTACCGAGCATGGCATTTTTTATGAATTTATGCCGGTGGAAGAATATGGAAAGCCATCACCCCAAACTGTTGGACTGAATGAAGTGAAAACGGGGCAAAACTATGCGCCGGTCATCAGCACTACGGGTGGCCTCTGGCGATACCTCATCGGCGATACCATACAATTTGTTTCCCTCAATCCTTATAAGATAAAAGTAAGCGGCCGTTTAAAACATTATATGAACGCTTTTGGGGAAGAGGTGATCGTAGACAACGCCGACAAAGCCATTGCCATCGCAGCAGAAAAAACCAACGCAGTGGTAAATGATTATACGGCCGCCCCGGTATTTTTTTGCGACGGCAGTAACGGCACACATGAATGGCTGGTGGAGTTTGAAAAAGAACCAGACAATATCACAGCTTTTATTTATGAGCTGGACAATGCCTTAAAGGATATCAACAGCGATTACGAGGCCAAGCGCCACAAGGATATTGCATTGAGGCTCCCTATATTGCACGCCATGCCCAGGGGAGCTTTTAATGAATGGCTCAGGAGTAAGGGTAAGCTGGGTGGCCAGCATAAAGTACCCAGGCTGAGTAACGAAAGAAATATCCTGGAAGAGATCATCTTACTAAAAAATTTCCGGGCCGTATGAACGAAGGCACTAACAGCTGTAAGAACTGCGGCAACCGGTTCCAGGGAAATTATTGTAACCGATGTGGAGAGAAAGTTTATACAGACCACGATAAATCGATCCTTCGTTTTTTTGAAGATGCCCTTCATTTTGTAACTCATTTTGAAGGCACTTTTTTTAATACTCTCAGGGCAATATTTTCGCAACCCGGCAGGCTTTCATCAGACTATTGTGACGGACTCAGAAAAAAATATTTTAAGCCACTGCCCTTTTTTATGCTGCTGGTGGTACTGTATCTCATCTTCCCGCTGTTTACAGGTTTAAATATGCCCTTCAGCTATTACCTGCAAAAAAATTCATACGCTGCTAAAGTAACAACGGCAAAATCAGGCATCAATATCGATAGTGCCCTCAGCGTGATCTACCAATCAGAAGAACAACAGAACATTGTCAATGAGCAAGAGGTATTTGTGTATCAAACAAAGGCGATGAATACGCTGATCGAAAGCGATGAAAAGTTGTTGGCCATCGAACACAACTTTAATAAAAAGTCTGAAAAGATCTCGAAGATATTGCTCATAATACTCTTGCCGCTTACCGCACTGGTACTTTGGTTACTGTCGCTGCGCAAGCGCCGCTACTTTTTCGATCACCTGGTACTGGCAACAGAGCTTAACTCTTTTTACTTACTGTTTAGCTTTTTTATCCTGCCGCTGCTGCTTACTTTATTTTATAAACTTTTCCCTGCTTCCATCACTAAATCTGTGGGCGAAGCTGCCGTTGGAATTTTTGCTTATTTAGTGGTGGCTTCTTTTGCAGCAAAAGCCTTCCGGCTTTTTTACAGGGACCGCTGGTGGTGGGCCGTTCTAAAATCTTTATTGCTGGTAATTGCACATTATTTTATCGTGCAGGTGATTTATAAATTCATTTTATTTGCAATAACTTTTCATTATTCTACTTAAAATATAAACATGAAATTACTTGAAGGCAAAACAGCCATTGTAACCGGGGCTGCCCGGGGTATCGGCGAAGGTGTGGCCATAAAACTGGCGGAACAGGGAGCAAACATTGCATTTACTTATGTAAGCGACAGCAGTAAAGAAAAAGCCGCCGCACTGGAGCAAAAACTGGCTGCACTGGGCGTTAAGGCAAAAGCATACCAGAGCAATGCAGCAGATTTTGCCGCCTGCGAAATTTTTGTAAATGATGTACTAAAGGAATTCGGCCAGGTGGATATCTGCGTGAACAATGCCGGCATTTCAAAAGATAACCTGCTGCTCCGCATGACACCTGAACAATGGAATGAAGTGATACAGGTAAATCTTTCCAGTGTATTCAACATGACCAAGCAGGTTATAAAACCTATGATGAAGGCTAAGAGCGGCAGCATCATCAACATGAGCAGCGTGATCGGCGAAATGGGCAATGCGGGACAAAGCAGTTATGCAGCCAGCAAGGCGGGCGTGATCGGGTTTACAAAATCGGTAGCCAAAGAACTGGGCAGCCGCAACATTCGCTGCAATGCCATTGCACCGGGTTTTGTAGAAACAGATATGACAAGTTATTTGCAGGATGGCGCTGCGGCAGACAAATACAAAGCCGGCATTCCGCTGGGACGTTTTGCCACTGCTGAAGATATCGCCAATGTAACCTTGTTCTTAGCCAGCGACCTGAGCAGCTATATTACCGGGCAGGTGATCAGCGCCTGTGGTGGCTTGAATATTTAATGATTGTAAGAACGTATAAAAAAATACCGGCCGCAAGCGGCCGGTATTTTTTTATACAGGCATCATTAATGTCAAATTTGTTTTACAGGTGTACAAAATTCAAATTCCGTATTGCCGATTCACCATTCACTAATGCACCGACTGCACGTTCAACTGATTTTCTACCTGGTATTTATCTTTAAACCCTTCCAGCTTGCTGACAATGTTTTTTAGTGGCGCTTTGATGTCCCTGAATTCTTTGATCAGTTCCAGCACATCAAAATCAATATAACTGGTATTGCTTGCATCAATGATTACCGTTGTATTGGCCGGAATTGTATCCAACGTTTCCCTGATAGCAGCCTTATTTAAAAAAGAAACCTCTTCTGAAAGATGTATCTTGACAAGATCACCCTGCTGGTGTCTTTCTTTATGAAAGAAGTAAGAGTTTTTAAGATTGCCATGAAGAATAGCACCAAATGCCGCCACAATACCAGCAATTACACCAATTAACAATCCCTTGCCGCTTACCGCAGGCACCAGGCCAAAAAGGTCGATGGCGATGATCACGATCACCGTTACAAAAAATGGTATGTACTGGAATTTACCATTCTTTACTGTCTGCACAAATACCGACGGCTTTGCCAGTTTATACCCTGTTAATAACAGGATGGCTGCCAGGGCCGACAATGGAATTTTATTCAGCAGCATGGGAATAAAAATAACTGAGATGAGCAATAATAATCCATGAAAAATGGCGGAGAATTTACTTTTAGCGCCCGCATTTACATTGGCACTGCTTCTTACAATTACACTGGTAATAGGCAATCCACCGATCAAACCGGCAACAGCATTGCCAACACCCTGCGCAAACAGTTCCCTGTTGGTATTGGTTACCCGGCGCTGTGGATCTAAATTGTCAATGGCTTCAATGCTCAGCAAAGTTTCCAGCGAAGCGATGATGGCAATGGCAAAACCATACACAATGATCTTGCTGTTTAAAAATCCGGAAAAATCAGGAAAAGTAAAAAAACCTAAAAACTCTGATGCAGAAGATGCTGCTTTTATCTGCACCAGGTGTTCATTCTCTATCGCCAGCTTGCTGCCGGTGCTGAGCCATAACTGGTTAATGAGTATGGCCACAATTACGGCAACCAATGCCCCGGGAACAAAGGGAAGCCGTTTCTTAATAAACGGCTTTTCCCAAAGCAACATGATGATAATGGAAATTACACAGATCAGCGTTACGCCTACTTCTATGTGCTGCAACGGCTGCAGCAACTCGTGCATGTTTTCGCTGCCATAGGGAAATAATTCGGTTACGTTTCCTTTTTCATCTTTATCATACCCAAAAGCATGCGGTATTTGTTTGGCAACAATCAGTATGCCGATGCTGGTAAGCATTCCCTTGATTACACTTGAAGGAATATAGTTGGCAATGCCGCCCAGTTTTGCCAGGCTCATCAGCAATTGCAATATGCCTGCTATTAATACAGCGCATAAAAACAACCTGAAATCGCCAATGGCCGTAATGGCACCCAGCACCAATGCAGCCAACCCTGCTGCAGGGCCACTTACACTCAATTGAGAATTACTTAAAGCACCAATAACGATGCCGCCTACAATACCGGAAATAATACCACTAAAAAAGGGTGCGCCGGATGCCAGCGCAATACCCAGGCAAAGCGGCAGTGCTACCAGAAATACTACCAGCCCGGATGGAAGATCTGTTTTTAAATTTTTTGTGAATTGCATCTTTTTACTTTCAGTTTTTAACTATGAGCCAATTGTTTTTCCTTCACTTTTTCTTTGGTCAGATTTTTAAAGAAATCAACCTTTCCATTGTCAACATTGTACACGCCACCTACAAGGCCAATCTCTCCTCTCTTAAACATGTCTTTTACAATATCGCTTTGGTTAATGATTTCTTCCAGGCTGTTTTCTACATTGGCATAAGCAACCTTATCTGTGAACATATGCTCTTCATCATTCAATAATGCTTTGCTGATAGATGGGTGAATGCGTTTCAACAGCCCGGTTATATGACCATCCTCAACACCCTGCTTGGCACTTTTAATGGCGCCACATTCAGTATGACCCAATACCACCAGTATTTTGGACCCTACATATTTTACCGCATATTCAATGCTGGCAATGATATCGTCGTTTACAATATTGCCGGCTACCCTTATACTGAACAGGTCACCAAGCCCCTGGTCAAAAATCAGTTCTACCGAGGTACGGGAATCCATACAACTCAACACAACTGCAAACGGAAACTGTCCTTCTCTGGTTTGGTTGATCAGTTCCAGGTGATCGTGATCCCTGTTAAGGTTACCAATGAAGCGTTGATTTCCTTCTACTAAAAGGCTGTAAGCCTGGCTGGGCGTAAGATTCTCTAAGAATTCTTTTGAATGCTTTCTCATGTGTATAATAATTATTGGGTTGCTACCTGTTACGGTAACATAACCATGATGAATAAATAATTGAAATGGTTAAATAAATGACATAGACCGGCCGCTAAAGGACCATTGTCAGCAATGCAATAAGGAAAAGTGTATTATGCCGCATTGGGCGGAGGAACAAGCAGTTCGCCATGAAAGGCTGTGTAGGTATCAGAGTTTTCTAACTTATGATACAGGGAAATAATTGTAAAGAAAAACTGGGTGGTATGATGTTCATGAAGAAACTCTTCTGATAGATTACTGGTAACCGGTACTTTTTCTTCGATATTGTTACCACTAGTATTATCATCGCCGGCTTCATCACTACAGTCTGCAGAAGAAGGATCCACTGTCAGTACCTTTTGCTGTTTGGCCAATTCCTGCTGACTGGCAATTACAAAAGGAGTACTTATTGTAAGCCAAAGCAGGGTCAGCATCAAAAAGACGGACGTGACCTTTTGAAAAATTGTATATGATTTACTGCTTTTCTTCATTGAATATGCTGCAAATTAGTATTTTACTTTGTCGAAACCAAACCATCGGGCCGGTAGTCCAAATTTTTTACAATTTCATTACTTTAAAAAAGTCTGTTAAGTATCCTGTCACAAGCTTTCGGGTTAGTTGTTAAAAAAACGCCAATACAACATCTGCCAATAGTCATTTAGCCATAGTTGCGCTAAAAAACATTTTCATTCATAAATACATGATCTTTAATTTTATGAAATAGTAATTTTGACCAAATCATTTTTATGAAGCCGTACGAGCTGTTATTACATGACAATAAAAAATGGGCGGCGAATAAAGTTGCCGGCAACCCCTCTTTTTTTGAAAACCTTTTAAATGTACAAACACCGGAATTTTTATGGATCGGCTGCAGCGATAGCCGGGTGCCCGCCAATGAAATAACCGATACGCAGCCCGGTGAAATTTTTGTACACCGCAATATTGCCAACCTGGTAATTCATACCGATGTAAACCTGCTGAGTGTGCTGGATTTTGCCGTTGTACACTTAAAGGTAAAACATGTAATTGTGTGTGGCCACTATGGCTGCGGTGGTATAAAGGCCGCCATGAGCAATAATAATTACAGCCAGGTATTGAATATGTGGCTTCGCAATATCAAAGATGTGTACCGGCATAACAGGGAAGAACTGAATGGTATTGACGACGGGAACCTTCGTGCCGACAGGCTTACAGAACTGAATGTAATTGAGCAGGTGCAGCGGCTGGCTAAAACATCCATTATCCAACGGGCATGGAAGGAACGTAACGGGCCCGACCTGCATGGCTGGGTATATGGTTTAAAAGACGGGATCATTAACCCCGTTTATGAAATGAAAGCCAATTCAGCAATAGATCCGTTATATGTCTATGATGATATTTAAATAAAGAGGCTGCGACCAACGAGATGCAGCCTCTTTTTATTCACTTATAGGCACCGGGTGTTGATAAGCTGCCGGTGACGCTTCGGCTGGGTTGACAAAGCATGAATTAAGCGGTACATTCATGTACTAAAACTCCAACTATGCCCTTCGCCAAAACATCCAGCCATATTATCAGTTGTATATTTCGCTCCGTATGGCTTTTCTTTTCGGGTATCCTTTTTCTGCTGGCCTGCTTTGGCGCCTTTGTAACATTAACGCAGGGCAAGGACCTGATGGTTCTTTCCAGCGAAAGACCCGGTAATTTTCTCTTCTTTTTGGTGGCGCTCATTTGCCTTGTACTTGTTTGCTGGTATGGTGCCCGGCTGGTGGCAGCGGCCAGGCAGGAGATTACGCCCGGTTATTTGCCGGTTTTCCTGTTCACCCATGTACCAAGGTTGATCGGCTTCAGCTTTTTTACCCTTTTTATCATTGCATTTTTACAAACAGCCTTGTTCAGCCCTTTAAGAACTGTTTTTTACTCGGGCATCTTCATTCTTTCTTTTCCTTACTACTGGCTGCTTTCAAAATTCATCGAATCAAAATTTAAGCAGATCGTTTTTAACTGGATATTCTTCGGAGCCATCCTGCTGATCACATTGGTAAGCGTACTGGTTTCTTTTAAATTGAAAAACAATGAGTGGCTGATCATTGCCGACCTGTTACTGATTCAATGGGGCTTTTTAGTATTTGTAATTACCCGCCGCAAATGGCTGAACGATGCCGCTGCTAAAAGTGCCAACCAGTTGCAGGTTCCGGGACTCATCAAAACACTGTCTCAAAAAGCAGGTATCAGCCCTGCAGAAGAATTGTTTCATCTGGTATTTGTAGTGCTGGCACTCTTTGTTCTTATTGTATATACATGGTCTACTTTCAGTGTGCCATTTGCTGTGTACATTACTCCCTTCCCTTTTGTGCTGCTTGCCTTTACTGTATTTGCAGGCGTTGGTGCCTTTATCACACACCGCTCCATCAGGTGGGGATTTAATATTCACCTGCTGGTTTTTATTCTCGTATTCATTATCGGCTTCTGGACGGAACGGCATAAAGTGAATCTTGTGCACAGCGATACCGCCAATTTTAAACAGCGGGCGCCCCTGAAACAATATTTTAAAACCTGGATGGAAGAAAGAAAAACCGCCATTGATACTTCTTCCAGTTACCCCGTTTATTTTGTACTGGCCGATGGCGGAGCTTCCCGTTCAGGTTATTGGGTGGCTTCTGTGCTGAGCCGGTTGCAGGATGAAACGGGCGGCAGGTTCGGCAAGCACCTGTTCTGTTTATCCGGTGCATCAGGCGGCAGCGTTGGCAATGCCTCTTTTTATTTACTGCTCAAAAAAAGAGGCAATGAAAATATAAACCCGGCAGACAGTTCCTACTTAAAAGATGCCCGTGCTTATTTAAAAAGTGATTTTCTTACTTATACCGCCAGCCGTATGCTCGGGCATGATTTTTTTGTACAATTATGGCCTTTCTCTACCGCCGGCGACCGGGCGGCGGCGCTTACAGAAGCACTGGAACAGGCGCCGGAAGGCAACGGGATCTTCCTGAAAGATTCCATCAATATGAATACACGACTATCGGCCTTAATGACTGACCAGCGAAATATCAGGGCAGCCATGCCGGTATTGTGCATCAACACTACCCGTATGCAGGATGGCAGGCCTTCGGTGATCAGCACCATCAACATCAAAGCCAACGAAAGAGAATTCAACAACCGGCTGGACGTACTGGACCTGCTGCAGGATACTACGCTTGACATGAAACTAAGTTCTGCGGTGGTGCTGGGCGCCAGTTTTCCTTACCTGAGCCCGGCAGGGAGAATTGATGGCAAGGTGAAAAATGTAAACGATTCGCTTAGTGTGAATTATTTTGTAGATGGCGGTTATGTTGACAATTCCGGTGCCGGTGTGGTGCATGAAATGATCATACAATTGCGAAAGATGATGAATGAGAATGGCTGGGACGATGCCTCAAAAGCACGGTTGGCAAAACTCAATATCCAGGTGATCCATATTACAAACGGCCCTTCAGGCGACATGCTGGTGCACAAGGTTAATCCATTTATCAACGACCTGGCTGCACCGCTTACAACACTGGTAGGCAGTTTTGGCATCCAGACAACAGTGAACGACAGCCGGCTTAAAAATTACATGAGAGATTTTACCGGCAACGACATCAATTACTGGGATATCAACTTATACCGGCCCAATGAGCCGCTCAAATATTCTATGAACTGGGTGATATCAAAACGAAGCTTAGACAGCATGGACAACCGGCTCTACCAGCACCGGGACCTGAATATCCTGGCAACCAAAATGAAAACCATTCTTCGGTAATTTTTTAAAAAACACCATAAAAAAAGCGCTGCCTGTTTGAGCAACGCTTTGTTATGTAACAGAATAATTTATTTAACTGCCGCCGCATTGGGGGTGATCAACCATTTGTGCATCTCTTCGCAGCCTTTAAAATCATTATCTATCTTGATGTAATAAGTAGGGATCTTGTCTGTGAACCATTTTTCAAGGGCTTCCGATTTTTTTTCTTCCAGTGCACGTTGTGCGATCTTATTGTAATCGTCCTTCACATTCTCACGGTGTGGTTCACTGCGGCTGATCAGGTACACAATCCTTACTCCTTTTTTACCACGCTGGTCGGTAAATTCTGTTGGTTGTGAGTATTCGCCAATACCCAGGTTTTTGATCATGAGCACCATATCTTTATCCAACTGGTCGATGGTAATATAAGTGCCGCCCTCCTGGTTGGTTAGTCTGCCGCCTGTAAATTTACTGGCGTCATCCTCACTGTATTTATTTACAGCTTCTCCAAAACTGATGGTGCCTGCAACAATTTTTGAACGAACCGAATCTAATTTCTGAACGGATGATTTTGTTTCTGTTTTAGTGATTTGCGGAATCTTTAAAATATGCCTGATCACTGCATCATCGCCGGCCCTGTTCACCATCTGGATAATGTGAAAACCGAATTTGCTTTTGAAGGGTGCTGATATCTGTCCTTCTTTTAAAGAAAAAGCTTTTGCCAAAAAAGTAGGATCCCATTGTTTTTCGTTCCGGTTGATATCATACTGTCCTGATTTTTCCTTACTGCCCGGATCATCTGAATACAGCAGGGCCAGGGTTTTCATATCCTTTTTGCCGGTTTCCAGCTGCTTCTTAAATTCATTCAGTTGTTCGATGGCATAATCATCGGCTTCCCTGCTTGCTTTTGGATAGAGTACGATCTGTCCTATTTCCAGTTCGCTTTCATAAAACTGGAGGCTGTCCTTCGGGATCTTATCGTAATACGCTTTTACTTCATTGGGAGTAATGCGGATATTTTCTACAATCTTATTGCGCATGGCCCCGGCAAGCTTGCGCTCCCTGAACCCATCTTTAAAATCTTCTTTTAACTGGTAAATGGTTCTGCCGGCGATTTCTTCCAGTTTTTCCTTTGAACCGTACATATTGATGAATCCGCGGATCTGGTTATCGATGTCTGCAGCAATTTCCTCATCAGAAATCGGGATAGAATCTTTTTCTGCCTGTAATACCAACGCTTTCACGCCCATGGCCTGCTCAAGAGAAAGGCAGCGTGCATTGCCGGGAACTTCCACTCCCTGGCGCTGCATATCTAAAATGGTATTGTCAATATCGCTTTTCAGGATGATCTTGTCGCCCACCACCGCAATTATTTTATCGGCCAATACTTTGTTGTGGGGTTGTGCAAAAGAAAAAAGGAAGGAAAAACTAACAATAAGCAGCAGGAAAAATTGTTTCATATCAGTAATTATATTCCAAAAATAAGGCAGATGAAATCTGGTGAGATCATCTGCCTGGTTTATTAACAAATGTTTGTCGTGGCAAATCGTCAATAGTGAATCGTGAATGGAACCTCCTATACCAGCATAGGTCCTATTCCCGATTGACCATTCACGATTGACTATAATGTTCTCTTCACTTCCACTTCTTCAAATGCTTCTACAATGTCACCCGGTTCCAGGTTAGCGTAGTTTTTAATGGTTAAACCACACTCCATATTGGTCGGCACATCTTTTACATCGTCTTTGTAACGTTTCAGGCTACCCAGTTCACCGGTATAGATAACGATACCATCCCTAACCAACCGCACCCTGTTATTCCTGGCGATCTTGCCACTGATAACGATACAACCTGCAACAGTAGCTTTATCAAACTTGTACACTTCTTTCACTTCTACATTGGCAAGTATCTTCTCTTCTACGCTCGGTTCCAGCATACCTTCCATGGCGCTCTTGATCTCGTCGATGGCGGTGTAGATGATAGAGTATAGTTTCACCTGGATTCCTTCGTTCTCAGCCAGTCTGGCTGCCTGTAATGTAGGCCTTACATTAAAGCCGATGATGATGGCATCCGATGCATTGGCCAGGGTAACATCACTTTCAGTGATAGCACCAACTGCTTTGTGAATCACTTTCACCACAATTTCCTGCGTACTCAGTTTCTGCAATGAATCGCTCAATGCTTCTACAGAACCGTCCACGTCACCCTTGATGATCACGTTCAGTTCTTTAAAGTTTCCTAAAGCCAAACGTCTTCCGATCTCATCCAGTGTAATGTGTTTCTTGGCCCTCATACCCTGTTCCCTCAATATCTGTCCACGCTGATAGGCCTTTTCTTTTGCCAGTGCTTCGTCATCGTATTCTTTAAATGTTTCTCCCGCCTGTGGTGCACCATTCAATCCCAGTATCAATACCGGTGTAGAAGGTGGTGCAGTGTCAATGCGCTGGTTACGCTCATTGTACATTGCTTTTACTTTACCAAAGTGTTGGCCCGAAACGATCATATCTCCCTGGTTCAGGGTACCATTCTGCACCAATACCGTAGCAACATAGCCGCGGCCTTTATCAAGTGTAGCTTCTATAACCGTACCGTTGGCAACTTTTGAAGGATTGGCTTTCAGGTCAAGAATGTCGGCTTCCAGCAAGATTTTTTCCATCAGCAGGTCAATATTCAATCCTTTTTTGGCGCTTATTTCCTGGCTTTGGTATTTACCGCCCCAGCTTTCCACCAGTATATTCATCTGGCTTAACTGTTCGTATATTTTTGTTGGATTGGCGCCGTCTTTATCGATCTTATTAACAGCGAAAATCATTGGTACACCTGCTGCCTGTGCATGGGAGATGGCTTCTTTTGTTTGAGGCATCACGGCATCATCTGCTGCTACTACGATCACTGCGATATCTGTAACCTTGGCTCCACGGGCCCTCATGGCGGTAAACGCTTCGTGACCTGGTGTATCGAGGAAAGTAATATGTCTTCCGGTTTCGAGGGTAACTTCATATGCACCGATGTGCTGGGTAATGCCACCGGCTTCACCTGCAATTACATTGGTGTTACGAATAAGATCGAGTAAAGATGTTTTACCGTGATCAACGTGGCCCATGATGGTAACGATCGGTGCTCTTGGTTTCAGGTCTGCCTCATTGTCTTCTTCTTCTTCCTCATGCATATCGGCAGCATCTTCCACCCCGATGAATTCAACATCAAGGCCAAATTCGCTTGCCACCAGTTCAATTACATCTGCTTCAAGGCGCTGGTTGATACTAACCATGATGCCGAGGCTCATACATTTACCAATCACTTCTGCAAAACTTACATCCATCAGGTTGGCCAGTTCACTCACAGAAATAAACTCAGTTACCTGTAGTTTTTCTGTACGGTCAAGGTCACCTTCTCTTTGTTCTGCCAGCTCATTCCTTTTGGCTTTACGCATTTTGGCTTTCAGGTTTTTTCCTCTTCCTGTGCCGCCTGTGAGTTTGGCCTGCGTTTCTTTTATCTTATCCTGTATTTCTTTTGCGTCAATTTCCCTGTCTTCCCTGCGACCCGGAGTATGTGGCGGCCTTACACCAAACCTGTTTGAACCAGCCGGACCACCCGGTCTGTTACCTCCCGGCGCACCCGGCCTGTTGCCCGGCGCTCCGCCACCCGGCCTGTTGGGACCCTGCTGGTTTCCACCCTGGCGTTGCTGGGGCTGGCTACCCGGCGGCGGGGTTGTTCCCTTTCTTTCTACCGGTATGCGTTTGCGTTTGCGCTTATCGTCTGTATCTCTTTTTGGCCTGGTATCATTGTCTACGGGAAGTTCTATTTTACCCAGTATCTTAGGGCCTTCAAGCCTTTCTGCTTTAATGTTTTCAATCGTGGCCGGTACATCTGCCTTTGGCTGTTCTACCACTGGCGGGGGAGCAACTGCCGGTGGAGGTTCAACTGCGGGAGCTGGTTCCTTTTTAATAGCCACAATGGGTTCCTTCTTCTCTTCCGGCTTTTTGCTGCTCTTTTTAGGACGGGTAGAGGAGTCAATCGCATCAAGATCGATTTTGGTAACCACTTTAGGAGCTTCCAGTTCGGGCGCTTCTATTTTTACGATTTCTGCTGCTTTGTCTTTTTCTTCTTCCGGGGCAGCAACTACAGCTACAACAGGTTCCGCTTTTTCTTCTACAGGTGCTGCTGGTTCTGGTTCAACCGGCTTTACTTCGGCAACCGGGGCAGGCTTTTCTACTACAATGGGTGCCGCAGGAGTTTCCTTTTTCTTGAAAGAAAGGTCCTGTTCATCCTTCTTCTTTTTTTGTTCTGTAGCGCCTGCATTTTTAGTCAATTCGATCTTTTCAGCGTTTTGCTTCGCTACTTTATCCTGTTGAAATTCCTGCTGCGCTACCCTGTACATTTCAGGCGTGAGTTTAAAATCCCGTTGCATTTCATCGGAACTAAACCCCTTGCTGGTCAAAAATTCAACAAGCGTATCCTTGCTTACATTGAATTCTATCGCAGCCTTCATGGCCCTGGGTAATATGATTGTGTTTTCTGACATTCTTAAGTCTTAAATTTCTAATCTTTATTTAACGGGTAATGGCTGATCTTTCTAACCATCATTACTCCTTTTCAAATTCTTCTTTCAATATCCTCAATACATCGGCAATGGTTTCTTTTTCAAGATCTGTTCTGCGTTCCAGCTCTTCAGGACTTAGCGCCAGCACAGACCTTGCTGTATCGCAACCTACACCTTTCAGGGTTTCAATTACCCATGGTTCGATCTCATCGCTGAATTCTTCCAGGTCAATATCAAACTCATCTACTTCGCCTTCATTATCCCTGTACACGTCGATCTCGTATCCTGTCAATTCGCAGGCCAACTTTATGTTTACCCCCCGCTTGCCGATGGCCAGTGAAACCTGGTCTGGTTTGAGGTATACAGTAGCATGTTTCTTTTCTTCATCCAGGTCGATACTGGTAATTTTTGCAGGAGTCAATGAACGCTGGATCAGTAACTGTACGTTGTTTGTCCAGTTGATCACATCGATGTTTTCATTTTTCAGTTCTCTTACAATGCCATGTATACGGCTTCCTTTCATACCTACACAGGCACCTACCGGGTCAATCCTGTCGTCGAAACTTTCCACGGCGATCTTGGCCCTTTCTCCCGGCTCTCTTACGATCTTTCTTACCACGATGAGTCCATCGAATATCTCCGGCACTTCAATTTCGAGCAGTTTTTCTAAAAACACCGGGCTGGTACGGGATACAATGATCACAGCCTGGTTATTCTTTAGTTCCACTTTTCTCACAACGCCTCTTACCGTTTCGCCTTTTTTAAAGTAATCAGAAGGGATCTGTTCAGATTTGGGGAGGATCATCTCATTGCTTTCTTCATCCAGCAATAACACTTCCTTCTTCCATACCTGGTAAATTTCTCCGCTTACTATTTCTCCCACACGGTCTTCGTATTTCTTTATCAGCAGGTTTTTCTTGAGGTCGTTGATACGGCTGGCAAGGGTTTGCTTACCGGCCAGGATCGCCCTGCGGCCGAATTCTTTTTGTATATCGACTTCTTCGTACAATTCTTCACCTACTGCATAGTCAGGTTCGATCTTGATGGCATCGCTGTATTCTATCTCAGTGAGGGTATTGTAAATATCACCATCGTCAACGATCGTGCGGCGGCGGAAGATCTCCAGGTCACCCTTTTGATCGTTTACAATTACGTCAAACTGGTCATCACTACCATACTTTTTTCGTATCAATGTCTTAAACACATCCTCCATTACTTTCATCAGTGTAGGACGATCAATGTTTTCTGCTTCTTTAAACTCCTGGAAGGAATCAATTAAATTAATACGTGCCATATCGCTTACCAGCCTCACTTTTTGTACCCCGCCGGCAGGGGATTTTGTTATGTAATATTTAAAAAGATATCAGTACTGTTGCTTGTTTTATTTCACCAAAAGCAATGTCTTTTGTGTGTGTTACTGCTTTCTTGTTTTTACCTTCTGTGTATTGTAACTGGATGCCCGTTTCAGCGGCATCGGTCAGTTTTCCTTCAATTTTTGTATCATCCGTAAAGACCACTTCCAGGTTGCGGCCAACATTTTTTTTGTACTGCCGCAGCATTTTCAATGGTTCATCTACACCCGGACTTGAAACCTCAAGGGAAAAATTGCCATCCGGGTACCAGGCTTCTTCTTCAATGGTCCGGTACATCGCCCTGTTGATCTTGATACATTTATCAATACTTAATCCGCTATCTGCATCCAAAAACACTTTAATGTTGTTGGTAGGTTTAATGCGTACCGATACCAGGAAGATATCACTGTTATCTGCTATGATCTTTTCAACCAATGCTTCTATTGCCTGTATGGATGTTGGCTGGTTCATGGTATAAAAGAAGGGAACGCTTCCGTTCCCTTCCATTGTTTCTTTTTGTCCTTGGCAAATGTAAGCAACAAAACATTAAACTCCAAAACTGAATCATTTTTGCCCGGCTTGTTTTTATGTTTAATTAACAGGTCGGGTGATATTTCTGTTATACATTTGTATCATGAACCTTTTTAGAATAGTATTTGAGCTTTTTGCCTTATACCTTTTATACAAACTGGTATTTGACCTCATTATTCCTGTTGCTAAAACCACCAGGCAGGTAAAAAAGCAATTTTCGGAAATGAACAACCGTATGGAAGAAACCATGCGCCAGCAACAACCGCAGCAGCCTTTCCAGCCCAATCAATATACTTCCGGCACAACAACTACAACTACCAAAAAAAACGATGATTACATCGATTTTGAAGAAATAAAATAATCAAAATATATTATTGGGATGTGAGAATATCATGGTTTTTAAATCAATAAACCCTGTATGTTTCCTATGCTCCTATGTGGTGATCAAAAAATACACCGTTTAATTTTCTACAGGGATAGGTTGGGGAAAACCAGTTGCTTGTTATAGACCAAGCTGCTCGATCCGTTCATCCGGTAACAATAAATGCGTTTGTAAACCAGCCTTTTTAGCTCCTTCAATATTAACGCCGGCATCGTCTATAAACAATGTAGAAGCGGCATCCAGCCCGCTGTTTTGCAACACATACAAGTAGGTTTCAACGTAGGGTTTGCGCTGGTGCATTTCGTGTGAATAATAAGCTTTGATAAAGTTGCTGTCAAATTCGTAATCAAAATCTTCCCGGAAAAAATTACTGAATTTAATATGATGAATACTGTTGGTGTTGCTTAATAAATATAGATCATAGCGCTCTTTGAGCGTTGACAAGTATGTCACACTTTCTTTTCTAAAACTTACCAGGATGGCGTTCCAGGCAGCCTGTATTTCGCTAAAACCAGTTCCTGGCCTGCAGTATTGCTGCATTTCAGCATAAAATTCTTCATTGCTGATATCGCCTGTTTCCAATTTTTCGAAAAGGTGGTTGGCTGCTTCTTTTGAATAGAAATCACTAAACCCTGTAACGCCCAGTTGCTTAAACGCTTCTTCAGTAAGCTTAAAGTCGATATTGAGCAGTACTCCTCCCAAATCAAAAATGATATTTTTTACAGGTGCCATATTATTTTTATCTTAACTGCGAAAGTAGAGAAGCTTTTGTAAAACTATTAGCCGATCGGTATTATTATGCTTTATTATTAAACCCAATGCTGATGAACAGGATAAAAAACCTGGAAATTCCCGGGGCGGAAGGAATGCCCCTCTTGCTTGACCTGTTTTTAGGAAAGGGGGATAAACAGCAGCCGGTGATCATTTATGCCCATGGTTTTAATGGTTTTAAGGACTGGGGTAATTTTGACCTGGTAGCTGCAAAATTTGCTGCAGCCGGGTTTGCATTGGTAAAATTTAATTTTTCGCACAATGGCACTACTCCGGAACAACCGGAAGCATTTGCTAACCTGGAAGCATTTGGCAATAACAATTATACCAAACAACTGGAAGACCTGCTGATCGTTACCAACTGGGTATGCAGTGCCGAAAATCCTTACAGCGCAGCACTGGATACAGAAAATATTTACCTAATGGGGCATAGCATGGGCGGGGGCATTGCCATTTTATTTGCATCAGAAGATACCAGGATAAAAAAACTGGTAACCTGGGCTGCTATTAGCGAATGTAAAACGCCCTGGGGCAATTGGTCGGCAGAAAGGCTGGAAGAATGGCGGCAAAGCAGTGTACAGTATTATACCAACACCCGGACCGACCAGCAAATGCCGCTTTATTATCAATTATTCCAGGATTACCAGCAGCACAAAGACCGCCTCAACATTGAACAGGCGATAAAAAAACTACCAATCCCCATTCTTATCTGCCATGGGAGTTCAGACATTGCTGTGCCGGTGGAAAAAGCGATGCAATTAAAGGAATGGCAACCTGCTGCAGAATTGTTTATCGTGGAAAGCAATCATGTATTTGACAGACAACATCCATGGATAGTGACTTATTTGCCCGTGGCAATGGAAGAAGTATTAACAAAAACCATTTCATTCTTAAAATAAAAAGGGGCCAGGATAAAAATCCAGCCCCGCTTTAAATCCAATATCCTATGAAAAACCTGATGCAAACATACAACCGGAAATATCAGCCGGCAATACCCTTTTTGTGGTATTTTTTTAAATAAAAAAACCTGCACAAAGGCAGGTTCATAAAATATATGGGGGTTACAGTAAGCTATTTTGCCATGTACATGTACCGGCGGCGCAGGCGATTCCCTTTCATATAAAACTTAATGGGATAAACGTCCGGCGACTGTGTAAGTTTACTAAATAAGGCATTGAATACCTTTGAAAAAGGACCATGATTGTTCTTGCTTCTGGTATTATTCATAGTAAAAGATTTAGGTATTTGGTTATAACGGAAGTTAGGATAGATTATTGTGTAAAAAATGTTAAGCCTTAAACAAACAGCAATGCTACCCTTCTAAAAAAAGGTAGTATAAATAAATATTGCCGATAAATATTAGATCAGGAGCGTCTTATTTTGGAGTAGTTCTTATCTCTTTTATAATATTTGATGGGGTACTCATCACTGGTTTTCACCAGGCGGGTGAAAAAATTTTTTACCACTTTAATGAGTGGATTGGGCTGGTTTTTCATGATAACATTGTTCATTTTCATAGGGATTAATATGTTGAAAACGATTGGAGCTCCAAATTATTGTTTTGCAATTGCATCCCGGAATCAATACCAAATAGATTTTAAGCGATATAGTATATCCGATTGCAGGGCCGCCTCACCCTGTTCCTGGAACAATTGCAGGTTAGTGAATGGTTCTCCGGGAAAAAATACAGCCGTCATACAAACTGAGCCATCATCGGCAAATAATTCAACAGAAGAATGATCAACCAGTAAATGCATTTTTACAAGCCGGTTATTCAGCAACCGTGGTGCAGTATTTTTTCCCGTAAAATTTTTAGAAAAACTATTGTCGCCGGCATCGCTGCGGTCAATATAAAACTGGTTAAGCTCTTTGTTGTAACCAATTTTCAATTCTTGTCCTTTTTTATTGGAAAAGGAAATTCCATACTCTTTAGCCGTGGCTTTTTCATTATCAAATGAGAGCTCGAATTCGTACAGGCCTTTTTCAAAATGCATGTTGTTAAAACCATTAAGCCGGTGCATTGAACTTCGCAATGATTGAAGATTTTTAACAGGATTAGAGAAAAGCCTGTACCCCATAACCGTTTTTTGAAGACTCAATTCCCTTGGCACCGTCATAGCGCTGCGCCAGTTTTTTGTTGGTACGGTGGTGGCGTAGCTCCAGTTGCTCATCCAACCAAGGAAAAGATGTTGAGCGCCCGGAACATTGCTCCAGGTAACGCCGGCGTAATCATCCGGTCCATAGTCGAGCCAGTATATCTCATTGTTGCTGTTGCCGTTGATAAATGTGGTGCCATTGAAACTTCCCACAAAATACTGCGTGGCACTGCCGCCATTGGGACCACCTGTTCCTACGCTTACGATCAATACCCACTTTTTTTCGCCTGTTCCGTCAGCTGTTATTTCAAACATATCGGGACATTCCCAAACGCCACCATGGTTGCCAGCATCTTTTCCAAACGTTCCGGCAAATTCCCATTCTTTCAAATTTTTTGAACGGTAGAATTCAACCCGGTCGGCAACTGCCAGCGTCATCACCCAGTATTTTGATGGTTCGTGCCAGAAAACCTTTGGATCCCTGAAGTCTTTAGTACCCTGGTTTTTTAGCACGGGATTGTTATCAAATTTTTTCCAGTTGCGGCCTTTGTCTGTACTGTACGCCATACCCTGGTACTGGAAATCTCCGGCGCCCGCCTTTTCCTTTTTTAGATCATGATAAGTAAACAATGCAACAAGCGGACTTTCTATTCCCTTTTTGAATCCGGAGGTATTGTTTTTATCCACTACTACACTACCTGAGAAGATCAGGCCGAGCGAATCGGGATAGAGCGCTACGGGAAGATGGTTCCAATGCACAAGATCTTTACTGATGGCATGTCCCCAATGCATAGGCCCCCACACTGTACTATCCGGGTAGTATTGATAAAACAGGTGATATTCCCCTTTATAATACACCATGCCATTGGGGTCGTTCATCCAGTGAGCCGGGGGCGAAAAATGAAACTGCGGGCGAAATTTTTCTTTATAACGACTTGTTTGACCGTTTGCAGTTGAAGCAGCCAATAATAATACTGCAAAAAATATATTCCGCATGGCATAGCAATTTTTGGATGAATGTGAACAGCCTTTCAAATATAGACAGATAACATGGCCTTCCTGTAAACTGCCAATAAAAAAGTCTTTGCAGGCGCAAAGACTTTTTTATACTGTTAGAATAAAGACGGAAATATCCATCAATAAGACTATTTCTTTTTCGCTGCTTTTTTCACTGCCTTTTTAGCTATTTTCTTAACTGCTTTTTTTGCCGGGGTTACTTTTTTTGCCGCTTTCTTTACCAGCTTTTTGGCAGCTTTTTTAACAACTGGTTTAGCGGCGCTTTTTTTAGGAGTGGCCTTTTTTGCAACTTTCTTAGCTGCCTTTTTCACTATTTTCTCAACCGCTTTTTTTACCGGTGCTACTTTTTTCGCCGCTTTCTTTACCAACTTTTTGGCGGCTTTCTTTACTGTTTTCTTTGCAGTCTTTTTAGCTGGAGAAACAACCGCTTCGATCTTTTCTTTTACAACTTCTATTGCGTTGCCCGCCATTTCTACCAATTGATCTTTAACGCCGGTGATTTCGTTGGAAAGGAGACCTAATTGTTCGCCTACTTTGGTGCCGAGGGTTTTATCTTCGGCTGCTTGTTTTTTGCTGTTTTTTGTGGTTGCCATGTTGATGAGTTTAGTACACTAAAAATAAGTAATAAATAAAACAGAATACAGTCTTAAATTAAAAATCCATGTTTTTGCTCCAGGTCACTGCAGTATGCGGGAGCAAACGAATACAGTACAATTTTTATTAGTACCAACGCCGCCGGAAAGATATGCGGAGCGGCTGGCAAAAATGTAAATGTAATAATGCTTTTTTCCTATTCTTCAAACCACTGGTTGTGCTGCTCTTCTACCCTGATGAATGTAGTGCGTTTGGTTAATTCCTTCAACGATTGTGCGCCCACGTAAGTACAGGTAGATCGTACACCTCCAAGCAGATCCTGCAGGGTATGATCAACAGCACCACGATATTTAATAGTAACCGTTTTGCCTTCACTGGCCCGGTATTCTGCTACTCCGCCGGCATATTTATTCATGGCTGTTTCAGAGCTCATGCCATAAAAAAGCTTAAACTTTTCTCCATTTTTTTCTACCAGTTCGCCGCCACTTTCATCATGCCCGGCCAGCATGCCGCCCAGCATTACAAAATCTGCTCCGCCTCCAAAGGCTTTCGCAACATCACCCGGCACTTTGCAGCCTCCATCAGAAATGATCTGGCCTTTTAACCCGTGTGCAGCATCAGCACATTCTATAATGGCACTCAACTGCGGATAGCCCACACCCGTTTTAACCCTGGTAGTACAAACAGAGCCCGGGCCAATGCCTACTTTAATAATATCTGCACCGGCCAGCAATAATTCTTCTACCATTTCGCCGGTCACTACATTGCCGGCTAAAATAACTTTATCGGGAAATGCTTCCCTGGTTCTTTTTACAAAATCCACAAAATGCTCCGAGTAACCGTTGGCAACATCAATGCAGATAAATTCAAGAGAAGGACATTGCTCAATTACCATCCGTAGCTTCTCTGCATCCGCTTTGCCCGATCCCGTGCTGATA
This sequence comes from Chitinophagaceae bacterium UBA1946, assembly GCA_002336815.1. Taxonomy (GTDB): domain Bacteria; phylum Bacteroidota; class Bacteroidia; order Chitinophagales; family Chitinophagaceae; genus Ferruginibacter. The sequence goes on along the minus strand of DDEU01000052.1, from coordinate 12,164 downwards.
GCAATATGCTGTGCAATTTCGGGCGGGGCACCCTGCATAAAATTTTTCCATTCTGCCAGGCTGTAATGTTTGTGAATGGCGGTAAAAGCTTTGTGCTGCGCCAGGGCCAGGGCCATTTCAAAAGTACCCACCGTATCCATATTGGCAGCCATCACCGGCACACCTTCCCATGTTTTTCCTGTATGGCGAAACTTAAAGTTCCGGAGCAAACTCACTTCTACCCTCGATTTAAGCGTTGAGCGTTTGGGACGGATCATTACATTTTTAAATCCCAGTTTTATATCATTTTCAATTCTCATAGTGAATATTTTGAGGGCAGTAAGTTAATACAAAGCAGGGGAGATTTTAAATTAATGGAAAACTGCAGGCAAAAAATGGTATTTATGATTCAGCCATCTTTGTTATCAAATGGATGGCCTTGCCTGAAATTTATTTCCAATAAAGATCTACAGGGCGTTCACTATCCATATTACATTAGGATAAATAGCGGCTCCAGTAAGTGGCCAATCCTTCCTTGCCAACGATCGAAAAAGGCTGCCAAATTCTTTCAACCGGTAAAAAAACTTCAATGGCCGATGTATCTGGATATAATTTATAATCGAATTTGGTATTGCCGATACAGATATATCCTGTGTAGTAAAGTGTGATGCCGTTGATGACCGCCCAATCTATTTTCTGCAGCATCAAGTATTTTCCAAGGCTGTATTTTTTATACCCGGGATGATAAAAATTAAGGATGCCGGTAATGCTGTTATCGCCCCGGTCAAAATAACCCACTGCAATCAACGTGGCACCATCCCTGATCTCGATCATCCTGGAATCAAAGGGATTCGGCATACTGCTGTCGTGCATACATACGTAGCAACTGGAGCCAGTATTAAAATTTACAGCGCTGTGGTACAGGCTGTAAAGAGCTTCTGTTTCACTGGTAATTGCTGCCGGGCTGCAACTAACGGTGAAGCCTGCGCATTTTTTTCGGATGGCAAGGGCATTTTTACTTTCACGGATGTTTGCAAGTTGTGTTCTTAACCAAAATACGGGCAGGGCTGGCCCAGCTGTATCCAGTTGAGTATAATGAGTGGTAAAAACAGTGTGCAGCATACGGTAGTAGCCTTCTGCCAGGTAATCATCCAGCAAGCGGCCTTTGATACCCTGTTCACCTGGTAAAATATAATAGGGTCCCAGCGTCATTGTTGTTTCGGTGGCAGCGATAAGTTTTAAAGGACTAAGCGATAACAATCTAATTTATGTTTATTGAACTTAGTCAATCACCTGCCTTAACGAAGTTATACAATCGGGTTGTTTTTTTACCGCCTGTTTTAAGTGTTGCTGAAGTCATCATTTCAAACATGTTTTTTTCTATACCTTTTTTGCATTTGTTATCAGTTGGGCGATGTGCATACCAAGTTTCCTGTAACTCTCAAACTGTCTTTCATTAAAAAACTGGTCTGCTGTGGTCTGGTGTGGAAAGGTTTGATTGTTGGCGGCATATTCTGTAATGTCTACCGGCTCATCACCGGTAATGGATGATTTTATATACAGCAGCGTTCCGCTTGCTGTTGTTTCCCCGCTGTATCTTATTTTGCCAAAGGCGAAGTGCCCTGCAGAAAGTGAGTCTTTTCGTTTAATGATATCGCTGATATCAATATCGATCTCTGCGCCCAGGTCAATGCGGCAGCACCGGATGGCGTTGGCAAAACCTTCACAGGTAAATTTATCATCCTGCTCCGCATCGCTTACCACGATAAAGGAGCAGCGCCGTCTTACCATTTCGTAAAGACCCATGTTATCAAAATGGCCACCGTCCGAAAGGCAAACAAAGGGTTGCTTTGTGCTGCTTTGCCCGGAAAGATTGCTGAAAATGTATCCCAATGCAAAATCAGGATCAGAGTCTTTCCAGTTGCTTTTCCTGGGGTTGCCGATCCACCAGCCCATCTGCACATTAAATACCGTGAGCAGGAAAGCTGTACCGGCAGATGAATGATAACCCTGGTTAGGATTAACTGCCGCACCGGAAATGGCCATGGCGGTACCAATAGCTGGTCCGCCGGGATAGGCATACTGCTCTGTTGGCCGCATTCCATAGTCGTAGGATTTGGACCTTGGATTGGCAGAAGAACGCACCCTGCTGAAATCGAAACCACAGTATAAGGGTGAAAAAATAAAGGACTCCGCCTTCCTGTCCTGCCTCGATAAATCAGCGATTTGCGTTGCATTGAGTGCTGTGTTCAGCACAGGATAAGGACCGTAATAACCTTTGTTATTGGTAAAGGCGGCCAGTTTCTCATCATCCAGTTTATCAAAATTGGTAAAGGGATTGGCGGTTTTTTGCCTTGATGGATTTCGCCGTGTTGCGCCGAGATAAGCCCTTACAAGCCGGTTGCGGTAAAAGTGGTGCATTGAAAATTCGTTTACACCCAGTTTCCACGATAAGTAGGTTCCCAACACAAGGAACATCCCGAGCAGAACGCCCAGTTTATATCCAACTTTGAGGTTAAGAAAACCGGGGAAAATACTCTTCTTCATCAACGGATCGATCAATTGGGGTAAAAAGATCAGCAATCCGGCAATGAAAATATACGGACCAGCACTGCTCAATAGGTCGAGCCCGATGGCCTGGAATCCTTTTTTCTCTTCTTTGCCCGATGTTTTTCCGCTGAAAGCTGCTTTAACGGTAGCGCCTACCAGCGCCATCCAGCCGCCAATGGAAGCTGGTGCTTTCAGTGTTTTCATAAAAGGCCCAAGGGTATCGTGTATCACCAGGGTGGCTGCAGCCAGCAGCATCCAGATAAAGGCCCATTTATTAATGGTTGCACCCATGCGCCCCCACCATTCCCTTCTTTCATCCGGGAAAAATTTTCCTAAAAAAGCCATCCTTGCTACCACCGTTATTCCGAATACCAGTAACACAAGGGCCGGACCAATTGCAAAAGCGAGTGCATCGGGTTTGATCACCCTGGTATCGATCATGTCTTTGATCATTTCAAACAGTTTCCAGGCAAGCGAAAGCGACACGAGTCCGAGTACTGCCGCAAATACGGCTGTTAAAAATATGGTTCCTCTTGCCATAAAAAGACTATTGGTATAAGGCAGCAGGCATTTGTGGTATTTGCCATACTCTGCTACAAACAACAGTGTTACCAGCATCCAGCCTCCGGCATATTTCAGCAGTCTTATTTTTTCAAAAAAAGTAGTATTCAAAATGTGGCCATACAAAGTAGCGCTGATCATAAAAGACCCGGCAAAAGCGATCAATAATATTGCCATGGCAATCCTTTTGCTGTTGTCGTGCAGCCGCAGCGGAAGTCTTGTTTGTTTCCCCAGGTACCATTGCATACCCGACCCTGTTAACACAGACATGCAAAAAAGCAGGAGGCAGGAGCCACTGTAAACAAAAAGCTGGCCCAGCGGCCGGGCCCAGAATTTAATGAGCCATAATTCCCACAACAAACGGGTGGCGATCAATATGGCAAATAATATAGAAAAGATTACCACCTGGTTAAGCAACGTATTCCGGAGCCAGGTTACTCCAATCGTCCAGGAATCAACCGTCATGATCCCTTTATTGGGTGCAAAATAATTGCTGAACATCCGCAGCCAGCGCACTGGTCTTACTTCTTCTCCCATGGGGTTAGGAGATTTTGAAGTATCCAGCCGGTCGGTTACTTTTTTTACGGAGCCTTCTCTTTTGATCCAGGTAGCCAACCAGCTACCAATATACCCGCCGCCGGAAACGGTGGAGAGGTAATCAATTTTGTTGATAACACCACCCTGTGCAAGCCCCTGCAGTAACCCGAGGTTGAATGTTGCCGAACGGATACCGCCACCTGAAAGCGTGAGCGCACAAAGCTTCATGTTTTTTGCCCTGATAAATGGATTACAATGTCCGTAAAAGATGCCCGCCGGGTTTTCCCCTGGGGGTATTGATTCCCCGGGAGGCTCGTTGCCCGTCAGCTCCTGCTCCTGGCGGCGCATATCCCTGCTGCCTGCTATTTCATCCAGCTCATCGTTGAATACGTATTCAAAGCTAAGGGGCGCTTCCCGCCGGAGCAACCATGTTTTGAGCGTCTTCCAGTCTGACAGAAAATTGATCACTTTGGACTCATAGGTTTCACCAACATTGTCTCCGCCCTCCTCGTACCGTAGAAAGAATTTTCCCGTGTCTTCTATAAATTTCCGGCGGATCGTAAGTTCCTTATCTGTAAGCAATGATATCATGGATGTTTCCGGCTCAGCAATAATGGTAGCTTTTTCTTTGCTCTCATCGGATGGTGGCCACCATTGCAGGATCCGTTGCTCCTGCGCCTGGTTTATACCGCCTCCCAATGCCAGCACAATATGAATTGGAAGGTATTCCAGCGCTGCGGCAAGGGCAATGCGCTGTTCCTTGCTGTTGTATACCAGTTCTGTGATTGCATCCCTCCAAACGGCCGGTGGATCAAACACCGCATCGGGGCCGGTTCTTTCAATGATTTGCCATTTATTGTTGATGATCCACTGCACAAAATTGTAACACAATTTCAGGGCATATTTTTCAGACAATGCCTTGTCTTTTTCATCCGGCGCTTTGCTGCTGATCCATACCAGCTCCTCTATTCTTGCATCGATATCGTTGGCTGCGTCTTCGTTCTCCTCTTCATATTTGTTCTTTTCTGTGAATTCTGCCTTTCCCTCCCTCACCGTTAAAAACTTATGGTTAAGGCCATACTTTTTTTCGTTTTGCCTGGCCGTTTCCAGTAAATCACTGAACTTTTCAAAAAACAATGCTGAAAATGCCACTTCGATGCTGGCTGAAGGGTACAGTTCCTGGAAGGGGTCTGGTTCTTTTTCAACCACTACCACGCTACGGATAAAAACGGTTTGTATCAGCGTTACAAACGAAACGGCCCTGGCAGATAGATCCATTACTGCATCCATGATAAAGTTTTTAAGTTTAAAAAAGGATTTTTTGGCGGCTGTTTCAGCAAGGGCATTTATAACCCTTTAACAGGCTATGCCGCTGGTTTTTTCAGTAGTTCTTAAAATAAAAGTGACAGCCGAAGAAAGTTGATGATGTAAAAATTAAAAAAATTATAGAAAAATAAAAGCGTGTTTTCACGGTATTTTAAAAGTGTTTTCAACATTTCAGCATATCAACTACAGTCAGCTTTGTTGCAAATACATGCTACCGGCCCTCATTAACGTCCACTTAAAAAAGAGGAAATGTTTTTTTTTCTATCTTTATCCGGAAGGATTTACCCGTTTTATCTAAATAAAAAATCAATTATAATTATGTTGCAAACCATCCGTTTAGTTGCTACCGGAATATTATTCTGCCTTACCGCCTCTGCCCAAAACAGCAACCCGGCAAAGCCGCCGGTCGTGAACCAGCAGCCTGTATTACCTGCCCAACCTTCGGTTACTTATAAAAAATTTCCTTCGGGATTGCAATATGCCTTTATCGTAGACAAGCCTGGCACCCTTAAACCGCAGGATGGTGACCAGATAAGTCTTAACATGCAGTCGATCTGTCAAAATCGTTTAATGTACAGCACAGCAACAGCTTTCAAAGGCAAGCCGGGTGTATATGGTGTGGCCAAACCTGCTTTTAAAGGAGACCTGATCGAAGCAATTGTTTTGATGACACCGGGTGACAGCATTGTGTGCCTGGTGGATGCAGATGCCTTGTATAAAAATTCTAAAGTAAAAAAACCGGATTTTATTAAACCCGGCGACAAAGTGCAGTATTTCATCAAACTGGTTTCTATCAAACCAAAGGAGCAGGTTCAGAAAGAACAGCAGGCTGCCTTTATGAAACAAATGAATGAGCAGATGGCCAAACAAAAAGCTGCTGCTGCCAAACAGGCTGTAAAAGACGATAAAACACTGCAGGCCTATCTTGCCAAAAAGAAAATTACAGCAGTAAAAACAAGTTCCGGCCTGTACTATAACATCACAGCGGAAGGAAGTGGTGAAAAGGCCCTGCCGGGGGATACTGTTACCATGAATTATACCGGTATGTTGCTGGACGGTACCCGTTTCGACAGCAATGAAGACACAGCATTTCATCATGTGTCGCCATACACTTTTGTGCTGGGTCGTGGTTCTGTAATCAAGGGCTGGGATGAAGGGGTTGCTCTTTTGAAGGCTGGCTCAAAAGCAACTTTTTATATCCCATCCGGCCTGGCGTACGGTTTGCAGACAAGGCCCGGCAGCGGAGCCAATCCCAAAGGCATACCAGCGAATTCTATTTTATTGTTTGAGGTACAATTGCTGAAAAGCGTGCATCCAGCACCGCCTGCACCAGTTAAGAAAGATAGCCTGGCTGTACCGGAGCAAAAGATTGATACGTTGAGTACGCCCGGTATTAAGAAGAATTGATAACCCGGTTTTAACTGTGATGCTTTACGGACAACTTTTTTAAAAACAGGACAGGTAAAGAAATGAGAATCCTGGAGTTACAGGTTTCCATCAAACCGTAATACGTCTTTGCACCAATTACTGAAGAAGAAGAAGATTTATGCTTGCATACAAAACAAAAAAGGTCACCGTGATGTGACCTTTTTTCTTCCCCACCGGACTTGAACCACCCCAATAGCTATCGAGGCTCTGATGGGGGAGTATTGATTAAGGTCTAATAATCCAGTCATCTGCTTTGGCAGTAATAATCTCTGAACCGTAGAAATGGGACGAAATTTAACCCGTTTTTAAAATTGCCGGGTGCAGCCTGTATAGAAACGGTTTAGCTTTTGTGAGGATAAGATATATACTTGCCAGGTCATAAAACAAAAAAGGTCACATCACTGTGACCTTCTTGCTCCCCCCACTGGACTTGAACCAGTGACCCTCTGATTAACAGTCAGATGCNNTCAGATGCTCTAACCAACTGAGCTAGGGAGGAATGGGCGGCAAAAATAAGGCTTTTTACTTTTTGGCAAAAAAATAATGGTATTATTTCAGCCAGTTCCACAAGTTATTTTGTTCAATACCCACAAATACACCGTCTGGCCGTATTTCTATTGGAAATGTTTTTAAAAAATATCCTTCGCCACTGGTGTTTCTGCCCTTTTGCAGGCTGAACTTATAGCGGTGCAGCGGGCACACAATGTTTCCAAGGGCATCTACGTAGCCCTGCGCCATACTACCGCCGGCATGAGGACATTTGGCAGCGCAGGCGTACCACTGATCTTTATAAAGGGCAATACAAAGGTTTTTATCGCCTGCCTTTACCTCCTGTAAAACATTCCCGGTTTGCAACAGCTCATCTTCACTGCCTGCAATTTTATACCAAATATATTTTTTGCTATCCATTACTAAAGCTGGTTACCCCATGCAGGTCAATAAAAATATTCTGCTTTATACGGATACCTGATCCTGTACATTTCCCTTACGTTGTTCAGGATGGTTTGCCTCAACTGGTCTACATTGGTTTTTTCAATAGCAGACACAAACACGCAGTTACCGGCTGTTTCATTTTGCCAACGCTGTTTAAGATCAGCTAATATTTCCTGCTTCACTTCCGGCTCCAGCCACTGATCAAAGGCTTCTTTTTCATATTTATCCATTTTATTAAAAATGGTGATGGTTGGTTTATCGGCAGCACCCAGTTCACCCAACGTTTTAGTAACCACTTTTAATTGTTCTTCAAATTGCGGATGAGAGAAATCTACTACGTGGAGCAGGATATCTGCTTCCCTCACTTCATCCAGTGTACTCTTAAAACTTTCTACCAGGTGGTGCGGCAATTTACGGATGAAGCCCACGGTATCGCTTAATAAAAAGGGGGTTTGTTCAAATACCACTTTACGGGTGGTGGTATCCANNCAAAAAGCTTGTTTTCTGCAAACACCTCGCTTTTGCTCAATAGGGTCATAATGGTTGACTTGCCTACATTCGTATACCCCACGAGCGCAACACGAATAAATTCGCCTCTTTCTTTACGCTGCGTAAAACTCTGCTTATCTATTTCGGCAAGCCGCTTGCGCAACAGGCTGATCTTATTTTTTACAATACGCCGGTCGGTTTCAATTTCAGTTTCCCCCGGACCTCTTGTACCTACACCACCGCCCTGGCGTTCAAGGTGTTTCCACATTCCTTTTAGCCTGGGCAAAATGTACTGGTATTGTGCCAGCTCTACCTGTGTTTTAGCCTGGGCGGTTTGTGCCCTGTTGGCAAATATATCCAGGATGAGATCGCTCCGGTCAATCGTTTTGGCTCCAATTTCTTTCTCGATGTTCTGGATCTGTGAGCCGGTCAATTCATCATCAAAAACCACCAGGTCTACATCACTGTGCGCCTGTACATATTTTTTAATTTCTTCCAGTTTGCCCTTGCCTACAAATGTTTTACTATCCGGGTGTGCCAGCTTTTGTGTAAACCGCTTCACCGCCGTTACTCCTGCAGTGGTTGCAAGAAAGGCCAGTTCATCAAGGTATTCATTGAGTTGCTGCTCGGTTTGATCGGGCGTGATAACGCCTACGAGTACAGTTTTTTGTTCCTGTTGAAATTTCTTTTTCTCTATCAAGTAGTTTATTTTTTATGCTGATGTTAAATATTACTGCGTGTTCTTTCTTTTTTCCTGCTCCGCCTTTATGAAGCTTTCCTCATGGCAGCTATAATACCGGTATCTCCAAAATTGTAAAGCTATGCAATCTGCAAATTATTTATGGTTGTATTATTAGCAATCGAAAAATGAGGTGTCATTAGGGCGGTTACAGATAAAAATTTCCGGAAGTCCTTCGTGGAGATGCATCCGCTATTTTTATGAATCGCTTTTATGAGGAGCAGGAGTTGTATGAACTGCAGGCTGAACAGTATATAAAAAGCCCACGCACTATCACATGGGCTATTAAAAATCACAATACTTTTTTACCGCAACAATAGTTTGTACAGGCTGTCTTTAAGGTGTACTCTTTTCAGCCGCAGTTCATTCAGGTATTCGTCGCTGGTAATTACAGAGCCGTCTTCAATATTATAAATCTGTTCATCCAGTGCATGATAATCATCAAACATTTTTTTAAAATGTGTACTGGACTTTCGCAGTTCAAGAATCTTTGCTTTGTGCTCAGGAAATTCATGCAGCAAGTCATGCTTTTCCATAGTGGTTAATTTTAATCAAATCTAAAATACACAGCGGCAAACTGCATTGACAATAAACACCTGCATAAATGATACAAATCAGTTGCCACCTTTATTTAACAGCGGCAGCCTATTCATCCACATCAATGCCGGTGTTAGGATAAGATATTGCTGTAACGGCCAGCATTTTTTTAACCACATCCAGCATGTCCTGCAGTTGTGCAGCATTAAATGCTTTTCCTTTTACAAAAACCATTTCGATCGTTTTAGTATTTCGGATGTTTTCCAGCGGGTTCTTTGACAGCAGCACCAGGTCTGCATTTTTATTAATCACAACCGATCCATCTGTAGCGGCGATACCAAAATATTTTGCTGCATTGATAGTGGCAGTTTGCAAAGCTGCGGCAGGAGAGAGGCCTGCCTGTACCATCAATTCCATTTCATCATGCAGGCCAAAGCCGATATACGAATGTGGATTGGGATAATCTGTGCCGGCTAACAGTGGTATACCTGCATCGTAAACCATTTTCACGATCTTCATTTTCATCCGGTATTCCTGCTTCGCCTGTTCAAAATCTATGGGCGTCCACGATTTAAATCGAAAATCATTCCGATAGTCCCAAAGCCCTTTTGTAAAAGTTCCCATATATGGCATGCGGGGATCGTGCAGTAAAGTGGTATCATCAATGTAAGCAACACCCCTGTTTACAGTAAGTGTAGGGCATACCCAGGTATCGGTTTTTTTAATTTCCTCCAATGCCACTTTTAATTTTTGTTCATTGAATGTTCGGAAAAGAAAAGCTTTTCGCACACTCCTGGTTTTAAAAGCAGAGTCTTTTATAGTACCTTTTTGACAGGCATAAAAATAATCAGCACTGTCACTGCCGATCTCTATAAAACCATATAAATGTTCCTGGCTTTTTTGCCCGGACTGCGCTGCTTCCACAACCGTTACTTCATTGGGCACATGACCTGCAAAAACGATCTGCTGTTTTTTGCATTCATCTGCAATGGCCAGGTAATTAGCATGACTCAGCAAAGAATACACTTTTATGAAATCTACCTTTAGTTTGTTTTTTAAAGAATCAACCGCCCGCCTTCCACCGGCTTCACTGCTTACCGCTACAGAGCCCGGCCAAATTGGTTTGGGTCCATCCACAATAGGCCCTGCCGTATAAAGCTGTGGACCGGTTGTTTTTCCTTTGCTGATATCATTCCGCCACCTGTTTACATTATTCATGCTTTCAAACATGCCCCTGATCCCGGTTACCCCATTGGCAATCAGCAATGGAAAACTGGTAGCATCGCTCCAGGTATGGGTATGCATATCCCATAAGCCGGGAATGAGAAATTTTCCTCCGCCATCTATCACCGTATCCGCATCCAGTTTCAGCTTTTGATTGCCATCTTCTACCTGGCTGATGATTCCATTTTTAATTACCACATGCCTGTTATAAATGATACTGCCATTCTCAACATCTACAATATTTACCTTTTTAATTAAGATGGTTTGGGCAGGTGATTGCATTGCCAGCAAAATAGAAAAACAGAAAAAAAACGATCTCATAAATTAGTAATGAAACAGGTGATAAATTTTGTAGCTATAGACGTATTCAACTTTCATTGAACACTCCATGCCGGAAAAGATTTTTTGATAAAACAGTATGAGTCTGTAAGATAAGAAATTGATCAATGCCGGTAATCCACGGAAGGTCACCGCAAATGGAGACTATGTTTGGCAATGCCGGTGCCTGTTCAATACACTTATTGAAAAATATGTAAAAGGAAATGTCTTACTCGCCAGGCGATAAGTATCAATACGCCATTAGCTTATCTAAATACTCACCCAGCCTGCTATACGCCATAAAGTTCTTTTCGAGTTCAATATTAAATGGTATCGGTGTGTCAAGGCTTGCACAACGCATTACCGGCGCATCCAGGTTTTCAAAACAATGTTCGGCAATCCAGGCTGCAACTTCCCCGCCAATGCCGCCAAGCAGGCTGTCTTCATGCAGCAGCAATACTTTGCCGGTTGCTTTTACTGCTGTTTCGATAGATGCATAATCCAGCGGTAACAATGTTCGCAGGTCAAGAATATACAGGGAGATGGAGGGATTATTTTGTGCATACTCCAGCGCCCAGTGTACTCCGGCGCCATAGGTAATGATGCTGATATCGGTGCCTTGCTGCACCAATCTTGCTTTTCCAATTTCTACTTCATAATACTCGTCAGGTACCGGACCACTGATGCTCCGGTACAAAGCCTTGTGTTCAAAATACATAATCGGGTTAGGGTCGTTGATGGCGGCTATCAGCAACCCTTTAGCATCTGCAGGCGTAGAAGGATACACGATCTTTAACCCAGGCGTATGCACAAACCAGGCTTCATTGCTCTGGCTGTGAAATGGTCCGGCACCCACACCACCACCGGTGGGCATACGTATCACTACATCTGCATGCTGACCCCAGCGGTAATAAATCTTTGCCAGGTTATTGATGACCTGGTTAAATGCCACGGTGGCAAAATCGGCAAACTGCATTTCCATCATGGCTTTGTAACCCTGCAATGATAAACCCAGCGCTGTGCCTGCGATAGCACTTTCACAAATGGGCGTGTTCCTCACCCTCGCTTTTCCAAACTGTTCTACAAACCCTTCCGTGATCTTAAATGCACCGCCATATTCTGCAATATCCTGCCCCATTAAAACAAGGTTGGGGTGTTGCTCCATCGATAACTTAAGCCCTGCTTTTATGCCGTCAATAAACCTTAGTTCTGTTTCCTGCTTGCCAATTGCAGTTTTATTTTCCTCCCGCTGGAACCGGGATGCCGGCTGCTGTTTCTGTTGCGGTAAGAGGTGAGCAGCAGCATGTGGTTTGTATACATCATTCAGCTCTTCTGCAGTATCAACCAGCATGGGCGCCGCTTCATAAGCCGCTTTTAGTTCAGTCTCTATGGAATCTTTTGTTTCGGCCTTTATTTGTTCGATCGCTGTTTCCGTTAAAATATTTTGCTCCAGTAAAAACTGTTCATAGTTTTTGATCGGGTCTTTTTTCTCCCACAGTTCAAATAACTGTGGTGGCACATATTTTACACCGCTTGCTTCTTC
>DDEU01000024.1 GCA_002336815.1 Chitinophagaceae bacterium UBA1946 | reverse complement strand
GCATGATGTGGAAGAATAAGTTTTAGGGAGGCTTCCTTAAAAGGGTAAGCTGCAATTTTACAATATAATTCTCTTGCCATGACTACAATGAAAAACATGCCACTGTTACTTGTATTGCTGGTAATGCAGCTTGCCGGCAATGCTCAATCTGCTGCGGACTCTCTACTTTCTTTTATCGCTGCCAATAAAACCCGTGCGGCCTTTTACCTGGTGCAGAATGACAGCATCATTGCAGAGCAGAATCAAAACAAGGTTATGCCGTTGGCAAGTACGGTAAAGATCCTGGTGGCCATTGAATTTGCCAAGCAGGCCGGCAGCAACGTGATCGATGAGAACAGTTATATTGACCTGAAGGAACTCGAAAAATACTATATCCCCAATACAGACGGCGGCGCTCACCTTGCCTGGCTAAGTTTTGAAAAAGCACAGCAACATATTAAACAGGATAGCGTGCGGTTGATCGATGTGGCAAGAGGCATGACCATGTTCAGCAGTAACGCCAATACAGAATACCTGATGGACCTGCTCGGGCTCGACAACATCAAAAACAATATCCAGCTTTTTGGCTTAAAAGATCATACAGCGCTTTTCCCGGTAGTGGCATCGCTGTTCCTGTACCAGAATCCTAAAAATGCAGATGAAGACAAAATACTCAAAGGGATCAGCCAGCTCACGGAAGAGCAGTATTGCAAAACCGCTTTTGCCATACACAAAGCACTGAAGTACGACAGCTCACTCCGCAAAAAATTTCGTCCGCAAGATCTTAGTATGAAAATGCAGAAGGAGTGGAGCGACCGGTTGCCGGCAGCCTCCGTAAAAAGCTATGTGCAGTTGTGCAGCATTTTAAACCAGCGAAAATACCTGGATGATAACAGTTACGGCGTGCTGGCACAACTGCTTGAATTCATTATGGAAAATCCTGCCAACCAGGCCATCTACAAGCACTTCGGTTTTAAAAATGGAAGCACGGCATGGGTGCTTACGGAGGCTTTTTATGCAATGAATTCAGATGGAACGAGAATAGAGGCAGCTTATTTCTTCAACGACCTCACGATGGAAGAAAATGCTAAACTGCAGGGCTGGCTAAATAGCTTCAGGATCGCCCTTACACAAAAGCCGGCTTTCAAAAATAAAATAATCGCCCTGTTGAAACGTTAGTATAAGATCAATTCCTCTCTTGAGTACTTTTACGCATTACTATTTAGGTTCCACCCGGCTCCCAAACCCTGCATGGTTGGGGTATATATCTTCACTATGAGCCAGTTAGCCATTAAAATTTTTCAGTTTCTGAAATAAAAATGTGGTTTTTACGTTTTACGGGTTGAAGAGGTAGATGTTTTTCTATGCTTTAGTAGAAAAAGATCGAATGTTTATTCCGGTAAAGCCGGTGTAAGCAGCCGTTTCATTTCAACCGGAGGCCTGTTTCCGGCTTTAAATGCAATACTTATGAAATACCGTAAAATTCTCTTTTGCTTATTGATCCTGGTCATATCAGGCCAGTCAATTTTTGCCCAGTGCGATTTTTATGATTCCAGTCCTATTACTACTACAGGTCTTACTGTTACGCATGCTTACTGCCCCTCGGGCGGCAGCATCACCATAAAGCCAGTCTCTGGCGGTGGCGGGCAGTATGTGTATGAAATTGTTGATGGTCCTGTGATCAGGATCATACAGTCGCAGAATACTTTCAATGCACTGCCTGCCGGTTCTTACAGGATCAGGATCACCAGTTGCAACGGCAGCATGAAAGACCTGTTTGCCAATATCAATAACTTTTACACCTCCATGAGTTCCTATTACTGGCAAAACGCACTGGTAAAGCAAAGTGGGTTTAACTGCGGTGTTAGCAATGATGGTGTGTACAAGCTGCCAAAGCCTTCTTATACCGGGGGTACCGGCCCTTTCAAAATACAGATATCAACCAATCCGAGTTTTACAGCAGTGCCTTTTCAGCCAGATAATGACTCGGCTCTTTTTACAGGGTTGCTTGCATCCACTACCTATTATGTGAGGATCACAGATGCCTGTAACAACTTTGTCACCTTTAATTTTCTTACACCCGCTCCAACACCGGTAGTTCCATTGTCTGTGCCAAGCCTTGCATTTTCACGGGCCTATTTTTATGGGGATTGCACCGGTACAGAAACGGTATATATGTATTTTAGAGATTCTGCCACGGGCGGAACCTACGATTATAACAATGCCTACAGCAACCATGTTTTTTGGGGCAATGCGCCAAGCCCTTATTTAAGGATCAAAGTGGAGGATGCATCGAATGGGGCACTGTATGCAGACCGAAATGTTACACTCTCTCAGAGTGGTAATTATTATTCTATGAATACCTACACTGCTGTAAACGGCGAAACCGGGATCACAGGAACGGGTACGGGAAAGAATTTTTATTCGCCTTCCACCCCAGCTTATACAATGCCGTATATCTACGCCAGCAGTACATTCCCGGCCAACGCACCATTAAAAGTCACCATTTATTTCCCGGGGGGCAACCATTGTGGTATTGCTACCCCGATACCTGCATACTCCTCCGTGTTTTATTATAACCTGGGTACGCATGGAATGCCGCAGCCAATTATAACCGGGGTCAGCCCCAATTGTAACACTGGTGGCACTTATTTAAAGGTTGATTTCAATATCAATTATGCAGGCGATACCATCAGCCTGGTTAAACCCGGGCCTACCTACACCGTGCTTACGAAAAATTCTTTTAACAGCTACAGTAGCAGCTACACTACCATTTTTTACAATGGATTTGTTGTGGGAGATACGTACCGGGTAATTGTGAAAGACTCCTGCGGCCGGATGGATTCGATGAATGTTGTATACACTCCTTCCAGCAGTTTGATCAGCAACCCGGTTATTACGGATACCGTGAAAGCGTTTTTTAAGTGCCCGGCAAATCCTAACGATACCGTGTACATGATCTACTTAAAACCTTTGCCTGCCGGCTATTCTATTTTGA
Organism: Chitinophagaceae bacterium UBA1946; assembly: GCA_002336815.1. Taxonomy (GTDB): domain Bacteria; phylum Bacteroidota; class Bacteroidia; order Chitinophagales; family Chitinophagaceae; genus Ferruginibacter. The sequence continues at coordinate 8,612 of DDEU01000024.1, read as the reverse complement.
ATGTTACTATATCGGGCTTTGGCAGTGTGGCTTATTATGCCGATGCTAACTGGAACAATACAGGCCAGACAGCTTACAAACTCAACCGCCTGTTGCCGCCGGGCACCTATACTTACTCGGTAATGTGGTTAAACAATTGTCAAACCGGAACAGTTACCCAAAGCGTAACCATACTTCCGATAGGCTCTCCACCTACTTACACGAGGGCCCTTAATTTATCGGTGGTAACATCAGTAGGGGCCTGTTATACAGATGGATACAAGGCCATCATGATCAATGGTTGGGTAAGAAACGGCAATACGAACTATACATTGAACAATCTCAGGATCACCAGCGCACCTAACAGTTATGTATACCCGCTTGATGATATGGTAGGGTTTAAAATAAACTTTACCGGCTCAACCATTTACATGAGCAAACAGAACGTTGGAGATACCGTAAAGATATATCCCGGCTATTCAGGTATAAAAATTACCAGCGGTAAGGAAGGTACTTACACCATTGCGGTGGATGTGATTTGCCCGGATGGAACGGTGTTGGAAACACTCACTAAAACGATCGTTGTTACCGCACCTGCAACTTCAGCGCCGGCCTACCCCGATCTTAAGTATACCAATGCGCTCATATGCGATGGTGGACTTGATCTTAAAATGAATTTGCTGCCCATTGGTGGAACAAGACCTTATACATACCAATATAAATTGGCAACAGATGCCGCTTATATCAGTTCAGGAGGCGGAGGAACGGACAGCATTATTATCGTTGATCCTGCCCCTCCGGCCGGTACTGTATTTGATATAAGGGTTACAGATGCCTGCGGTAACTCTGCCAGTAACAGGGTAACGGTAGCTAATTTTACAGGCCGTTTCTTCATTTACCAATACCCGGTTGATTGTATCAACAACCCTTTTGATGTAAGGGTTGGTACTTCTTACATCAACGGTGCTTATTATACCTGGAAAAGAAATGGTGTAGTGATCGCACAGGATTATAACCTTTCCTTCTTAACGATTTCGGGCGTGTCGGTGGATAGTATCACGGTGGATATAAACATGTTTGATTGTTACTTCAGCTCTGTTTCAAGAACCATTGTTTCAAGTAACCCCTGCGGTTACACGGTGCTCCCGGTTAACAATCTCAAATTCACCGGAAATCGAATTTCAGAAACCAATGTGCAACTAAGCTGGAAAACGCAGAATGAACAATACATCAAATATTTTGAGGTGGAAAAAAGCAGTGATGGAACTCAGTTCAAATATGTTGGGCGTGTGAACGGTGATAACTACAACTGGGAACACAGCTATGTGTACACTGACCTGGAAGCTTCACCTGTAGTGTTTTACCGGTTAAAAGTGGTGGATCAAATGGATAAGTCAACGTACAGCAATGTGGTAAGGGTGGAAAATAAAAAAGTGAACAAGCCTGTACTGCAGGTATCACCAAACCCGGCGCATGACAACATCAGCATACAGGTAGTTACGCCCAAAGTAACTTCCTATAAGGCGAAGATATACAACGACCAGGGACAACTTACCAAAGAGGTAGTGATCGCACCGGAAGAGATCGCAGGAGGAAAGAAGGTAGATATTACATCATTTGCTGCAGGAACTTATTTCATCAGCCTGATAGATAACTGGGAAATTGTAGCTTCAACCAAGTTTATCAAACAGTAAGAAAAGATCATCGTTTAATCAACAAAACTAAAAGAGGAGCAGGTTTTACCGGCTCCTCTTTTTTATGAAGTATTTTCTAATTGGCAAATGCAATTCTCATTTGCTTTTGCCGGCAGGGCGCTATTTATTTTCACTCTTGTTTGAACGATATCCTAACCGTCGTTCCTTTACCCAACTCGCTTTCGAGTGAAATTTTTCCACCGGCATTCACTACAAGTTCTCTCACTAAATACAATCCAATCCCCGATCCTTCCATTGAATTGTTCAACCGGTAGTATTTGGAAAAAACTGCTTCCTGCTTATCTTTCTCAATGCCAATGCCATTGTCTGTTACCGAAATAATTATGCGGCCATCGGTACATGCTGTTTTAACTGCTATTTCGGGTATTCTGTCCGGAGATTTGTATTTGATTGAATTGTTCAGGAGATTATAGATGATGCTCCTCAATTTTCTTCTGGAAAAGGTCATTTCAGAGATTTGCACATCACTGGTGATCACAGCACCGGAGGCCCTTATATCTTCACTCAGCGTAAGCCGCACATCTTCCAATATATGTTCAAAGTCCAAAAGTTCAGCGTGCGATTTGTACTTGTATTCTCCTTCCCTGCTTTCACTTAGTTCATTAACCAGGTCTTTCATTTTTGTTAAGGCGTTTTCAACAATGTTCAGCAGCGGTTTAAAATCCTGCTGATTTTCCATTCCTATATTCTTAAACTCGCCAATTGCCAGGATAAGATTTGTCAGTGGATTTTTAATGTCATGAGAAATGCTGTCTAACAGCGTTTCATGATCTGATATTAATTTTTCCTGTTCCTTCAGATCCCTTATCCGGAAAGTAATTTCAACAAATGTGATGATCACACCATTTGACTTGTTGTCTTCCTTTTTTATGTAGGGTAAGATGTTCATTTGATACCAGCGCAGGTCAGTGGTTTGAATTTCCTTTTCCAGGATCTCGTTGCTGTCCATTACGGCCTGGATATTTTCGATGAGCGACAGGTATCGAAAATTTTCGTGGATCTCGGCTATAGGCCTTCCAACATCCCCCGGGGCCAGGTTAAACTGCTTCATAGCAGGAGGGGTAAACTTTCTAAGTATAAAGTTCTTGTCAATGAATAATTGGGGAATGATCGTGTTCCTGAAATAGTTTTCAAGTTCAGCATTGTGATCACTTAACTGCTTTATTACTTCTTTAGTTGTGGGCATGGATTTTTATTAGGGTGCAAGGTAAACTTTAATCAATGCCTTCCTGCATTTCTTTCCCAACAACGGTTTACGTGCCAAACTCGTTGTTAAACCGATACTAACGGTTGTGTGCTGTGGTTTAGTGATGTCAATAGTGATTGAAACAGGGTGTTCAAAACCTGCCGGCCGCTTGATCTGGTGCAGCTTTGCGATAATAATCCTGTGTTTTCTTTGAGTCCCGCCTGGTGAATCGCCAATGCATGTCACTTGCTCTTTCAAAATTGCCAAAGGAAAACTCTTTGGTTCAATACAGGTAACCCAATAAAGAGGCAGGGTAGAGCAGATAGGCGGGGAGTTTGATCTTTGCAGTGTGATCTTTTGTTATCCTGTAAGGATACGAAGTACGAAGCTGGCTAACCGATCAAAAGAGTGCCGGGATTTGTTAGACTGCCGGTAAAGAATAGCCCAAAATACTCTTTGAATTGTGAAAATTGGTTGAAATGTGATGCTGTCGCCAATCAGCAATAGGGTCAATCTTTTGCAATGATCTGTTGCAGAACAAGCCTGGCCTGTTGCCAGTTCTCAATGATAGAATATACGACCGGTGCAGCTTCAGGATGAAACTGACCGTCGATAAAACTGCTTTCTGTTTTCCGGCAAAGCGTTTCGATTTCTGCCAGGCCGGCAATAGCTGCTACTGATTTTAAAGTATGGGCTGCCGTACGAACGGCCACCGCATTTTTTTGCCGCCAGGCTTCACCAAGACTACTTACCTGTAACTGGATATCAGAAAGGGCATTCTGCAGCAATAATTTTTCAAATGTTTCATCGCCGCCTGATACTGTACGCAGGTAAGTGAGGTCTACTTGTATGGCAGTATTCGTCATTGTTCTAACTGTTGTAGATAACCATATCGTTAATGGTATTACTCATTTTTTTATTTGTTTTCTGGATCTCGATTGATTCCATGATCACCGAGAACAATACTTCCGGGCGGAAAGGTTTAGATACATAACCCGTCATGCCGGCGTTGTAGCAATTCTGCATTTCGCCGTAGAGAGAATGAGCCGTCATGGCCACCACGGGTATTTTTGATGCAGCACTATCCAGTTGTTTTATCTGCTCTGTTGCAGTAATGCCGTTCATAACGGGCATCTGTATGTCCATCAATATCACATCAAATGCTGACTGCTGCACCGCTGCCAGCGCTTCGGCACCGTTCAGTACATGAGTTACCATAAAGCCCCCATTTTCCAGTACCTGCTTTGCAAGCATGGCATTGATGGCATTGTCTTCGGCAAGCAGCACATGTACTTTTTTGCCTTCAGGCAACCAATTCTTTTTATTCCGTTCTTCCGTATTGTTCAGGGTTTCATTTTCGGGGCCATCGTATTTATTAAACGGAAGTATAAAGTGAAACGCAGTGCCTTTGCCCGGTGTACTTTCCATGCGGAGTGAACCTCCATACATGTCTACAATGCCCTTGGCGATATTGAGCCCCAGGCCTGTACCGCCATACAGCCTTTCTGTATCAACATTGGCCTGTGTGAATCTTTCAAAAATGGCTACCTGTTTTTCCGGTGCTACGCCAATACCTGTATCTCTTACTACAAATGCGATGTATTGCTTTGAATCATCTGAGCCTGCAACCGGCTTGCAACTGATCTCCACATAGCCTACATCGGTAAATTTGATGGCATTGCCCACCAGGTTAAAGAAGATCTGTGACAATCTTAACTGGTCGCCCAATACCCTCGCAGGCAGGTTACTTCCTATAACGGTCTTCAAATAAATGCCCTTGCTCCGGGCTTTTGGTTCCAGTATTTTTACTGCTTCCGTTACCACGTCTTTGATATCGATCGGGAGGTTTTCCAGTGACAGACTTCCAGATTCTATCTTGGAAAGATCAAGAATATTATTCACGAGGCCGAGCAGGTTTTGAGAAGCAGACTTGATAATGGTTACATATTCTCCCTGGTCTTTATTCAAACTTGTTTCATGCAGCAGGTCGGTAAAGCCAATTACCGCATTGAGCGGTGTCCTGATCTCATGGCTCATATTGCTGATGAACTGGTCTTTGATCTTGAGCGAACGCTCCACCATCTCATTGGCTGCGATCAGGTCGGTCTCGATCTGGTAACGCCCTGTGATATCCATGCCAATGCACAAAATATATTTTCGTCCTTTATTGTCTGTAAAACATTTTTTGATCACGTTGAACCAGCACTCTGTGTTACCGGTACAATCATTGCCCGGCATCTGCCCTTCCAGCCTGATCATTTCTTTGTCTTCGAGTTCCAGCATATTGTTCAGGTCACCTAAAAAAACATCTTCTTCACTGCGTCTCAGTTTATCTGCGTTGAGCGATTTGTTTCCATCGCACAGGTAATAGTTGCTGAAGGTTTTATTGTGCAGTACTACCTGGCCCTGTTCATTGATCACGAATATGATGTTCGGACTGTTCTCGATGATCTGTGTGATGAACTGCTGCTGCTTTTCGATCTCGTTCTGCGCTCTTACGGTTTCTGTAATGTCGATTGCATTGGCGATCACATAAGGCTTTCCGCCTTTATTATCGTACAGTGCATTTTGATAAAGCCAGGCTCTTTTTACACCATCCTTACGGATGATCTGGAATGATCCGTTTGCTTTTTTAGCACTGGCAATGGTGTCAAGATATGCTTTGAACTGTTCTTCAAAATCAGGAGACATCAGTTCCTGCAGGTTCTTACCTGTTAACTCCGCTTTGGTAAAGCCGCTGAGTTGTTCGGTAGCAGGATTTACATCCAGTATAAATCCATTGAGGTCGTGCAGGCAGATCGCTGTTTGTGCATTGTTCAGCACGGCCGCTTTTTCTTCTTCACTTTTCTTTAAAGCAAGTTCAAAAAGTTTGCGGTGGGTAATGTCTTTTAAAGTGCCAACATAACCGGTAAGCCTTCCATTATCATCGGTTTTAGGAGCGATATTAGAAAGCATGTGCCGCTCATTTCCGTCAATAGTGCAGCGGTATTCAATTTCGTTGGTTTCGCCTTTCAGCGCTTTTTTGATACAGCTCTGAATATGGCCAATATCATCGGGGTGTATGTGGCTAAAAAATGCTTCGATGGAAACATCTTCATTCAGCGGCAGGTGACAAATTGTACGTAACTCCCTTGTAATGCTGGAGCTGTTGCTGCGGTAATCAACTTCCCAGGCACCCATCTGCGCAATCTCGATGGCCTGCTCCAGTTTCTTCTTATTGGTTTTAAGTTCTTCTTCCAGGATCTTACGTTCTGCTACTTCATTTTCAAGTGCAATCTCTTTTGCTTTTCGTGTAGTGATATCCGTTTGTATGATCACATAGTGCGTAAGCTCGCTGTTCTCATTGCAAACGGGCTGCATTTTTGTAAGAATCCAGTAAGGTGCGCCGTCTTTTTTGTACTGAACAGCTTCCAGCGTAAGCGGTTGCTGTTTTGATATGATATCGTTGATGTTGAAAGATGGTTTTTGTGAACCGTAGATCTGTATGAACAGCTCATCGGCCGGTTTGCCCATCACATCCTGCTGTGTATAATCAGTCAGTCTTGTAAACCCGTCATTGATCCAGAGGATATTGCCGTTCTTGCTTACGATGATCACCGCTTCGTTGATCTCTGCGATCACTTTGCCCAGCAATTTTAATTGCCCGTTGGCCATTGCAACAAGCATTTGCTCAAGGGTAAGACTTTTCTTTATTTGCTCGTTAAAAATAACCAGTTGCTGCCAGCGGATGCCGACAAAGCAACTCAATAAGCCTAAGATGATGGGGGAAAGAACAATGATGATGTAATCTGCGGAATAATCAAAAATATGGAACCAGGGGCCTTTAAATCCACTGAGGCGGTTTAGTAAATAAGCATTTACTGCCAGCATTACACCAAGCATTACTCCAGCGGCCGTATATTTCAAAACACTTTTGTAGTAAACGCTTTTCATAATAGCCTTTGCCTGGTATTAGACCAGGTAAAAAGAAGAACGCTGCGGACGGCTAAATAGTATTTAATCAATATTTTATTTATATAAATGTTTTCCACAATGAGTGGTGGGCAGAAGCAGCGTGGTAAACGCTTTCTGCCATTCCAGCAATGTATACGGGAACCTGTAAATACACTGGTACAGCCAACCTGCCGCATCGTATTTGCCGCAGGAGCCGAAAGTAAATGCCTCTATAGTTTACGCTACCTGGCTGTTGTAACTGTCGATCACCCTTACCAGCCTGGGCTTTGCCTCTTTCCAGGTATTGAGGATCTTTTTTACAGTGTTTTCTTCTTCCGACCGAAAAATGCCATCTTTAAACAGTACGTTCACTCTTTTACACAATTGCTCAAGCGGCGACATGCCGGCGATCACCACCACCGATTTTAAGGTGTGGGCGGCATTGCCAAGTGCCGGTGCATTGCCGGTGGTCCATGCTTCTTTCAAAAGATCCATATTATCCTGGATATCCGTAACAGCATTGGTGAGGAGCATCTTTTCAAAGTGGGCATCTCCTCCTGTAACAGAATGAAGATAAGTAAGGTCGATAGTAAGCGGGATAGCGGTTTCCATATATTGATTTTTATAAAGCGTAGGTTACGATGTCGCTGATATTATAACTGTCTTTTTTTCCAGGCTCGCTGATGCTTAGAGAGTTCATAATGGCGGCAAAAAGGTTTTCAGGTTTAAACGGTTTAGATACATACCCGGTCATGCCGGCATTGTAACAGTTTTGCATCTCTCCATAAAATGAATTGGCCGTCATGGCTACGATCGGGATCTTAGATACCGGTGAGTCCATGGCCCTGATAATTTCAGTGGCAGTGATGCCATTCATAACGGGCATCTGTATGTCCATCAGCACCACATCAAAATGCTCTTCCTGTACCTTGTTCACCGCTTCCAGGCCATTCACAACATGCAGCACGGTGAAGCCGCCATTTTCCAGCACCTGTCTTGCAAGCAGCGCATTGATATTATTGTCTTCCACCAACAAAATATGCAACCTGGCATTGCCTGATAACAAGAAATTCTTATTGTGCTGTGCTGTGCTGCTGGTATTTTCTATTGCTGTGCCGGTTTCGTTTTCACAGGTATCAAACGGGATGATAAAATAGAACATGGTTCCTTCGTTGGGGGTACTTTCCATTTTAAGGGTGCCGCCATGCATGTCAACAATGCCTTTGGCGATGTTTAAACCAAGCCCTGTGCCGCCATACAACCGCTGGGTGTTGTCATTGGCCTGCGTGAACCTTTCAAAAATGGCATCCTGTTTATCTTTTGGCACCCCGATTCCAGTATCCTTCACAGTGAAAGAAAGGTATTGTTTTGAGTTGTCTGATCCATTTACTTTTTTACAGGTGATCTCTATAAAACCTTCATCCGTAAATTTAATGGCATTGCCTACCAGGTTAAATAATATCTGAGAAATTCTCAGCTGGTCTCCTTTGATCTTTGAAGGAAGTTGCTGGTCGAGGTTCACTTTTAATTCAACCGGTTTTCCCTTTAATCTCGGCTCTATTATCCTCACCACATCGGAGATCGTTTTGCGGATATCCATGGGTACGCTTTCCAATGATATCTGCCCTGATTCGAGTTTTGACAGGTCAAGAATATTGTTGATCAGCCCGAGTAAATTTTCTGATGCGGATTTGATGATCTCAATATATTCCTGCTGCTCTTTATTCAGTGTTGAATCGGCCAGCAGGTCAGTAAAGCCCATCACGGCATTCAACGGCGTCCTGATCTCGTGGCTCATG
>DDEU01000063.1:300-76459 GCA_002336815.1 Chitinophagaceae bacterium UBA1946 | reverse complement strand
GAAGTGCATATTGTGGGTGGCGTTCATCCTAAAATGAACATGGAATATTTTATTGAGCTGATGCAGAAAATAAAAGCCCATCGCCCCGGTTTGCATGTAAAAGCCTTTACAGCGGTAGAACTGGATTACATGTTCCGCAAGGCGAAACTTAGTATTGAAGAAGGAATGAAGCGCTTGCATGAAGCCGGGCTCGACAGTTTACCGGGCGGCGGCGCAGAAATTTTTGCCCCGGAGATCAGAGAACAGATCTGTGCGGATAAAGTAAATGCCGATGGCTGGTTAGCGATACATGAAGCAGCGCATCAACTGGGTATGCACAGCAATGCCACCATGCTGTATGGTCACATTGAAAAATATGAACACCGCATCGATCACATGAGAAGACTGAGAGAACTGCAGGATAAAACAAAGGGCTTTAATACTTTTATTCCTTTAAAGTTCAGGAACATGGACAACGACATGAGCTATGTTACAGAAAGTTCCATTATTGAAGACATGCGCCTGTATGCGATCGCAAGGATATATTTAGATAATTTCCCTCACCTCAAGGCATACTGGCCGATGCTGGGAAGAGAGAATGCACAGTTGTCGCTGGCGTTCGGTGTGAATGATATTGATGGTACCATTGATGACTCAACAAAGATCTACAGTATGGCAGGCAGCGAAGAACAATCTCCTACCATGTCTACAGAAGAACTGGTAACATTGATCAGGCAGGTAAAACGCAGGCCCGTTGAAAGAGATACTTTGTACAATGTAATGAACGATTACAGCGATGTGAATTTTGAGGCTGCTGCTTTTGATGCCAGTCTTAACTGATCAGTTCATCGTGAAATAGGGTAAGCTGCTGCACTTTTTTAAACAGTTCATCAGGAGCAAATGGTTTTAATACAAAGCCATCTATATCCAGTCCGTTTATTTCGTTTTCCACTTCATTGGGAAGGCTGGCGGTCAATGCAACGATGGGTACTGTGATTCCTTGTTGCCTGATCGTACGGATGGCGGTATACCCATCCATCACCGGCATGTGCAGGTCCATTAAAACAATTTTATGCCGGTCAACATCCAGCATGTTAACAGCTTCTTCGCCATTTTCTGCTACATCTATCACGGCACCCCAGCTTTCTAAAAAGGTTTTTGCCACCAGGATATTGATCTGGTTGTCTTCTACCAACAATATGGTAACGCCAGCGAGGGGCTGATCGTTTTTATCGGGAGCAATGCGCTGTTGTTTTTTTGTTGACAGTTTTTTGCCGGTAAGTTTAAAGGTTTGTGTAAAGTAAAATGTTGAACCCCTGCCCTCTTCACTGTTCAATTGCAGTTTACTTCCCTGCAGGGCCAAAATCCTCCTCGTGATCGTGAGCCCCAGCCCCGTGCCGCCAAAGCTCCTGGAAGTAGATGAATCGGCCTGTGTGAATTCTTCAAATATCAGCTGCTGCTTATCTTTTGCAATACCGATGCCAGTGTCTTTTACAGCAAAAAGCACGGTTATAAATTCTTCCTTCTTTTCGAGTACCGACAGCTCTACCAGCACTTTTCCATCCTGCGTAAATTTTACCGCATTGCCCACCAGGTTATGCATTACCTGCGACAGCCGGGTGGGATCGCCCAGCACATACTGATCCACAGCTTCATCTGCCTTTAGTTCAACCCCGATGCCTTTTTCGCCAGCCGTATTTTTGATGCCGGCAACAATATTGCCCAGGATGTCCGGCAGGTCCATTTCAATTTCTTCAAAGCTGATCTTACCGGCTTCGATCTTATTGTAGTCGAGAATATCGTTTACAATATTCAGCAGGTTTTTAGCGGAGAACTGCAATACATCCAGTTGCTCTTTCTGATCGGGCCTGGGATTATTCTGCAGCATCAGGTTACTCATACCGATCACTGAATTGAGTGGCGTACGAATTTCATGACTCATGGTAGAAAGAAATTCACTCTTTGCCTGTAAGCCTTTCTCTGCCTGTATTTTCGCCTCCTTTAATGCGTAAGCAAAGCGAAAGGAAAGAATGAGTGATTGTAAAAAGAAAAAGATCACGTAGCCGGCAAACAGCAACACCCTTGAAGGCATCATTACGCCAAAATACTCCAGCTCAATCAGCAACTGCATTACCAGTAAAACACCCACGCTCATCAAAGCATAACCTGCTGCTATCCGCTGGCGCATATACGCTTTGATAAATACGAAAGCCATGTAGGCTATGCAAACAAAAGCAAGGAACAAAAACCCGATCAACAATTTTGTAAAAACAAGCGCCGGCGTTAACAGGGTGATCAAACATAACAATGCACATACTGCCGATACGCCCGCAGTAAAATATTTATAGATGTCCTTCGGATAAAGATGCCGTATGTATTGAAAGAAAAGGAACATGGCAGCGAAGAGCGAAAAATACTCCAGCCTGACCGTGACCTGCCAGTTAAGATTGGGAAATACGGAATGCAGCGCATAATAACCGCTGCCCACCATCCGGTAACTGTACAGCATGCAAAAAAGTGAAAAATAAAAAGTGGCTTTGTCTTTTGTACCGAACAGGTAGAGCCCAAGGAAAAACAGGCCGCCCATAAAAAGACAACCGGCCAGTAAAAAATCACTGGAGATGATCCTTTCTTTTTCAAGGAACAAACTACTGCTTTCACCGATCTGCATACTGATATTGGCGCCCCCTTTATAATGAGAAAAGTTTGCGGTCTGCAACAATAGTTTAATAGTATCTGCACCTTCCGGAAGATGAACGGTAACAGGCAACCATTTAGGAGTATAATCTTTTACGTTACTGGCAGGGTTTCCGTTTGCTGCCGCCTCCCTGCCATTGATAAAAAGCCGGTAAGAACAATATACCATCGGCATATTCATGGCCAATGGCGCACCGTGTTTTGGCATCAGCAAGGTAAAACCATACGTGGCATATCCCTGTGCAGATAATTTTTTCCCATCCACCACTGCGTTGTTCCAGAGCTCCGGAAATGATGAATAGGTGGTGAAATTTTTATTGTCGCCAGGTGTGAGCAGTTGCTGCCATGCAAAGGCGCAGGTACCTTTGAGTGAGATCGTTTTTCCGGAGAAATTAATTCCCCTCAGGTCTGCAATGCCCTTATCAACCGGGACGGTTTCCTGGGCCTGTATGCTTTGCATGAAAAAACTGTTGCAAAAAAACAGCAGCAAAGCAATGAAGTATTGGTAACTTGTTCTCAAGAGGGCATATATTTTTTCTGTCAAAAATTACAACGCAGAAATTGAATATTTAGTGAGTATCAATTAAAAAAAACGCCCTGTAATGCTTATTGGATGTAATTTGTAGAAAAACATCTACAAGAAACAGGGTACATTTGCAGATTAAATTTTATATCATTTCATGATAACATCACTTGATCAGTTCATAGACGATTTTCAATCTGCCACTAACTCAAAAAACCTGGTAAAACTTACCCTGGGCAGCAAGCGAAACAAAGAAGCGGAGCTAAAGAACGTATTCATTAAACTGGTAGCGCTAAAAACGGGTGATAAGTTATCTTTCGTATACCGCTACCCAACCAGCGACATCACTAAAAATTTTGATATCAGGGAAGGTATTGCAGTTACAAAAAAAATGCTGCAGGAAGAATTTTTCAACGCCGATCTTTTTACTGCGACCAACGATTTTCATTTGCTCCAGCGCAGTGATGGTTTTGCAAAACTGGTAACCAAACCTGCCAGCCTTCCCGGTAAAGCAGGCGCACAGCAGCACGACAAGGCGAAGGCAAGAATTATTAAGGCAGGGAACAATACCTACCTGCAACAACTGGGTATCACTACCGCAGAAGGATTGGTGAAAAAAGATATGCAGGATAAATACAGGCAGATCAACCGTTATGTAGAGATCATTGACGGTATTTTAAAAGAGCTCAATTTTAACGGTGCCATTAATGTAACTGATATGGGAAGTGGCAAAGGGTATCTTACGTTTGCATTGTATGATTACTTAACTGCCACGTTAAAACTCCAGGCAAATGTTTCAGGAATAGAAATGAGAGAAGACCTTATCCATACCTGCAACAAGATTGCTGCTGCCGCCGGTTTTGAAGATCTGCATTTTAAAAAAGGAACAATTGCTGATACCATCTTGCCATCAACTGATATGCTGATCGCATTGCATGCATGCGACACCGCCACCGATGATGCCATTTACAAAGGCATACAGGCAAATGCAAAAGTGATCATTGCTGCGCCCTGTTGCCATAAGCAGATTCGTAAGCAGATGAAACCCGACAATGTTTTATCAGCGATCACCAAACACGGCATCTTACTCGAACGACAATCAGAAATGGTCACCGATACCATACGGGCCCTGCTGCTGGAAGCATCGGGATATAAAACAAAAGTGTTTGAATTCATCGGTACAGAACATACTCCCAAGAATGTGATGATCGTTGGATTGAGATCCAATCATCCTTTTGATAAGAGTGAATATTTAGAAAAAGTAAAGTCGCTGAAAGCGCTATTCAATATTCAGCAACATTACCTGGATAAGCTGCTTGCGGTTTGAACCACAACGACACAAAAAAAGAGGCACAAAGGTTTTGCCACATAGTGTAATTCATTTGTGAACCTGGTGGCAGAAAAATTGAATGCCGCAGAAAAATCCGCGGCATTCAATTTTTCTAAACACTATCCCTGTTGCGTAAAGAATATTTCTTTCTTAGCGCCCCTTCGTGTGTGTATTCTAAAAAATCACAGATCAAATTTAATTCCCTGTGCCAGTGGCAACTTATCGGTGTAGTTGATGGTATTGGTTTGACGGCGCATGTACACTTTCCATGCATCGCTGCCACTTTCTCTTCCACCGCCGGTTTCTTTTTCACCGCCAAAAGCACCACCGATCTCAGCGCCGCTTGTGCCGATGTTAACGTTGGCAATGCCACAATCACTGCCGGCTGCAGATAAAAATCTTTCTGCTTCTCTCAGGTTCGTCGTCATGATAGCAGATGACAAACCCTGCGGCACACCGTTCTGCATCGCAATGGCTTCGTCAATAGTTTTGTATTTCATCAGGTAAAGAATGGGGGCAAATGTTTCGTGCTGCACGATCTCGTAATGATTCTTTGCTTCTGCAATACAGGGCTTAACATAACAACCGCTTTCATAACCTTTGCCTTTGAGTACGCCGCCTTCTACAATAAAGTTGCATCCTTCTTCTTTCCCCTTTTCAATTGCTTTTAAGTACATATCAACTGCAGCAGTATCGATCAATGGTCCTACATGATTTTTTTGATCCAATGGGTTACCGATCTTCAATTGCCTGTAGGCATTCACCAGTTTTTCTTTGAATTTGTTGTACACTTTTTCATGAATGATCAGGCGCCTGGTAGAAGTACAACGCTGCCCGGCTGTACCAACAGCACCAAATGCAGCACCGATCAACGCCATATCCAGGTCAGCATCCGGCGTAATAATAATTGCATTGTTGCCACCCAGCTCCAGTAAACTTTTACCCAATCTTGCTGCCACGGTTGCAGCCAGGGCCTTACCCATCCTCGTACTGCCCGTTGCGCTCACCAATGGGATACGGGTGTCGTTGCTGAGCCACTCTCCCACTTCCCGATCGCCAATCACCAGGTTATTTACTCCTTCCGGTACATTGTTTTTCTTAAATACTTTGGCTGTAATATTCTGGCAGGCGATGGCACACAAAGGTGTTTTTTCACTGGGCTTCCATACGCATACATCACCACAAACCCAGGCCAACATCGTATTCCAGCTCCATACAGCTACCGGGAAATTAAAAGCAGAAATGATCCCTACAATTCCCAGGGGATGATATTGTTCATACATTCTGTGCCCGGGTCTTTCGCTGTGCATGGTTAAACCGTGCAACTGGCGGCTAAGGCCTACAGCAAAATCGCAGATGTCGATCATCTCCTGCACTTCACCCAAACCTTCCTGTAAACTTTTGCCCATTTCATAGCTCACCAGTTCGCCCAATGCCTGCTTATTGGCACGTAATTCCTCACCGATCTGTCTTACCACTTCTCCACGCCTGGGGGCTGGCCAGGTACGCCATTCTAAAAAGGCTTCCTGTGCTTTGGTGATCACTGCTTCATAACCCGCTTTGTCAGCACTGGTAACGGTGCCGATCAACTGGCCATTTACCGGGCTGTAGCTTTCGATCACGGCGCCTTTGCCGGCAAGCCATTTGGTGCCTGTGCTAACGCCTTTATTTTTTGCCTGAACCTGCAATGCAGAAAGAAATTTCATATAGCTTTTTTTGTTTGGGTGCAAAGGTAAGCAGGTAGCTTGAATTGTTGAAAGGATGAAAGGTTGGATCCTAATACTGTTGAATTGATATATTGACCAATTGTGGCGATCCGGCGCCATCCTCTTAGCGCTTCGGTAGCACAGTTTAGCCTCGGCCAATTCGGACGCTTATCCCTATATTGATGCTTTACACTGCAAATTGATGCTTCGATCCTGTTATTGAAATGCGACCTGATCTGTAGAACATCTTCCCCGTTCCGTAAAGCATATTTAATACTCACGGTTGTTGTCACTGGCTTTCATGCCTTGGCATTGTAATTGAAACCTGCTATGCAAATCAACAAACCTCTTTTACCATGCAGCATCTCAAATCATATCGCTTTTTTTCAGCCTTATTGGCTGTATTGCTGTTCGCCTCCTGCTCCACTTCAAAGGATGCAAGAAAGATGAAAGATTCTATCAACGGCAACTGGACGCTCAAGACAATTACCATTGAAGGCAATCCATCCATTATGAAAGTAAAAGTGTTCAATGAAGCAGATAACAATTGCTTTATTGGCAGTAGCTGGAATTTTATCGGCAATAATGGTACCGGCAGCTATACGATCCCAACAAGTGCAGACGGTTGCCCTGCCAGCACCCGAAAAATAAAATGGAACATCTACGAACCGAAAGATGAATCCAAAAAATTTCAGTTTAAAAGACTGGATGAAAAGAACAATCCACTGGATGACAACAATGGATACCGGCTCAGCATTGGCAGCTTAACAGGCGACAATATGCAATTGAGATCTGAGATCAGCTATAATGGCAGCCCGGTAACAGTGGTATACAATTTTGAAAAAAACAATCTTAAAAATTAACGTTCATTACTATGAAAACAGGATTTATTAAAGCAGCTTTCTGCATTGCAACAACAGCCTTATTTTGCGCAGGCTGTGACACTACAAAAAAATTAAACAACTCTCAAAAAGGTGCTACCATTGGAGCTGGTGGTGGGGCTGTGATCGGCGGTATCATCGGTAACAATGTGGGAAATGGAAAAAATACCGCACTCGGTGCTATCATTGGTGCGGCTGTTGGAGGTGTGGCCGGGGGTATCATCGGGCATAAGATGGATAAACAGGCGGAAGCCATTAAAACAGAAATTCCCGGTGCAGAAGTAACCAGGGTTGGTGAAGGTATCAATGTAACATTTAACGAAAACAATCCTGACGGCTCAAAGGCCGGTGTGTATTTCGCTACCAACATGGCGGACATTAATTCCAATTCAAAACTGGCCCTGGATAAACTGGTAAAAGTTTTTAATGCTTACCCGGAGACAAATATTTTGATCGAAGGACATACTGATGATGTTGGCGAAGCTGCCTATAACGAAAACCTTTCTCAAAAAAGAGCAGCAGCAGTAGGTAGTTTTTTAAAAGCGGCCAATATTGCCTCTTCAAGGCTTACCATCAAATGGTATGGCGAAACGCAGCCGAAGGTTGACAATACAAGTGATGCGAACAGGGCACTAAACAGGCGGGTTGAATTTGCCATCACAGCGAATGACAAAATGAAAGCAGAGGCTGCGAACGAAGCAGTCAATAAAAATTAAGACCTTCAACAACTTAACTGCCAGCCTGTTGGCGTTACAAAAACAACAGCCTGGCAGTTTTATCAAAAATAAATCTTCCATTGCGGATATATAAGCCTATCTTCACTTCCTGTGATAATAGCTCACCGGGCACCTCACTTACAGACAGATTCAATTTTTACTTCCACAACGTATAAATTTTCTCATCTTAAAAGTCCTTTTGGTTACCATTCACAGGTATTTTTTTATCAATTAATTTAAAAGATCATGAAAATTTATGCATCTAATTTAAGTTTCAACACAAGCGATGCTGAACTTAACGAACTATTCTCAAAATTTGGCAATGTTGAATCTGCCAAAGTAATTACTGACAGGGAAACCGGCCGCTCACGTGGTTTTGGTTTTGTTGAAATGCTGTCTGATGATGAAGCAAGAGAAGCCATCAAAGGCCTCAACAACAAAGAAGTAGAAGGAAGAGCCATGGCTGTTTCTGTAGCTAAAGAAAAAACAGAAAGAAGCAACGGCGGATATTCTGGTGGCGGTGGTCGCAGCAGCGGCGGCGGAAGATGGTAATTACACCATGATACCATATTAAAAGCCCGCTTGCGGGCTTTTTTAATACCCTCCTGTTACGCTTCTCCCACCCATTGCAGCCCGGTCTTTTTTATATCGGTGGCAATGTTCTCAATAAAATTGAACTGGTCGGCCAACGGCTTGAATTCTGTGAGTTGATTTTTCGTTTCGCTGTCGAGTACACCCTGCTGCAGTTCACTTCGTCTTTTTTCCAGTAACTGCTGCAGCCGTTGCTGTATGCTATTTTGCAAATGGTTGTCTGCACCAATTAGTTCCTCCTTTTTGTGATCAAAAATATTTTCAGCAGCATCAAGCCGGGTAATAGTATTGTTTACCAATGGAGTAAAATCCGCGGAGGCATATTTTGCAGACAGCGGCATTACATAAGAAGACAACGTAGCGATATGCGATGTAAGCATGTGATTCAGCACCACAAACTGGTGCATCTGTTTGATGTTCTTTTGTTTTCGTTTTGGCTCAGCCATCATACGGGTAAAGGCATCGGATAAATTGGCCAGCGCCACAAAGGCATTCTTCCTGCTCACTTTAAAAATGGTATTGGAAACCGGGTTACCGGTAAATGCATTCGCCACGTCCCTGAAATAATTTTTATTGCTGTTGATGGCCTGCTTCATGTAACTACTGATCTGTTCATGCTCCCAGGCTGGCAACAATATTAAATTGGCAAGAAAAGCGATCACCGAACCAATGGCCGTGTCAGTAACACGATCAATAATGATCGTCTTAAAATTTGCGTTGCTGAGTAAATGAAAGAGCAGCAAAATGTAGGGCGTCATAAAGATCACGCTGATCATATAATTGGTCCGCAGTAAACTATACGTACCCACCATCAGCAGCAGCATGATCACAAAAAGGACATCGTTGTCTTTAATAAAAAACAATATGCCCATCCCTATCAATGCGCCCACTACCGTGCCCGCCAGGCGCTGGTAATTCCTCTTTTTGGTAAGGCTGTAGGCTGGCTTTAAGATCACAATGATGGTAAGCAATATCCAGTAACTATGACCCACCGTAAAAAAAAGTGAAATGATAAAGCCAACTACCGTTGCAATACTTACTCTTACTGCATGGCGGAAGGTGTTTGAGTCAAGGGAAAAATTGTCCAGTAGTAGTTTGAGATCAAACTCCTGGTGAGTGACGAATTGGTCGTAGTCGGGCGGTAATTTTTTTTGATTGAGCAATTCCTTGTCGTAGGTAGTGTACAGGTGCAGCGTATGAATGCGCCCGGCAATATCTTCAATGCTGGTAAGGATATGCCGCATACTGATGAATGCATCTACGTTTGCGGCTGTCCGTTTACTGTCACGGAAGCTTTCAAAAAAGGATTTTGTTGCGGCAAGACTACCGGCCAGTACCCCGTTTTCTTCCGATGCTTCTCCACTTTTAATGGCGATGCCGATCTCATCCAGTTCATTGCCCAGCAACAAAACCAACTGCCGGCATTCTTCCAGTATCTCATCTTCTCCAAACACATCATGCAGGGCACGGTAATCATGATAGGTGGTCAACGTTCTTTCAAACAGGTCAACAATATCTGTAAAGATCATTACCAGCGTTCGGCCGGTATTGGTAGATTCCTTTATCACGTACCTGCTTTTAAAAAGCAGTTCTCTCACCAGTTCCTGCTTTTGATGCACAACAACCTGCTGCTCCAGCATGCGCTGGTAAGTATCTTCATAGTCCACTTCTTTTTCATAAAAGGAAGCTCTCACCCGCAGGTATGCTGCGGTAGCCATGATGCAGTCACCCAGCGCCTGCTGCGCCAGTTTGTAAGGCCGGAAACTATAGAGCAGCAGACTCAGCAACATGTACCAGGCGGCGCCGGCAAAAACGTAAGCCGCATTGAACAATACATCCCAGCCATGGTGCTGCCGGTCGATATTGAGCACCAGTATCAGCAATGCAGAAACCCCAATTGAATTAACCCTTGTGCCATACACCCCGATCATTGAAAAAACAAAACAGGCCAGCAATATCAGCAAGCCAAGCAGCCAGGGATAAGGCGCTGCAAAACCGGTAAGCACCGCCATTACTGTATTGATGATCACACAGGCCAGCATCCCGTTCTTGCGGTGATGAATGGGCCCGGGATTATCTGTTATGCTCACACTCATGGCGCCCAGTGAAACCACCACTCCAATAGCAAGTAATCCAAAATGGTTCAGCAATAATGCCGGCAGCACTACCCCTGCAGTGATCCGCACGCCTTCGCTGAGGTAGTGACTATTGATAAAACTTTTATATTCCCTGATGTAATCCAACGGTGGCCGGTGTTTCTTACAAATATAACATCTTATCACAGCAGGCAGGTAAGCTGTTTTACCGGTGGAAACTGCAAAAAATAAAATGGTTACCTTACAGTCCATTAAACATCCCTTTATGAAAAAGATATTTTTCACTGCAGCGGCACTACTCGGTTGCCTGGGCAGTTTTTCGCAGGATCATGCAGGCGGCGGAGTTTCTATTGACCAGGCGGGAGCCAATATCGCCTTTACCGAAGCCTACGACAAGGATGGCAAACCATTGACCAATGTAAACAAACAGGTTTTTGGATCACCCTTGCTCAATGACAACTGGGGTAATGGAAGAGCAATTTTAAAAAATGGTTTTGTACTCAAAAACCTTGAACTGCAATTTGATCTTTACAGGAATGAACTGCATTTTAGAAAAAACAATATTGTGTACCTCTTCGTAGACTCTATCAAAGAATTTTCCTTTGAATTTAAAGACAGCCTTGAAATGCGGTCGGTTGTTTTCAGGAATGGTTATCCTGCCATTCAAAAAAAGACAGGCAATGATTTTTACCAGGTGGTTGCAGACGGGGGCAATGTGCAGTTACTGAACTACAAAACAAAAGAGATCAGGGAACAATATGAATACCTCGGCCCCCTTCACAAAGAGTATGAGCTAAAAGATGCTTATTTTATTTACCTGGTAAAAACAGGCGAACTAAAAAGTGTGAGTCTTAAAAAGTCTTCCCTGTTAAAAGCTTTACCTGCACAGGCTGCCATGATCAATGCCTTTGCTGATAAAAACAACGTTTCATTAAAATCGGAAAAAGAAGTGATCGAATTATTCAACCAGTTGAACCAGGAATAATACCTGCCGGTATTTAAAACCACTATGTTTTACGCTTAACGATGCAATGAAAAAAAAATTCCTGTACCTGCTGTTCCAGTTTTTTTGCACCTGCTTAATTGCACAGCAGGCAAATTTTGAATGGGTTAAACCGCTGAGCAACACCACTAATAAAAATGCCCGTGCCGTTTTTACAGATGCCGCCGGTAATGTATACACGACCGGTCAATTTTCAGGCACCATCGATTTTGATCCCGGCACAGGAGTATACAACCTAACGGCTACGGCTACCAGCATGTATATACTGAAACTGGATGCAACCGGTAATTTCGTATGGGCAAGGCAAATAGGCGGGGCTGGAACAGTTGATTGTACCGGTGCTTCTTTAGATGAAGCATCAGGAACCATCTATTGCTGCGGTCGTTTCCAGGGCAATATAGATTTTGACCCCGGTACCGCAGCCTTTAATTTAGCTACCACCAGTTATTCGGCCAGCTTTATATTGAAACTGCATGTTACGGGTACATTTATCTGGGCAAAGCAGATCGCCAGTATCGATTTTCAGAGCAACGCCGCCAGCGCCATTAAAACCGACAGGGCTGGCAATGTATACACAACCGGAAATTTTTCCGGCACGGCAGATTTTGATCCCGGAGCAGGAAACTATAACCTGGGGGCTACCCAAAGTGCCAACGACATGTATCTTTTAAAGCTGGATGCGGCCGGTAATTTTATCTGGACAAAACAAATCTCAGGGTTCCATTCATCGGCTACACAGGCACCGATGGCCCTGGCGATCGACAATGCAGGCAATATTTATACAGGCGGCTATTTTGATTCAACCGTAGATTTTGATCCGGGTATCGACAGCATGCCGCTGCAATCTAAAGGAAACTGGGATGCGTTCCTGCTGAAACTAAATGCCAGCGGTGATTTTGTGTGGGTGAAGACGATGGGCGGCAACGGGCAGAACAGCATTGTTGCGCTCATTGCAACCGATGATGGCAACCTGTATGCATCCGGCTATGCCACGGGCACAGTGGATGCAGACCCCGGTGCTGCTGTACTCAATCTATCGTCGAAAGGGAATTCCGATTGCTATATTTCAAAACTGGATGCCAACGGCAATTTGAAATGGGCAACCCTGGTAGGTGGACCCGGCGATGATGCCATTGTGAATATGGCAACCGATGACCTGCAAAATATTTACTGCACAGGGCATTTTAAAAACACGGTTGACTTTGACCCCGGTGCTGCTGTGTATAACCTTTCATCTGCCGGCAGTTTTAATTCGTTTATGCTAAAGCTTACGCCGGGTGGAAATATGCTTTGGGCTAAACAATTGACCACCGCCAACATCATCTTTGGTTCTGCCATTGCTGTAGATGCACAACGAAATATTTATACGGCGGGCAACTTTACCGGGCTGGTAGATTTTGATCCGAATGCAGGTATTGTCAACATATCTTCAGCGACCAATTCAGAGTATGATGTGTACATCCATAAAATGAACCAACCCTGTACTGCCGGCACCATTGATACACTCAGCATCAACAGTTGCACCAGTTACCAGCTTAACAACGACCGGTATACGGAGAGCGGTACCTACCGGCAGGTGCTGCTGAATATGGCAGGTTGCGACAGCAGCATCCTGCTGCAATTGACCATCAACAGGATCGTAAATAATGTAAACAAAACAGCCTGCGCAGCGGATGGTTATTTTGCAGAGGGTGCGCTGCAACATACCAGCGGCAGTTATACCGATACACTCCAAACAAGAAATGGCTGCGACTCTGTAGTGATCACACAACTTGCGATCCAGGCATCGCCGCAACCAAACCTTGGCGCAGACAGGGAAATCTGTCCGGGTGAAAGCATTGTTTTAACTCCCGGTGCTTTCAATAGTTATACCTGGAATGATAATAGCTCATCTGCAACTCACGCAGCAAATGCCATAGGAAAATATTGGGTAACCGTAACCGGTAGTAACAACTGTACGGCAACTGATACAATGGAAATTATTGGTATCCGAAATCCACCGGCTGGTTTTTTACCGCAAGGCCAGGCGATCTGTCTTAATAGTGTATTCAACTTAACCATACCCGGTTATAAAACTTATTTATGGAGTAATGGCGCCACAGGTTCATCTGCTGCTGTTTCAACACCCGGCACCTATTACCTAACTGTAAAAGACCAGTATAATTGCACCGGTACCGATTCCATCATTATTACAAGAGCGGATTGTGTTCCCTTTGCCATCGTGAATGCATTCTCACCCAACAACGATGGAAAAAATGATCTTTTTAAGCCTGTCATCAACCAGGTAGTAATACAATACCACCTCGTAATCTACAACCGCCTGGGCGAAAAATTGTTTGAAACAACCGATCCTTCAAAGCCCTGGGATGGCACCTACAGGGGATATCCGCAGGATACCGCCACCTACACTTACCAGCTCAGTTTTACCAACAGCAATGGAAAATTTTACCAGCAAAAAGGCACGGTAATCCTGCTTCGGTAACCTATGCAGCACAGCGATGCAGGAGAGAAATGAAAAATATACGCTGCCAAAAGATGGACCGCAGTAGCACCGGGCAGCCTCAATACTTTTTTTTGACCGGGCAGAACAGGCCTTTCATAACGAAAGACTTTTTCAGTTGCGGAGCAGCACAGCAGCCACCTGCTCTGCTGTTCCATTAAAAGGTCCTGCGGCCTCAATTTTCAGACTGGCCATTGCAGCGGCAAAACGCCCGGCCACATCCGCTGCAGCACCTTTGGAACGCTGGTATAAATAGCCGGCCATATACGTGTCACCGCAACCGGTAGCATCGGTTACCGCCGCCGGCTGGTAAGCCGGGATCTCATAAAAAGTTTTACCGCTATAGATCAAGGAACCCTGGCTGCCCATGGTGATCACTACTTCTTCAACGCCCCATTCATGCAGCAACATGGCAGCCCGGCGAACATCCGGCTCGCCCGTTAAAACTCCCGCCTCCTGGTCGTTGGCTTTTAATATGCTGATAAACGGAAGCGCTTCCATTTTATCATTCCAGTCCACAGCCTGCACCTGTTCGTTCTCCACCTTGCGCAGGTATCCCTGCACATCAAGGGAGACCATTCCTTTTTTTGACAGGGCTTTGATCAGTTCCAAAGAAATATCTCCAGCCAGTAATGGCCCGAGGTGATAAACAGCCGCATTGATGTTTGACAGTTGCTCTACCCGGAATGGATCGGCAACCTGCCGCACCCGTTGCGTTCGTTCGTCACGGTTATGTGAATAGATGTTCTCAAAATATACGGTGTGCGCAGATGGAAATACTGACACTTCAATACCGGCTGCGATCATGTCATCCACAAAATGCATTTCTGTTGGCGCAAGGGAAGTAACCAACCGGTAATGAAGATCCATTTTAGTAAGGGCATAAGAAAAATAAAAAGAAGTGCCACCGGGCATGAACAATTCCTGTTCGGGTGTTACTACTTTATCCAGCGTTATATGGCCAATGCAGCACAGGTCGTACATAGTGAATGAGATTATCTGCTATAAAAATAATTAAACAGAATGGTAAACAGCAGATTGTTTTAAGCACTCATTGTCTGCGTCAGAATTTTCGCAGTTATTACAATTGCGTGGCAACATTTGCCCGCCTGGTTCCTGCGGTAAGCCTGATTATTAAGGCAGTATTTTTGAACCCTTTAAAGCAAAACTTTTTCCGTGCTTAACAAGAAGCTCCTTTCCCGTTTACTGCTGCCTGCAATGATATTGCTCTGCCATGCGGCCTGTCGCAGCAGTAAAAATGCAAATGAGCTTAGCAATGTTTACAAAGCTGATTCCCTGTTGCTATTTGCCCACCGGGGCATTGCTGCCAACTTCCCCGAAAACAGCGCTGCGGCGATCAATGCAGCAAAAAGAAAAGGGTTTAAAGCGATTGAGATAGATGTGCAACAAACCGGCAGTGGAGATATGGTGATATTTCATGATGAAGATGGGAACCGCCTGCTGAATGTAGACAGCAGTATTGATAAAATGGAAACATCCACTATAAAAAAGCATCCACTGATCTTTAAAAAAAGCAAGACCGGCAATTATGTGCTCACGCTCGAAGAAGTACTTGCTACTTATAAAAATGAGTTCATTATTTACCTCGATGTGAAGTCGTCCGGCATCAGGCACTTCAGGGACATTGTGAAAGTAATAGAAAAACATCACAGCACCCAACAGGTAATCTTTGCCAGCAGTTCGGCGAAATGCATTTTTTTCATCGAACTTTTTCACCCCCGGATCATCACCGCACTGGAAGGCTTTAACGCAGGCAAAGAATGGATAAATGGTATCATACCCGGGTGCCTTAAGCCAGACTTCTATTCCGGTTCTTTCAAAAAAGTTACCCGGGAGCATATTCAATGGCTATCAAAAAAAAATCTGTGGGAGAAACGGATTGTATTTGATGTTGACAGCAGCAATTTTAATGCAGTGGTAAATGCCGGATTTAAAAACATTATCGTAGATCATTTTGATGCGATGGAAAGCGATCTTTTATCGAAGCCTGCACAGCAAACGATGGTAACCGCAACTACTGCAGGCGGTGAGCCGGCAGAATAACAGTACAGCAGTTAAACAAATTCACCAATTAAAAAAATAAACATGACACCAAGAAAAGAAAAAGCACTCAACCTGGATGCTGACATTGTAAATGAACAACCCGATCAGTCAACCATTTCTAAACAGGAAATTGACCTGCTGGACCAGGCCGGTGAAGATGAAGAAGAGCAGCAGCTCCATAAAGCTGAATTAGACACAACAGACGAAGACGGCGAACTGTTGAATGAACAATCTTTTGCAGATTCAAAAAGCGGCCGTGACCTTGACGTGCCGGGTACTGAAGAAGATGATGACAATGAGGATATCGGCGAAGAAGATGAAGAAAACAACAGCTATAGTTTGGGAGGCGAAAAGGAAGATTAATAAAAAATTTGACACAGCATGATCAGGAAATTAAAATCGGGTGAATATCGATTATACTCCCGGAAGAAAGATCCAAAAACAAATAAACGGCGAAACCTGGGGACATTCTCAACACTGGAAGCGGCAAAAAAACATGAACAGGAAATCCAGTATTTCAAACGGCATTAATGACAATAAATGCATTAACCATTAATTACGTTTTGCAAGCCACAACAATGCGTTGATGATCATTTTATTTTGATAAGGCAGGCTAAATGTTGAGGATAATGTTGCATTGCCGCCGCTTTCGTAATCTATATCATTGTGTCCCATATTGAAGTATACCATCCGGAATGCCGTGTTGGTCCATACAACAGGATAATATCCACTATGCCATATTTCATTGGGCTTGGGGCCCGTGCCCAATGGGAAACTACTGCTGTCGATGGCTGCTAAAATTTTAATAGAAGGATTTTTACGCAGGTCGTTTTTCCAACGGTACCATTCATTGGGTGCTGCTGTAAAAGTATCCGGGAGGCTGGCGTTAACAGGATGGTTTTTATGCTCAATTGTTAAAGTAGCAGTAGTAGGCCGCCAGGTATTGCTAACATATTCCCCGCTGCCAAGGAAACGCTGGTGATACCAGTCCCAGTTTTGGGGATAGTCCGAAGGCGTTAAAGCAAATGCTGAAAAATGAAAGCCGATCCATGCACCACCCTTTTTCATGTACTGTTCAAACGCTTTTCGTTGTGGAATAGAATCCGGCCTCGTATCTAAAAATACCAGCACCTGGTATTTTGCAAGCGTTGCTTTGTTCAGGTTATTCCAATCATTGGTAGAATCATATATAAAACCATACTGCGTGGCCATGAATGCAAACCATTTGTTTGCTTCGTGTACAAAACTAATGTGAGCAGCATCCTGCCGGGCAGTATAAAACCCCAGCACCCTGAAAGAACTTTTATGTTGAGCAAATAAAAAATTCATCCAAAACAACAGGATGATAGCGAGTGTGATTTTTTTCAGGATAATATTGCGGTGCATCGTTGATAAAGCTTTCGGTTACAGCAATGAAAGTACTGCAAAAAGATTCCTGTTCGCAAGATATCCTACCACAATTGAGCGATCTTATAATTAAAGCTGATGGTAAACAGTAAATGCCCGTCGAGTTCGGTATAAGCAGCTTTTTCAATCACTGGTTTTCCATTTTCAACAGCCGTTTCAATATCCTTACCAAAATGCGTCATGTATTGGCCGGATACAGAGCAATCAAACCTGGGTGTAATGTTGATGTGGGTTCCTATACCTGCCTGTGTTGCCATACTCAGGCGGCTGGCGCTGTTGCCCCGGTTTGCTTTTTCAAAAACTTTTGTGTCATCGAAACAATGTCCCACGATAAGATAAGGCTGCAATGTTTTGCTGAAATCATAATTGTTCTTTAAATAAAACAACAGAGACCAGCCAATATGGTAATCATTCCTTGCGGTAAGTGGGGTATTGGAACTGATGTAATCGAAGTACCATTCTGAGTTGATCCGTTTACCCAATTGCAGGCGAAACTGGCCACCGATCCCCTTACCCATGGCTTCGTCATGGTTAAAGGCGCTGATGCTGTTACGGGTTCCTGCACTGAAAGTTCCTGTTGAATGGGGTGCCTGGCTGTATGCAGCTACAGCAAGCAGCAGGGATACTGCTGGTAATAATAGAGGTTTCATTAAAATAGTTTTAGGTAGAATTACGGCTGCATCATAGGCCAATTTATTGTATTGCTTTTAGTTTGTCTATACTCCTGCAACGTTTTCACAAATATTTCTGAAATCTATTCTCACTGCAATAACTTTAGGTTTCAACAATTCAAATGCACCGCATGAAAAAGCACCTACTTGTCCTGGCAGTAATTCTATCCACCGTCGCTACATCAAAAGGCCAACAGGCCCCTACAGGCGCCAGGGAATTTTACCAGTTCACTATCTATCATTACAATACCAATGAACAGGAAAAAATACTGAACGATTATATGCAACAGGCATTACTGCCGGCGCTGCACAGGATGGCGATAAAAAATGTAGGCGTTTTTAAAGCACTGGCAAACGATACCGCTGCCAGCAAATCGATGTACCTGTATATCCCGTTGACCGCATTGGATTTGGCGGCCACTTTACAGGAGCGGTTAAATGCCGACAAAACCTATCTTAAAGCCGGCGCTGCGTATATCAATGCACCGCATACCGCAGCTCCTTACAACAGGATAGAGACCATACTGGCGAAAGCTTTTCCATTGGCACCAGTGATGAAACTGCCCTTATTAAAAGCTGCGAAAAATGAAAGGGTGTACGAACTGCGGAGTTACGAAAGCGCTACAGAAAAAATATTTCAAAACAAGGTATAGATGTTCAATGCAGGTGATGAAATAGGAATATTCAGCAAGCTGCACTTCAATGCGGTTTTCTACAGCGAGGTGATCGCCGGGGGCAAAATGCCCAACCTTATGTACATGACCAGTTTTGAGAGTATGCCCGACCGTGATGCTCACTGGAAAAGTTTTGGAGAAGATCCCGCCTGGAAAAAATTATCTGCCATGCCCGAATATCAAAACAATGTAGCACACATTGACATCACTTTTCTGCGGCCGTTGGACTATTCTGATTTTTAGCGAGGGCATCAAAACAAATGGTCATGTTATAAGAAATCGCTGGTTACGCCTGGCATAAGAGCTTTTCGAGATAATAATAACAGGGAAAATTCGTTCTGCATTCAGAAAACCATCCCCTGTGAAAAAAGCGATCTTCTTTTTATCAGCATTCGTATATGCCGGCACTTTACCGGCACAACCTCAATACAGGGATTCCCTGGGTGAATTAAAGCAGCAAAAAGAAAATGTGATCAATGCGGAAACGATCATCAAAATTGAAAATCTTGGTACAAAGATCAACACGGAATATTCCGAATTAAGACCTACCATTTCAGCCGATGGGAATTTACTTTTCTTTATCTGCCAGAACAGCCCGGAAAATACCAAATACAATGAGGTACCCAATTCGCAGGATATCTGGTTCAGTGAAAAAGACAGCAATGGTACCTGGAGCAAAGCGGTGCATTTAGGATACCCACTTAACACTTATTATTACAATGCCGTATTCTGGATATCACCTGATAATAACCGCATTTTAATCCGCAATGCTTTTGTAGATGGCGATTACGCAGGCCGTGGCATCAGCATGTGTTATTTAAAAAAGGATGGGTACTGGAGCAAGCCTGATATGCTGTATATTAAGAACTATGCTAAGTACGACCAGGGCCGGCAAAATGGTGCGGTGATGGCAAACAATGGACAAGCCCTGCTGTTTTACATGACGGAAGAAAACGGCGGACAAAACAATGATCTGTATGTAAGTTTTTTAGCCGCTGATGATACCTGGACGGAACCCAAAAGTCTTGGCAAAAAGATCAATCTTAAAAACTACAACGAAACCACGCCTTACCTGGCACCAGATGGAGTGACACTATATTTCAGCAGCAACCGGCCCGGCGGCATCGGCAACAATGATATCTGGATGACAAAGCGGCTGGATGAAAGCTGGCAAAAATGGAGTGAGCCGGTAAACCTGGGCGCCCCGATCAACACGCCGGAAATGGATTGCTTTTTTACTATGGATGCAGGCGGAGAGTATGCTTATATGAGTACCGAAAAAGACTCGTACGGCGAAAGTGATATTGTTCGTATCAAACTGCTGGAAAGAGAAAAACCTGACCCTGTAATGCTGGTAACCGGTAATGTGTATAATAAAAAAACAATGAAGCCACTAAGCGCCTCGCTGTTGTATGAAACACTTCCGGATGGTAATTTGGCAGGCAATGCAGTTTCTAACCCAGCCGATGGCGCCTTTAAAATTGTATTGCCCTTCGATAAGAATTATTTGATCAGGGCAAATGCCGACCACTTTTTTGCTCAATCGGAAAACCTGAACCTTGATTCGTTGAAAAAAGCCGGTTATAAAGAAGTACACAAAGACCTATACCTGGTGCCGATCGAAGTGGGTGCAGTGGTAAGATTGAACAATGTGTATTTTGATTTTGACAAATCAACGCTCAGGCCGGAATCTTTTGTAGAGCTGGACAGGGTGGTGAAAATGCTGGAAGAGAACCCGGCCATAGAGATAGAAATGAGTGCGCATACTGATAGCCGTGGGTCAGATGAATACAACTTTAAATTAAGTGATAACAGGGCGAGATCGGTGATGGACTATATTGTATCGAAGGGCATTGCCGCTGGAAGGATAAGATCGCAGGGTTACGGTGAAACCAAGCCCGTGGCACCGAATGATACGGACAGCAACCGACAACTGAACCGGAGGGTTGAATTCACGATACTAAAAAATTAGGTAGAGCCTTCTAAAATAGCTACGATCACTGTACCTGGTACAGTGATTTTTTTTGCCCTCATACCGGTAACTTCATGGAAGCATTAAAACAAGTATAATGGCTGCAAAAAAAACTGCAAACACAGCGACAGATGCTGAAAAAGTACAGCAACACATGAACGCTTTGAATCACCCGCTGAAAAAAGAAATGGAAACCCTCCGGGAGATCATCAAAAACTCAAGTGCAAAGCTCAACGAAAGGATAAAGTGGAATGCTCCCAGTTATTATTACATTGATGATATCGTGACCTTTGGGCCTTTGCGAAACGACAGGCTGCTCCTCGTTTTTCATCATCCATTTATCGTAAAGCTGCCATCTCCTTTACTGGAAGGTGACTACAAAGACCGGCGGCTGGCTTACTTCAACGATTCGAAAGCGATCAAAGAAAATAAAAAAGAGATCGAAAGGATCATCAAAGCCATCATTGAAATGATTGACGATAATAATGGATAAAGTTTCCCGCTGGCCTGTGCTGAAACCAGCCAAAATTGCCTGCATAAATATCATCCACAATAGCCGCTGATGTATTTAGCCGGCTATCTACCCTGTTTTTCCTCATTTAGCAAATTGCCCAAAAGCTCTACTACACTACATTTGTAGACAACAGCAGAAAAAATATTTGCTTTAATTAATTAAACGTTTGTTTAAATTAGTGCGAATAGCTAATTTCGTGTTTCCTTGTAGAATCCATTCCGCCTGTTTTTATTTACATTATCCAAAAGATATGCAACCATTGTTTATTAGAAAATTACTGTTTTTCACCGTACCGGTATTGATATTCCCGGCGTTCTTGTCAGCGCAGGCCGGTAAAGACAGCTTATTGTCACAGGCTGCCCTTCCGGATGTGGTGGCCTATGCGATCCGCCACCAGCCAGTTTTGGAGCAGTCATTGGTAGATGAGAACATTGTGAGCAACAATATCAAATCAAAGCTGGCCGACTGGTTTCCACAGGTCAACTTTAATTACAGCTTACAGCATAACTTCCAGGTGCAAACCAGTATCATTGGCGGTAACCCGGTAAAACTTGGTGTAGATAATACTTCCGGCGGCCAGTTCACCATGTCGCAATACCTGTTTAACAGGGATGCATTACTGGCACTGCAATCAAAGGGAGATGTAATCACACAGTCGAAGCAAACGACCGAAAGCCGGAAGACAGATGTGGCGGCTGCTGTGTCAAAGGCTTTTTATGATGTGATCGCCACCAAACAGCAGATAAGAGTAGCCGATGAAAATATCAACCGGCTGTCTAAAAGTTTGGACAATGCCTTCCAGCAGTATAAGGCTGGCATTGTTGATAAAACCGATTACAAGAGGGCTACCATTGCGCTCAATAACACAAAAGCATTGAGGCAAAGCAACGAGTCGCTGCTGCAGGCTAAGACTGAATACCTGAAATACCTGATGGGTTACCCGGTTACAGGAGCGCTGAATGTAGTGTACGATAGCCTGCAAATGGAGAAAGAAGTGAGCCTGGATACAGCACAGCAACAGGTGAATTACAATAACCGTATTGAGTTTCGACTACTGCAGACACAGCAGAAACTGCAGGAAGCCAATGTGAAATATAACAAATGGGCCTACCTGCCAAATGTATCGCTGAATGGTGCTTACAATTTGAATTACCTGAACAACCAGTTTGGTAAATTGTATAACAATAATTTCCCAAACTCTTATGCGGCGCTTACTTTTTCGTTCCCGATTTTCCAGGGAGGAAAAAGAAAATACAATATTTCAACAGCACAGTTACAGTTAAAGCGTACGCAACTGGATATTGTTGCCCTGCAGAACAATGTGAATTCACAGTACGCCAGTGCGCTGGCCGTGTACAAAAGCAACCTGGCCAACTACAATGCATTAAAAGAAAATGTGGCGCTGGCGCAGGAAGTGTATGATGTGATCAATATGCAGTACCGCAATGGTATCAAAACATATATCGAAGTGATCACTGCAGAAACCGACCTGCGTACATCGCAGATCAATTATTACAATGCCCTGTATCAGCTATTGGCCAGCAAGATAGATGTGCAGAAAGCGCAGGGCCAGATAGTTTATTAATATTAAAAATCAACAGAAAGAATATGCCAAGCTTTTCATTAAAAAAATTTGCCGTACCAGCCTGTATCGTGTTGTTAAGTGCCTGTGGTGCCGACAAAACGCAAGCTCCTCAAGGCCCTCCTCCCCCGGTAGCCGTAACCGTTACTACGGTGCAAAGTACGGATGCCGTGTACTACGAGGAATATCCGGCCACGCTGGCCGCTTTGAACCAGATCGAATTGCGGGCGCAGGTAAGCGGCTACGTTACCGGCATGTACTTCCAGGATGGGCAGAAGGTAAGCAAGGGTCAGAAATTGTACTCCATCGATGCCCAGGTATACAATGCCAATTACCAGCAGGCGGTGGCCAACCTGCAGGTGCAGGAAACGAATATGATGAAGGCACAGAAAGACGCCGAACGTTATCATGAACTGGATAAGCATGATGCCATTGCCAAACAGCAGGTTGACTATGCAGATGCTGCGCTGGAAGCTGCTAAAAAGCAGGTGATTGCTGCCAAAGCCAGCGTGAACAGTGTAAGCGCCAATGTTAGTTTTGCCAGCATCTATGCGCCTTTCAGCGGTACCATCGGCATCTCCAATGTAAAAACAGGCACTGCGGTAGTTGCTGGTCAAACGGTGCTGAACACGGTATCAACAGATAGCCCGATCGCAGTGGATTTTGCGGTGGATCAAAAAGAAGTATATCATTTTATGCAATTGCAGCAGCAAAAAGCAGATAAAAAAGATTCCACTTTTACCATTGCATTTGGCAGTGAAGTGTACCCCTACCCTGGCAGCATTAGCCTGGTTGACCGTGCTGTTGATCCGCAAACCGGCACCATTAAAACAAGGTTGATATTTCCCAATGACAAGGGAATGCTCAAACCAGGTATGAATACTTCTGTCAGGGTAAAAAGCAACAACGCACAGCGATCGATCGTAATACCAAACAAGGCCGTTACGGAACAACTGGGTGAGTTTTTCGTGTATGTACTGGGAGACAGCAGCAAGGTTACCCAGCGCAAAGTGCTATTGAGTAAACAGATTGGTGCGAATATCATTGTGAAAGAGGGATTGAAAGAAGGCGACCAGGTAGTAGTAGAAGGTGTACAAAAATTAAGAGAAGGCACGGTAGTAACAACAGCAGTGCCGAAAGCAGCAGGAAAGTGAAAAAAATTGATCGCTTGATCGTTGATGGTTGATCGTTTGCGCTTTTATTTGCCTGAAGCAACACTGGTCAATACCGCATTAAAAATATTACTGGTATACGTTTGTCGCCAGGCGTTTTTGCGGTAAGTAACATTGATGAACAGGGCTTGAACAGCACAAGTGAGTGACACAACGATGNNTAGCAGATACTTTTATAAAACGCCCGGTGACAGCCATTGTGATCTCCGTTGTTATTGTGCTGGTGGGCATCATTGCCCTTACCACTTTGCCGGTTGCGCAATACCCCGATATAACGCCTCCCACGGTTACCGTGAGTGGTATATTTACCGGTGCTGACGCGGAAACCGTGGAACAAACCACTACCACGGCGATGGAAACCCAGATCAACGGAACGCCGGGCATGAGCTACATGAGCAGCAACAGTACCAGCAGTGGCCAGAGCAGCATCAACGTAACTTTTGACGTAGGCACGGATGTAAACATTGCAGCACTGGATGTGCAGAACAGGGTGAGCGTAGCGCAACCCACCCTGCCAGATGCCGTAAAGCGATTGGGCATTACCGTTAGAAAGCGCAATCCCAGCATCATGGTGGCGTTGGCCTTCTTTTCTCCCAATGGTTCGCATGATGCTACTTTTTTAGGGAACTACGTAAACATTTATGTGAAAGATGCACTACAACGTGTAAAAGGTGTGGGTGATATTGTGAGCCGTGCAGATGACTTCGGCATGCGCATCTGGCTGAATCCTGAAAAGTTAGCTGCACTAAGACTAACACCGGCGGATATTACCAGAGTGCTGGCAGAACAAAATTTACAGGTAGCAGCAGGAACAGTGGGCGGTAATCCGCAGCCGAATATCCAGAGTTTTGAATACAGCGTACTTACCAACAGCCGCATCAATACAAGGGAGCAATTTGAAAACATCATCGTACGCACTATCCCGGGTACCGGCAGCGCCATCTACATCAAAGATGTAGCAAGGGTGGAGCTTGGTAAATTTGATTATGGCAGCAATGCTTTTGTAAATGGCAAGCCGGCAGCCTTCGTGCTGGTGTACCAGGCACCCGGCGCCAATGCAATGGACACTTATGAAGGACTTACGAAGGCACTGGTTGAACTTAAAAAATCATTTCCCAAAGACGTTGATTACAGCATACCACTGGAGACGGTATCTGTTGTAAAGGTCTCCATCAAAGAAGTAATGCATACCCTGCTGGAAGCCCTGCTGCTGGTGGTTTTTGTAGTATTCCTTTTTTTACAGAACTGGAGGGCCACCCTTATTCCTGTACTGGCCATCCCGGTGTCGCTGATCGGAACTTTTATCTTTTTTATACCTTTTGGATTTACCATCAACACACTTACGCTCTTCGCCTTTGTTCTTGCGATCGGTATCGTGGTGGATGATGCCATTGTGGTGGTGGAAGCAGTGCAGCATAATATTGACCATGAGAACATGTCGCCGAAAGATGCCACTAAAAAAGCGATGTCTGAAATTTCCGGCCCTGTAATTGCGATCGCACTGATCCTGGCAGCGGTGTTTGTGCCGGTTGGTTTTATTCCGGGCATTGTAGGAAGATTGTACCAGCAGTTTGCCATCACCATTGCGGTATCCGTGATCATTTCTGCATTTGTGGCGCTTTCATTAACACCGGCGCTCTGTTCCATTCTTTTAAAACATTCTAAGGGTGAGGCTGAAAAGAAAAACTTCCTGGAAAAATTCTTTGCCGGTTTTAACAGGCGGTTCAATAATCTTTCTCATTCCTATACAAGAGGCGTTGCCAAATGGATCAAAAAAACGCCTTATGTACTCGTGATGATGGTTTGTTTGTTTGTAGGATTGTTCTTTTTATTTAAAAGCAAACCTTCTGGCTTTATACCAACGGAAGATGAAGGCAGGTTGTATGTAACCTACGAAATGCCGGAAGCCACATCCACCACCCGGAGCGTTGAAATGCTGAAAGGTATTATGGCCAGGATACAAAATATACCGGAAGTAAGAGTCGTAGGCGGTTTGGCAGGATTGAACATCATCAGCTTTTCCAACAAATCGAATGTAGGTACCCTGTTTGTAAACCTGAAACCCTGGGATGACCGGAAGGGCAAAGAGCACCATGTACAGGCGGTGATAAGCCAGATACAAAAAATTACCGGCGACATCAAAGAAGCAAGGGTGTTGGCGATCTCCCCCCCTGCGATACCGGGCCTTGGTCAAACAGCCGGCTTTACTTTTGAATTAAAGCAAACTACCAGCACCGATAATGTGCAGCAGTTTGAAGCCGTGGCAAGAAATTTTTTGGCGGAGGTAAACAAGCGTCCTGAAATTGCAATGGCGTTTACATTCTTCAGTTCAAAAACACCTTCTTACAAAGTAGATGTGGACAGGGACAAAGCAAAGCAACTCGGCGTTTCGCTCACGGATGTGTACAGCACCATGTCTACCTTGCTGGGCAGCAGTTATGTAAATGATTTTAACCTGTATGGCCGCAACTTCCGTGTGATGGCGCAGGCTGACAGCAGCTACCGGTCATCGCTTGATCAACTGGAAAAATTTTATGTGCGGAATGATGCCGGCAATATGATACCGCTCAGTTCACTGATCACTACAAGCGTAACGGAAGCACCTTCGCTGATCTCACATTTTAACGTGAACAGGAATATCGAGATCAATGGATCGCCCAAGCCCGGCTTCAGTAGTGGACAGGCCATTGAAGCGCTGAAAGAAGTGGCCAAATCATTGCCTGCAGGATACGATTATGAATTTGCAGGCATGAGTGCAGAAGAAATAAAAGCAGGCAACAGCACGGTGCTGATCTTCTCTATCTCCCTGGTATTTGTATTCCTGTTCCTGGCAGCCCTGTATGAAAGCTGGAGCATTCCTTTCTCTGTATTGTTTGCAGTGCCGATCGGCGCTTTTGGTTCTATATTAACGCTTACCTTTTTACCCAATCTTACCAACAACGTGTATGCACAGATCGGGTTGATCACGCTTATTGGGCTGGCGGCAAAAAATGCCATCCTGATCGTTGAGTTTGCAAAAGAAAGGGTGGACAAAGGCATTGATATCATTCACGCTACTTTGCAGGCAGTGCAATTGCGTTTACGCCCCATCGTGATGACGTCGCTGGCATTTATCCTGGGTGTATTGCCACTGGCATTTGCAAGCGGGGCCGCAGCGGAAAGCCGTAAAACCATTGGCTGGACGGTGTTTGGAGGCATGTTGTCTGCCACCACGCTGGCCATATTTGTGGTACCGGTATTGTTTGTACTCATCACCAAAATATCATATGGCCGAAAACTGAAACGATTGGAAAAAGACAGGCAGGATGAAGCTGATACGGACAAATCGATCATCGATAACCAGGTGGGATAGGCAAACTATTTAAAGAACAGGCTGTATCAAAGCAAGATATATGACACTCATTTTAGCGTAATGTTTACAGGGTTGTTTGCATGGAATGTAATACTCAAACTGTCGAAGTATAACATTCCATGGCCTTTTGATACAGCTTTTTGCGCCCGTTAAGTTTTCCTGCATCTCAGTTAAATCAATTTGAAAATTAAGCCCGGAAGTGTTTTTTTACCGCACCGAAAGATTTCCTGTGATCTTTAATTTTTTGTTGGATACTACATGCAAACTGCCGCTGGAAGAAATGGTTTGATCTACATTCAATACACATTCGTTGTTGGCAAAGGGATAAATGATTATCTGGTCGCCTGCCGGTAATATTGCCGGGGG
This sequence comes from Chitinophagaceae bacterium UBA1946, assembly GCA_002336815.1. Lineage (GTDB taxonomy): Bacteria > Bacteroidota > Bacteroidia > Chitinophagales > Chitinophagaceae > Ferruginibacter. The sequence goes on along the minus strand of DDEU01000063.1, from coordinate 48,663 downwards.
CACCATGCCATTCGCCCAGTTGGCGGCGATGTTCCAGTTGCCGGCACCCACAAAAGTATAGGTAGTGCTGGTTGTGCTGTTGCACATAACATAGTTCAGTCTTTGCCAGATATTATCGCAGAGTAAAAATGGCACTTCTCCTTCCCCGGGATCGTTGCCCATTCTTACCATCACCAAACCTTTTGACGGCACAATGCTTACGATCTGCCCGTTTTTACCGATGGCTGCATACATATCCATTGGTGCAGACGGTGCATAAGAACCAGGAAGGATCAACTGCGAAGTTGGCACCATGTAAGATCCTTTACCATTCAGCCACCACAGGTATCCATATCCATAATTGATGGCCTGCGATGTATTGAGCATATCATGCACGTAGGCCGTATCATGCAGCAAGGTATCAGTACCCCACCTGCACTTGTTCTGGAACAACAAACCAAACCTTGCCATGCTCCTTGCCTTGCTGTAATACACATTGTCGTAGTCTACCGTTAGCCAGGCGCCGGTGATGCCTGTCCTGTTTTTTAACGCCGTTTGAGTGTAGGCATTGATCGGTTGCCCGGTAGCGTTAGTGAGAACTTTTTCAAGCAGGGTGTAGGGTGCGTTGTGATAGGCCCACCTGGTACCGGCGGGGGCAAGAAAGTTCAAACAACTGTCGAGTGTGCAATGATTGTCGGGTACGCCGTCATCCAATCCTGTTGTCATGGTGAGCTGGTGGCGAATGCGGATATTGTTCTCCTGTGCAGGGGTGCAATTCGTCCAGCCCGTGCCCAGGTATTTGGAAGAGGTATCTTGTATTGATAAGTAACCGTCTTCCTGCGCTTTGCCAACGAGGTAAGAAGTGAGGGTTTTACCAGCCGAAGCCCAATACCACAAGCTGTCTTTGGTGAAGCTGCCAAAGTATTTTTCGAGGACGATCTTGCCGTCCTTTAAAACGATGAAGGCCTTGGAATTTTGCTGCCCCAGGTAATTGTATAAAGAATCGATCCTGTCGGTGCACCATCCCAAAGAAGCTGGGGGTATGGTATCCCAGGTATTACCGACTAAAGGAGGAAAATATAAGGACTGAGATCGTGCCGTCAATGCACTAAAAAGTAAACAAATAAGAAGCAGCTTTTTCATCAGTTTGGTTTGGAGGTTTTGACTCTGCCATTTACAAAAAGTTTACCGGCAACAATACCGGTTGTAAAATAAACTTTCCGTTACAGTTTCTTAAATGTGGCAGAATAATTTTTTTAAGAACAACATGATCCCGCCTGCAGGTGCCGATGTTATCATTACAACGAATGTAATGGTAAAAGCAAACGTAACCTGTAATTCTGTGAGAGTGATCGCACCCGGCAGTGTTAATGTGCTGCCAGGTTTCAGCCTGGAAGTGCTTCACTGAATGCGTACAAAGGCACCAATAAAAAACCTCCTGCAAACAAATTGCAAGAGGTTATGGATTAAAAGCGGGCATTAAAAACTCTTTATTGCTTAGCCACATCAAACTTCCTGAAGATGGCCTTCACACTGCTCTGCACTTCTTTTTCTGTAAAGTTTTTGCTGTCGATCTCGTTGGTCGTCCAGCCCTGCCATACCAATTTGTCGGTGTTATTGTCCGTCATTGAAATGGTGATGGTACCTTCCTTTACCGGTACTTCATAATTATCATAGCCCAGCAACTGTGATGGATAATACACCGAGTAGAACCTGCGCCTGTAAGGATTGTAAAAGGTACGGGTGAAGGAGTTACTGTACACAGGATCATGCTGTTTTTGAGTGCTTCGTTCAACCAGCACATCGTAGTTAAGCAGTACGTCCGGGCGCCTCTTTACTTCCCGCCAGCCTTGCTTGACCAACTCTTTATTCACTGCTTCTTTTATCTGCTGCTCCACCAGTGAATTGCCGGCAGACCTTTTTATTTTACCGTCATCCATCATTGACCAGGCAAAGGTTTTATACTGGGTAAAGTCGGCAGTTTTATCCTTTTGAATATGAGCAGAAGGGCCGCAGCCGGCCAGCAACAAAGCGCCGGCCATGATACCACCCAATAATAATACTGATAGCTTTTTCATAACTTATTTTTTTAGTTTTCAATTGTTAAGACAAAAGATAAACGTCAAAAAATATGCAGCAGTTTGAAATGAAATGCTAATGTTTATCAAAGGAGTATAGCCAGGTAAAGCGGGCAAAGTTCTCTACAAAAGAGCGGATGGCTGATTCCTATCCGGTGCCAAAATGATCCAGCGATGTCCTGATCGCACCGTACACCGTTTCCAGTTCTTCTGTTGTGATACAGTAAGGCGGCATGAGGTAAACAATGTTTCCCAATGGGCGAAGAAAAACACCGCTGTCTAAATAATATTGATACAACAATGACTGGATATTATTGAAATAAGAACTCTGCTCTTTTGTATTCAACTCAACCGCCACGATGGTACCCCGCTGCCTTACGGTTTTTACAAAAGGGTGATTGCGGATGCTATCGACAAAGGCAGCGTGGCTGTCGCAGACAAACCTGATCTGCTGCTGGCATTTTTCTGCTGCTAACAGATCCAGGCTGGCATTGGCTGCGGCACAGGCGAGGGCATTGCCCGTGTAAGAGTGGCCGTGAAAAAAAGTTTTCATTTTATCATCTGCATAAAAAGCATCAAATACCTGGTGGGTGCAAACCGTAACTCCCAGTGCCATAAAACCGCCGGTGATCCCTTTTGAAAGACAAACAATATCAGGCTGTTCTTCCAGGTATTCAATGGCAAAGTTTTTTCCTGTTCTTCCAAAACCCGTCATCACTTCATCGGCAATGCACAATATGTTATATTGCTTTGCAATGCTGATGAGTGCATCAAGATGCGAAGGTTCATACATTTGCATTCCTGCAGCACCCTGCACCAGCGGTTCAAAAATAAATGCCGCTACAGTTCCGTCTTTTGCAATGGACGATAATTGCTGTTGCAGTTTCTGGATATTGTGATCGTTGGGAAGGGGCAATCTTTTCACTTCAAATAAAAACGGATCGAAGGCTGCATTAAAAGCATTTCGCTCCGCCACACTCATGGCACCGAATGTGTCGCCATGATAGGCATTTTCAAAAGCAATGATAGTGGTCTTTTGCGTTTGTCCCTGGTTGTGCCAGTACTGGATCGCCATTTTTAAAGCAACCTCAACTGAAGTGGAGCCATCATCACTAAAAAAAACTTTGGCGAAATGTTTTGGTAAGACCCCGATGAGTTTTTTGGACAATTCGATTGCCGGCGTATGGGTAAAACCGGCGAAGATCACCTGTTCCAGGGTTCTTGCCTGCAGTGCGATGGTATCAGCAATGTACTCATTGCAGTGGCCATGTATATTCACCCACCAGGATGCTATGGCATCGATATAGGTATTCCCATCCTGGGTATACAATGTACAATTGCTGGCCTTTACCACATGCAACGGCACTGCCGCAGTTTTCATTTGTGTAAATGGATGCCAGATGTAATTTTCGTTTTCCATTACAATCAGAGGTTGATGGAAACTGTTTTTGCAAATGCAGCGATCACTTCTTTATTGATCTGCTGAAAGACGGGCACAGAAAAAAGGAGCGGCAACTGTGTTTGCTCAAGTATAAATGACCGGGTTGATTCTACTGCTTCACCACAAAACACAATGCCTTCTATTGCAATATTGCGCTGTTGCAAAGCGGCTACGGTAAGCAGGGTATGATTGATGCTGCCGAGGTAATTGTTACTAACCAGCACAACCGGCAAGTTTAGTGTGGACACCAGGTCGATGTTCAGGAAATCTTTTGCAAGCGGACTCATAATGCCCCCGGCGGTTTCTATCACCAGCGAATTATCGGAAGGAGGCAAAACAAAATCTTCCGGCTTGATCTGTACACCTGCTTTTGCGGCGGCATAATGCGGCGAAGCGTATTCCTGCAGTTGGTAAGTTTCGGAATGCAGTACACAGGATGGATTGCTAACATTATTTTTGATAAAAATGCTGTCGGAATTTTCAAGGTCACCCGCCTGTACAGGTTTCCAGTAATCATAGCCCAATGCCTGGCAAATGATGGCTGAACTAACGGTTTTGCCTATCCCCGTATGAATGCCTGCGATGATAATATTCATAGTAAATATTTTATACAAAGAAACAAAGGCTTGAAGAAAAGCACTGTTAATGGCAGTTATTTTTTATGGCCTGCAACAGCTCATCAATTTCCCCCCTGGTATTGAAACTGTGCAGGCAGATGCGTATCCTCTCTTTTCCTGCCGGCACGGTAGGTGACACAATTGGCCGCACAAAAAAACCATTTTCAAAGAGGCTTGCAGCCAATGCCTTCGTTTTAAAATTATCTCCCACCAGCACACCCTGTATGGGCGAATGGCTATCGATAAAAGATACATTTTCTAAGCCGCTCACTTGCTGCCGAAAATATTTCACCAATTCTGCGAGACCATTCCTGTCAGCCGTTGGCAAGAGCTCATAAGCTTTTTGTAACAGGAGGTAATGCTGCGGTGGCAATGCGGTGGTAAAAATAAAACTCCTTGCCTGGTTCAGTAAAAAATTGCGAAGCACCCCGCTGCCCGTAACCACGGCGCCATGCAAACCCAGTGCCTTACCAAACGTGTGTATCACTGCATACACTTCGTCTTCCAATTTGTATTTACAAACCATCCCATCGCCCTTGTCACCAAATACACCGGTAGCATGCGCTTCATCTACGACCAGCAGCGCTCCATATTTTTTACATAAGCTGGCGATAGCGATCAATGGTGCTTCATCGCCATCCATTGAATAGATCGATTCTACCGCTACGATCTTTTTTCCTGTTGACGATTGTAGCTTCTTTTCCAGGTCAGCAATATCGTTGTGTTTAAAACGAAGCCGGTTGGCATAGCTCAACCGCATGCCATCGATGATGCTGGCATGAATGTATTCATCAGAAATAAATGTATCGCCTTTAGATGCTATACAACTGAAGAAGCCAACATTCGCCATGTAGCCTGTGTTGAAGATCAATGCAGCCTGCCGGTTGTGAAAATCGGCAATGAGCTGTTCTGTTGCTTCGGCCAATGCAGAGTTGCCGGTAATGGAACGGGAGCCTGTAGCGCCGGATGGAAGGGCACTTGCATCAACGGAATTTAACAGCCCGCTTTGTGCAAAACCAAAATAATCATTGGAGCTAAAATCTATCTTACCAGTTGCATAGATAAGCGAACGCAGGGTGCCGGCAGCTTTTTTTTCGTCCAGCTTTTGTTGCAGGTGTTGATCAAATTGTTCGTTCGCAGTCACGGAAAGAAAGTTAATAGAAAGGTCGACCACCTTTTGAAGGTGGTCGACCTTATTAAAAAAGTTTACGCAATCGATGCTGCAGTTGCCTGCTGCGGCACATCTTTAAATGCTTTTCTTGGCGTTAACCCCAGCATCTTAAACATCTGCATATCGGTATCAAAATCAGGATTGGGCGTGGTCAATAATTTTTCACCGGCGAATATTGAATTGGCGCCAGCCATAAAACACAAAGCCTGCTCAGCGATCGTCATTTCGTTTCTTCCGGCACTCAACCGCACGACACTTTTTGGCATCAATATTCTTGCTGTAGCGATCATTCTCAGCATTTCATCTATTCCAATACGCTGGTTATCTTCCAGCGGAGTTCCCTTTACTGCCACCAGTGCATTGATGGGCACTGAATCAGGATGCTGTTCCATCGTAGATAAGGTATGCAGCATTTTCATCCTGTCTTCATCTGTTTCACCAAGACCAACAATACCACCGCAGCAAACGCTCATTTTTGCCCTGCGTACATTGCTGAGTGTATTCAAACGGTCTTCAAAAGTTCGGGTAGTAATGATGTTCCCGTAATTTTCATTACTGGTATCAATATTATGATTGTAGGCAAAACACCCGGCTGCTTTTAAGCGTTCGGCCTGCTCGTAGGTAAGCATTCCCAATGTGCAGCACACTTCAAGGCCCATGTCATTTACTTCACTCACCATCTCGAGTACACGCTCAAAATCCCTGTTGTCTCTCACTTCACGCCAGGCTGCTCCCATGCACAATCTTGAAGCGCCGTTTGCTTTGGCTACCTGTGCTCTTTCTTTTACTTTTTCCAGTGCCATCAGCGGTTCTACTTCCACGCCGGTTTGATAGCGTGCTGCCTGCGGGCAATAAGAACAGTCTTCTTTGCAGCCGCCTGTTTTAATGGAGATCAGGCTGCTGATCTGCACTTCTGCATACGCTTTGTTCTGCCGGTGTATGGAGGCTGCATCAAACACGAGGTCTAATAAAGGGCGGTTGTATATTTCATTGATCTCTTCTAATGTCCAGTTATTTCTTACGGTCATGATCGGTTCATTTTTGTAGTGCAAATATAAGGTGACAGGGAGTATTGACTGTTTAAAAAGCGCCTGCATCCAGCACCAATTATTAATTTTTCGATTATCAATTCTCTATTAATAAGATTCACTCTCATTTGGAAAATCCATCGACTTTACATCATCAATGTATTTTTTGATGGCGCCTGTGATCTGCTCATCCAGGTTTAAATAGCGGCGCAAAAAACGAGGCTTGAATTCTGTATTGATGCCCAGCATATCATGCATTACGAGTACCTGTCCATCACAATCGCCGCCGGCGCCGATGCCGATGGTTGGGATGTGCAGGCTTTCGCTCACTTCTTTTGCCAGGGAAGCCGGAATTTTTTCGAGTACAATCGCAAAGCAACCTGCATCCTGCAACAGCAGCGCATCTTTTTTTAATTTTTCTGCTTCGGCTTCTTCCGTTGCCCTCACCACATAGGTTCCGAATTTATTGATGGACTGTGGTGTTAATCCCAAATGCCCCATCACGGGAATACCGGCACTCACAATTTTTTTAACGGAGTCCAGCACCTCTTCTCCCCCTTCCAGTTTTACGGTATGCCCCCCACTCTCTTTCATGATGCGGATGGCGGATGCCAGTGCGATCTCTGAATTGGATTGGTAAGATCCGAATGGAATATCTACAACGATCAATGCCCGTTCCCTTGCCCTTACCACGCTTTGAGCATGATAGATCATCTGGTCGAGGGTGATCGGCAAAGTAGTGGTGTGCCCGGCCATTACATTACTGGCGCTGTCGCCAACCAGGATGATGTCGATACCGGCCGCATCAAATAATTTGGCGAAAGAAAAATCATAGGCCGTTATCATGGAGATCTTTTCCCCGGCAGCCTTCATTTTTTGTATGGTGTTGGTGGTAACTTTTTTAAATTCTTTCTCAGGAGCCATGGCAATGGTTTTATGGTTGATCAAAAGTGGAGTAATTGGCCCTGCATTAGAATAAAACAATACTCGGGAGACATTCAGGGAGTAAATGTAGAAAATAAATTATTAGGATGAAATATTTTACCGGATAAGTTTTGGGGATGTGAGATCGCCTCGACTGGGGCTGATATGCTTAAGTACGAAGTACGAAATCATATACTATATTCACCAGGAAGAGTAACGCCGGCGATTTTAGCTTCATTACAAATTGCAACCATTATCCATGCTCCACCTCTTTCCACAAATGCCTGATGAGGCCATCTGCCAAACCGATCTTGGGTACATAAATATCTGCCGCATTGGCCCAGCGCATTACATTGATGTAGATAGATAAGGCCGGCACGATCACATCCGCCCGGTCTTCTCTTAATGAATATTTTACGATACGATCAGCCAGCGTAACGCTGCTGAGTTCTTTATAATAATCCCGGAGCAATTCAAGGTTCAATGGTTTGCCATCTTTCTTCTTGCTCATGCTGAACACCTTGTTGATATTACCGCCGCTGCCGATGGCCACCACTTCTTTATGCCCCTTGGTAACGGCACGGATGGTTTCTTTCATTTCATCCCATTCTTTTTCGGTGACCATGTCTTTTAATAAACGGATGGTACCAATATTGAATGATTTTTTATAGATGAGAATGTTATTGCTGAAAAAAGACAATTCTGTACTGCCACCTCCCACATCGATGTAGAGATAACTGTGATCCCGGTCCATATTTTCCGCCACATGATTTTCATAGATCAAATTGGCTTCGAGGTCGCCACTGATCACTTCAATGCCGATCTCTGTTTCGAGGCGTATTTTCCGGATGATGTCCGACGAATTTTTAGCATCCCTCATGGCGCTGGTGGCGCAGGCTTTAATATGGCTCACTTCGTAGGCGTTGCATAAATGTTTGAAGGCCTTCATGGTTTGGAACATCATGGCCATGCGCTGTTTTGATATCAGTCCCTGTTCAAATACATCAAAGCCAAGCCGCAGCGGCACCCTTACCAGGTTAAGCTTATTGAACACAGCATTGCCATTTGCATCGTACAATACTTCCGTGATCAGAAGCCTTGCTGCATTGCTGCCGATATCGATTGCTGCCAGCTTCACTTTCTTTTTTGAATTTTAAGTTTTGAACTATTCAAACAAAGATAGGTTTGTAAAAACCTTTTCAAGAAAAGAAACTGCAGCCCAAAACTTATGTGGATAATTTGCGGAATAAGTAGTTATAGGTTTCCACCTGTGAACGTACTTTTTTTGTATTGCGTGGATTCACATATTGGTTGTCCAGTTCATTATCAAGCTTACGTGCTTTGATATTATCAGACAATTGAATGCGCAGGATATCCTTCAATTCCTGCTGGATGTCTTTTTCAAAAATAGGACAGGCTGCTTCTACCCGGTGATCAATATTGCGGACCATCCAGTCGGCCGATGAAATAAAAGTTTTTTCCTTACCAGCATTGTGAAAGATCATCACCCTTGCATGTTCCAGGTATTCATCTACAATGCTGATGGCCTCCACAGGAATTTTGAATTTGCTGTTCTCGGTAAGCATACAGCAAATACTGCGGATCACCATTTCAATTTCAACACCTGCCCTTGCAGCTTCATACAATTTGCCGATGAGCATTTCATCGCTGAGGGAATTTACTTTTAGTATGATGGATGCTTTTTTACCTGCTTTCGCCGTCTTGATCTCCTTATCGATCAATGCAATGATCTGCTGGCGCATATTTACCGGGCATACCAGCAATGTTTTACAACTTCTTAAAAATTTGATCCTTGTTTTGGGCTGCTCCAGGTAATGAAATATCCTGTTCACATCAGCCATGATATTGCGGTTAGAAGTGAGCAGGCAATGATCGCCATAAATTTTTGCGGTGCTTTCATTGAGGTTCCCCGTGCTTACAAAACCGTAATGTGTAGTAATGCCATGTACTACTTTTTTTATCAAACAGATCTTGGCATGTACCTTCAGATCCGGCATGCCAATCAGTACACGTACGCCGGCTTCTTCCAGCTCCTCCTTCCACTCCAGGTTGGCTTCTTCATCAAACCTTGCTCTTAATTCTATTACCGCTGTTACATGTTTGCCGTTGCGTACCGCATTGGTAAGTGCATTCACTATTTTTGAACGGGCTGCCAGCCGGTAACAGGTCACCTTAATATGCGTTACTTCCGGATCGATGGCTGCTTCTCTCAACAGATCGACAACGCTGTCGTAAGAATGATAAGGAAAATTCAGCAGCACATCTTTCTGCAATACCACATCAGTTACTCTTTTAAAATTCTTCAGCAGCGGATGCACAAAAGGCTTTTTACGGGGATTCTTTTGCTGGAAAACCGATTCAGGGAAATTGATAAAATCCTTGAAATTGTGAATGCGGCCGCCCGGTATCAGGTTATCCTTTTCAGAAAGCTCCAGCCGTTTTACAAGATAAGTAAGCAGTCCGGGATCAATGTCCTTATCAAAAATAAAACGGACCGGTTTTCCCCGCTTGCGGTTCTTCAAACCCTTTTCGATCTTTTGTATGAGCGAGGTAGAAATGTCATTGTCGATATCGATCTCCGCATCCCTCGTTACTTTAATGATATGCGATGAAAAAGTATCGTAGCCAAAAAAGGAAAAGATAAACGGCAGGCAATGCCGGATCACATCTTCCAGCAAAATAATGTGCTGTTCACCCTGCTTTGATGGCAAAATAAGAAAGCGTGGTAAGCGCCTGGCCGGCACCGATACCAATGCAAAACGCTGAGGAATACTTTTGTCTTTTTTGCTCAGTTTGCAGGCCAGGTAAATGCTTTTGTCGCTGAGCGTAGGAAAATTATGAATGCTTTCGATCATCAGCGGCACGATATTGCCCCGCACTTCTTCATCAAAATAATTCAGCACAAATTTCTTCTGTTCCCGGTTAAGCTGTGTTTCATTTACCAGGAAGATCTTTTGCTTTTTTAATTCTTTCAGTATTTCATTCCAGGTGCGTTCAAACTGTTTCTGGTGTTCCAGCACAATGTCCTGTATCTGCTCAAGGATCATGGCCGGCGCCACTTCCAGGTGCATATTTCCTTTTTTACCCACTTCTATCATGCGGTGCAATGTGGCCACCCTCACCCTGAAAAACTCATCCAGGTTATTGGAAAAGATGCCAAGGAACCGGATCCTTTCTTTTAGTGGCACCGTATCATCTGCCGCCTCCTGCAATACCCTGTTATTGAATGAAAGCCAGCTTATATCTCTTATAATGGTCTTTTGTTTTTTTACCCCGTGCATCTAAAGTTAATTTCCGTTTTTTAAAAGTTTTAAAAGTAGCGATTTTGACTATTGGTCAATATTAAATTTAGGTTTCTTGAATGCCGTTAGTAGTTGGTTCGACAACCTTATTTGGACATTCTATATTTACCCCTATCGAAAAGAATTCACCTGAATCAGACAAAAACCGGCGGCCGCAATACAAAGATGCGATTTTGCTATCTTTGGCGTTCATCAAAAAAAATGTTAGCGGGCTAACTATATTTCGCCTGTTTAAACATTGCTGCTTAAGAAACTTTACCGGTATGACACTTACAAAAGATGACAGGATAAATGGTATCAATATTGGCCTGATGCTGCTGAGTTGCGTGGCCGCTTTTATTATGCCCTTCGAAGTATTTTTATTTGCCTATGCAGTGATGGGGCCATTGCACTATTTAACCGAGATCAGCTGGCTGCATGACAGGCAGTATTTTGCTAAAGGAAAGTATGATTACCTGGTATTGTTGCTTATCGGTGTAGTGCTGGCGCTTTGGGATTTTGCAGCCAAGTACAAATGGTGGCCTTTCAACAGCGAAGAGAATATGATGATGGCCCGGGACTGGAACATTTATCAAAAACTGATGTTCATTGCTTTTTTCAGTGGTATCATCGTGGCATTTGTAAAAAATCACCTGCTCAAGATCGCCGGCATCGCTTTTGTATTTTTTATTTCCGTAGGCATTTACGGGCAGTTGTACAACGACCAGCTTTCTGAAACCGGTAATGAAGGTACGCTCACCATGCTGCTGACCTCCTTTGTGCCCACGCTCATTCATGTATATGTTTTTACGGGCTTTTTCATGCTTTTTGGCGCACTGAAAACACGCAGCCGGTCAGGTTTATGGTCGGTGCTGGTATTTGTGATCTGCCCGCTGCTGTTATTTTTTCTTTTCAGTGATCACACGTTTATACCGGTATCATCCTACGGAAAAACCGCCTATGGTGATGCGCTTTCAACTGATGGTTTTTTTGGATTGAACAAAGAAATACTCGAACGTTTTTTTGATAAAAAGCTGTCGGTGCCGGCCACCATCACTACCAATGAGCAGTACCAGGCATTTTACAACGCAGAATGGTCAAAAATGGTGTACCATTCCTCAACCGGTATCCTGGTGACCCGTTTTATTGCCTTCGCTTACACCTATCACTACCTCAACTGGTTCAGTAAAACAGAAGTGATCAGGTGGCACAAAATACCTAAGGCAAGATTTGCAGTGGTGATCATTCTCTGGCTCATTTCTGCAGGTTTGTATGCCTATGATTACAAGGTAGGATTGCAGTGGCTTTTCTTCCTGAGTTTTACCCATGTATTGCTGGAATTCCCATTGAACATGATTTCCATTACAGGTATTGGAAAAGAACTGGTTACCATCTCAAAAAATGGCTTTAAACCGGTGCTGGCCAAGTCAAAATGACGAAAATTAAACGCTGCTTTTGCCGGCAATGCTGCCGTTATTGTGCAGCTGTGTAAAAATTTACAGAAAATATATCCACACCGCTCCGAACCAGTCAATAAATAGCCGGTAAATACGTTATAACCACAATAAGTGGAAAAAAGGCTGAAAAACTAAACTGCTACCAACGACTGGCAACATTTCTTTACAGGCACTGCTTTAAAAGAACGATCCATCAGCGGCCGGCTTCCCCACTTTTAATGATCCCCTCCCCCGTAAAACTGAACAACGAAAAAGCTGAGTTTTTTGAGGCAGCAACATGAGCCGAAAAAGCATCAGGCAACAATTAAGTATTAACTTCGCCATTTCAATGTGGGATGGCGAAAAGCTGAATGTTAAATTAACTGTTCATAACCATAGCAAAAGGCAAATAACAGATATTTGCAGCCCGGTTTTAAAGAGCAGTTAGGTCAGGAAGCAGCGGCAGAAACTGGTAAAGGTTTATTGAAATTTGAAAATCCAATTCATGAAATTTCTTTTTGGTTGTTTGTTCATATTGGTTGGTCCATTTATTTCATTTGGTCAGTGCCCCGTTATCAATGCGGCCATGGTAAACGCCTGCGCCACTTTTCCGTCCACTTCAGAAGGTATCAATGAGTTTGTATTTTTCAGCACCACGGCATCTGCCACGGCCGGAAGCTATACGTTGTCTTACGGCGTAAGCAGTCCGCCTGCCAATAGTGCCACGGTAAATAACCTGGCGGGAAGCAATGCCAGGACCAAGAACGGAACCGGAACACTCACTTCTACCAACGGCTGCACGATCAACATTGTTACTTCCGCAGCTACCGTGATACCAGCCAATAGTTCGGTAATATTCATCCCTTCTGATTTTGACGCCAATTACGATCTTACTTCTTTCTGCAGTATTGGCACTTTGTATGTGGTACTGATAGATATCAACGCCTTTCCCAGCAATAACTGGAACCCTTTGGGAACCTTTGCCAATGCCAGTGGTGCCAGTCCCAGATACCTGCAGGTATCCAACGGCGCCAACAATTGCACCTCCGGCATCCGTTCTTACAACGGCAATGGCTGGGCATCCAATGCAGACGGGAATGCGCTTTGGTGGGACGGCAGCGGAACCACCAACTACCAGAACAACGGATGTTCCACTATACTTCCTCCCAAGCCAACGATTACACCGGCAGCAATCGCCGCTGCCTGCCAGGGCAGCAGTTTGGGCAACATGAGTTTTACAACTACGGGTAACCCGGATAAATACAGTATCGATTGGGACAATGCTGCCAATGCAGCAGGTTTTGCTGATGTAACCGGAGCCGCATTGCCTGCTTCGCCTCTTGGTTTGCCTTTACCGGCCGCTGCCGCAGCAGCTACTTATACCGGCAGCCTAACAGTGATCAACAGCAGCACGCCGGACACGAGTTTACCGGTAAGCATTTCTGTAACCATCAAGGCTGCACCGGTGATCACCCAACCCGCCGCACAGGACACACAAAGGGTTTGTCAAAATGGAACTGTTACTCCATTTACGGTGTCGGCCAATGGCAATGGCGGAACCATCAGTGGGTATCAATGGTATCTTAGTCTCAGTAATTCCAATACCACCGGTTTTGCTATCCCGGGAGCAACCGCCTCAACTTATACGGCTTCCTCTTCCAACATTGGCACGCTTTATTTCTATTGCAAGGTTACCAACTCCAACGGGTGTTCAGATACCTCCAATGTAATAGGTGTATTGATCGTAAGCGGTCCGCTTGCAACGCCAACGGCTACCCCAACACAACCTACCTGTACAACGCCCACGGGAACAATCGTGGTGAATACACCTGCAGGTGCTGCCATCAAATACAGTATCGGCGGCGCATACCAGTTGAGCAATACGTTCAGCGGACTGGCGCCAGGCAACTATAATGTTACAGCAACTGACACTGTAAAAGGATGCACCAGCCCAATAAAACCGGTTGTAATAGACGCTGTTCCATCTGAAGCGGTGCCAGTAGCTTCTGTTACCACGCAGCCCGATTGTATTGTTACTACCGGAACCATTAAGGTCACTAGTCCGCTTGGTGCAAACTATGAATACAGTGCAGGCGGCGCTTACCAGGCAGGCACTGTTTTTTCCGGGTTAACTGCAGGCACTTCATATAATGTAACGGTAAAAAATATAACCAATGGATGCATTTCAAATGCGCTTCCCTTATCCGTGAATGCGGTACCGGCAGCGCCGGCAGCCCCAACTGTAAACATTACCCAACCGGATTGCATCACTACCACCGGTTCGTTTAATATCACGGCTCCCCTTGGCGCAGCTTATGAATACAGCAGTGGAGGAACCTACCAGGCTGGGGCTGCATTCCCCGGTTTAACGGCGGGCACCAGCTATTCTGTTACAGTAAAAGAATTGGCTACCGGCTGCATATCGGCCGTCACCAGTGTTGCGATCAACGTCATTCCCGTACAGGCATTACCGGCAGCATCTGTAAGCACACAACCAACCTGTACTGTACCAACCGGTATCATTACCATCTCATCACCCATTGGTGCAAACTATCAATACAGTGTTGGCGGGGCTTACCAGGCAGGTACAAGCTTTACAGGATTGAGCAGTAATACATACAACGTAACTGTAAAAAATACAACGACCGGGTGTATCTCCGGTGCGTTACCACTTACCGTTAATGCTGCACCTGCGCCGCCACCGGCACCGGTTACGAATACCCCAACACAGCCTGATTGTATCAGCACGACAGGTTCTGTTAGCATTACCTCACCACTGGGTGCAAACTACGAGTACAGTAACGGTGGCGCCTACCAGCTTAGCGCAACGTTTAGCAATATGGCGCCCGGACCTTACAATATCACGGTTAAAGATGTTGGCACCGGTTGTATCTCGGCTGCCACCGGCATTACCATCAATGCAGTGCCTGTGCAGGCTTTACCTGCAGCCAGTGTAACTACACAACCTACCTGTGCAGTACCTACCGGTACCATCAGCATCACTTCACCTATCGGCATCAACTACCAGTACAGCGCCGGCGGGGCTTACCAGGCAGGCGTGAGTTTTAGTTCTCTTGCGCCGGGTACTGTGAACATCACTGTAAAAAATCTTACCACCGGTTGTATATCAGCGGCACTTCCGCTTACCATTAATGCAGTACCGACAGAACCGTTGCCAGCAGCAAGTGTAACCACCCAACCAGGCTGTACTATCCCTGCCGGTACCATCACCATAACATCACCAATTGGAGCAAATTATCAATACAGCGTTGGTGGTTCTTACCAGGCCGGAACTGTTTTTACCGGTCTTGCGGCGAATACTGTTTACAATGTAACAGTACAGAATTTAAGCAGTGGTTGTATCTCAAACGCATTGCCGCTTACAGTAAATGCGGTAGCAGGTGCACCTGCTTCGCCGGTAGTTGCTGTTACACAACCAGATTGTATTACAACAACCGGTTCCGTTAACATTACTTCACCACTGGGCGGCTTGTACGAATACAGTTCTGGCGGTGCTTACCAGGCAGCTACCCTGTTCAATAGTCTTACACCCGGCAATTATAATTTTAGTACAAAAAATACGAGTACCGGTTGTATTTCAGCCCCCACTCCCGTTACCATCGATGCTATTCCAACACAGGGACTTCCGGTGGCAACTGTAACAGCTCAGCCGAACTGTACGGTTACAACAGGCACTATTACGGTCACTGCTCCTTTAGGTGCCAACTATCAGTATAGTGTGGGCGGCACTTACCAGGCTGGTCTTGCATTCACGGGGCTAAGCGCCAGTACTTCTTACAATGTAACGGTGAAAAACCTCTCTACAGGTTGTATATCTGCAGCGCTGCCGTTAAGTGTAAATACGGTTCCTCTTCCACCTGCTGCACCGGTGATCAGTACGCCTTCACAACCGGATTGCAATACAACAACCAGTTCATTCAATATCACATCACCTGCAGGAGCCAACTACCAATATAGTATTGGCGGCGCTTATCAAAGCAACAGCAGCTTTACGGGCCTAACACCCGGTAGCAACTATGCCGTAACGGTAAAGGATATCAACACAGGTTGTATTTCACCGGCTACCAATGCGGCTATCAACAATATCATTCCTGTTTTGCCGCCAACAGCTCCCAGCCCGGTAACGTATTGTCAAAACAATTTAGCTTCGCCATTAACCGCTACCGGAGCGAACCTGCGCTGGTATGATTCGCTTACAGATGCAACGCCGTCAACCATTGCGCCAACTCCTTCGACTGCTACAGCAGGCAACACATTTTATTATGTTACGCAAACACAGAATGGATGCGAAAGTCCTAAGCGAGCCATTACGGTTACTATTAATGTAAGCAGTACAGCAGTGGCCGGTTTTAAATATGTGCCCGATACGGTTTGTTTGAACGGCATCAATCCGGTGCCGGCCTACGACCTCGGTTTTACCAACGGCGGTGTGTTTACTTCAAGTCCTGCCGGTCTCTCACTCAACCCGGCGAATGGTACTATCAACCTGGCGGGTAGCCGTGCCGGTACTTATGCGGTGCAGTACACTTATACAACTACAGGCTGTATCAGCGGTAACAGCGGATCGTATAATATCACACTCGTGCCGGCAGTGAACACGGTAACTGTATTTTCTTACAGTTCACCGGTATGTAAAAATGCCGGAAAGATCTTACCCCAGTTGGCAACAGGCTTTACGATGGGTGGCAGTTTTTCTTCCTCGAACGGGCTCGCTATCAACAGCAGCACCGGTGAGGTTGACCCTGCTAACAGTACACCGGGGCAGTACCAGGTAGCGTACCGGTTACCGGCACTCGGCTGCAGGCAGGGAACCACCAACTTTTCATTTATCAATATTGCAGATACCACGTCACCGGTTACACGCTTTACATATGCTTCAACGGATGTTTGCCTAACATCAGGTATCAGCCCAGCTATTATTAAAGCCGCGAATTTTACAGCCGGCGGCAGTTTTAGTGTGAGCCCTGCAGGCCTGAATGTGAATACATCAACAGGGGCCGTAAATGTGGCAGCAAGTGTGGCGGGTGTTTATAAAATCGTGTATGCGGTACCGGCATTGGCCTGCCAGCTCGCAGGAAAAGACAGCATTATCTTTATTTTGAGAGCTTATGGTGCCCCGGTCACGAATTTTTCTTATACCAGCCCTGTATGCAAAAGCAATGATTCTGTAATTGCCATTAAAGACATTGCGTTTACGCCCGGCGGTAAATTCACTGCTAACCCGGCTGGTTTATTCATCGACAGTATTACCGGCCTGGTTAAACTGGCACAAAGCAATCCCGGCATTTACACCGTGCGGTATGATGCCCCGCAGGGAGTTTGTAATCCGCCTGGTGCCGGCACTGCCAACCTTACTATTTTACCCCTCCCGGCTGTTCCAGCAGGCAGCGATTCCGGCATTTGCGGACCAGGCACTGTCAACCTTACTGCGCAGGCATCCGGCACCGTTAGCTGGTACAGCGATGCAGCGTTGACGAACCTGGTAAATACAGGAAACAACTTCAATAGTTTTGTAAGCAGCACTACTCTCTTTTACATCACCAATACCGTTGGCACCTGCCAGAGCCCGGCATCAATAATTAAAGCAGTAGTAAGTCCTGTTCCTGTGAAACCGTTCCTGGGTGTAGACACTTCCATCTGTGTAAATGAACGGCTTATTTTAAATGCCGGCTCGTACAATAGTTATTTGTGGCAGGATGGATCTAAAAACAGCACCTTTACTGTTACGCAGACCAATACCTATAAAGTGATCGTAAGTACGGGTGTGGGATGTACCGATAGCGCAAGTATTGATGTAACGGTACTGGACAATTGCAATGACATTTATTTCCCCAATGCATTTGCACCGCAGGGATTCAATAAAACATTCGGACCAACAGGCAACTTTAACCTAATCAGCAATTATACCCTGCAGATCTATAACCGTTATGGTGAAATGGTTTTCGCCACGGCCACCCCCACTCAAAGATGGGATGGCACTTACAAGGGTAAGCCGGTTAATATTGGCGCTTACGTTTATGTAGCCAGCTATCTTTATAAAAACAGGATGAATAAGCTGCAGAAAGGGACGATACTGCTGATAAGATAATCCAGCCATTTCACTGACAACAGCATATTATTTTACGGGGCTTCCGCTTACATACCTGTTACCACGAATGTAAAAACGATACGGTAATAGTGCATCTGCACCGGCTCCATCAATGCCAATGCGTTTACTGGCGCCGGTTAGTTCAGCCGGTAAAACATAGCCATCATCTGCCAGGAAAATTTGATTACCCGTTAAGCGAATACCGGAATGCAGTTTAGAGATACCCAAGGCCCGGCTCATATTCCCTGGCCCTTTTGTTAAGGTATAGTCAGCAACTTTTTTACCAGTCCTGGCCAGCATAGCCTGAATGCCACTTACCGGTTCTGCAGCCCGTATCAACACAGCATCGGGAATATCCCTGTTGTTGGTGACCACGTTAAAGAGATGGTGCATGCCGTAACAGATGTACACATAAGAAATACCACCTTTGCCATACATGTGTTCGTTACGGTTAGTACGCCTTCCGTTGTAAGAATGCGAAGCCCTGTCCGTAATGGCAATGTAGGCTTCTGTTTCCACGATCCTGGCACTGGTATGCATGCCGTCAATATTGGTAACGAGAATTTTACCCAGCAGGTCACGGGCGGTTTGCAGCACATTTTGGCCAAGGTAAAAATCAACCTTTAATTTCTTCAACTTTAAACGTAATTTTAGCAGCGAAGATAAGCGGAGAATAAACGACCAACAACTTACAACGGTTATCAAAAAAATTTGAATGGCTGCCCGTTTGTAATTGCTGTGAAAGGGTTTCTTTGCTGCACATCCCAAAAGAAAGATCAATGCTGAAGGAAATAATTATCGCCATACAATCTTACATGGAAGCACACCGCTTTATTGTAAAACATAAATTGTGGCAATGGATACTTATCCCGGGTATCATCTACGCCATTTTGTTTTGCTTCGGCATTTACCTGTTCTGGATCAGCAGCGATGCGGCCATCCAGCACCTGCTCAATTTTTCCGGCCTCGGCAAATGGATGAATGCTGAAGAAGGCGGATGGCTGAAATTCCTTTTCATTTTTGGCAGCGTGATATTAAAACTCGTTTTGATGCTGCTGTATTTTTCCCTGTTCAAATACCTTTTTCTCATTGTGGGCTCTCCCCTGTTTGCCTACCTCAGCGAAAAAACCGAGGCCATCATCGAAGGCAAAGAATATCCTTTTAGTTTGATGCAACTACTGCATGATATTGCAAGGGGTATTAAACTGGCCTTGCGCAATACGCTCTGGCAAACAGTGTACACAGTATCTATCCTCATCCTTTCGTTTATCCCCGTGGTGGGATGGTTCACCCCATTCTTTGCACTCCTGATTGAGTGTTATTACCTCGGTTTTTCAATGCTTGACTACAGTTGTGAAAGAAACAAACTATCTACTTCCCAAAGCATTGCATTCATTGGCCGGCATAAGGGACTGGCTATCGGGAACGGGATGGTGTTTTATTTAATGCACATGGTGATAGTGGTTGGCTGGATACTGGCCCCCAGCTATGCGGTGATAGCAGCTACCCTCAGTTTACTAAAAACAAAAGAATAATTTTCATGAGCAGCATTGTGTACTTAGTGCCCTGTGTGCTGGATGAAAATGCCACACATACCATTCCGCCGTATATTATTGATGCGGTGAAAAACAGCCAGGTGATCTTTGCAGAAAATGAAAGAACAGCCCGCCGCTTTTTGAAAAGCATCTGTAAAGAAATTGTGATAGACGACTATGAATGGTTTGCCATTCACAAAGCAGAGGAAGAACAGAAAAACAATTTCAGGCAAAAGATACGGGAAGGGAAAAATGTTTCCATCATCAGCGAAGCTGGTTGCCCCGGTGTGGCCGATCCCGGGCAGGCGTTGGTAGAAGTGGCCCAACAGATGAACGCCGTGGTAAAACCCCTGGTGGGACCCAGTTCTATTTTACTGGCTTTAATGGCCAGCGGCATGAATGGCCAGCATTTTGAGTTTGTTGGCTACCTGCCCATCGACAATAATGAAAAGATAAAAGCGATCCGTGAAATGGAGATCACATCGCAGAAAAAAAACAGCACGCAAATTTTTATTGAAACACCCTACCGCAACGACCAGTTGATAGAAACCCTGCTCAAGACCTGCCGCCCCGGCACAAAAATCTGCATAGCGGCCGAACTTACCGGGCCGGGAGAATTCGTAAAAACAAAAACGGTGGCTGACTGGAAGCATGAAAAAACCGGCTTTCATAAAAAGCCGGTGATATTTTTATTGATGGCGTAATGCATCAGGGAAGCGAATCGATCTCAAAACCGTCAACAATATATTCACTTTCACCACGCCAGGGCAATGTGCCGTTCTTTTGCTGGTAGTGAAGTTTTATATTTTTTCCTTCGTAACGTTCCATTGCCTTTGCAAGGCTATCCTGCTCCACGGAAAAATAAAATTTTTCAGATGCGATGCCTACATTGCTGGTTGATACAATGCTCCGCTGTACCAGTTCACCTTCATAGGTCTTAAAAATATTTCCTTTGTGAGATAGCTTTTGTAATAAGCCGCTCCTGTATCCATCACTGTAGGTGTAAAAATATTTCCACCAGAAAATAACAACGAGCACTACAATTGCGATGAAGGTAAGCCAGCGCAAAAACTTTTTGAAGCCACTTGTTTTTTTAGGTTGAATTGTGGGAGCCTGCAGTTCCACCATAGTTTGTTTAATTTATTGCAAGTTAATTATAATCCATACTTATCCACCAAATAAATCAGCGCCGCCATATTGGCCGCTCCCAGGTGTAATTCTCTCCGGCTTACATTTTCAAACACATCTGTAGCAGCATGGTGAATATCAAAATACCGTTGTGTATCCGGCGCCAGCCCTGCTAAAGCTGTACCCAGTTCGTAAAGATGTCCCACATCTGCACCGGCTCCTCCCCTGGAAAAATTATACACGCCATACTGGTAGAACAAGGGCTTCCAGCGAAGTACTTTTTCAAACTGCTGGTCATTCATCTGCAATGCAAAACCCCTTGGCGTAAAACCGCCTGCATCTGTTTCCAGGGCAAACAAATGTTGCTCTTTATTTTTCTTTGCCAATTCCAGGTACTTTGATCCTCCCCTTCCACCATTCTCTTCATTCATGAACATCACTGCGTGAATGGTTCTTTTTGGTTTTATCCCGCTTGCCCTGATGGCTCGAATCACTTCAATACTTTGCACTACACCGGCACCATCATCCTGTGCTCCTTCGGCCAGGTCCCAGCTATCAAGATGCCCGCCCACGGTAATGATCTCGCTGGCAAACTCACTCCCTTTTATTTCTCCCACCACATTAAAAGAAGGGGCATCCGGCAACATTTGGCAATTGGTTTGTAAAAAAGCCGTGAGCTTCATCTTCCTCTTTAATTGACTGCTCAGCCAGTCTGCATCGTTGGTGCTGATGGCAACAGCCGGAATTTTAGGAAAGGAATCATTGTATGATGTTACACCTGTATGCGGATAATCATCCGGGTTAATGGACAACGAACGAACCATGGCAGCTACCGCACCATACTTTGCACAAACAGTTGGTGCACCCCATCTTGCAACGCCACTTTCGCCATAGGCGTTAAACACTTCGATATAGGTTTGGTTCATGGCAAAATTCAGGAATACGATTTTACCTTTCAGCACATTGGCCAATCCGAGTTCATCCAGTTGCTTCATGTTGTTTACTTCTACAACGGCAGCGCTTACCCCTTTTTTGCCGGTGCCGTAAGAATTACCCAGCGCACATAATTTCAACGGATGTTTTGCTGCGCCAGCCAATTGTACATAGCCAGTTTCTTTTTCACCCCTTATCCAATGCGGCACCATACAGGGTTGCAGGTACACGGTATCAGCGCCTGCCTCTTTTAACATCCTTGCAGTAGCTTCCACCGCTTTTTGAGCATTTGATGAACCGCTTAACCGGGGGCCTATCTTTTTGCAGAGGTAACGCAGGTTGTCGTAGGCTTTTGCATTGTTCATGATATCATTCACTATTTTGCGGATAGCCGCAGAATCATCTGTTTGTGCAGTAACTGAAAAGGAAAGCAGCAATGCTGAAACACTGAGCGATAATTTTATTTTCATGTTTTCTTTTGAGATGCCAAACTTAATAAGTTTATTTTGGAAAAAACTCCATGACAAACAGATTATGTAAACACTGAAAATGACAGGCTAAATGGCCCTGGTAACAACAGCGGTGAATGCGCAGCTTTATTTTATCGCTCGACATTGTCTATGTCCGTCTACGTATCTTTTGGTCAATCCTTTAAGAGTTCAGTAAACCCGGGCGATACATTTTGTCTCTCAAAACACCGGTCACTGCCAAAAAGCAGCCTTTATTTTACCGGCGTACCCGAATAGATTTTTTGAACCCAATGGATATGATTTTTGTACCTTGCACACGCTGCCGGCA
Source organism: Chitinophagaceae bacterium UBA1946 (assembly GCA_002336815.1). Taxonomy (GTDB): domain Bacteria; phylum Bacteroidota; class Bacteroidia; order Chitinophagales; family Chitinophagaceae; genus Ferruginibacter. The sequence goes on along the minus strand of DDEU01000063.1, from coordinate 26,184 downwards.
AAACTGGATTGGCACGTGTGACTGTTGCATCATTATGAAAAACCAGGTGGGTCAATCCAGAACACCTGCTTTCACTGTTGCACCTAAAAGCGCTCCAACTCAACTGTGCTGTACAGGTATTTACCTTTCGCCCGGTCAATAAAAAAATGGGGTGAAAGGGAACAACAAATTCTAATAAAATCTATTCATCTAAATTCCCGCTTGCCAGCCGGGACAACTATTAAACAGTATGTCGAAAGAACTTAGAAAACAACAGGCGCTTGAATACCACGCCAAGGGACGGCCAGGTAAAATTGAGGTGATCCCTACCAAGGAAGCAAAGACACAACGTGACCTTTCACTGGCTTACTCTCCCGGTGTTGCCGAACCCTGTCTTGAAATTGCAGCGAACATAGAAGATGTTTATAAATACACCGCCAAAGGAAACCTGGTAGGCGTTATCAGCAATGGCACCGCAGTACTTGGACTAGGTAATATTGGCCCGGAAGCCGGCAAGCCGGTGATGGAAGGAAAAGGGGTGCTGTTCAAAATATTTGCAGACATTGATGTTTTTGATATCGAGATCAATGAAACCGATCCTGAAAAGTTTGTACAGATCGTGAAAGCTCTTGAGCCCACGTTCGGCGGTATTAACCTGGAAGACATCAAGGCGCCCGAGTGTTTTTACATTGAACAGCAACTGAAGGAGCAATTGAAGATTCCCATCATGCATGATGACCAGCATGGTACCGCCATCATTTCTGCCGCTGCTTTGCTGAATGCACTCGAAATTCAGAAGAAAGATATTGAAAAAGTACGCATCGTGGTAAACGGGGCAGGCGCTGCTGCCATGGCCTGTATGAAACTGTATGAGTCGCTGGGTGCAAAACACAGTAATTTTATGGTGTTCGACAGGAAGGGGATTTTATATAAGGGAAGAGAAGGTGTAGATGCCCAGAAAAAAGATTTTTGTACCGACGAAAAATACAAAGATTATTCACTCGCTGATGCATTGAAGGACGCTGATGTATTCATCGGGCTTAGTTCGGGCAATGTGGTGTCGCAGGAAATGGTGAAGAGCATGGCGAAGAACCCGATCGTGTTTGCGATGGCCAATCCCGATCCCGAGATCGGATATGAAGAAGCTACCGCTATCCGAAAAGACATCATCATGGCAACCGGCCGCAGTGATTATCCTAACCAGGTAAACAATGTACTCGGCTTTCCTTATATTTTTCGTGGCGCCTTGGACGTTAGAGCCACTACCATCAACGAAGCCATGAAGCTGGCTGCGGTAAAAGCGCTGGCTGCACTTACCCGGGAACCGGTACCGGATATTGTGAACCTCGCCTACAATGAAAAAACGATCACTTTTGGTCCACACTACATTATTCCCAAACCGCTTGATCCAAGACTGCTTTCAACCGTAGCACCTGCAGTGGCAATGGCTGCGATGGAAAGCGGTGTGGCCAAGTATCCCATCGAAGATTGGGAAGCGTATAAATTGTCGCTGAACAAACGCCTGGGATTGGACAACCAGTTGAGCAGGGTGATCGGCAATATGGCAAGAAAGGATCCTAAACGGGTGGTATTTTCTGATGCCGAAAACGCCAAGATATTAAAAGTGGCGCAGATGGTGCAGGAAGAAGGCGTGGGATACCCGATATTGTTAGGTGAAGTAAAAAGGATACAGAAAATAGCTGCAGATAACAGGATAGATATTGAGGATATGCCGATCATCAACCCTAAAGATGATGAGCATGAAGAATTGAGGATGAAATTTGGCGAACTGTTTTATGCAAAACGCCAGCGCCGCGGCATGAACAAGCATGAAAGTTACAAGGTGATGAAAGACCGCAACTACTTTGGTTGCATGCTGGTGGAAACAGGCGAAGCAGATTGTATGATCAGCGGTCTTACAAAAAAATATGCTGATACCATCCGACCGGCCATTGAAGCCATCGGTACAGAAGATGGTGTAAAGAAGATCGCAGGGATGTACATTATTTTTACCAAGCGTGGCCCATTATTCCTGGCAGACACTACCATCAATTATAATCCTACCGCAGAAGAACTGGCAGAGATCGCCTTACTGGCTGCAAAAGAAGTAAGAACTTTCAATATTGTACCGAGGATCGCCATGCTTAGCTACAGCAATTTTGGCAGCAGCGATGGCGAAGAAGCCAAATTGGTACGCAGGGCCCGGGAAATTGTAAAAACAAAAGATCCTTCGTTGGTTTGTGATGGTGAAGTACAGGGTATTCTTGCCTTTAATAAAGAAATTCTAAAAGACAATTATCCGTTTACAGAATTGCTCGATGGCGAAGTGAACACCCTTATATTCCCTAATCTTTCTGCTGGTAATATTGCTTATAACCTGCTGCAGGAAGTGAGTGGCTACGATTCCATTGGCCCGGTGCTGCTGGGATTGAAGAAGCCGGTTCATGTGCTGCAACTGGGCAGTTCTATCCGCTCCATATTCAACATGGTACTGGTATCGGTAGTAGATGCACAGATGAAGGGTAACCTTGATACCCAGGCTGCGGTAAAAGCAAGCAAATGGTGGGGTAAGTTCCGGAAAACATCGCATGACCTGTAAGCGTGCAGTTGCCCAATGACCATATCAGCAAAAAGAAGCCATCCTTTGCCGTTAGTAAGCCTTTTAAAAAATACCTGAAGCGTTACGGCAGGGAGATATCTTTGCCCATTTCGTATGATACGCTCCGGCATTTCGACTTCAGCATCCCGGTAAAGGATGCGGATGGTAAAGACACTTACTGGGAAACCGTTTTCTTTAATCCAACCCTGACACACGAGATTCACCTGGCGCTCAAGAGACTTTATTCACTTTTGAAAGCCAGCGGTGATACACAGGCAGAGGAGCATTTGCACATTGAAAGGATTGATTATTGCCTGTTTGGCAATTCGAAGCCGTTCCGGATAAAAATAGTGAACAACTACAATGAAGTGTACGATTACTTCTATATCAAAATTGCAGATGCTTCCAGGATATTCGGCATGGAACTGGAACACATGCTCTCCCCTTACTGGATACATTTTTTGGTAGACAATAATACCCTGGCAGAAGAACATATTGCCGGCATACCCGGCGATATGTTCATCCGGGACCACCTGAACAGGCCCGAATACAATTTTAAAAAGCTGGCCAAAGAATTTGTAAAATTCAATGAGCGTTGTTTTTGCAGGTTGCTCGGCGACATGCGTAGTTATAATTTTGTTTTTGACATTGTGCAGGATTTTGACAATATACAATTCCGAATCCGTTCCATTGATTTTGACCAGCAGAGTTACGAGGGCAGCAAGAATATTTACCTGCCGCAGTTCTTTAAAGAAAATATTGTTTTTGTACAGATGGTGCAGCAGTACCTGAATACAGAGGTGATCAGGCAATACCAGCAGGAAGAAAGAAGCCAGATCATCATGAGGGTAAAAGCCCAGCGCCAGCGTTTGAGAGACCTTCGGGTTGCGGCTGCAGATGAAAAGCTTTCCACTGATGCAAAGATCAAACAACTGTCGCAGGAGCTCGGTCAGCACCACAACAATCCTGTTGATTTTGCCAAATGCAGCACCATGCCGCAGGTAATGTACCAGCATTTAAAAGAGCTGTTGCTGAGCAACCAAAAAAAAGTTAATTAATAAAGCCTGCAGGCGCTGCCCGCCAAATTGTTCTTTATCATTATTAATATGACAATGCAGCAATTGAGCATTTGACATCTCACCTGTCCCAACTTTTTTACCGATTATAATTTCACAAAATGGCCTTATCACATTAAAGGCCGGTAACCCCTTTTTTCAATACATTTGTCGTATGACAATTTTCACAGACTTTGGCCGATACCTGTTGATGCTGAAAGGCATGTTTTCCAGGCCAGAAAATCACAAGATGTACTGGAAAGAATTCATGCACCAGTGCAGCGATATTGGCATTGGTTCCCTCGGCATCGTTTCCATCATATCTTTTTTTATCGGTGCTGTAAGTGCAGTGCAAACTGCTTACCAGTTGGTAAGCCCCGTAATACCAAAAGAAACCATTGCCCAGATCGTAAGGGATACTGTAATACTTGAATTCGCTCCTACCCTTGTATGTATCGTACTGGCGGGTGTTATCGGCAGTAAAATCGCCAGTGAACTTGGTAACATGAGGGTAAGCGAACAGATCGATGCGCTGGAAATTATGGGCATCAACACCAAGTCTTACCTCGTGATGCCCAAGATTGCAGCTTCACTGGTAACCATCCCGATGCTGGTGATCGTTGCCATGGTATTGGGTATCTGGGGCGGAAGGATCGCAGGTGTTGCGTCAGGCATCTTATCATCGGAGCAATTTGACAAAGGTTTATTGAATGCCTTTGTTCCTTACAATGTAACATTCGCCCTGATAAAATCATATACATTCGCTTTTATCATCAGCAGCATACCAGCTTATTTTGGTTACTATGTAAAAGGTGGCGCACTCGAAATTGGCCGCAGCAGCACAAAAAGCGTGGTGATCAGTTGCATCATGCTGTTGCTGGCAGATTATGTACTGTCGCAATTGTTGCTTAGCCCGGCAGGATGAGGACATATTCAATAATGCGTTAACCAATATCCATCCCAAACAAATACTCAGGATTTTTTATAACCGTTATCAATGATCGAATTCAAAAATATCTACAAACAGTTTGGCGAAAAAGTGGTACTGAACGATGTGAGCCACAGGATGGAAACGGGTAAGTGTAACCTCATTATCGGTACGAGTGGCAGTGGCAAGACCGTACTGCAAAAATGCCTCGTAGGACTGATTGAACCAGACAAGGGTGAGATCAATTATGACGGCACCAGTTTTACCGACATGAGCGAGGAAGACCGGAAATTGCTGCGCCAGCAGATCGGCATGCTCTTCCAGGGCTCTGCATTGTTCGACAGCATGACGGTAGAACAAAATGTAATGTTTCCGCTCGACATGTTTTCTAAACTCAACAATGCTGAGAAGCATAAGCGGGTGGATGAAGTGCTGGCAAGGGTTAACCTGGTGGATGCCAATAAAAAATTTCCTGCTGAGATCAGTGGTGGCATGAAAAAAAGAGTGGGCATAGCAAGGGCCATTGTACTCAATCCCAAATACCTGTTTTGCGATGAACCCAACTCTGGCCTTGATCCGCAAACGAGTATGGTGATCGATAAATTGATCTACGACATCACCAAGGAATTCAATATGACCACCGTGATCAATACGCATGACATGAACAGTGTGATGGAGATCGGCGAAAATATCCTGTACATGTACCAGGGCCAGCATGAATGGAGCGGTAACAACCAGGAGATCATTTTTTCAAAGAACGAACGCCTGAACTCCTTCATCTTTGCATCTGAATTTTTGAAAGATGCAAAGGATATGCGTATGCTGGAAGCCAAAGGAAAAATTGACAACGACAGGAATATGGATGAACTACTCAAATAATGTTTGATTGAGCGAATCATATCTCCCGGCATGAATATATCTTAATTTGCAAGGCCCTGCAGGCCTTCTTTTCCAAACCTTTATTTCACTAATTCAACCCATTCCTTGTAAATAAGCAATGGGTTTTGTATTTTGAAACTTCAACAGTCAACAACAATTATTTACTTAAATTTTTTTTATCATGAAAAAGTTATTGATTCTGCTCGCCGTAGTTACCGGCCTGTCGTTTATTTCCTCAGAAAAAGAACTCACAAAAGAAGAAAGGGAAAAAGCCAGCAAATTTTTACAGGATACAGAAAACGGGATCCTTGCATCTGTAAAGGATCTGAGTGAAGCGCAACTGAACTTTAAACCTGCCCCAGACAAATGGAGTGTGGCAGATTGTGTTAAACACATAGCAGCTACGGAAATGGCACTGTGGAAAATGACGGAAGACAATATAAAGATGGCGGAAAACCCGGACAAAAGAAAAGACATTCAATTGACTGATGAGGAAGTAATAAAGAATATTGAAGACCGCAGTACTAAAAGAAAAACTTTTGCGCCTCTTGAACCGCAAAATACCGGCTTTAAAACAATGCAGGAAGCGCTGGCTTCCTTCCAGGAAAACAGGGGAAAGTTGATTGAATATGTAAATGGCACGAAGGAGGATCTGCGAAATCATGTAGCATCTTTGCCAATGGGTAGCTATGATTGTTACCAGATGGTATTATTTATCGGCGCCCACAGCAACCGGCACAACCAGCAAATTGATGAAGTAAAAAATGACCCCAATTTTCCCAAAAATTAAACTGTCAGCACTATAACAAAGAAAGCACAGGCCTAATACTCCTGTGCTTTTTTTATTTGGGCAAAATGATGGGATCTTACTATCAAGCCGGACCTGTATCAATAGTTTTGACTACCCGTGTCAACGACCTGAGTTCTTCCATGCGGCACCGGGTGGCCGTCAGCATCAAGGTTTACAAAAACGATCTTTTCAATGGTGAGGATCATGGCACGATTCAGTTTGTTTCGCACTTCACAGCGCATCGTAAGTGAAGTAGTGCCAAAATGGGTGGCCATGATACCGATCTCAATAATATCCCCCTGTTTTGGGGCGGATATAAAATTGATCTCGGATATAAATTTGGTTACTACATGATAGTTCCCGAGCTGGATCACTGCATACAGAGCCGACTCCTCATCGATCCACTGCAGCAGCCGCCCTCCAAACAAACTTTGGTTGGGATTGAGATCTTCCGGTTTTACCCATTTACGGGTATTAAAATTCATTTTAGCTTCCATAACGCTTCTTTTATTGTGCATAAATTCATACCTGCAAAAAAAAATGCCGGCTGTTAACAAAAAAAATTGCTTTTATTTACAACAACTCCCCTACCCACTGTAAAATTAAATGTATTGATTTTTAAAGCCCTATGTATAATACATCCAAAAATTTTTGAATCTGGCCGTATTTATACGAGGTAGTTTCTCTAAAAACAAACAGTACTTTTACAAAATTGGATATTCACAGTTGTAATACAAACGCCATTTTTGCGTTTAGATTAGATAAAAACCCCGGTAAGACGAAGAAAGACTACACTTAAATTAGCAAAACAGCTACCGCATTGTTGTATTCTTCAATCCCCGGGATGATAATCTTAAGAAGTATATACCGGTATATCCCGGCTGTGATTTAGTAAAATCCAAAAGATTTCTATGAAACAATTGAAACAGGTGTGCTTTATTCTGCTGCTTTTTGCAGGACGGCTTTCCGCGGCACCAATTGTTTCCGGTAATTCCGGCAACTGGAACAATCCTGCAACATGGGTTGGTGGTGTTGTACCATCAGCAGGCGATAATGTTACGATCGCCAACGGGCATACAGTAACTGTTACTGCCAATGCTGCCTGCGCCTCGCTGCTCATTGGTAACGGGTTGCTCAATCAAAGTACTACATTAACTTTCAGTCCGGGGATTGCATTGGCAGTAACCGGCAATGTCAATATCTCCGCTCCGCTTTCCGGTACTACCGATAATACGCTGGATGTGAATGATGGCACTGTTTCCTGTGTTTCACTCATTACCAGCAATGCTGCGAATAACCTTCAACGTTGTATCATTTCAATTAACAACGGTACATTAACCTGCTCCTTTAATTTTTTAATGGCGGGCAATACAGACAGGAACAAACTCATGTTTACCGGTTCGGGTATTTTACAGTTGGGAAGAAATAACAATACGATTGCGGATGCCCAGTTTACACCTGCAACCGGTACCATCGAATACAACAGCACCATCGTAGCCCAGAACATTTTACCCTTGAGTTATTATTCGCTGAAGTGTTCAGGTACTACCAGCAAAAATTTAATCGCCAACACGATACTTACCGGCGACCTGCTGATCGCAGGTTCGGCGCAACTGGATGCCGGCAACACTGGCAATTACAGTCTTACAGTGGCCGGCAACTGGACCGTTACCAGCACCAACATCAACCCGTTCATTGAAAGAAAAGGCACTGTTACTTTCAATGGTACCAGCGGCATACAGGCAATAAACACCCCGCTGGTGCAGGAATCGTTTTACAATCTTGTGATCAGCAACACGGCAGGCAATGCGGCTGCAGACATCGTGTTCAATAAAACCTGTTATGTATCACAGGCCATCACTTATACCAGCGGCATTACCGATCTTAAGGGAAACCGGCTTAACGTGGTTTCTCAAAACAATACCAACAGTTTTGTAACATGTAACCTTTCGGGTGGCCGCATCATCAGCTCGGTAGCCGGTGCACAGGTATCGTTTACCGATAACCTGGATTCTACCCTGGTAAATTTTACAGGTACCAGCGTTGGGAATAGTACGATCGCCGTTCCTTTAACGATCAACACCGGCCGCATCAATATCGAAAATCTTACCTTATACGGCACCGGTAGTTTTACCAAAACACTTCATTACGATGATGTAGTTGCCAAGGGCGGTAACAAATATTATGGTGCTGTGAACTTTACAGCAACAGCCAATTGCGGAAACTGGTACAGCGGCGCAGGCAACGGGGCATTGCCCGATTCATTTTTTGCAAAGGCTGATTTTTATTCGTTCATCAATGACGCAGCAGCCAGATTTATTTTGGGCGCCAATTCTTTAGGTAATTATTATGCAGATTCCGTGAGTATCAACAACAGGTCGGCAGGAACATTTTTGATTGGCAACAGCAGCGGCGCAGCCAATGGTACTTCAAGCAGTCATTTTTTTAATAAGCTAACAGATGTGCTGGTTGCAGGCTCCGGCGATATCGTTTTTGCAGAAGCGCAAAGCCTGCTTCCATCCTCCGTAACATTCAACAGCAAAATAAGGATTGGATCTGCAGCAACGGGTACGGGCAATATCTATATTGGTAAAAATACTGCAGGTTCGAGCATCAGCCTCAGCAATACCGGCCAGTTGATAACAGGGAATATCTACGGCAACACCGGCGTATACTTTTACAATGTTGTACAAACTGGTTCGCTGGCGCAGGTACTTACCAATCAAACCACTCAAACGAGCAAGATCATTGTGGGCAGTCTTTTGAGCCCCTGTACCTGGAATGGCCCCTTAACTTTTAAAGCATCTGTACTCGATCTTGCTTACAGCAATTTCAACAGCACCTGCTATTTTACGCTCAACAATTCCAGCAGTACTCAAACTTATACCGGCGGCAATCATTTTGCAACAGGCACTACCACCGGTTTTACCAATACCGGCACCGCAGACTGGCAGATCGCTGTAACAAGTGCTGATGATTATAACGGAGATGTACTGTACCAGGTAAACAGCGGCGGCGCCATTTACCCGGCCTACAATACAAATTGCACCTACGCAGGCAGCATCGTGATATTACCTTCTTCAGACTCCGTAATATTTGCAGCTGCTGCCAATGGAAGGGTTACGTTAGATGGCAATGCCAGTGGCTACTTTACCAACAATAGCGTAAAACCCAGTAGTATCAAAAGGATCACGATGAACAAAACTGCGGGACTCTTTACATTGTACAGGAATATTTTTATGCCGCCCGGCGGAGATCTTTCATTGGTTTCGGGAAAGTTAGTTACATCCGGCACAGCGATGCTGATACTGCAGGATGAAAGCTGTACTGTAACGGCCAATACATCGGCCGCTGGCAGTTATGTTGACGGGCCGCTGCGAATTGATGTTTCATCCACAGCGATACAAACACTGCATTTCCCGGTGGGCAAAGGTATTGAATCAAGACCAGTGGATCTAACGATACAGCATACCAGCAATACATCATACAGTTATACTGTGGAAACAGTAAGCGCAAGCGCCAACGCACTGGGGTGGTCAAACCCGGCTTCAGTGAGCAGTGTATCTACGATTCGCTGGTGGGATATCACCCGTACTGTTACCAGTTCCGGCACAGCAGCGCCTTTAACTGATTTGGTTACGAGTCCGCTACCGGTAGTTGCTTTTTATTATGGATTGAACGACCGGGCGAATATCCCGGCCAACTTAACCATTTGCAAGAACACTTACAATGCCCTAACTACCTGGATAGATATCGGAGCAAGCGGCGCTACCAACGCCATCGGAAAAGTAACATCTACTTCTACCCCCGGTGCGTTCAACTCTTTCAGCAGGTTTACACTTGGCTACTATGGTATACCGTTACCACCGGTGGCCAACGACAGCTCAAGGTGCGGAACAGGTTCAGTAACCATTTCTGCCACACCCATACAAGGAGAAGCAATAGACTGGTATGCAGCCCCAAGCGGCGGTGTGGCTCTTGCAACCGGCAGCAATACCTTTACTACCCCATCCGTTGCCGTTACTACCACTTATTATGCGCAGGCAAGAAACACCAGGGGCTACATCTCTGCAACAAGAACCGCTGTAAAAGCGATCATTTATAATACTGCATCCATTACCTCTTTTTCACCAACAGTTGGAGAAATTGGCACGTCGGTGATCATTACCGGAAGCAATTTCACCAATGTGACCGGCGTAAGTTTCGGAGGAACTCCTGCTGCTTCCTATACGGTAAACTCTGTGACGCAGATAACTGCTGTTGTTGCAGCCGGCAGCTCGGGCGCCGTATCTGTGAATAACAATTGCGGTCCTGCTACAAAAGCCGGGTTTATTTACCTGCCTACTACCGTATGGACGGGAGCTGTAAGCAATGCCTGGACACTTGCAGGAAATTGGGATGATGGCGTGCCTACCAATATCCATTGTGCCATTATACCCAATGTAACAACACTACCACTCATCAGCAGTAACCAGGCAGTTAAGTCCATCACCGTACAATCCGGTGCCAATATAGATATTGCAGCCGGCAATAGCTTAAGTGTGAGAGACAGCATCACCAATAACGGCAGTATCACCGGCGGCGGAACGGTGTTGCTGGATGGTACCAGCAGCCAGCCAATGAGCGGTACCGGCACTTATAATAATCTTTCACTAAACAACAGCGCCGGGGCCATCATCAAAAGCGGAGCCGGCAATATGGTAAACATAACAGGCACCTATACCCCAATAGCAGGCGTATTAACCAGCAATACCAATTTTACATTGAAGAGCAATGCCACAGCCACCGGTATCATTACCAGCGGCGCAGCGGCAGGCGGGTACATCAATGGAAAAATCACTCTGGAAAGATTTGTGCCGGCAAAAAGAGCCTGGCGATTAATCAATTTCCCGGTTACTGCTGCGGCTGTGCCCAATATCAACACAGCCCTGCAGGAAGGAGCTGGCGGAAACGCATCACTAAACCCTAACCCGGGTTATGGCACGCATATCACCGGGGGTACGGTAGCCGCAGGCTTCGATCAAAACACCAATAACAGTGCATCCATGAAAGAATGGGATGGCACTGCATGGCAGGGAATCGCCTCCACCAATCTACCGATCAGCAACAGCTTACCTTATTTCCTGTTTGTCAGAGGCTCAAGAGCAAATAACCTGGCCCTGGGCACAGGCGCTATTGCAGACAACACGGTGCTGAGGTTGACGGCCAATGTAAAACAGGGTAACCAGTCGATTCCTGTAAGTGGTACCGGCTGGCAGTTAACAGGCAACCCATTTCCTTCCATTATTAATCTTGATGCCGTTGCAACCAGTAACAGTACTGTCATTAACAGGAATTTTATATACTGGGATCCCAAGCTCGGCGGTAGTAACAATGTGGGTGGTTTTGTAACAGCCAGTTATAATGGTTTTGACTACGATTTTACACCTGCTCCCAGTAGCCAGCTTTCTGAATATGCCCAGCCTTTTTCAGGATTTTATGTGGATGCCGTCGCTACGGGCAGCATCAGTGTTACCGAAAGTACCAAGTGCAACTGCGGCTATGGAAATGTGTTCAGACCTGCACCTTCTGTTAACAGCAACAGTAAATTACACATAGACCTGCGCTCTGTAAATGCCGATGGCACTACTCCTGTAGTGGATGGTGTGATGGCGGCATTTAGTGACCGGTACAGCAATAGCATTGACCGTTATGATGCCAAAAAATTATTCAACAACCTTGCCGAAAATATCTCTATCACAAGTAACAATAGCAATGTTTCTGTTGAAAGACGAAAAGCGATCGGATATGCTGACACCTTATTTCTTGACGTCAGGAACATGAAAGCGAGGAACTACCAGTTTGAGATCAGGCCTGAAAGTTTTGACAGCAGGTCTGCAACAGCCTACCTGGAAGACAGTTATACTGCTGAAAGGAAAGCCCTTGATCTCGGTACTGTAAACCTGGTTGATTTTACGATTGTAAATATTCCAGGCTCATACGCAAGGGACCGTTTCCGGATCGTATTTGAAAAAGAGATGGTTCCGGTAATCACCGGAAAAATGAGCGCTGCCAGTGGCAATACGGGGAAAGGAGATATTCGCCTGCTGCAGAACCCGGTAACCGGTAATCAACTGAAGCTTGAATTTAAAGGAATGGCGAAGGGCAGTTATTTGCTCACTATCCTGGATAAAGAGGGAAAAGAAATTGCCAGGAAAAATTTGGATCATAATGGAATAGACGCTGTTAAAATGATCAGCATTAAAAATTACCTGCCGGCAGGTATACAGGTTGCCAATATCAAAGGCACTTCGGGCAACAGCATTTCATTCAACATACTGGTACAATAAAAAATTAAATGAACGATAAGAAAGCGGTTGCATCAACATGCAACCGCTTTTTCATACTATGAATATATTGCTGGCATTTTTTTCATTTGTTAAGCACGTTCATCCTGTTGATGAAATTAAAAAATGCCGGTCGCTTTGCAACCGGCATCACTATTTTCTAAAACGATTAATTACCTGCCTTGATGATCTTCAATGTTTGGGTATTGGCGCCCTGCATCACTTTCACAATGTAAACACCCGGCATAAAACTGGCACCAAAGGAATAGTTGGAATCGCTGTTACCTACAGCCTGGTGCACTAATTTTCCATCCATGCTGTACACCAATATCTTCAACCTGGTACCGTCACCGCCTTCCAGCGCAATATTGAACAGGTCAACCGCCGGGTTAGGATATACACTTGCATGAAGCTCCCTGATTGCATTCAATCGAACTGAGGGCAACGTTTTCGCCCCGATTTTTGATCCTGCCTCTTTTGCAACTGCCGGCGTATTCGCAGCAACCGTTGCAGAATCCACCACTGAAGGAGCAGCACTTACAGCGGGCCTCGCACTAAATGGAAGTACCGACACTGTTGTAACAGCCGTACACCCAGCAGCATCAGTAACAGTATAGGTATATGAGCCTGCCAGCACAGAGAAGGTTCCTGTTCCTGTATAAGGAGCAGTACCACCGGCAGCAGTTACAACTACATTGGTAAGACCATTAAGAATAGTGATCAACCCTGCGGTAGCCGAAACCGTTAGTGGCGCTGCTGGCTGAGCAATAGTAACAGAAGCAACTGTAGTTGTATTGGCTGCATCTTTTACAACATAGTAGTTGGTAGATGCTATTTTACCGGTGTTATCCCAGGCAGCTACATGATTGCCGTTTGAGCTGTAAACAAATACTTTACTGATATTGGTCTCCAGCTGACTGTCCGCTACGAGATTGGCGCTTCTCAATGTACCGTCAGCATCTGCTTCAAAAAAGGCAATGTTATCGATATAGGTGGTGCCTGATGATTGGTCTATCTCAATTAAAAAACTTGCTGCGGTTTGCGAAGCCGGTGCCGTAAATATAAACTGGTGATCCTGCCGGCTTGTACCAAAAGTTGCAGACTGCTTTGGAGTAAGCACTGTATAAGGCGTTCCCGTTTGCCTGATAGATGCCCTCAACTTACCGGCGGAAGTTGTACCAAGCGTGGTAAACCTGAGTACATAATTCTTAGTAGAACTTATACCACCGATAGTATAGTACAATAAGGCATAGTATCCGGCGATGCTGGTTGGGAAAGATAATTTTAAAGAACCCTTACCTGCAGTGGCCGCAAATGTTCCGGTACCTGTGTAAGGAGCAGTGCCGCCTGTTGCAGCAACCGTAACGGTTGTACTGCTTCCATAGCAGGTTACAGCAGGAGCGGTAGCTGTTGGTCTTAAAGTGGTTGGCGTAACTGGCGGCGTAGTAGTGCTGCCGGTGTCTTTCACCAATATTACAGAAGTAAATGGCTGCAGGGTTAAAGTGCCTCCTGTATAGGTTGTACCGTCAACAGCAGTATAATTGCCATCCAGCGAAATGGTTTTGCTTGTTCTGTCAGCATTGTACTCGAACCGTATCTGCGAAGCCGTATCATATAAGGTAGCAGTGGCCTCGTAAAATTCGATATTGTCAAGATATGTAACACCAGAGTTTTGCTCCAGCTCAATTACAAAACTACCACCGGCATCTGTAGTAGGTGCATTAAATAAAAACTCATGATCTTTTCTGCCAATACCAAAAGTTTTCACCTGTGTTGGTACCAGGTTATTATTAGGAGAGGTAGTCTTCCTGATATATGCTCTCACAACACCCTGCTGTGTGGTTCCATAAGTACTGAAACGCAATACATATTTTTTTGCTGAACTTACAGCACCAATGGCCGCATGCACCATGCCGTATTTATTGGCAACCGGGTTGGAAAAACTGATCTTCAAAGACCCACCGCTTATTTTGCCGGTGTTATCCCAACTGCCAAGCACCGATGACCCAAATACGGTAAGGCCGCTGATAGCCGTGTTAAAAAGCCCGTTGGTAAATTTATTTCCCCCTACAAGCCCGGTTAGCTTGTAACCTACGGGAAGTTTTGCAGGTTTCTTCCCATTCATATCATGTGTTGTGTAACTCCTCCAGCCTTCGAGAGATAAAGGTGATGTTTGGATCCATGCTCCGCCAGTACTGGCATATACTTCAGATGTGAAGGCAGTTGGGTTGATCATGCTGCAGGTATTGCTATCAATATTTCCCAGGTTGGTCAAAGCCGCCTGCACGGTAGTTGTTACTGGTTCATTGAGCGCCGAGTTGGTATAGTGCAACGTTTTTTGTGTAGCGGTTCTTGGATACAGAATATTATTTTTAATAGTAAGTCCTGATACACTGTTGCCAGACCAGCGGGTTACACTCACCGCATTTTGATTGTTGTAAGAAGTATTGTTCCTGATGGTAACATTGAGGGAATTGTTGGAATGGATACCGCCTCTTGGATTGTTAAAAACAGTGTTGTTGGTTACAGTTGTGTTCATGGCCCTTCCATCAAGATAAATGCCCGTGGCAAACAAAGATCCGCCTGCGGGCCGTCCGTTGGGCGCCCCCATCCCGTTCATTACAATATTGCCTGTAATGAGCCTGTTGGTGTAAATGGTGCCGGGAGCAGCTTCTGTACTTGCACTGTAGGTGTAAATTCCACCAGCGTCATCCTTTACAAAATCAAAATGATTCACCACATTGTTTTTGATGGTCACATTGTTTCCCTGGAATTCTATTGCCACATAGCCGGTTGTATCTACATTGTTGTATTCTATCAATAAATTACTCAATGCGAAAGCAACAATCGCTTTGTAAGAATTGCCATTGCCCTGGCCCATTCCCGGGATGGTGGCTGTATTGCTTACATTACATCCACGGATGGTGATATTGGATTGTTTGCCGCTGTTTACAATGATCGCATTGCTCAGCACATTCCGGATATTGCAATTCTCTATTAACAGGTTGGCTACTGTTTGCATACTGATGGCGCCAATACCTTCGTTAGAAAAATCACAGTTCTGGATATTGATATAGCCACCACCCGATGCATACATCGCATTGCCATTGGCTCCTTCAAAAACAATATTATTGAAGTTGATATAACTTTTCGATGTCAATGTTACCAATGTATCCAGTGTACTTACTTTTACTGTATAAGACGACGGAAGGGCTGTTCCAAAATACATCTGCAGGTATTTGGTGCTGCTTTTGAAATACCATTCGCCCGGCCTGTCAAGTGTACGGGCATCATTTTGAATAAAGTAACCATAGTTGTTGGTGCCGGTATATGTAGAGTTGTTGGCATTGGTAAACGTAAGGGTACCGCCGCTGTGGGCAGTGATCTTTCCACGGTCAAGCACCCATAATTTTTTTCTTACTACCACTTCTGCACCCACCCAGTTGGTAGCGGTGGTCAATTGATTGTCGGTGATAGACGTAGCGCCCGAAAAAGTTTCATAACTAAGAAAACCACCGGCTGCATCGGTGGCGTTAGGGTATCTTCCCAATCCCTGCGGGAGATCGTTTAGCGTTACCATATTTAAAGTAGCTTTTGCGCCGGGAACCGAGGCCTGGTAAATGCCGGTACTTACGAGTGACCATACGGTAGGATTCACAAAGCCCGTGATCACCGGTTTAGCGCCTGTGCCATAAGCACCAAAAACAATTGGTTTGCCACTTGCCCCGGATTTACCTACTACAAGGGCTCCCCAAAAAGTATCTCCCCTTCTGAAAAGAATGCTGTCGCCAGCCACAATAGATGTAAAAGAGGCATTCACCTTGGCGATGGTTTGCCAGGGGGCGTTAATGCTGGTGCCAGCATTGGAATTGCTGCCATTGGCAGCTACATAATAAGTTTTTGCAGTTACAGGTAGAGCTGCTGCAAACAAAAAGACTGCAAAAAGCAGAAGGTAGTTTTTCATCATTTATTTGGATTTGTTACTGATTAACACTGTTTAAAAAAATTCAACACATATAGTTCTGTTCAAATCAATTTATTTAGTAGTGAGGATGCACCAATAGATCGCCGTACTGAATACAGCAAAACAGGTAATGACTTTAACAGGGAAACCTGGTAGATGCACTTGCTGGTGCGAAGGAAGTATGGTGGGGTAATGGTTCTACTATTTACTTTTTTTGTGTACCAATCGTAGCAAAAAACGAAATAAATTATCCGAACCGGGCGAAGGTTTTCAAATAATATGCCAAAGGTTAACAGAATACTAAAAAGATGGACAATAGCTCAAAAAAAGAATGTTGTAACATTTATATCGATGACAGTAAACCGTTTATATATATACAATGTGCAAAAGTTTAACAGTTTAAGCAAAAGCAGGTTCAGTGGGCATTGTTTTCCACAGCTATTTTTCATTTGAGTGTAGTCGTACCAGTTACAGGGCACGATGAAAAATAACTATATCAAAAAAAAGATCTGTCACATTGAGGTTATTTCAATGTTGACAGATCTATTTCTGACGATTGATTTAAGCAATCCAGTGTTACTTTAACTACATCGCTGCGATGGGAGCAGCAATCTAAATTGGGTTCAAAACAGCAGGCAGCTATCTTTTCAAAGCCCTGCTTTTATAAGTTTAAGCGTTTCCACGTACTTGCCCTGCAGTACCTTTACCACATACATACCGTTTCGGAAAGCTTGCCCGAATGTATAGAGCCTGCCCGCAGTTCCGTTTTCACTGTACACCAGCTTTCCTTCTGCACTATATACCAATAATAACAGCCTGTCTGTACTGCCCGTTTCGATGCTGAGGTTGAAACTTCCACCTGAAGGATTGGGATACGCAAGCAATTTCAAGCGCCTGTTGACCGGTTTTGGAACAGTAGCAACGATTTTTTGAACGTTTTGTGCAACAGGTCTTGCTGCCACGGTAGCGGCGTTTTTTATCAGTATCACGGAAGTAAAAGGTTGCAGGGTAAGAGTGCCCCCGTATTGCTGGCCATCTACGCCGGTATAAGCAGCATCAAGGGTAATGGTTAAAGGCACCTTGCCGGCATTGTATTCAAATCTCAGTTGGGATGGCACATCATTCAGCTTTGCACTTGCCTCATAAAATGAAACATCATCAATATAGGTAGTGCCTGAGTTTTGTTCTATCTCAATCACCAGACTTCCACCAGCTTCGGTTAATGGTGCGTTGAATAAAAATTCATGCATGGTTTTTCCCATTCCAAATGAACTGGTTTGGGTGGCAACAAGATTATTGTAAGGTGAACTTGTTTTCCTGATATAGGCCCTTACGATTCCCAACTGGGTGGTGCCATAGGTAGCAAAACGCAGTACATATTGTTTCCCTGTATTTATTGCGCCAACAGGACTGTGCAGCACAGCATATTTGTTGGCAGTGGGGCTGGCAAAATTGATCCGCAGGGAACCACCGTCTGTTATGCCGCTGTTATCCCAGGCTGCAGTAACATTGGACCCGAATAAAGTGATGCCGCTGATATTGGTTGCAAAAAGCCCGTTGCTGAATTTATTGTTTCCGATAGTACTGTCAAGGGTATAGGCTGCCGGTGAATTGACCGGCTTTTTGGCATTGATATCATGGGTTGCAAAAGCACGCCATCCATCCAGCGACATCGGTGAGGACTGGATGAGTGCCCCGCCTTCGCTTGCATAAATTTCTGAATTGAATGCAAGTGGATTTAACATGCTGTAAGTGTTGCTGTCGATATTACCCAACCCTGCAAGCACGCCCTGTACGGAAGAAACTGTTGGCGTATTGAGTGCTGCATTGGTATAATACAGGCAGCGTTGTGCACTGGTTGCAGGAAAAAAGATATTGTTCTTCATTGTAAGGCCTGAGATACTTCCCCATGACCAGCGCATCAGGCTCATCGCATTCAGGTTATTATAGCTGGTGTTACCCCTTATAGTTACACCCGATGGATTATTACTGTGTATCCCGTTCTTTCCATTGTTAAAAACAGTATTATTCTCCACGATCACATTCATCGTTCTTCCATCCAGGTAAATGCCACTCGCTGATAAGCTGCTGCCTGTTCTTCCTTTGGGCGCTCCTGCACCATTCATTACGATATTATTGCTGATCACCCTGTTGGTATATATTTTTCCCGGTGCAGCATCCGTGCCGTCAGCATAGGTATAAATGCCCCCGGCATCATCTTTTATACAGTCAAAATAGTCCACCTTGTTGTAGCGGACGTTTACATTGCTGCCCTGGAATTCTAAACCTACATAACCCGTTGTGTCAACTGTGTTGTACTCCATTAATAAATTACCGGCGGCTGAAGCAATAATACCCTTGTAAGAATTTCCATTGCTTAAACCCATGCCTGGGAGGGTGCCGGTATTTTTTACTGCACAACTGCGGATGGTAATGTTAGATGCACTGCTGCTGCTGACAGAGATGGCACAGTTAAGCATATAACTCGTGCTGCAATTTTCTATCAACACATTTGAGGTGCCCTGTACGCTGATACCGCCGGTACCGGCATTTGAAAAATCACAGTTTTGTATATTCACATAGCTGCCGTTTTTTGTCAACAGGGCTGTTGCATTGGCACCATCAAAAGCAATGTTGTTTACAGAGATATAACTTCTTGAGGACATTGAAAGCAATGTATCAAGTGTACTTACTTTTACTGCATAAGCGGAAGGCGCTACGGCTCCAAAATACAATTGCAAATATTTGGTGCTGCTTTTAAAATACCATTCCCCGGGCTGGTCAAGCGTACGGGCATCATTCTGAATAAAGTAGCCGAAATTATTCGTTCCGGTATAAGTAGAAGAGCTGGTATTCGTGTACGTTAGTGTGCTTCCCGAATGCGCCGTGATCTTACAGCGGTCAAGCACCCACAATTTTTTACGGATCACCGCTTCCGCTCCCGTCCAGTTAACGGCACCCGTAAGTTGGCTGTCTGTAATGGCACTGCTGCCGGCAAATGACTCGTAACTCAGGTAGCCGCCATTGGCATCGGTTGCATTGGGGTACCTGCCCAATGCCTGTGGAATGCCATTAAAAGTTACCATGTTCAACGTACTTTTAGCTGCTGGCACATAGGCCTGGTAAATACCGGCGCTCACCAGCGTCCAGGAAGAAGCGGTTATAAAACCGGTGATGACGGGCTTTGCGCCGGTTCCATAAGCGCTGATCACCAGTGGCTTTCCGCTGGAGCCTGATCTGCCCACCACAACTGTTCCGTAAAAAACATCGCCTCTTCTGAAAAGAATACTGTCGCCCGGCGCCATAGAAGCAAAAGCTGCATTGAGCTTCGGGATTGTTTGCCAGGGTGCAGCAACACTGGTACCGGTATTGGCATTACTACCATTGGCTGCTACATAATAATTTTTTGCCGACACGGGATGGATGGATGCACAGAGGCATACCATTAGTGGTAAGAACGTTGTCTTCATAGTATATAGGATTTTATTTTACCTGTTGCCAGTTCGTAAAAGATCAGTGACTGAATTTTTACGCAGCATCCATATCTTTTAAAGGATATTGATACGATACACAAAACTATTTATCCTGTACACCTTAAAAAATAGTAGTATGAGGAAACTGTGTATAGTAGGTATTCTAATTGTGCAGTATCGGAATGGTCGCAGCGGTGAGATGGTAAGGAGAGAGAGAGAGAGAGAGAAGATGTATATGATTGCCGGGGCTGGTGATACAGCTGGATGAGTTATTCTGCTTTCCAGAATTCCCCGTCATAATTGATCGCATTGCGGATGGACTCAATTTTATCATACAATGATTTTAATTCTATCATCGGGATACCGGAGTCGAAATAGGCCGTTTGATATTTTTTATTTTTTGTACTGATGAATATCCTGCAATGAAAAGCAGCATCCACCAATCTCTTTTGCGTAGGTGCTTTTAACCGGCCGACGGAAGACAGGTCAAGTTCTTTAAGTGTGCCAAGCAGTTCATTCCATTTTTCCGGGCCCATGGCAATATATTTTTTTTCCGTTTTGCTGGTGCTGATGGCCAATGCAGGCGTAATGCTGAGCTGGGTAAGTCCCCGTCGCCCCGATAATTCAAACACAATATTCACCACGGATTCCTTCCCGGTATTTTTTTGGGCATTGCATGGCAAAGTAGAAAATAACCACAGCAGGTTAATGGCAGCAAATTTTATCATATTGGGGGTATTAAGTTGATATTACTCTTACTAACACCGTACTAAAGATAATTGAACTTGAGCGGAAGGGCAAAATGACCTTTTGAGCATTATATTCCCCACCTTATTGTTTTAATACGCCTGGTGTGCGGCATCCAATACCTGATCCGGCTTCAAAGAATCATGGCACATAAATAGATTATACTTAAAATGTTTTCACACCTAAAAAAAATATTATGAGCAACCTACTTTATTTAGTCGCAGTTATATTAGTGATCGGATGGGCCATTGGTGTATTCGCCTACAGTGCCGGTGGATTGATACATGTACTACTTGTGATCGCCATCATTGCTATCCTGATACGTATTATCAGTGGAAGAAACCCGCTTTAAATCCGGTGTTTGGCCTTTACTTTATTTGAAACTCATAGAGGGCAATATACCTTACCATTAAATTGATTTATTCGTTTGATGGTAGGGTATTATTGTAATCAGTACTGCCCTGCTACCTGAAAAGCTTGATGATGCTCTTCGTGTAGGCGTCTCTTCCCAATGAAGAAAGATGCACTTCGTCGTGAAAGAATGCAGGATTGGTATTGTCCAGCAAATAATCGGTGATGTCGAAATAAGGCAGGTGATGATCAACGATGATCTTTTTAAGATCAGCATGTGCCTTCGAATAAATCTGAGACTGCATAACATTCTTAGCTGCAGGAGGCTCAATAAAATATAATTGCACCCCGTGTTCTTTACAAAGCGCAATGATGTGTTCAAGTGATTCAACCTGCAGGGCATTTAAGCCCGTGTAAACTGTAGTATCGGAGATGGGTGGTTTCATGGCTGCAAAAGCTGCAGCTGATATGCCGGCTACTTCTTTTTCTGTATAACCGCCCCTGTAAGAAAGTGAATTGTTGAAATTTCTAAGGAAGGGATAAGTAGCAATATTCTCATTACCACTCAGCATTACCAGTTCATAGTTATCCCATGGCGACAATACATTTTTTGAATACTGAAGAAATTTCATTTTCGATTGATACTGCAGCCCGTTGAAAAGGCGAACATCTGACAGCGCCACTTTTTGAAAAACCCTGTACGGATAAGCTTCCACTACAATCTTTTTCAACTGGAGGCTTTTGTTTTCCAGCATGGCGGCTATCAAAAAATTGATGTAAAAAAGACTGTTACCGTTATAGGCTACGATATAAGCACTGTGCAGGCTATCCTGCAATATCATAGGGCTTAAGCCCTGTCTTGTTTGTGAACTGCCAATAAAAACATAATCAACGGACTTTTCTTTGAACAGGCCTGGCAGCCCCATTGTAACAGGTGAGAACCGGTAACCTAAAAACATTTTGAATGCAAGGATCGCAGTAAACAAAATAAAAAAACCTATGATTAATTTTTTCATGCCCTAAAATTGAAAATAAATAAAACTGTTGCTTGTAAATGCGCCAAAGAACAGGATACAGAATAATACCAGCAGGTAAAATGCATAATTCCTGTTCTTATTTGAACTGTAGGCATAGCTTCCTGCGATGCCGGTTTTATTATCGATAAAGAACATCAGGATGGCCATGCACGCAGATACGAACATAAAACCAAGAGAGGTAGAATCACCGGTAACCAGCAACAGGCATTCGGTGATGCTTCCCTTATTGATGTGAAAATTGGTGAAGATGCCTTTGTAGACAGTAGCAACATCATGGATATTGCTTGCCCTGAAAAAGATCCAGGCAAAGTTCACTAACAGAAATACCCACAACGTACGCACCAGTCCTAACAGGTACGATGGCTTTTTGTGTTTCTTTTTGGTTTTCAGCAACCGTTCAACGAGTACCATCAAACCATGCAGACCGCCCCATATTACAAAGGTCCAGTTGGCGCCATGCCATAACCCGCTGATAAGAAAAACAATGAACACATTCCGAACGGTTTTTAATTCGCCCAGGCGGTTTCCTCCAAGGGGTATGTAGAGATAATCCCTGAACCAGGAGGACAAAGAAATATGCCAGCGTTGCCAAAATTCGGTGACAGATTTTGCCGTATAAGGGCGGTTGAAATTTTTCATGAGGTCGATACCCAGCGTACGGGCTGTACCGATCGCCATATCTGAGTAACCTGAAAAATCGCAGTATATCTGGATCGAAAAACAGACAGATGCAATGAAGAGGGTAAGCCCGCCATGACTGCCGGGATGAGCATACACTTTATCTACCAGTACCGCCAGCCTGTCTGCCACTACCGCTTTTTTAAACAAGCCCCACAGGATCATCTGTATACCCGTTATCATATTCTCCTGCCTGTACACAACTTTTTCTTTCAACTGGTGCAGGATATTCTGAGGACGTTCAATGGGCCCGGCCACCAACTGGGGATAGAACATTACGTATAGTGAATAAATACCAAAGTGTTTTTCAGCCGGCTGGTTGCCCCTGTACACTTCAATGGTGTAGCTCATTGCCTGGAAGGTATGGAACGATAAACCGATGGGCAGAATGATGTGCAGGTAGGGAATATTGTTTTGCACGTGTGCAAAACCAAGTAAAGCAGAAAGACTGTCGTTGATGAAATTATAATATTTAAAAACAAACAATACGCCCACGTTGGCCACGATACTCATTACCAGGTAACGCTTTCGCCTTTTGCCCTCCGATTTTTCGATGTATATCCCGGCGATATAATCGATCACAATGGTAAACCCTAAAATGAGGATATATACCGGTATAAAAGACATGTAGAAAAAACAACTGCCGAGTAAAAGAAGCGCCCACCGGTATTTGTGATCAAGAACATAATACAGCAGGGTGATAACGATAAAGAACACCAGGAAATCGAACGAGTTAAATAACATCCGGCAGTAGTTTATTTTATAGTTGAGTAAAATTGAGTAACAGCAAAGTATTGTTTTGTAAGCACCGGATTGAAGCGATAAAAATAAATATTTAATTCAGAAAAAGTGGTTGCCTGCAGAATATTTCTCGGTTCAGCAATCTGTATCCCAGGCAGAAGATGCAACCCTAAACGGCCTGCATCCCCTATTCCACCAGTACTACAATCATACTATATGCGAATAAAACTCTCCTTAAAAACCCATACAGTTTTGAGGTGGCCATCATTACAGTACTTGGTTCGCTTATTGTATTAAGTATTTTATAATGCCTTTGATCATTCCGTAACCAAACAAAATACAATAACTAAAATCAATACCGTATGAACATATTAATGGTTTTAACATCGCACAGTCAATTGGGTAATACCGGTGAAAAAACCGGTTTCTGGATCGAAGAATTTGCTGCACCCTATTACAAGTTTAAAGATGCCGGCATGTCGGTAACACTGGCATCTCCAAAGGGAGGCCAGCCGCCCATTGACCCAAAAAGCGCTGCCCCTGAAAACCAAACCAGCGCTACACAGCGCTTTAACAACGACAAAGCACTGCAAAAAGAACTGGCGCATACAAAAAAACTTTCACAGGTATCTGCAGGAGATTTTAATGCTATTTTTTATCCCGGCGGGCACGGGCCTTTGTGGGACCTTACCAGCAACAAAGAGTCCATTGCCATGATCGAAACCTTTTGGCGTACCAATAAACCGGTGGCGGCTGTTTGCCATGCACCAGCCGTATTGCTGAATGTGAAGGCTGATAAAGATGCGTTGCTGATTGAGGGTAAAAATGTTACCGGTTTCAGTAACAGTGAGGAAACTGCTGTACAACTAAAAGATGTGGTACCATTTTTACTGGAAGATGAATTAAAAGCGAAGGGTGGCATTTATTCAAAGGCAGCAGACTGGCAAAGCCATGTTGTTACAGACGGGCTGCTGATAACAGGCCAAAATCCCCAATCATCTGAAGCGGCAGCGGAAGAATTGATACAGTTGCTAAAGAAGGCCCAGGATTTCTTACATGATCTGAGTCGCCCCGGCAATAGTTGAAAAGTTTCCGGGAAAAGAACCCGTTGTTTTTATTTGGAAAAATGATCTGCTGTAATTCCGATAACGGTGATCACTATCTCAAAACTAAAATAGCCTATCACGTAAGCCAGCACCGCCTTTACATAATTCATTGCTTTTTTTGCGCCGAAAAACTGGCCGATCCCCCAGCAGATATAAAGAATTGCGACGAGCATTACCAGGAAATAAACAACGGAAAGATGAAGCAAGCCGGAGATCAATGCCGCGACAGCCAGTTGCAACATGCCCATGCCCATCAAAAAGCATAACAGGATGGTGATCTCGAAAATATTGTAGGCAGACTTTTTGAAAAATATCTTCACCCATAATGCGATGAACCCGCCCATGATAATGTTGGCATACCCGTAATGTGTTTGAACCCATTGCTGAATATTCCCAACCGCGGAATGCCCGTATAATTTTTCGGTATCTTTTGCATAAGCTTCTTCTACATGAAAATAATGGGCGACCAGCGTGTATAACAGCGAGGTAAAGATCAAAAAGGGAATGGGCTTAATAAGCTTGTTCCTGTTTTCGGCAACAAATTCCCTGATGCATTGCCCCGGTCTTAGTAACAGTTCTTTGATGGTAAATAAAATGCCTTTTTCAAAGTGCAGCAGGTGTTGAATTTCATGAGAGATATAATGAGCGTTGATCTTTTTTACAAGTGCTGGTTGCCCGCAGTTAGCGCAATATTTTTCGGAGATATCAGCATGACAGTTTTTGCATTGTACCATAAATTGATCCGGGGAGCTTTTTAACAGGTTACCTAAACATGGCAACGAATATACATACAAAGGATTTATTTTATAAAGGCCCCGCAAAGAGAGGGAAGGCGGTTTGTAACAGCAATACCCCGTTAAAAGATATTGTTTTACCGGATTTTCCTGTGGCAATCCACAAGTAAATACTGCTGAAAAATGGTCTTTTGCCCGGTGGCTGCCGGATGGAAACGGAAAACACGGTGAGGATGCGCCGCAGGGCTCCTGTGCCGGCTTTGGAGTAAACAGCCGGAACTGCAGACCCACAAAGGGATACGGCTCACAGCCCCTGCCTTCCCAGTCGCTATTTTGGCGCAGTTGATCAGCCTCCGGTTATTCCTTCAAAAACCCAAAAAATTGCTGTCGTTTTCTTCTCAAAGCCGCTGTAATGGCTTACCTTTGCCGTCCCGTTTAAAAAACCGGGGTTTTATTATGTCATTCAATATTATTAAACAATTAAACGCAGATGCACA
>DDEU01000063.1:0-231 GCA_002336815.1 Chitinophagaceae bacterium UBA1946 | reverse complement strand
ACTGGAGTGTTGACAAACGCAACGTTACCAGCTACAACAAAGCCGAAAAAGAAAAGTACGACAAAGTGTATGATGACACTTTTAAACAGATCAACGACGGTGAAATGGTACAGGCAACTGTAGAAGCCATCACTAAAACGGATGCTGTTGTAAACATTGGCTTTAAAAGCGACGGTTTGATCTCTCTGAACGAATTCAGGGACATCCCCGGTGGTATTAAAGTTGGTGACC
>DDEU01000073.1 GCA_002336815.1 Chitinophagaceae bacterium UBA1946 | reverse complement strand
TAAAAAACAGAGATGAGCGCCGATTTGATTTGCTTATTCATTGTAAGGAAAATGTTTTTGGCACCAGTTTCGTTGCTGTGTTAAAGGCTGCATCATCGCAGCATTTCCTGCATTTACAGGTCCATCACAAAAGCACCCTTGTCTGGTATTGAATGATAGCGCAAATTTAGCTGATCGCAGTCTTGTTTCCATTTCTCAATTTTCCACAAACTATTAGACGCATCAAACACAAATTGTTTGCAATGAACGGCCTTGGCCAGTTGTGGAATATCCAGCTTTATGTTTTTACACATAACCACTACATCTGCAGTGATGGGCGTGGCTGCTTCAAGGGAAACGGGCTTATCGATGATCAAAATTTTTTTATCAGCAAATTGGTAAAACATACCCTGATGGAAAAGACCGGTGATCGTATCTGACCTTTTATTCAACTGCAGGGCAATCCGGCCAGGTTTTAAATGAAAGTTCTGCAACAAACCATCCTGCAGCAAAATACTATCGCCCTTGAAAAGATACTGGTTCCCTTCTGCAAAATCAATGGCCTGGCGCTGCGGCACATTGTACACGATCATCTTTCGCTGACTCTTTACCTGCCAGCCAATAATGGCATGGGTACATACAAAGCCTGCCAAACAGGTCAATGCCATGCGTAAACTGTTGCCATTTTTTTTCATCAGCCAGGCAGCAGTAAAAATTACAATGGCATACAGGAGCCAGGTAGTAATTACATTGGATGGTATCTTATCCCAAACGGCAAATGGGAATTCATTGATCCATACAATAAATTTATTCATCAGCCATAAGAGCCCGGCGGTGGCCTTGCCTGCATATACTGCTAATGCCGGAACAACAGAGCATAGCAACAGCACTATTTCTGCATATAAAATAATGGTAGAAAGCGGCACCGCAATTAAATTGGTAATGAGGAACAGTAAAGGAAACTGGTGAAAATAATAAATGCAAACAGGAAAGGTGAGCACCTGTGCAGCGGTGGTAAGGGCGATGGCCTTCCAGGTATTGTCTGCGAACTTATTTTTAAAGTAAAGTAAATTGTAGATGGGTTTTTGAAAGATCACAATGCCTACTACCGCAAGGTAGCTTAACTGGAAACCAACATCCCAGAGGTAATACGGGTTGTAACAAAGCATTACAAAGGCTGAGGCAGCAAGTGAACTATAGATGGATGTTTTTTTAAAGAACAGGTTGCCCACGGTGATAAATGAAAACATTACTGCAGAGCGGATCACCGATGCTGCGCCGCCTGTTAGCAAAGAAAAAAGCCACAGGCAGGTCAGTATTAAAATGGCCTGCATTGCTTTAGATCGTTTGATGCCTGGGATGGTAGTGAACAACCAGAGCAGCATGCCGTAGATGAGACCAAGGTGCATACCTGAAATGGCAATGATGTGTACCACACCGGTGTTGCTGTATGCCTGCACCAGGTCTTTATCGAGGTCGTTGGTATAACCGATCAGCAGGGCTTCCGCAATACCCAGTTCGTCTTTGCTGTTCACAATATTTGTTTGCAGTATGCTCAATACTTTTTCTCTTGCTGTAAACAGGAAAGACCAGAAAGCGCTGCGGTTGCTGGTTGGCAGCTTCACCCAATCGCCCGGCTTTAAAAATACATTGTGAAAGGTTTGCTGAAAGGCTGCATAACGTTCATAATTGAAGGCGCCCGGGTTACCGGAATTTTTGATGGCGGTTAATTTTTTACTGATCAGTACCTGGTCGCCGTAGTGTAAAGGCACAGTACCGGAATCTTTTGAAAAATAGAGGAGTAATTTTCCTTCGCTGGCCAGGGAAGTGCCATTGTGCAGCACTGTTTCTACATATGCATCTGCTTTGAACGACTTTGTTTTTTCTACCAGTGGCTCTTTGATGGTAGCAACGATCATATCGCCTTCACGGTAATGATTGCCATACCAGTTAGACCGGAGCCTGATATCTTTATTGCAGGTAATGAGCATCCCGGCAGCCACCAGTATTAATTGCAACAGCAGCCCCTGCACTGCCTGCAGATTGAATTTTTCAGCCAGTGGCAAAAACGAAAACAAGCAGAAAGCGAGGCTGAATGAAACAATGGCCGCTGCAGCGAATACCACCGCACATTGCAGATACCATTGTAACAGGATGCCTGCGATCAGTGGCAGCAACAGGCGGATAGTAGGCGCCGTTTTCCAGATTGGTATGTCTAAGGGTTTTGACATACCCTAAGTTAATATTATTTCAGCATATGCAGATCAAATTCAAAAGCCGGTACTGTGTTTCCGCCAGCGGCGGTTATCACGATGTAAATACACTTTTATTTGCTCAAATGTATACTCCTTTCTTTATAGGGAGTCATGAAACAACGGCATCTAAAATCTTTGGAGAAAGCGGGAAAATTCCGAAGAGCTTCACTTCAGGCTTAATTGTGCAAAATAAGGATGCTCAGGATTTACGATTAATTCTTGCCGGAGGGGATGTATAAGCACGTCCATTTCCTCCATGGGGATAGCACCTAAAAGAGGTTCATTACTTCCCTGCAGTACAACTGCATTGCAAACTGCCTGGCGGTTTTTGAACTTAACAACAATGGGTCCTACAACATCGTGTTCCTCAACACTTCCATTGGCCATGATGCTTTTCCGTTTCTCTATAAATGGTATTTGAAGTTGTTCCTGGATCGTTTCATTGATTGCCATCATATAAGCACCACTATCCACAAGCATATTTAAATGCATCCTTTTTACATCATCTTTATCCATGAAGCTCCTTCTAACCATTTCAAGATCGCCTGCATTGATTAGTTCAATATCAGCATACACTAAGCCCATAATTTTTTATTTAAAAGTACAAAAATTATTTGCTCAAATGCATACTCCTTTCTTTATACAAAGTCCTGAAATAAGGATCTCTCAGGTCTTTGATAAAACGGATGGCCTCGCCTGTACTCTTCATCTCCGGCCCCAGTTCTTTGTTTACACCAGGAAATTTATTGAAAGAAAAAACAGGTTCCTTGATCGCAAAACCGGTGAGCTTTTTTTCAAACGTAAAGTCTTTTAATTTGTTTACTCCCAGCATTACTTTGGTGGCCACATTCAAATAGGGTATCTGGTAGGCTTTTGCAATAAATGGTGTTGTTCTTGATGCCCTTGGATTGGCCTCTATTACAAACACATTGCCATCTTTAATCGCAAACTGGATATTGATGAGCCCTTTGATGTGGAGTGCCCGGCCGATCTTTTCTGCATACTCCTCCATCGTTTGTACGATCAGCGGCGAAAGATTGAACTGTGGTAATACAGCATTACTGTCACCACTATGTATACCGGCCGGCTCAATGTGTTCCATCACACCCATTACATGAAAATCGTCGCCGTCAAAAATGGCATCGATCTCTGCTTCCTGGCAACGGTCAAGAAAATGATCGATCAAAATAGTATTGCCGGGCAAATGTTTTAATAAACTGAGTACACCTTTTTCCAGCTCTTCATCATTGATCACAATACGCATTCTTTGTCCGCCCAGTACATAACTCGGACGTACAAGCACCGGGTAGCCAACTTTCCTCGCCACTTCAATCGCTTCATCTGTGTTGTAGGCAGTGCCGTAATTTGGATAGGGGATGCCGAGTTCTTTCAGCATATCACTAAAGCGGCCACGGTCTTCCGCAATATCCATGTTATCATAAGAAGTGCCGATGATCTTTATTCCTTTTGCATGCAGTTTTTTTGCCAGCTTTAAAGCCGTTTGTCCACCCAGCTGTACGATCACCCCTTCCGGTTTTTCATGTTCGATGATCTCCCA
>DDEU01000023.1 GCA_002336815.1 Chitinophagaceae bacterium UBA1946 | reverse complement strand
GATAAACCCAACTGCCGCCCGGATGAAGTGCATGATGCAGTTTTTGAGCTGTTCTTTAACCTCGATGCAACGGAAGAGCAATTGAATTTTCCTACCGTTTACGGCAGCAGCAAAAATGGCTGGATGAATACCAGTTTGACCGAAACAGATAACATTTTTCCTTTAATGGATGCCATACTGGAGCATGTTCCGGAACCTAAAGTAAACGAAGGTTACCTGCAGATGCAGATCACTTCACTGGACTACTCTTCTTTCCTTGGAAGGATCGCCGTAGGCAAGGTAGCCCGTGGCACTGTAAAAGAAAACCAGCAGATCGCTTTGATGCAGGCTGATGGCAGCATCAAAAAAATGAAGATCAAAGAGCTGTATGTGTTTGAAGGAATGGGAAAGAAAAAAGTAACAGAAGTAATGGCCGGAGATATCTGTGCGGTTGTTGGACTGGAAAACTTCAATATCGGCGATACCATTGCTGATGCTGAAAACCCGGAAGCATTGCCAACCATCAGCGTAGATGAACCTACCATGAGTATGTTGTTTGGTATCAACAACTCGCCTTTCTTTGGTAAAGAAGGAAAGTTTGTTACCAGCCGTCACCTTCGTGACCGCCTAATGAAAGAAACAGAAAAAAACCTGGCGTTGAAAGTAGAAGACAGCGACAGTGCAGATAGCTTTAACGTATATGGCCGTGGTATTCTTCACTTAGGTATCTTAATTGAAACCATGCGCCGGGAAGGTTTTGAATTGACCATTGGTCAGCCACAGGTTTTGGTAAAAGAGATCAATGGCGCCAAACACGAACCTTATGAAGTACTGGTAGTAGATGTACCGGCAGAATTCAGTGGTAAAGTGATCGACCTGGTTACACAACGCAAGGGCGAAATGCTGGTGATGGAAACCAAGGGCGAAATGCAGCACCTGGAATTTGATATTCCTTCAAGAGGTTTGATAGGCTTGAGAAGCAATATGCTTACGAGCACTGCCGGAGAAGCGGTAATGGCGCATCGTTTTCACGAATACCGTGCCTGGAAAGGTATAATTCCCGGCCGTAACAACGGGGTATTGCTGAGCAAAACAACAGAAAAAACTACTGCTTACTCAATTGATAAATTACAGGACAGGGGACGTTTCTTTGTAGATCCGGGAGATGATGTTTACGCAGGACAGATCATTGCGGAACACATTAAGCCAGGTGATTTGGTAGTAAATGCTACTGAACCTAAAAAACTCACCAACCACCGTGCAAGCGGATCGGATGATGCATCTAAAGCGGCACCAAAAATTTTGATGAGCCTGGAAGAATGCATGGAGTATATCCAGCAGGACGAGTGCATAGAAGTAACGCCCAAGAGCATCCGTTTACGTAAAGTGATTTTGAATGAAGATGACCGTAAACGTGTGAGCAAGTCAATGGCTCAAACAGCATAAACTTAGATTGTATAATTATTTGTCCGTCCGCCAAAAGCGGGCGGACTATTTTTTTGCAAACCGCAGTCCCATCTCAATCCATGGCCGCTATGAAGTATTTTCGGTTCAACAAAAAATAGAAATAAGCAATTGCTCCCTACCTTTGCGGCAGTACAATGAAAAAGATCATCCCCGTTATATTAATTGGCCTGTTCCTTTGCTGCCTTGCAACGGTAACCCAGGCGCAATGTGCCATGTGTACAAAAACTGCACAGCAACTGGGTGAAAAGCCCGGCTTGGGTCTTAACAGCGGCATACTTTACCTGATGATTGCGCCATTTGCCATTATCGGCGTAATTGGTTACCGCTGGTGGAAAGGCAATGGCAATGTCTGAAACAATTTCGTGCAAGATAATTCTCCCCGTTACTTTAGCTGGATGTATTATTGGTATTGCCGGATGAACTGGTACAAATTAAAACTGGTTCCCTCCGCTTCAATAGCAGTTTTCAATACTGCCTTGCTGATATCTTTCATTCTTTTTTGCTGGATGAGGTGGTAGGCTTTTTCTGCCAGCAACCAGGAGTGTTTGTCGTGCGCCGCCGGTCGCTGGCCGTTGGCTGCCAATGCTGTTACAGCGTCGAGCAATTCCTGGATCCCCTGTTTTTGAGCAGCAATTGTTTTAATAACAGGTACCGTTACCTGCTTTGTATAGAATGCCGGAGCAAGCATTGTTTTTAGATTTTTTACGAACAGGTCTGCATCCGGCCGGTCGCTTTTGTTTACCACGAAAATGTCTGCAATTTCCATCAGGCCGGCCTTCATCGTCTGCACTTCATCACCCGCTTCCGGCACTACGGTCACAATGGTGATATCTGCCAGTCCTGCGATCTCGATCTCACTTTGGCCAACGCCTACAGTTTCCACGATCACATAATCAAATGGAGCAGCTTTTAGCAGGTCGGTGATCTCGATTATTTTTGGGTGCAATCCACCCAAAGAACCACGGGTGGCCAGTGACCGGATGAATACATTGGGGTGATTGTACCAGTCGCTCATGCGAATCCTGTCGCCAAGCAATGCACCCAGGTTAAACGGAGAAGAGGGGTCAACACACAATACGCCTGCTTTTTTTCCCTGGCTCACCATCAACGCTATCAATGCATCTACCAGGGTACTTTTGCCTGCACCCGGCGGGCCGGTAATGCCGATGACAGGGGTGGTTGAAGGGGGCAGCAGCTGCAGCAATTGCTCATATCCATCCACTTCATTTTCTACCAGCGAAATGCATCGGGCCAATGCTTTATCATCTCCCGACTGAACCTGTTGTAAGTATTGCTGCCACATCAAACAAAATTCCTTGTTATTGGGGCAAATACCAAAAAAACGTGAAGGCGTGGTCGTCAATGGTGAATGGTGAAACGTCAATACGGCTTTAAAATAACAGGCACTATTAATTGAGCTGTTTGTCTGAAAGTTTTAGCCTCCATTGGTTCAAACGGGCAACGGCCAACGAAAAACAAGGAACGTTTCTATTTCCCGAATACTAAAACCATCTTTCTTATTTCGTAAGGTGATACCATTGATAAAAAGTATTTTTACAGATTATATTCATTAACCGGCAACAGAGCGTACGCAGCATTTGACACAACACCTCAATATAGCATTAGTTGGTAATCCCAATAGCGGTAAAAGCTCCCTGTTTAACCTGCTCACGGGGCTTAATCAAAAGGTGGGCAATTTTCCGGGTGTAACGGTTGATAAAAAAACCGGCGCCTGTAAGATCAACGACACACTGTCTGCCACCATCATTGATCTGCCCGGCACTTATAGCCTTTATCCCAAAAGAGGAGATGAGTGGGTGGCCTACAAGGTATTGCTGCACCAGGATACTGATATCAAACCAGATATGGTGTTGCTGGTAGCAGATGCCAGTAATCTCAAAAGAAATTTACTTTTCTGTTCCCAGATCATTGATCTTAAGATACCCGTGATCGTTGTATTAACCATGACCGATCTTGCCCAGCAAAAAGGCACCGAGATAGATATTGCCGGGCTGGAAAGAGAGTTGGGCGTACCGGTATTAACCGCCAACCCCAGGAAGAACAAGGGCGTAGCTCCCTTAAAAAAAATGATCGAACAAACGGTGGCGGCCAACCTGGTGAACCCCCGTTCCTTTATCAATACGCTTGAACTTGCTCAGAAACCGATTGAAGAAGTGAAGCTGCTCATCCCCGGCATCAGCGATTATAAGGCACTGCATTTTTTGATCAACCATGAGCAATTCAACCTGCCCGGGAATTTACAACACACGATAGAAGCGGTGGAAGTAGCCAACAATTTCAACCCCACCAAAACGCAGGCGGAAGAAATTATGCAGCGCTATGGCCGCATTAAACAGATCATGCAGCTATCGGTGATAGAAGCAGATCCATTAAAGAAGGCACTGTTTACCGAACGGCTGGATAAACTGTTACTGCACCGCAAATGGGGATACCTGATCTTACTGACTGTATTGTTCCTGCTGTTTCAAAGTGTATTCTGGATCGCTCAATATCCGATGGACGGCATTGAATGGGGTTTTGGTAAACTGAGCGGATTTTTCAGCAATCTCTTACCCGAAGCCTGGTGGTCAGATCTGTTCATTAACGGCGTGCTGGCTGGCCTGAGTGGCATCCTTGTTTTTATTCCGCAGATCATGATCCTTTTTGGATTGATCACTTTACTGGAAGATACAGGATACATGGCCCGGATCAGTTTTCTTACCGATAAACTGATGCGTAAAGTGGGCCTCAACGGGAAAAGTGTAATGCCCATGATCAGCGG
>DDEU01000031.1 GCA_002336815.1 Chitinophagaceae bacterium UBA1946 | reverse complement strand
CGTCATTACGCCAATTATTTAAAGGGATTGCCCGGCATCAAAGATTACCGCTCCCGGCTGGTAACACTGATGACGGTGGAAGAGATCGATGCAGTACTGGATGAGATTGTAACAAAATATGCTGGCTATGCATTTGAAAAAACACCCATCGAATTGATCAACTATCACGAAAAATGCCCGATTGATTAAGGTGTATATTGGCTGTTTCTTCTTTCCTGTTTCTTATTGCTTTTTGTTTTATTTCTCATGTTTTACTACTTCATCCTTGCAACCCATTCCTTCAACCCATTCAAATAAGCCTCCCCTCTTTTGGCTGCGAAATGATCTACTGTGAAAGCGATCAATGCCATCAGCGCCAGGCCGGCACCAACCCCTCGCCAGAACAATTGCTGATCGTTGTTTTTAAAATATACGAACAGACCCACGCCCAGCAGAACCAGTATGATCTCTGCAGAACGAACCAGGGTAAAATTTTTCATCGCCTTTTCCATGCGTGGAATTTCCTTTTCTTTTAACTGTCCGGGATTCATATCATAGGCATACACATTTTTTAACCTGTCGGCATCACTGCGTTTGTATACCGAAAACCCTACGATACCTGAAAGCAATCCTGCCAGTAATAATGGCAACGCCGCCCCCTTGTAAAAATTGGTCTTTAAAAAAAAGAAAAACACAAGGCCTGCCAGTAAGATGACAGCAGCAAGGATCATTAAGAAGAGACTAGCTGATTTTTCATCCGCAAAATATTTTTCAATGGCTACCTTATTAAACATGGCGGTTTGTTTTTTTCAATTGTTGAATCAATGCGGCAACAGAAACGAGGCACCAGGTGCCTTCCAGCACAATGAAAGGTACATAATTTATCAGCGCCGAAGCATAACAGGCCAGGGCCGACCCAACAATATTCATGATGAAAAATAACCGTCCATCTTTGGGTATCCATGAAAAACTATTCATACAGTAAGCCAGGAGTATCAGTCCTACGCCTATACTGCCAATAAGATCATTGTAGTGCATGGTGGTTTTTGCAACAAGATAATTCATCCGGCGGCAACCGGTATAACGGTACCCTGTACCCGCTAATTGCCGCTGAACTATTTGCACAGCGATGCAACCATTTACAACCTTTAACAGTCGCATGTATAGTACAGCAGTTTTATCTAATATCCCTGAAATACTGATTGATATCAGGATGTTTTAATAAGCAACCAATAAACAATTCATATTATATAAATTCGCTGCCCGTGTACTTATCCCGGGTTCTCAGTACACGTCCATATCAACCATAGAAAAGGCTTTGAAACGATTAAAAGAAAAACCTTCTGACATGACCAAAAGACAAATCATCCGTTATCTTCAAAAGAACAAGGATCTTATCTCTATCAGGGCCATTGCACAGGGCTCCGGCTTTAGCAACTTGCCCAAAGTGCTCAATGGCCAGGTAGACGTTAAAGGTCATGCTTTTACTTTCCCCGATAAACATGTAAAAAAAGTGATCAGGCAGATAAAAAAATTGCAGGTCAAAATAGACTAAGCCACTATCACATTGTTGTTGCTGCCATACCAATGATAAATGTAAAAGCGAATCCAGTTTACAAATAATTAGTATGGATAGGCGCCTTTTTGCATGATATCATTTGCAAGGAATATTGCGGAAAATTAAATGGGTAAATAATTCCCCAATCATCCCCGCTTACGCATTTAAAAGAGTTTTCATTACAGGAAACTGCAACGGTCAGAAATGGCATGGTTTATTCATAGCTACTCCAAACGCAAAAAACATGAACTCTTTTTTCAAAACATTGATCGCAGGTTATGGTGCTAAAAAATTAGGGGGCGGTTGCCTCAGTACCATCCTTATCTTTTTCGTGATCTATTGGGCACTCGGTACCTGTAATCGTTCACCCCAGCCCGTTAGGCAGGGTACGCAGCAGCATGCGCCGGCCCCTGCAACATCCGGCATTGCCGTGGCAAAATATTAAAGCTTTAAGTGTTGTGCTCCACCCATACCAATTTACTGGTGTCGTACCCCAGTTGCCTGGCTTGCTGCAGGTAATCTTCCTTTATGGCAGCGGGCATTGTTTTTTCCCGGCTTAAGAGCCACAGGTAGTTGAGGTTGCGGCCGGCCACCAGGGCGTATTTGTAATCAGCATCCAATGCTATCACATTGTAACCGGCATAGAGCGGACCGAAAAAAGATACTTTCAATTTTGCTTCGGTTGTATCATCCACAAATCTTGCTATACCAACTGCTTCTTTCCATTGAGCCGTCTTGTAATTATAGCCCCGGTTAACAACCCTTACAGTGCCATTTGCATTGAGTGCATAATGGGCGCTGGTATTGTTCAGTTTATTTTCAAAATAGTAATCAAACCGGGCGATCTCATACCAGGTGCCGAGGTACTTCTCAAGATCAAATGGTTTTACCGGAACCGCATTTTTTGGAATGGTTCTGCGGAAATGCAACCAGGTAGCCACGGCTACTCCCAGTGCAGTAAGTGCAATTATTTTTTTCCTGCTCATAAAAGTCTGTATTTATAAATGCTGCAATATTACAGCAGGAAATGAGCGGCAATAGATATGCCCCTTTAAATGAAGTGTATTTGTAAGGCAGCTTATAAAATCAAGAGAAAATGCTTCCGCAAAATTGTGCTTCTGTACCACACTCAGGTGATGGTTAAAAGAATATTCTCATCCTCCTGTCTTACAATTTTACCAGTTTCAATAACCATAATCCCAAACTGCCAACGGGGTTGGGAACTGATGTGCCAGAAGCGGTTCCGGAATGCATGAAAACAAGGTTATTAAAATTGTCGATATACATAGGCGTAGCCAACCCCCCGGTACTAAGAATAGAAAAATCACTTGCATCGTTAACAGGTCCTACCAGTTGGCCGGTAGCGTCATACAGCGTATACCTGACATACACTATTCCGTTAATGGTAATATTTGCCTGTAATACAAAATTGCCATTCTTGTCAAACACAATACTACGTGGCGTTAGTACATCAGCAACAACCGTTGTGGCAACACCTGCCGGGGTAACTTTTTTTACAGAACCCGTGATGGCACTCAAATCAGTTACATAATAATTGCCCCCAAACACATCAAAATAATTAGGGAAACGCAGGTTGGCAGCAATGGTTTGCCGGGTACCATTGGGAAGTATCCTTAGCAATGACCCATTATTCAGATCAGTGGCTATGATTATATCTCCATTACCCAGCACTTTTATCTGGCTGGCTGCGCCAACGCCATCCGCTATCCTCGTGGTATCGGCCACGTTAGTGATATTGAGCCTGAACAGTGAGGTATTGATCACGGCGTAAATATTTTGCTCCAGTGAATCGGCGTCAAAACAGTAAAGCTTTCCGCCACTCGGGGTTGAACTCGGAATAGTATAGAGAATCGACGAAGGGATTCCATTTTTGTCAACACTGAAATAGCAGGTGATAGCAAAAGAGGTGCTGTTATAATCTACCCCGGTAGAAAAAACGATCAGGTTTTCAGAGATGGATGCAAATTGGTTGGTAATGCCATTATGACCATTGCTGATACCGTTTGGATTGTTATAACCAATAAGGAACTGCGGTGCAGAGAAGGTATAACTCGTATTCGGTCTTGAGCCCGGATCGCCGATAATATTGGTTTGGTCAATAGATACCCAGCGGATGCCATTGAATAATAGCAGGGCATTCATGTCTGTGTCATATACTATTAACCCCTTAGCAGGATTAAGGATCGCCACTCTTTGCGCACTATCCATCCGGGGAGGAAGAAATCCTTTTTCGGTAGATTTTAATTCCAGCAGGGCCGAAGCATCGGGATTGCTGGTGCCAATGCCTACATTTTGCGAAAAGCAGGAAAGGCTGCAGCAGGCTGCAATCAGGAGCGATAGAAATTTCATCATAAGTCAATGTTTCGGCTTCAATAAGTGTATTGAAGTTAATCAATATATATTAAAAACAAGATCATTAACAAATGGCGGTTGCAGCATTGCAACAGGTTGTGGCTGACACTGCCTGTCTTTCTTTATTTATATAAAAAAACACTTCATCCTAAAAAAATCCTGCATCTTTAAAATATAATCAATCCTTATCCGTCTACCTGTACATAGATGGAGGAAGCACTGACGATACCAACTGCTATGAGCGCAGCCAACAATCAATCACTCACCCAAAGCATCAAGGCCTACAGCAGGCGCCTGCTGGGCTTTATTAAACAGCGGGTGAGCAATAATGAAGATGCAGAAGACATCCTGCAGGAGGTATTTTACCAGTTTGCCGGCAACCCTGAACCTATAGAACAGGTTACCAGCTGGCTTTTTACGGTGGCCCGTAACAAGATCACCGACCGCTACCGCAAGCAGCAACTGCCCCTGGCAGATGACCTGCAGCCTGCTGCCGGGAGCGGCGAAGATGGTTTTGACTGGAAAGACCTGGTGCCCTCCAATGTTGATACTCCTGAAACCGCCTACCTCCGCAATTTATTCTGGGAAGAGCTGCAGCTTGCACTGGATGAGTTGCCGGCGGAACAACGGGAAGCATTTATTCAGCATGAAATGGAAGGGATCTCCTTTAAAGATATTTCGCAGCAAACCGGTGTGCCGGTGGCCACACTCATCAGCCGGAAACGTTACGCCGTATTATTTTTAAGAGACCGCCTGCAGGGCATGAAGGATGAATTGCTGAATTACTAACAGGCCTTAAAAGAAAAAAGAAATCATGAAATGGATAATTACAATGATCAGCCGCATTTTTTCCAGGCAGCAAAACAAGCTGCTGGCATTCGCTGATTGAACAACAAACAATAACAACAAAAAAATGATAGCATGAAACGTTTTAAGATAAAAAAGTTTTTTATGATACTCGGTATTGCCATCCTGGCAACAGTAGTATTTGGATTTGTGGTGATGAGTTTATGGAATGCCATTTTACCGGCAGTACTTGGCGTAAAAGCGGTGAGCTTCTGGCAGGCCCTGGGTATCCTGGTACTGAGTAAGATATTATTTGGCGGCTTTGGCAGGGGCGGCGGCGCTTTTGCACGCAGGCGCCATGAATGGAAGAACCAGGTGGAACAAAAGCTGGCGGCCATGACGCCCGAAGAAAGAGAACAGTTTAAAGCAGAATGGAAGAATCGCTGTGGAAGCATGCGGTGGCGGCCCTTTCAGCAGAACAGCTCAGCAGCCGAATAATGCTGAAAGGTTGCACTGATCGTCACACTGAGCTTTTTGAAACGTTACCATCAATGATTGAGATACTGAGCCTGTCGAAGCATTGATTGTCATACTGAGCCTGTCGAAGCATTGATTGTCATACTGAGCCTGTCGAAGCATTGATTGTCATACTGAGCCTGTCGAAGTATAACAATCAATCAACATCAGACTTCTAAACACGCTTAACAGGCAACAGCGCTGATCGCCGATGCGTCTTTTCTAAAAATCACTTAACTCCCCGGCTGGTGAAACCGATTGTTTCCCAACCGGGGAATATTTTCACCATGCTAATTTCATTTTATGCAGGTACTTGTTTTTAAAACCAATCTTTCCGATCCGCAACTGGTGGATAGTGCGGCCATACATTTATCAGCACACCCGCAAATACAGCGCTGGAATATCGATCGCCACGACTGCGACAATGTACTACGAATTGAAACAGAATCCCTTCAGCCGCCGGATGTAGAGCGCTTGTTATCGCTTGCCGGATTTTTTTGTAAAGAACTGGATTGATGATCGCTGTTGCTTCAACACACATTATAGTGCAACCCTTATCCACAAGCTGTACACATTGCAGCGGCATCATATTTGGGTAACATAATCTTAACGATATATTTACGTTGTACAAAGAACTTTTACCTGTTAAATCTCTTCGTATGCAGCAACCTAACATCATCCTCTCGCTTACAACAGACCTGCTTGCCTATGGCGGCTTCAGTCATTTAAAAGACGACCAGGTCTCCAACCTTCACCATTTATTATTGCGTTTGAAAGAACCGCTGGACAGGGTGCAGGAAAACCTCTTACTCACCTTCTGGACGCATGCCGATGCAGGCATTATTCCGGCAGCCTTACTCTACCGGTGCAATTCCATCCTGCAGCAAAGAGGACTTTACCCGATCGGCGAAATGTACCTGGAAGCTGAAATGGAATAAGCGCATCCCATCTTCAATCATCATTACAGCCCTGTTAACAGGGTAGTGGCTTTGCCTCCCCCTTCAATAAATCATTTTCCTTCTGATCAAGATTAACGATACCATTATTTTGGTAATCACTCTTCATAGTGCGCAACACTGAATCTCTTGTAAGGCCCGCCGTTAAAATGCTTTTACGGTTAAGGCATGTCGATTTTTCCAGCAAAAACAATTGCAGCATAAAACCGGCCGGCCAGCCCATAATAAAGAGCCAGGTTATTTTTTTGCAGGGTAATGTCTTACCGCTTCACTCAGCACAGCGATCTTTCCGTTTTTCATAAAAAAATCATCGGTATAACTGATAGAATCTGTTTTTCCTTTTTTATCTGTCCATGCCTCTTTGTACCAAAGCGTTACCCACTCTTCTTTTTTATCTG
Source organism: Chitinophagaceae bacterium UBA1946 (assembly GCA_002336815.1). Lineage (GTDB taxonomy): Bacteria > Bacteroidota > Bacteroidia > Chitinophagales > Chitinophagaceae > Ferruginibacter. The sequence continues at coordinate 30,896 of DDEU01000031.1, read as the reverse complement.
ATGATATTACTGACTCCCAGTCCGTCATCGTGACCTTCATGTTTGCCATGCTGCCCCTTTCAGCAGTAAACATTTTAGCGAGACTGTCCCTGCTGAATGTACCTTCCATATTGTCCATGTACAGCTTAACGGTATCTGCAAAACCGTTCATGCACTTTGCGATATCGCCGCTTTCAAAAGCTTTCAGCGCCGTCATCACAGTAAGGGCATGATTGGGATCGCCCGTTTGCCAGTTTTGATAAGGCTTTTCCAGTGTATAAGGCATTTCAGGCAGGTTCTTCTTTTCCGCCATGCCGGCAGTGCTGGTACTCACACTGTCTTTAGTAGTTTGGGTAGCAGTGCCATTGTTACAGGCAGTCAGCAGCGCTACGCAGCTGATAAAAAGCAATTGTTTCATTGATTGATGGTTTTGTTGAATGATAAATAAAAACTGTCTGCAGGGCATGGAAGAATGGGTAAGATACAGTGACCATAACCAAAATGCAATAGCGAAATAGAGGGAGAAGAAATGGCAGGCAGGCGGCTTACAAAAAAGAAGCTACGGGGTGGAAGGAAATTAAAAACCGGGGCTGTATCAAAGCAATCCAAACCTGTTACATGAAGGACAACGAAATCCTCACCGCTTCCTCAAGCTCAACATAACGATCAAAGGAACTTTGATACAGCCCTGCGTTGAAAATATCAGGATTGATATTGTTCATTGGGCACATTAAACATCCAGCGGATACCAAAGCGGTCAAGACAAACACCCCAGTAACCCCAGAACTCATCGTGAGGGGCAACGCAATCCGTACCACCCTGGCTCAGTGCATTGTAAATCCTGTCGGCTTCTTCTTTGGTATCGGGCTGCAGACTGATGGTAGTATTGTTGCCGATCACCAGTTTATGCCCCATGCTTTCCAGCATATCGGTACCCATGATCTGGGTGCCGCCTAAAATAGGGAGCGCCACATGCATCACCATTTTTTGCTCCGCATCACTCAATGCAGGCATTCCCTCCTGCGCCGGCATGTTTCCCATTCTCAAAATGGGTGCAGACCAGTCTGTGTTAAAAACCGATTTGTAAAAGTTGAATGCTTCTTCTGTGTTTCCCTGGAAGTTCAGGTAAATGTTTGTTTTTGCCATTGTATGTTTATTTAAACGTGATCCTGTTGATACCCTGCGCCATTTTATTCCCAGTATCCACTCGTAATTTTTCCACTCATCCGGCGATATCATTCGCTCTGCAGCTTAAGGGGGTTTATTTCTTTTTGATGGCAGCCGGCCACCAGATCAGCAGCTTACAAAAATCCAGCTAAAATCATTTGCGGGCAGGGTGTTGATGCAACAATAAAAGGGATTTTTCCGACCAGGTATTACAACCTGAACCTGCGGTTGTAACCGGGTGCACTAAGCAGGTAGCACTGCCGCTTTTATTATTTCATACCACAACTCAACCATGCCGGTTTTGAAGGCAGTTACTTTTTTTAAATGCAAAGCCTGTTCCACCGCAGTATCATCAAATAATTTTATTCCGCCGCACAGCATCACCGGCAAAATGGACAATCGTATTTCATCTGCCAGTTTTAAGCGGATGAATTCCCTGGCCAGCATGGCACCACCCACCACCCATACATTCCGGTAGCGGGGTTGCAACTTTTCGTTTATAAATTTGTGCAGGGAGCCGGAACAGATTTCGATGTTTGGCCTTTCCACCGGCAGGTGTCTATGGCTCAATACCATTACCGGGGTATCCCCATAGGCCCAGCCGTACGATGCCGACAATGCAAGGGCATGTTCGTAGGTATGGGCGCCCATTACATAGCAGTCGATGGTTTTTAGAAAATTACTGGTTTCCTCATGGGTCAGTTCAATACCCTGCTCATAATGATCCGGCGTTTCAAACCAGGCCACACTGTTGTCTTTTTTGGCGATGCTGCCATCCACACTTGCAACCATGTGAATGGTGATGGTAAAATCCGGGTTTGACATATCGGGTGGTTTGTATAAAACTTTTAATGCGGTGCATAAATTTAAAGGTTTCAGGCGGTATTGGACCCAACCGGCTTTTGCTTAGCACGCTGGTGGCTGAATAAGGTCAATACCAACAAAGCCAATCATGAAAGCTGTGAAGGCATTGAAGAAAGATCTACTGCTCCGGAATATTCCAGGTAGAAACTGACCGGCAAAGCCAGCGTGGCTTTACCATTTTCAACGGGCAAAAAATTCATAATGATGGTGGGGCAGGCACAACTGTATATTAGGAAAAATGCGAAAAAAATATCGATGGAGCAACTTTGCTCCCGGCTTAATTGGCATAAAATTATACAATGGCAGACGTACACAGTAAAACACAACGCAGTTACAATATGAGCCGTATTAAAGGCAAGGATACCAGGCCTGAATTGCTGGTGCGGAAGTTCCTGCATGCACAGGGCTACCGGTACCGGCTACACGATAAAAAACTACCCGGAAAACCCGATATCGTTTTGCCCAGATACCGCACCCTCATCTTTGTACATGGTTGTTTCTGGCATGGGCATGATGGGTGCCGGTATTATGTAGTGCCGAAGACAAGGACCGACTGGTGGCTGAATAAGATCAATACCAACAAAGCCAATGATACCAAAGCGATCAATGCATTAAAAAAAGATGGATGGAAGATTATTACACTTTGGGAATGCGACTTGAAGCCATCAACCATTGAACGAACAATGGAGCGGTTGTTGAAAGATCTTTAATCCTTCTTTAATAACCCCATCGCAGCTTTTAATTTACCCAGTTCCATTTTCAATTCTTCAATGCTGCGTTGCTGTTCTTTTTTGCTCCTGCTCCGGCATGCCTTTTACGAGTGGCAACACAAACTCAGCCTGTCTTTTGCTTTTCCTGTGATCGCCTGGTCGGGCGCAAGATTTAAAAATCCTCATTATTACCTGTTCCAATGGTATTGAAAGGGTGACTGATAGCGATATTATCTCACCCGGTGCTGTTGGCTGCAGTTCTGCCTGTCTTTCTTATTTGTCAAAGGTATTTTGCCAGGTGCTTCATGTTTCAATACGGGGCCATTTCCATGCATACCGGATAATCAGGCAAAGAAGAACAACTTCTGCAACAGCGGCAAACACCATGTGCAGCCAGGCTTCTCCTGCCAAATTGAACAATGTATAAGGAATGAACAGCGCAGCAATAATAATATTTGCCAGCCGGTTTGCTTTAGCCGCCAGCACAACAGAAAGGAAGATCATCAGTGCCGGAATTGTAACTGAGGCGAGTGCTCCCAAAAGAAATCCCTCCGTAATATCAAATTTAAACACTCTCCCTGCCTGGATATCATCTATCTGACCCGGCATGTATAAGTGAAAATAATCAACATAGATATAGAGAAACATTAAGCCCGCCCAGAGCGCAGCAAGCTTCAGTTTCAAACTGACATTGATATCTTCCAATAAATTTTGCGGTGCTTTTCCTGTATTCATACATGATCAATTAAAAATGAAAACGAAAACGAAATCCCGGTTCCCCGAAGATGAACCTGGACCACTTATCATCATTGGTCATCATTAATACAAAACCAATGGATAAAGTTTTCTTTGCTTCTCTATAAACGACACTGCAAAGTAAATTGGCGGGATACAATAACCCGTTCACTTAGGTTAAGAAATACATTCAGCTCTTTTTTTCAAGCGTTCCTACTCTTAGTCTGCTTAATGATCGAGGTTGATGCCCAATAGCCCGCTGATTGGTTTTGCAGAACAGGCTGAATAAGATGGGCTTTTCTGTAATAAATTAAGTATCGTTGTTCCGGAGAAGAAGTGTTAAGCCCGTCAAAGCCTGTTCATTGTTTAGCTAAAATCTCTTCAGGTAATGCGCTGCGCAGGATTTCAAATGTTGGAAAGCTATTGTTACGAACAGGCATGTGTTCCCTGTTTTTACCAACCACATTGATCGTTTTCATTGACCGGCCTGCCGGCGTTGAAGTTTACTTTCTGCAGAACTTACTTCTGCGAATAGTTTTTTTCTAACTCTTCTATCCCGTTTAATACCAGCCATTTTTTTTCCTGCTGATTTAGTGTTAGCAATGCAGCAAAAACTATTTATGCAAACTGCAACCGGGGACGAAGCAATGCAATACTATTGAAGGTTTCCCTACCTTTAAGCGTATAAAAACAACTCCAGTGAAAACAAAGAAGGAATTAAAGGAAGCATACAACCTTATTAAAAATAAAGCGGGCGTTTTTCAAATACGAAACACCGTTAACGGTAAAATATATATTGAAGGATCGGTCAATCTTGACAAAATATGGAACCGGCATCGATCTGAATTAAGGCTTGGAGCTCATAGAAATGTTTCTTTGCAAAAAGAATGGAATGGATTTGGAGAAGACAGTTTTCAATATGAGATATTGAGTGAGATCAAACAGGAAGAAAACCTGCCTACCGACTATACCAAAGAAGCCAAACAGCTTGCAAAAATGTTCATCGAAGAAACAAAGCCCTTCGGTGACAAAGGCTATCATTGAAAGCCTGTATGCTTTCCAGGTGTGTTTACTACATTGACAAAGCGTCATTGGTCCTTCAACGAATATTCTTACAGTGATATGAAAATAATGGTATGCTAATATGCAACTTTTATTGCTGAATAACCAGTAATCATCCTTTTTTTTGGCAGAACAGGCATGGAAAAAAAACAAATGGATTCTTGTGCTTTGCCGGCTAACTGATAAAAATCATACCCGGAAAAGCCGCTGTTATTTAATATGCAATTTAATTATCATTTAATTTTGAGGACTGGATCAGTTCTTTTCCCCGCTGCGATGCTGCCAATGATTGTACTACCCATGCTCCAGGGAAATTGTGCTGTTACAATGCTGAACCAGGCAGCCTATGCCTGCTTTTTACCTGCTGGTTTTAGTTAGCTGGTCCTTCTTCTTATATCCGGGAAAAATTAACGCTCGTTCGCAGCGTCCTGCTGCATACCAACGTGCCATACTGTATGAAAGTTGTGATCATGCCTCCTCCCCGGGGGTAAATTATTTCATATCAAAAAAACCAAACAATGAGATCATTACAACAACTGGCCGCAGTAAGTATCGTACTGCTGCAGGCATGGAATGCCGGGGCACAAAATACCTTCCCGGCTACAGGAAATGTAGGCATCGGTACCAATTGCCCCGCTGCCCTGCTCGATGTAAGGGGCAGCAATGCCGTGATCAATGGCGTTAAAGTGGGCATTGGCAACTGCGCTGATACCACCAGCACCGTACTGGGCCGCAATGCCATGAATTTTAATGGCTCCAACAGCTATAACACGGCCATTGGTGGCAATGCCCTGCTGGCTACCACCGGCACCGGCAACGTGGCAGTGGGCTTTAAATCGTTAATGTACAATTCCGGCGGTTCCAACAATACCGGCATTGGAACCAGCGCCCTGTACAGGCTGTATGGCAACAGCAACAATACCGCCATTGGTTCTTCTGCCATGTCGTCCATACAGTATGGATCAGAAAATGTGGCCCTCGGTGTAAATGCACTCCGTGGTGCCTGTAATAACCAGGTGAATGATTACAATGTAGCCATCGGAAACTATGCGCTGGAAGTGATCAGCGGAGGCGACTACAATACCGCCACCGGGTACCGTGCACTCAACCTGAACGAAGCCGGATCGTACAATACCGCAACAGGTTATAATGCCCTTGATTCTACTATTTCCGGAATGTACAATACTGCACAGGGATACATGGTAATGGCCCGTAACAGCAGCGGCGGTTTTAATACTGCCGGCGGCGGTTATGCCCTGTACAATAACAGCACGGGGCTGTACAATGTGGCGCAGGGCTATGGCTCCTTGTACAATAACACTACCGGCACCTGCAATACCGGTGTGGGTTACTATGCCAATGTAACCAATGCCAACCTCACCAACGCTACCGCCATTGGTTTTGGCTGTTCTGCCAATGCCAGCAACCAGGTGCGTATCGGCAACAGCACGGTGAGCAGCATTGGTGGGTATGCCAACTGGACGAATGTATCAGACGGACGTGTAAAAATGAACATCAAAGACAATGTACCGGGTTTGGCATTCATCAACCAGTTGCAGCCTGTTACCTACAATCTCGATCTTGCCGCAGCAGAAAAACTAACCGGGACCGATCTTAGCTGGATGCGTAAAGAGCCCGGCGGCCTCAGCCAGCAATTCAACAAGGCCCGCCGCCAAAAAGAACAGATCGTGTACAGCGGTTTTATTGCACAGGACGTTGAAAAAGCAGCACAGTCCATGCAATACGATTTTAGTGGCGTGGATGCTCCAAAAAGCAGCACCGACCTGTATGGCCTTCGCTATGCCGAATTTGTAGTGCCACTGGTAAAAGCCGTGCAGGAACTGAGCAAACAAAATGAAGAACTAAAGAAAGCAATCGAACAAAACAACCAGTACCGTGCAGTCAAAGAGCCTGCGGTAGTGTACGAAACCGTTACCATCAGTTCTGCATCGGTGCAGCAAAACAGTCCCAACCCATTCAAGGGTACTACCAGTATCAGCTATACGCTCCCGGAAGGCGCAGGCGATGCCCGTATTGTGATCAACGACAAGCAGGGCATTACCATTAAAACCATCCCGGTAACAGCGGCCAGGGGCGTGCTCACCCTCAATGCAGCAGCGCTGGCAGCCGGCACTTATCAATATGCATTATTGGTAAAAGGAGTTGTGGTAGCTACGCACCAGATGGTGCTTGCGAGATAGATTATTTTTTTGTTTTGTAAACGCCTGCAGGTGAGCAGGCGTTTTTTTGTGCTGTGACTTTGCATATTTCTAAAAAGTTCAAGAACGGTGAGGGATGGCAGAACGGTGTCTTACACAAATTGTGTCACTTGCAATATTTCTATAACAACTGTAGTCTCCACCTCCGTTCGTGTCCCCACAAAAAAACTGAAGGTTTTTATTCGTCAGTCTGCTAACAGAATATTTGTAAGAAAATAGATTTTCTTGATAAGGACAGGAACGAAGGCAACGGGAGATTTTATTTTGAAAATATGATTGGAAACAGCTTGATGCGGTAAATGCTAAATAAAAAATTAGTTGGGTTGAGAATACTTGATGTCTATTAACTCCTGTAACGATTTTGTTAAATCAGAAAGTTTTTCTTCTTTTATTTTCCAAACCTTTTCATGATCGATCTGGAAATATTCATGAACGATACAATGTCTAAATCCTATAATTCGCTTCCAGTCTATTTGGGAATTGTGAATTCTAAAATGCAGGGGTAATTTAGACGCCGCTTCTCCAATTATTTGAAAGTTCCATATAACTGCATCCATCACAAGATCATTACTCATAAAATCTTTAAAACTCATTTCGGCTGTATAATTGAAAATTTTTTCTGCAGCATCAAGCATATCTTCCAGCATTTGCAAAGGTTTTCTTTCAGTCATTTGATTTTATCGATGAAATATAGATAAGTTCGGAATGCAGTTTAAAATGTCCATAGCTCTACATAAATCCTGACTAACTTGCTAAAGAAAATACTTCATGAATTTTTCGACCTATTTGCTGGCGCAAGAGGTTTGTCTGAAGAATTATCAGACCCCGCCCCCCTCCCAGGCTCCTGTTTCCCCCCCCAGATTCATTCCTATTAAAACAAATAAAATAGTTTGTAATTTATGCTTTTAAGTAGAAGTTGTGTTCCTAAGTATACCGCTTTATATTTTAGTCTTTATTAAGTTTGAGTAAATTATAAAAGTGACTTAAATGCAAATGGAGGTGTAATATTAATATTCATCTTTGTATTTCTTCATTTTATCAATGACTATTATAAACTGAATACTACCTAAACCGACTTTATGACAGAAAGAAAACTTTGGACTAGAGAAGAATTAATTCTTGCGCTAAATCTTTATTTGAAATTAGAGTTCGGAAAGTTGCATTCAGGAACACCACAAATAATCGGACTCGCAGATTTAATTGGAAGAACTCCCGGCTCAATTGCAATGAGGCTTAATAATTTTGCCAGTGTTGATCCATATCACCAGCAACGAGGGATAAGAGGTTTGCCAGGAGGCATAAAACAAGTAGAGCCAATCTGGAATGAATTTATTAACCACAAGGACGAACTACTTTTTGAGAGTGAAAGAATATTGGCGCAAAGGGAACACGTTGCAATTGAAGACAAATTTTCAGACTTGTTGAAAGGAACAGAGCATTTGAAAGGAGAATACAAAACAAGAGAAGTAAAGACCAGAGTAAATCAAAACGTATTCAGGCAAATTGTCTTAGCAAACTATTCTACCAAATGCGCTATTACCGGAATCGATATTCCTGATTTATTGGTAGCCAGTCACATTATACCATGGGCAAAGAAAGAAGAAGAAAGATTAAATCCGGAAAATGGCATTTGCCTTTCTGCTTTGTATGACAGGGCTTACGACAAAGGATACATTGGAATTACAGAAAAGTTTGAAATTTTATTGTCTGGCGACTTAAAAAAGAAACATAAAGCAGATTATCATGAAAAATACTTTGCTTCTTTGGCTGGATCAAAAATTATTCTTCCAAAAAAATACTGTCCCAACAAAGATTTCCTACAGTTTCACATGGATGAAATTTTCAAAGGCTAGGTTCGTCCCAATTACATATAGATAAACCATCAAACTAATGTATACGCCAACAGCTAAAGGCTATTTCTCTGGTTGCGGAGGAATGGAATTAGGATTAATACAAGCAGGAATTAATGTAGTTCAATCCCTCGACCTGGATAAACAAGCAACAGACTGCATGAAAACAAATAGTCACTATTTCAACCACAGTATTTTAAATGCTAATATTAAAGACAAAGCGGTTTTAGAACAACCCCATACTGATATTATTGTAGGTACCTATCCTTGTACAAAATACTCAACCATATACTCAACCATTGCAGACATACACGGTACAAGAACTGGCGATGATTTATTTCTGCATTTCTTTAGACATATTGCCATTGAAAAACCTGAGATGTATATCGTGGAGAATGTGCCAGGCATGAAAAAGTTTAAGGTAGTAATGGAGGCCATGACCAAACTACCCGGTTATTACGTAAATATCTTTTGCCCTGTTGATGCCGCTATTTGGTTACCACAAAAAAGAAAGAGACTTATTTTAATTGGAACTAAAAAGACAAATGCAATCAGTGAGCCTAAAAGGAGTAGTAACAGGCCAAAACTAAAAGGCTTACTTGAAAATAACCCTTTGATAGAAATGCCTGAATACATCCATAGCAGAATAAAAGGAAAATACAGAGATACACCCATCATTGTAGATGCAGATTTACCAGATGTTTTGGCTCCAACATGCGTAGCCCATTATTCGAAAGATTTAAGCACCCGATTGATCAAAGACAAGAAAGCGAAGTATGGACTGCGGCCTTTTTCAATAAGGGAGTACGCAAGATTGCAAGGCTTTCCTGATGACTTCATATTTAATGATCAGAGAAATTCATATAAGCTGATTGGCAATGCTGTACCTGTTGATATGGGAAGATGGATTGGCGAATCGGCGATGAAATATTTCAATTAGAAAAAACTGATTTTCCCCGCCACCTAAAGTCGACAGCAATTCCCCATCAATCCTTTTTCTGCGCCGCTTCGAGCCGGGCGATCCGCTCTTCCAGTGTTTGTATTTGCTGCTGCTGCTCCTGCAGGCCTTTAATGGCCAGCACGGTAAAGTACTGGTAATTGATGCCCAGTCTTTTTTGTCCATCCTTCATCGTGTTTTCAATCACTGCATCAGGAAATAATTGCTGTACATCCTGCGCCATAAAGCCATTGCTGAAACGGTCGGTTGGTTCATTGTCTAAGTAATGGTACCGGTAAGCCTTCAACTGCAATACACTGGTGAGCAAAGGCTGTAGTGGGGCGATGTCTTTTTTAAGGCGACGGTCGCTGCCGGCAGTGTAAGCGCCGCTTACATTGTCAAAAGCCCCTTTGAAACTGCCATTGTAATACAGGTTAAATTTGGTGTTGGCAACATCGCCGGTAGCATAAAAATCCCAGTGGTTGGTACTGTTGCCGGCTTCTACACCAATACCATTCTGGCTGCCTTGTTGTTTTACCTGCAGGCGGCTGTCGTTATCTGTAGTGAATGGTATTTTCCCCATGCCTATTTCGCCGCCGGCTTTTAAGTACAGCCGGTAATTGGCAATACCCGTTTCTGCAAAATTGAGGTCGGTTTGGTCGGGCAAATTGTTTTCATTGTACAAGGTTAAATGCCATTTTGGGACATTGATCCCATTATAAAATTGCACCAGTTCACCAAAATTATCAGATCCCTTTACAGCCAAAGGGAACAAAATGCCGGGTGTAATTCCAATACCTGCATGGCCTCCTGCAAAAAGATTGCCCGTGGCAGAAAGATTGCCAGCCGTAGCAATACTGCCATTCGGCACGTTTACGTTGCCATTGCTCAATACCATCGCATTTACCAATGCCGGCCCCGGTGCCATGGTTTGAAATACCATTTGTGCATCTGCATAGTAATTGGAGGCATAATAAGATTTGATTCTCCCGGATATGTCAGTATAGCCGGAAGAAAAATTTGACCGGAACTCAATGGCAGCAGTGGTTGCATCGCCATAGTTGGAATTGCCTTCAATCACCAGTTGCGAAGCATCGTTATCTGTATTGGCATTTTTTACATGCAGCAGATTTTTTGGCGTGGTAGTGCCAATACCCAGCCTGCCGCCGACAGACAATATTTTATTGTCAAACTCGCCATACAGCAACGCATTGCCTGAATCAGCATCGCTGTTGGAGATATACAGTTTATCAGAACCGGTTTCATGCTGCCCGGCCTGGTAGCCAAGGAAAACATTGCTGCTGCCAGTGGTATTTTCTGCCCCGGCATGCATGCCGATTGCAATATTGTTTTCGCCGCTGGTATTCATGGAAAGTGCTTCGTAACCATAAGCTGAATTATTATTTCCTTTTTTGCTGGCCCTGAGTGAGTTGAACCCGGTGGCCGTATTATTGCTGCCTGAGGTATCGCTATAAAGAGCACTGACCCCAATGGCTGTATTAGCGTTACCTGAAATATTGTTTTTAAGTGCCTGCAGGCCATAAGCTGAATTATAATCCCCCAAAGTATTAAGGTAAAGTGCAAAAGCGCCGGTGGCTGTATTGTTAAACCCTGTAGTATTAGAGTTTAAGGTAAATGCACCATTGGCTGTGTTATAAGAACCCAGGGTATTTTTCTGAAGCGCATCTGCTCCATTGGCTACATTGGCACCGCCGGCTGTTGCCGGGTTCAATGCACCACTGCCCCAGGATGTATTTAAAAGAGCTGTATTAATTAGTCCTGCCTGCACATTATTTCTTTTTATCACCACATCCTTATCATCGGTGGTGCCGATAAAATTGATAGCAGGATTGGTGCCTGCATTGCCCGCAGTGCCCCAGCCGCTGTTAAAGGCAATGGATTGCCAGTTGGGCGCAGCAGGGCTGCCAATATTAAACACCAGTTGGTTCTTTGCCGTATCCAGCACCATCAATCCCCTGGCCGGGTTGGGGATGGCTGTAATGGCCGCCGTGTTCATCCGGGGTATCAGCAGGCCTTTGCTGGTAGCTGTAATGTCTAACTGGGCCGAGGCATTGGGTGCATTGGTGCCAATGCCCACACTTTGCGACCGGGCTGTGAATGCGAGGCTGCACAGCAGCAGCAGGCTGTTGATCTTTTTCATGGTATTTTTTTAACCGGGTGAAGCGATGCCAAGGGAGGATAGTTCTTCAAAAAGATAGGTGATGATAGTACAATATAATCAAAAATATCTATTGAAGAAACCCGGCGCAGTGCTACGGCAGATGGCCCGGCAATGCTGCAGCATACAACCTTCCTTCGGCTATCTTAACACAGCAATTTCAATAAAGGGTTGTTGTGGTGCAGGTATACAAGATCATTACAAAACAACGGGCCGCATAGAAATGCAGCCCGTATTAAATTCAATATCCTTTGAAAAACCTGCGCAAAAATAGGGGTATTTGTTGCTGTTTAAATCAACAGTCTGTTATAAGATTAGTGCTTTTTATTATAGTATTCCGATAGTGAACTGTACATGAATGAAACCAATAGCCAGGAGAATTCAGAAGGCCGCAGTTCAGCGGGGAAAACATAGAAGGTACACTCATAAAAAAAGGGCGGGTATAGGCCTCGTCCTTTTTTCTTCCAATCCAGGCGTTTTTCACAGAAGGATTAAAAAGCGGTTAGCCTATAACTATCAAAAACCGGCCCGTTAAAAGCTTTTGTGGATATATAATTACCGTATTATGTTATAAAATTTTGCCGGCACCAATGGAGAAAAGATGCCTGTAACGCAAAGAAAAGACTGTATCAAGAAGGCCTTTAAACATTTCGCTACACTCAATGCGACAGGCCCGATTGCGTTGAAACAGCTTCTTTCATGGAACCGGCCCACCCCATGCGATCAATATTGCAGGCTCATTAACAGGCTGTTCAATAAAACCTGCTTAGTTTTATGTACTCACCTGCACTAATAACTCAATTCAACAGTGATGAAAAAAATGATCTTCCTTTCCCTTGTCTGCCTGCTTACGGCTGCGGTTAGCTGCTTTGCACAGGTGCATACCCCCCTTGACCTGCTGGGTATTTGGAGGGGTAACCAGGTAAGGGTGGAGTTTATGGATAACAACAATGTGTCGGTGGTATTTACCGGCAATAAAAAACAAACCGGCAGGTATAAAGCAGATTTCCTCTTATCACCGGCCACGCTTGAAATGTCGTTCATGGATGGCGATAAACCACTTGAATTCAAATGCCTGGTGGAGTTCACCGATAACAATACCTTAAAATGGGAAACCTTTAGCATGAGTGCCAACCCGAGGTATTTCACCCGTGGGGTTGCTTTGCTGAGCCGTGCAAAAAATTAGCTCACCTGGTATATGCGTGGCTGTCACAGCATCGTCTTTTTGAAGAACACCAGCTTTAACAGGTCGGCCGTAATTACATACAGCAGCAGGATACCTGCAATGATGCTGAGCAAATGCCAGGGCGGCACCACAAAGCCAAGGGCTGCAGCAAAAGGCGTAAAGGGCAATGCCAGCGTGATCAACAGGGCCAGCAGGCTCAATGCAATGAGCAATTTGCCGGGCCGGCTTTTAACGAGCGAACGGCGGGTGCGTACCACGAACAATATCAGCAGCTCTGTACAGATCGATTCGATGAACCAGCCGGTATGGAACATATCCGCAGTTTTATACAGTTTGTACAATGCAAAAAAAGTGAGGTAATCAAATACAGAACTGTGCAGCCCGAACACGATCATAAAACGCTGCAGTTGTTTCAGGTTCCATTTCTGCGGCACCAGCAGGGCATCTTCATCTACATTATCTCCTGCCACCGACATGTAGGGGAAGTCTGTAAGAAAATTCGTCATCAGTATCTGTTGCGGCAGCATGGGCAAAAAAGGAAGTATCAGCGAAGCGCCGGCCATACTGAACATATTGCCAAAAGTAGCGCTGGTATTGATGTAAATATATTTGAGGGTATTTAAAAAAGTCCGTCTTCCTTCTAGTACGCCGGCATTGAGCACAGAAAGATCTTTTTCGAGCAGTACTACATCAGCGGCTTCTTTGGCCACATCTACCGCATTGTTGGTAGAAATACCCACATCTGCAGCATTGATGGCCGCCACATCATTGATGCCATCTCCCATATAGGCCACGCAGTTACCGGCCTTGCGAAAGGCTTTGATGATGCTCTCTTTTTGCTGCGGCTCTATCTCGGCAAATACATTGGCCATCTGCACCTGTTTTACCAGTGCTTCGGGGCTCATGCCGGATATCTCCCTGCCGGTTACAGTTACTATTGTATGCAGGCCAATCTTTTCGCCGATATAGGTTGCAACGAGCCGGTTATCGCCGGTGATCATTTTTAACTGCACGCCGTTTTTATTGAGTTCCCTTATTACATCCACCACTCCCTCTTTAACCGGATCGAGCAGCAGCACAAAACCGGCAAAGATCATTTGCTGTTCATCTTCTTTTTGCAGGCAGCTTTGCCCGCTGCAATCCTTGTAGCAAACCCCGATGGTGCGGAAACCCTTACTGCTGAAATCGAGGTATAATTGATCGATCGTCGCCTTGTACTCCCCTATTGCCGCGGTACTGCCCCCAGGCAGCAGTACTTTATCGCAAACCGCTACTACGTTGTCAACAGCGCCCTTGCTGATCAGTTGATTTTTTCCGTCTTTTGTTAATACCACGCTGAGCCTTTTGCGGATAAAATCGTAGGGTATCTCATCTGTTTTTGTGTAGCCTTCGGCCTTTACATTTTCCATTGCCCTGAGCGCATCATCCATGGGATTTGAAAAACCCGATTCAAATAATGCATTGAGGCAGGCGAGTTGTTTTACGGTAGTGCTTTCATTGCCATCGATACCCACTGTACCCGAAATTTTCAGGATGCCTTCGGTGAGCGTTCCTGTTTTATCTGAACAGAACAAATTGATCTCACCAAGATTCTGGATGGCGGATAATTTTTTTACGATCACTTTTTGTGCCGCCATTCTTTTAGCGCCCGACGACATGGCGATCGTCATGATAGCAGGCAGTAATTCCGGCGCCATGCCCACGGCCAGTGCCAGGCCAAAGAGCAGGGAATCAACGAGCGGGCGGCCAAAGTATAAATTAACGGCCAGTATGATCACGGCCAGCACAATGGTGATCTGCATGAGTAAAAATCCAAATTTGCGGATGCCCTTTTCAAACGCCGTTTCTTCCGCCGGTCGGGTAATGCTTTCGCTGATGGTACCAAATACGGTATTCCTGCCCGTTAGTACGGCAATGGCTTTGCCGGTACCGCTTACAATGCTGGTGCCTTCAAACAGGGTATTGGTTCGTTTTGCCATGGCTGTTTCTGCAGGCAATGCACCCAGTTGTTTTTCGGCCGGGAATGTTTCGCCGGTGAGCGTGGCTTCGTTGGCGTGAATGTCCTGCTCCTGCAGCAACAGGCAATCGGCAGGAATGATATTGCCGGCAGCAAAGATCAACACATCGCCGGGTACGATGTCATCAGCCACTACCTCCGTTGTTTTTCCATCACGCAGTACAGTTACAGTTGTTTTGATGATGGAACGCAGCTTTTCTACGGCCTTACCGGCATGCCGTTCCTGTACAAATCCGGTGATGCCCGTGGCCAGCAGGATAAAAAGAATGATGGCCACATCGGATGTTTCGCCTAAAAAGGCAGACAGTATCACCGCTGCCACCAGCAACAATACCAGCGGACTTTTAAATTGTGAAAGAAAGAGGAGTACATCCTGTATAAAGGGCGATGCGGTTTTCTTTTTGGAACTGGTTTGTTTTAGTCTTGCTTCGGCGGCTTCCTGTGACAAACCATTTTCTGTACTGTTGAGGGCCGCAATAATATCGTTGGGTTCGTATTGCCAGAAGGATGGAAGATTCATATAACAAGGTATCGAATATTTGCTGCTCCTGCCTGCATTAACATCTGCTTTACAAGTGAGATAGATTACAGCAAAAAGAGGCCGTTTCAAAAAGAAAACGACCTGTTACATTGAGTGAATGTTTACAGGTTTCTCCATTCATTGTTAACTTTCACCCGGCTCAATATGGAATGAATGGAACTTTTGAAACAGCCCCCGCTGGTTGTAGTAAGGGTGACTATTTTACTGGATCATCAAACTTGCCGCAGCAACCTGTTTGCCTTTGTCGTCGATCACCTGCAAATAATAAATGCCGGCGCTCCAGCCTGGCTTTGCCTGTACCGACTCCTGCGATTGTTTGGTAACCGCATTGAACTGCTGTTGCAGCAATAACTTTCCGCTGGCATCACTGAGCCGCAATGTATGCATGCCGGTATGTTTTAGTGTAAGCGCTACCGTGAACATGCTGCCCCTGGTAACTGGATCCGGAAAGATCTTTACGCTGTTATTGGAAACGCCGGCCCGGTTCAACAGCGTATCCTTCAGCAGGTTGCGTTTTGTAGTTTTACATGCTGATACCGATATACCACCTGCTATATACATCTTTCCATGGTAACCTATTTCATTCGTTACCACCACCTCTTTTAACTCCAGCATTTTTTTGGTGAGCACTACTTCTTTATTCCAGGTATCCCTTACCGTTAGCTGTTTTGTTTCATATCCCAGCGCTGATATTTCGATCATGCTGTCGGCTGCTGAAATGGTCAAACTGAAATTTCCTTTTTCATCGGCACTTACCCCGGTTACGTCATTCAGCAGCTTTACACTGGCGAAGGGGATCGCCTGCCCGGCTTCATCTTTTACCAGTCCGCTAACTACTTGCTTTGGCCCGTTCTTTTGATGCAGGGCGTCGAGGATAAAATCAGGACGGGGCCTGGGAACCAGGGTGGTTAAGCCACCCAGCCTGTGCTGGCTTTTTGCTTTGTTTGTTTTACAAAAGAACAGGAAGAAGGCAATGGCATACTGGAGGTACCAGTACTTTTTCTTTTTGGGCGTGGGTACCAGTGTACGATCCAACTGGTCGGTATAGGTACGCCCGCAAACATTCTCATTCTTTGCCCGGGTAAAATATTGGATGATCTCGCTGTCGCTCATGGCGGTAAAATCAATTACCTGTTTGGCGCAGGCATTGCAAAAACGTCCCTGTTGGGTGGGTGTCATGGCATCCCAGTTCTCCTGGCAGGGTTCAGCAATGGAGAGTTGAATTTTTTTCATACCAGTTGATTTTTGGTCGGGATGCAGTAGCCGGGCATCTTACATAAACTAACCGGAAATAAAATAAAAATGGTTGGGTACGGGCGAAAATTATCCGCAGGGGCGGAATGGGCTGTATGGATATAACTTAGATAGTGGGTGGTGCCGGGCTCGAACCGGCGACCCTCACGTTGTCGACGTGATGCTCTAAACCAACTGAGCTAACGACCCGGGAATGCAAATAACAAAAAATAAATCACAATTCACTGGCTGCCCTGGCTTCTGCTTCAAACTTGTTATTGTAATACCCTTTCCGGATGCTTTCCCAGAGATATTTTACAATAAAACCTACCAGGCCGTGCTGCCGGTACTGGCGGATATGGCAAAGTTCATGCTTTAACCATTTGTCGTTTTTTAAAAAGTCTTCGGCGCTGCTGTTGTGCAGGTGAATGGTGCTGCCGATCACAATGGCAACACTGTGGCTCTTCAGCTTCCGGGCTGCAATGGCTGCGACCCAGGAGTTTTCTTTGATGGTATATTTTTCTTCGTTCAATTTTTTGAGCAGCGGTTCAAATGTCCGGCTTTCTATTTAAAATCTCAATTGTAAAAAATATCATTTACTTAGGCCAATTACTTTCTACCTAAAATATGAATGCTGAAATTTGCCTTTGCCTCCGCAGCCGTTCCGATAGCTATGGGAATGCGTAACTGGAACGCCACTGTTTTTGCTTCTTTCAATCCCGAATGCTTTCGGGAAAGCTCCGCATTTTTTTGAATCTTGCCTTTGGCAAGACCGAACCAAAAAATGTGGCTAACCCAGTTACTGGTAAGAGTGGGCGTATACATATATTGTTTCAAATGAAAGATATTGCACGATAATTATTTTACAAACCGTATCGGCGGGTTTTCGTTAGGTTAGACGTGTTAAGCCGGACCCCTTATTGAAGTTTTTTATTACGCTATTTCTTTCCAGGCTTTTAAAATTTCATCAGTGTGCTGTTTGCTGCGGGGCTTTAAAAATATTTTGCGGATCACTCCTTTTTCATCGATCAAAAAAGTGGTGCGGTGCAGTCCCATGTACTTACGGCCATACAATTGCTTTTCGCCCCACACCCCGTATTTGTCTATGATCGTATGTTTGGGATCGGCGATCAATGTAAATGGCAGGTTGAATTTATTCTCAAATTTTTTGTGGCTGCTCTCGTCGTCCGGGCTTACCCCCAGTACCACGAAACCTTCTTTTTTTAACACACTGAAATTGTCCCGCAGGTTGCAGGCCTGTTCGGTGCAGGTAGGTGTATTGTCCTGCGGATAAAAATATACAACCAGCTTCTGCCCTTTGAACTGTGCCAGTGAAACCTTGTTGCCGTCCTGATCTTTGCCGCTGAATGCCGGTGCTTTCTGTCCTTCTGTTAATGATGTTGCCATATCCTGTGTGCTGAGGAAGACTTTTTTGATAATAAATGTTGTGTTCTTGTTCTTTAAAAAGGAGACTTCCGTTTAAATACTTTTTAAATTTTATTTGTTCCTTTTTGTTTGCCCAAAAAGGAACCAAAAAGGGCCCCGTCATCGATTACAGCCCGATGACGGAAAATACCCTGATGTGGCTGTTGTGCTACTGTAAACTCAACTTCAATTCCTTTCTCATCAACTCAGCCTTTATTCAATAAAACCATCAGTTACAATCTATTTATCCAAAAATTCAATAGCAGATTTTTTTGCTATAGCTCTTGCCTTGCTCTCTTTCAGGGGAATGGGGCATCACCTTCTAAACCTATATGTCTTCTCCACTTTATTCCCTGCCACATCTTCCACGCTCACCTGTAATTCATGTTCCCCTGCACCGCAATGTTCATCAAAATTATAAATGAATGTTTTACCCTTATCATTGCTGAAGCGGATCCATTTACCATCCAGCAATGCACGGAAATTTCTTAGCTCATCTGTTTCATCTCTCACAACAAAAACAATGCGGTTTAGTTTGGCAGCATTCATCCCATCTTTAAATCCAACCGGCGTAATGGTGGGTGGCACAAGGTCTGCATACAGTTCAACATTGCCCAGCGCTTTAAAAGACGAACGATACCAATCGCCTTCTTTCACAGCCTTGGCATAATCATCTTTGCTGCCCCACCAGCGGCGTATCACCATCCTGTCAGGGTTGGAGGTAGTGGTATTTTTTATGGTAACGGGATAAAAACTATGCACGGGGATATTGCCACTGTGCAGCAGGTAGGCAATGCCGCCATGCGTACCGGCTGCAGGACTTACCTGGAAATCGAGCGAATCGTACAATTCATTTTCTGCCAGGTAAAAACAAAGATTGCTGTTCTCAAAAATATTCATGTAGCCGGGGCGGAACATATTGTGGGCAACCGGATTGGGAGCAGCAGCGCCGGATGAACGCACACTGAATTCGATCACCGTAGTATTGCCTTGGGTATCCTTCACTTCTATTTTTATCTTGTGTGTTTGCTGATCGCTGAGATCGATCACCCCATCGCCGCTCACTTCTTTATAAATGCCATTGGTATAACCCGGCAGCCTGCTGAGGTGCTGCACAAAAGGTCCGCCGCCGGTACGTAGTTTATAATCGATGTGTGCATTGAGGTACCTTGTTTCATCGTAACTGATGCTGTCTATTTGAAAACCCACTACCGGCTGGTCGTTGTCATACAGGTCTGCCTCGTAAATACCATTGGGATTGGCAGAAAGACTGGAGCGGTCAACAGCGCTGATGGCAAAACTCATTTTATCCGTTGGCAATGCGATCACGGCAGGCACTGTTTGAAAAACAGCATTCACTTTTTTTAACGGGTAAAAACGAGGACTTTGTGCATAGGTACTTTTTGTTCTGTTGTACACTGCCAGCCGTGTAACGGTGGGCGGCACCTTATCTGGTATTGGCATTCCGAACAATAAAGGATTGAGAACTTTATCCGTCTTTGTATCCCTGATCTCAAAATGCAGGTGCGGTCCCTGTGAGCCGCCGGTATTGCCGCTGTAAGCAATGAAGTCTCCCTTCTTTACAGGAAACAGACCAGCCGGGATATTCTCTAAAAACAACTGCCAGCTTTCTGCTTTGTATTGCTGATCGGTAATGTATTTTTCGAGGGCCGGATAAAAATCATTTAGATGTGCATACAGGGTGGTGAGCCCGTTGGGATGATTGATGTAAATGCACCTCCCAAATCCGAAAGGCTCAATCTTTACTTTCGCAATGTATCCATCTGCCGCGGCGATCACGGGCACATTTTGCCGCTGGTCGGTTTTGCAATCGAGGCCCATGTGATAATGATTGGGGCGCAACTCACCAAAATTGGCGGCAATGCCGATGGTAGCTTTCACCGGCCAGGCAAAATATCCCTGCGGATAATTTTTGGGTTCGAAGATCTGTGCCTTCATGATACCCGGAACAAGCACAAGCGCCGCCAGGATGATCTTTCTTACTGTCATAATTGATAAAATTCAAAAATAAAGGTTCGGGCAGCAAGTTGGCGGCAATAATTACAACCACCCTGTTAATAAAGTAAAATCCCTGTTAAAACAATGTATGGATATCGCCTGGTACTGCATCTGATTTTATCTTGTACCAAACAACCCTTCAAACATGAAAAAAATATTCACCCTTTTATCATGCTGTATTTTCCTGTGCAGCATTGCCTCCCTGGCGCAGCAGCTCACAAAAATGAGCGAATACCCGTTACCGGCAGCAGGCAGTAAACAGCAGGCCATCATCTTATACATGCCTTATGCAGGTTTTAAGGTGGAAGACATCAGCGGCGATACAAGCGAATTAAAAAATGCAGGTGAAATGATCATTGATGTGGTATGCACAGATTACCCTTCTCAATTGTCTTTAACTGCATTGAACCAGCAACGGTTTGTGCAGCTAACAAAACTCTTTCCTTTTATAAAACCTTCGCAGATACGGCAGGTGAATTATGTGCGGCAAACGGATGGCGCCACCAAAGAAAGGGCACAGGGAATGTTTCATGGCATCGTACTCAAATATCGTCCTGTGCAAAATGAAGCGACCATGCGGCACGACCTGAAAGAACTGGAAGCCATGATCTCTGCTGAAACTGTTCCTGTACCTGGAAAAAAGCCAGGGCCGGTACCTCCAAAAGAAAAAGATCCTGCAGCAAAAGGAATGGAGATAAGTCGCACCGTTAGCAGAACAGACAGTTACGATGAAGGCACTGGAGTACGCTCTTATTTAGATATGCTTGGACTTAGAGGAAAAAAATTACTGACGATGATCGGAGATGAAAAAACCGTGCGGCCTTATTACCATATCCCTGATTCCATCGAGATCATGCCTCCGCAGGAAGCTTACAAAAAAAACATGATCAGCAAAGAGATGTTTTCAACACACCGGAAATTTCCCCTCACCGTTACCAGCCTTTTTGACTACATCGCTGATACATCGGTATATGATTTCAGCCATGTAATGGAAACAGATTCAACTGAAAACCTTTCGGCACTAAAATCGCTGCCCGATTCAACGGTATTTAAAATATTCAGGCGCAACGCCTGGAAAAACATCAATGTGATTGGAGATGTTACCGGCAGTATGTATCCCTACACCGGCCAGTTGCTCCTGTGGTTAAAGCTGCATTCGCTTGACAGTCTTACAAAGCGTTTTATTTTTTTCAACGATGGCGACAATACACCTGACAATGAAAAAAACTGGGCAACACTGGTGGCATTTATTCCAGGCAGTGCAGCAGTTTTGATGAAGTGAAAGATTTGGTAAAGACAACGATGATGAAAGGTGGTGGCGGTGATTGTCCTGAAAATAATATTGAAGCCCTGCTGGCTGCAGAAAAAAAATTCCCGGAAGCTGCCTGCCAGGTACTCATTGCAGATAACTGGGCCAACGTAAAAGACCTGTCATTGGTTGAACAACTTTCCAAACCGGTGAGGATCGTTTTGTGCGGCGTGTATGATGGCAACGTGAATGTGGAGTACCTCAATCTTGCCCGCAAAACAAAGGGCTCGGTACACCTTATGGAACAGGACCTCTATGATCTTTCGCTGCTGCACGAGGGTGAGTTACTCAGGATCGGCAGAAAATACTACCGGGTAAAAAAAGGATCATTTGTGGAGACAGATGCAAGCGGAGCAACTATTTACCTGCCGGCTCCCACTATTTAACAGCCGGTGTATTTGCAGTTGTTGACTGGTTTGTATACCTTGTATCATTGCAGTGCTATGAAAAGATGTTTGTTATTGTTCGCCGCTCTTCTTTCTACCATGTTGGGTATGGCACAATCTGTACAAACAAGGATCAGCCGATACGCAATGCCCAAAGAAACGGCCACGGAAAAAGTACTCATCCTTAAAATGCCCTACGGCGCCTACAACATCGAAGCGATGATCGGCGATACGATGGCTTTTAAAAATGCCGGTGAAATGATGGTGGATGTTATCTGCACCGATTACCCGGCAGAGCAATCGCTATTTACTTTAAATGCCAACCGGGTAAAAGAACTGTACAAAACATTTCCTTTTGTAAAACCTTCTCAAATAAACAAGCTTACCTGTTACCGGCAAACCGGTGGTGATGAAAAAGAAAAAGCACTGCCGATGTTTCATGGCCTGGTGGTCAGGTACCGGGCTGCACAAAATGACGGCACGGTAAAACACGACCTGGCGAAACTGGATGAACTGCTTACTGCTGTAGAAAAAAACAACCGGAGAAATAAATTACCTTCTTTGAGGGGAGAAGATATCCCGGCAACTGCTTCTGTAAAACCTGTTGAACCGGCAGCGGCTGCCCCCGGCAAACCTCCGTATTATGATCCATCGATGAGTTTGAAAGGCAAGCGGATCACTTATATTATTGGAGATGCGGATTACCTGCACACTACATTCAGGATACCGGACTCCATAACGATTCTTGATTTTAAAACCGCTTTTAAAAAAGACCTCATCAGCAAAAGGGTGTACCAGCAATTTAAAGACCGCAGCGAAAGTTATCTTACTTTATATGTACCGCTGGAAGAAGAAATGCCGGTGGAGCGAATGGAAACAGCGGACGACAGTACTGCTGATGTACCGGCAATAAAACTACCAGACTCTGCCATCATAAAAACCATCAGCAGGAATCACTGGAAAAATATTACAGTAGTGGCCGATGTAACCGGCAGCATGTATCCTTACAATGGACAATTGCTGGTTTGGCTGCAACTGCATTCTGTTGATAGTCTTACGGGCAACATTGTTGTGTTTAACGATGGCGATAACCGGCCTGATGACAAAAAGAAAGCGGGCAAAACCGGCGGCATTTATTTTCGATCGTGCAGAACTTACCAGGATGCAAAAGCACTTGTAGAGACAACCATGCAAAAAGGGGCCGGCGGTGATTTTCCTGAGAATGTAATTGAAGCCCTGCTGCTGGCAGAACAGCAATTCCCTTCCGCCGGAAGCAATGTACTCATTGCAGATAACTGGGCTGATATCAGGGACAAAGAATTGATGAGCCGTTTAACAAAGCCTGTGAAAGTAATCGTGTGCGGTGTTAAAAGTAACCAGGTAAATGTTGATTATTTAAACCTTGCCTTCAAAACAAAAGGCTCGCTGCATTTGATAGAACAGGATATTACAGAGTTGTCTTTGTTAAAGGAAGGTGCGGTTTTAAAGATCGGTAAAACGAGTTACAGGATCATCAATGGAAGTTTTACTGAACTCGACATCAATGGCGACCCGGTGACCGCTTTGTGATCATTGCTATGCGGACCTGCGATCCTCCTCACATACATAACAAACAATATTTGCTGTATGCAGCCTTAGTGTCAATCGTTTTTTAGAAACTCCAGGTTATCGACAAACAGTGCTGTATGTTGCTTTTTCCCTCCAGTAATCTTAATCAGTGCAGAATCAACATTTGCAGCAACCTGTGAGATGGGGATATCAATTTTCCTGTACCCCGCATTGGAAGAGGTTTCGTAAAATTGCCCCTTATCAACAAGATTGCCAGCAGAGAACAATTCAATGCGAATGGTTGCTGTATCGCCAACGGCAATAGTGGATTTTATATAGCCTGTTAATGAGGTTGGGTGTAGCGAAATGG
Organism: Chitinophagaceae bacterium UBA1946; assembly: GCA_002336815.1. Classification (GTDB taxonomy): domain Bacteria; phylum Bacteroidota; class Bacteroidia; order Chitinophagales; family Chitinophagaceae; genus Ferruginibacter. The sequence goes on along the minus strand of DDEU01000031.1, from coordinate 7,160 downwards.
AGAACTTATTGTTTGCATAACTACTGTAAAAACCATTATAAATAAACCTGGCTGCAAATTGTCCGTGAGCAGCATCGGTTTCTTTTTTTACGATATAAGTATCATAAGGAGGGAGACAAGCCGGGCAGCTATTTGTTTTCCAGTTAGACAGGTTTGCCATATTGTCCCACAGCTCAAAGTCACCATTTGGAATAGGAATGGTTTGTTGATCAGTGGCTTCCTTTTTGCAGCTGAAAAAAGCCAGTAAAAAGAAAATCAATATAGCCGGGGATATTGTTTTCATACCATTTCGCTTTAATGATGACAACGATTTGTTTTGGGGAGTTGCATTGCCTTATTGGAGTGACAGGTTAGTGTTACTAATAACCTCTTTCTTTCGCTTATTGTTCTGTTACAACAACTCCTGTCTGGTTTATGGAGGAATGGCATCCATCTACCCTTCTTTTTTGATACTTTCGTTTGTAATAAAAACAGCTTACATGATAAGAACAAATGCTTTTCTCAAAATGGTTGCCCTTGCGCTGGCAGTACTGCCCGTTTCGATGGCTGCAACTGCCCAGGCGCCTGTTAACAAATTCATCGATACCGCCAACATGGATCTTTCCGTAAAACCCGGCGATGATTTTTATACTTATGCCAGCGGCAACTGGGTAAAAAACAACCCGGTTCCTGCCAAAGAAACCCGCTGGGGCAGCTTTAACCAGTTGAGAGATTTTAATATCAATGCTGTTAAGACCGTACTGGAAAAGGCAGCAGCGAATAAAACTGCAGCGGCAGGCTCTGTTGAAAAACGAGTGGGCGATTTTTATTCTGCAGGAATGGACAGTGCCGCCATTGAAAAAAGAGGCGCTGCTCCGGTGCAGGCTTACCTGGACAGGATCAATGCCATCAGCAATGCTCAGGCACTGCAGGATGAGATCGGCTGGTTGCGCAAAATGGGTATTGCCAGCCCGTTGTATAGTTTTTTTGTTGGGCAGGACAGAAAGAATGTAGAACACATGATACCACAGTTTGGACAGGGTGGCACTACGCTGCCCGACCGGGACTATTATTTAAAAAATGAAGGCCGCAATGCGGCGATACAGGAAGCGTATAAAAAATACATCAGCACCTTGTTTACGCTGCTAAATGTGCCAACCGAAAAAGCACAGCAGCATGCCGTTACACTGTATGAGTTCGAGAAAAAATTAGCGGCTGCCCAATTGAGCCGGGTAGAAATGAGGGATCCATATAAGACCTACAATAAATTTTTGGTGGCTGATCTTGACAAACTTACGCCGGGAATCAACTGGCAGCAGGTACTGGCTCAATTGAATGTAAAGGGTGAAGACAGTGTGCTGGTAAGCAATCCTGCATTTTTCAGATCAGTGGACAGCCTGTTAAAAGCTACGCCATTGGAAGACCTGAAATTGTACCTGCAATGGAATGTGCTCAAAGCAGCAGCGCCGCATTTAAGCAATGCCTTTGTAGAGGCCAACTTTGCGTTTAACCAGGTATTGAGCGGGCAAAAAGTGCAAACACCCCGCTGGCAGCGCATTTCACAATTAACGGATGGTTCCGTGGGAGAACTGCTGGGCCAGTTATACGTGAAAGATTATTTTAAACCGGCAGCAAAAGCCCGTATGGCAGAGCTGGTAAGCAACCTGCGGAAAGCATTTGCCAAACGCATCAATGCGCTCGACTGGATGAGTGATGCTACCAAACAAAAAGCACTGGCTAAACTCGCTGCCTTCAGACCCAAGATCGGCTATCCTGACAATTGGAAAAATTATGATGGGCTGAACATTGATGCCGCAACCTATTTTGAAAACGTGGTGAATATGGGTAAATGGAACTATGAATTTATGATCAGCCAGTTGGGCAAGCCTGTTGACAGGGAGCGCTGGGGAATGACGCCCCCTACAGTGAATGCTTATTACAATGCAACCCTGAACGAGATTGTTTTTCCTGCCGGCATTTTGCAATTCCCTTTCTTTGACGCCGCAGCAGATGATGCTGTAAACTATGGCGGCATTGGCGCCGTGATAGGCCACGAAATGAGTCATGGTTTTGATGACAATGGCAGCAAGTATGATGCAGACGGCACTTTACGCAACTGGTGGACGCAGGAAGACAGCTTGAAATTTGTTGCTAAAACAAAAGCACTGGGCGCCCAGTTTGATGGTTACACCATACAGGACACGATTCATGTAAACGGCAAGTTGACGATGGGTGAGAACATCGGCGATCTGGGTGGATTGAATGTAGCATACGAAGCGTTTAAAATGACAGCGCAGGGCCAGTCAAAAAAGAAGATCGATGGCTTTACCCCCGACCAGCGTTTCTTTTTAGCCTGGGCACAGGTATGGCGTGGCAATATTCTGGCGCCCACCGCTGCACAATTGATCTTAACGGATTCGCATTCACCCGGGCCGTACAGAACCATTGGTGCGCCTGTGAATATGGATGCCTGGTACAAAGCATTCAATGTGCAGCCCGAAGATAAATTGTACAAAAAGCCTGAAGACAGGATACGCATCTGGTAAAGGTTTTAGCTTATTTAATAATAGCCCGGTGATACCGGGCTTTTTTGTGCCTGCCGGGACCCGGGCATCGCTCCCACAGTTTTTTGAGTAAGATCCTCTACAGGTATTACAACCCTTCAACAGAATTCAGCGCAAAAAAGTGATGGCTTGTTTCTTGAGGTGCTGTTTATCCGGCCATTGGTTACTGGCCGGCGAAATAAATTATTCATCTCAAAATGAAACGTCATGACAACAAATGAAAAATTAATAGCGGTGCTGAACGACCTGATCCAGATCAACAATGACCGGATTGCGGGATACGACAAAGCCATTGTAAGTGTTGGTCCGGAAGACATGGATATTAAAACTACTTTTCGTAAACTGGGTGATCAAAGTGAAGGATACAGGATCGCATTGACAGACCAGGTACTTAAGCTCGGTGGCAATGCTGCAGAAGGTACAACCAACCTTGGTAAGATCTACCGTGCATGGATGGATGTGAAAGATACTTTCACCGGAAGTGACCGCCAATCGGTACTCGACTCCTGCGAAGGCGGTGAAGATGCTGCACTCAAGGCTTACCGGGATGCACTGAACGCAGAAGTGGAAATGACCGCAGATGTGCGACAACTACTCAATTCGCAGCAGGCAGCTTTAAAAGAAGCGCATGATACCATTAAAACCTTCAGGGATCAGCAGGAAGCTGTTCATTCTTAAACAATACATTTTCTTCTTTTAGAAGCTGTGTCAAAGTTGCTGGTTACTATATGTAGAATGACGAAATATAGCGATCAATAGAAACCGGCCTGTAAATGTTTCGGATAATCCCATTTACGGTATCGGCAGACTTTTGATGCAGCTTCTTTTTTTCTCCAATTTACTTTAGCAATTGCTGGTACAATGCAAGATTTTCCTCATCAAAACAAACAAATATTACTTCCTCGATACCAGTACCCGGGATATATTGTTTCACCGTGTCTACGGCGATTGTTGCAGCCAGTGGTTTGGGAAAATGATAAATGCCGGTGCTGATATTGGGAAAGGCAATGCTCCGGATCCCATGTTCAACAGCGAGCGCCAGGCTGTTCCGGTAAGCATTGGCCAGTAACGCTTCCTCATTTTTATGGCCACCGTTCCAAACGGGGCCCACGGTATGTATCACAAATTTTGCAGGCAATAACCCTCCTGTTGTAATAACTGCTTCGCCTGTTTTGCAGCCGCCCTGGCGGGCGACGATCTTCCGGCATTCTTCCAGTATTGCAGGTCCGCCTGCACGGTGAATGGCTCCATCAACACCGCCGCCACCCAACAGCGAAGTATTGGCAGCATTCACGATGGCGTCTGCTTCTATTGTTGTGATATCGCCTTTTATTAATCTGATCATGGTTGCCGGTATTTTTCTGCCAGTTGTTTTGGTGCCACCGTGCAATATGCCACTGTAAGCAGGTCTTTCAGCATAGCTTGTTTCACATCGGGTAGTACGGCGATCGTCCAGCCCTGTGTTCCCCATCCTCCCGGAACCGGATACACGATATTTTTATCAAAGGCGCAAAACACAGATTGATCGGTTGCCGATAATTTTACTACTGCCCTGCCCGTTTTTTTATCCAGCGTGGCAAATATTTTTTTGCGTACCCGGAAAGATGTCTTTTCAAAATGAGGTTCTTCCGTTGCTTCATCAAACTGCAGCGCCAGCTTACGAAATTGAGCAATGCTTACCATAACTTTTACTCCTTGTTTAATTATCAAGATAAGCTAAAATTTATTCTGGTACCGGGATTGCAGTACCTGTTAGATCAGGAACCAAAATATTACCTTTTATGCTAAGCAGATTGAAACAATGGTGGGCTATTTTAAAACAAACAGGCATTGATTTTTCCGACAATTCCGTTCCAAGGATGAGTGCTGCCTTGTCTTATTATACCCTTTTTTCTCTTGCTCCCATTTTATTGATCGTAATAACGGTATCGGGTATCTTTTATGGCCGGGAGGCAATTGAGGGAACCCTGTTTGGACAGATAAAGAATTTTGTAGGTGCGGATGCGGCGAAACAGGTGCAGGACATCATCCGAAATGCGGTTACATCTCATCATACCACTTTTGCATCCATCGTGAGTATTGTTGCCCTTGTATTTTCTGCAACAGGCGTATTTACTGAAATACAGAGCTCCATCAACAGTATCTGGCAGTTAAAAGCCAAACCTCAAAAGGGCTGGTTAAAATTTTTGCTCAACCGGGTGCTTAGTCTTTCAATGGTATTGGGCCTTGGTTTTATACTACTCGTATCGTTGCTGGTGAATACCCTGCTGGAACTCCTGCTCAACCGCCTGCTTACCGTATTGCCGGAAGGATCGGTCTGGATCACTTACAGCATCAATATGCTGGTTACTTTTATAGTGATCTCTTTTTTATTCGGCACTATTTTTAAACTGTTGCCCGATGCAAAACTGCAGTGGAAAGATGTACGGCAGGGCGCCTTCCTTACTGCTGTACTCTTCATGATGGGAAAATTTGGCATTGGCTATTATTTGGGGAAAAGTAACCCCGGTGGAGCCTTTGGTGCGGCCGGGTCGGTAGTGATCATTTTATTGTGGGTTTATTTTTCTGCGATGATCCTGTATTTCGGGGCCTGCTTTACCAAGGTAAATGCTCAGTTCAACGGACGAAACCTGTTTCCCAATCAATATGCGGTTTTTGTACAGCAGATAGAAGTAGAAAATGAAAAGCCGTTGCAGGAGCAAAAGGTGGAGAAAAAGATCGTGGTAGAAAAAAAAGATCCCGGTAATGATGGATGAAGATTTTTTTCAAATAACCATTTTATCATGCGATATAAAAATTAAGTATTCTTATCCTGCTGCGAATGCAAAAAATGCATTTATCAAACGGCATTCTATAAATATTTTTTATTAGCGATTTTGTTGTGCATTACAATATTTAATCGTGCTTGTAACAGCAAAAAAACCGACCCTCATCCTTCATTTTTTGTTACCTTTGGCCGCTTCGGAAAAACATCCTGTTCCGTGGCACATTTTCATTCATCGCTTTTGAAAAAATATGCCAAAAAATAACTCCATTCAGTCAGTACTTATCATCGGCAGCGGTCCTATTATCATCGGGCAGGCATGTGAATTTGATTATTCCGGCACACAAGCCGCCAGGAGCCTTCGTGAAGAAGGTATCAAAGTGATATTGATCAACAGCAATCCTGCTACCATCATGACCGACCCCATGATGGCTGACAAAGTTTACTTACTTCCCCTCACTGTTGAAAGCATTGAACAGATACTGGAAGAAAATCAAATTGATGCGGTATTACCTACCATGGGCGGACAGACAGCGCTCAATCTTTGTAAAGAGGCAGATGAACTGGGCGTTTGGGAAAAATACAATGTGCAGTTAATTGGTGTTGACATTAAAGCGATCGACAAAGCAGAAGACCGGGAAAAATTCCGCCAATGGATGATCCAAATGGGCATACCCGTTTGCCCGGCACGTATCGCCAACTCATTTTTAGAAGGAAAAGAATTTGCACAGGAAATAGGTTTCCCGCTGGTATTGCGCCCTTCCTTTACGTTGGGTGGAACCGGTGGTGGTATCGTATTTAAAAAAGAAGACCTTGATGAAGCACTCAACCGGGCACTTACTGCAAGCCCCATTCACGAAGTGCTGGTAGAAAAAGCGGTACTGGGCTGGAAAGAATACGAACTGGAATTGCTGAGAGACAATGCCGATAATGTGGCCATCATTTGTACAGTGGAAAATTTTGATCCAATGGGGGTACACACCGGCGATAGTATCACCGTGGCGCCGGCCATGACCCTGAGCGATACCGCTTTTCAACTCATGCGCAACACTGCCATCAGCATGATGCGTAACCTGGGCAATTTTGCCGGCGGTTGCAATGTGCAGTTTGCCATGAAGCCCGAAACGGAAGAGATCATTGTGGTGGAGATCAACCCAAGGGTAAGCCGCTCCTCTGCATTGGCGAGTAAGGCTACGGGTTATCCTATTGCAAAGATCGCTGCCAAGCTGGCGATCGGTTACAACCTTGATGAATTAAAGAACCAGATCACACAAAGCACTTCGGCTTATTTTGAGCCTGCGCTCGATTACGTGATCGTTAAAATACCCAGGTGGAATTTCGACAAGTTCAAAGGTGCCAATGACACGCTTGGTTTCCAGATGAAGAGCGTGGGTGAAGTAATGGCCATCGGGAGAAGTTTTGCAGAAGCGGTACAGAAAGCCTGCCAGAGCCTGGAGAACGAAGCAGTGGGCCTGGGCTATTATGGCAAAAGCCTGATGCATGCAGATGAACTGATCGAATACATTAAAATACCCAAGTGGGACCGCATCTTCCGCATTAAAGATGCGCTGATGGCCGGCGCCAGTGTAAAACGCATTTGCGAAAGCACGGGCATCGACAGGTGGTTTATTTACCAGGTACAAAAGATCTGCAACTGTGAAAAAGAGATTGCTAAGCACGACCTGAAAACCCTGCCCGATCATTTGCTCAAAGAAGCAAAAACACTTGGCTTCAGCGATGAACAGATCGTACGCATCATGAAAGAAGAAGATGCAGAAAGATTGTATGAGCGAAGAAAAGCGATGGGCTTAACAAGGGTATTTAAAATGGTGGATACCTGCGCCGCAGAGTTT
>DDEU01000080.1 GCA_002336815.1 Chitinophagaceae bacterium UBA1946 | reverse complement strand
CCATTCCAGCTGGCAAATACGGCACTTACACCACCCCACATTTGTTCCCATGGATCATCAGGAAAATCTTTACCCAATACTTTTTTGATCGTTTTTTTATAATCAACCACCAATGCTTTCAGTTCATCTACTGTAAGATCGGTGTCGCTCTTGTAACCCTGTTTGTGTTTAATGGCTTCCAGTTTTTCATCCAGCACTTTACGGATGCCTTTACCGCCTTTCACTTCAACGCCGCCACCTTTTTCCATCACCACATCAGCATACATCATAATGAGCCTGCGGTAAGCATCGTAAGCAAAACGGGCATCGCCGCTCTGTGCGATAATGCCCTGGATGGTTTTTTCATTTAACCCCACATTCAATACGGTTTCCATCATGCCGGGCATACTCTTTCTTGCACCGGAACGTACCGATACGAGCAATGGATTTTTTTCATCACCGAATTTTTTTCCGGTGAGTTTTTCCATTTTACCCATGGCGTCCTGCACCTGTGCGGTTAATACTTTGGGATAGGTTTTTTTATTAGCATAGTAGTAAGTACAAACTTCTGTAGTTACTGTAAAACCGGGAGGAACCGGCAGCCGTAGTTTTGGATGGCCAGCCATTTCAGCAAGGTTTGCACCCTTACCACCCAATAAATTTTTCATTGATTCGTTTCCGTCGGCTTTGCCGCCGCCGAAGAAGTAGACATACTTCCCGGCTTTTGTTGATGTTGCCATAGATAAAAGCTTTTTTGCTTATGCAGAGTTAAGCACTATCTGTAGCCCATTTAGAAACATTGGTCACAGGAAAGCTTGATTTTTATCATTGCGGTGTCAGGAGCATGTCATACTTGACAAGGATTTGCGCAATAAGAATTTATTACAGGGTGCAACGAACTCTTTTATTGTGTTGTCAAACATGTAAAACAATCACCATGCTACGCCCTTTTGCCCTTGTATTGTTTACCATATGCTTTTTCTCATGTAAAAAATCGGGTGAACCAGTTGTTTTATATACACAGTGGACTGTAACCAGTGTTGCCGGAGAACATGCAACGTTGCGCAACCGGTCATTTCCCATCACAGTTTACTGGCCTTACAGCAGCGGCTGTGATGGAGTGGACAAATTTGAAGAGGAGCGCCAGGGAAACATCATCCTGGTAAAAACCTTTGGCTATGTAAGAGGGGGTGTTTGCACGATGGACGCCGGCATAAAATCAACAGTGTATCATTTTACGCCTGTTTCAAAAGGCACTTACGAACTCAGGTTTTTGAACATCGATCATACCTATATTTCTCACAGCGTTATTGTTAATTGACATCAGCTTACCTATTTCTTTTTTAACAACAGGGGCTCATCCAAATACTCAAACATTTTTATATAAAAGGCCTGCAGCATAGGATACTCAAATGCATCATACAGGCTTTTTGAAAAATCGATCCGGATACCCACATTGACTGTATTGCCTTCTTTATTGTATTCTACCAGCCGGTTCATTAAAATATCTTTCTCCTCACTCATTAACCTTACCCCCCTTGGCAACGCATCTACCACAAAACCTGCAGGCAGGCTGATATTGGTAGCAATATACACGGAGCGTTTGTACCCAAAATTCACATTGGAAAAACGATTGCTGCCGGTAAAAGGATTTTTTATGAAACCGGAGAACAGGTTCAGTGGCACCATGATATAATCCCCGGTACCCGAAAGTTTTGAAGTGAAGTCGCATTGCTGCTTAAAGGGAAATGAATCATTTTCGGTATTAAAAACTTCGAAGTTCTTTATCTCTGCAGCAAGACTGATCTTTTTAAAGTTGTGCTCAACAAAACTACTTTTGTTATCCATATAGTCTTCCAGCTTTTCTACCCTTGCATAGCCTTCGCTGATCACCTGTACTTTTCCATCTACCGAACCATCTGCGTTTACAGTAAGCGTATTGAAAATGCTTTCGCCATAGCGCAGCGAATCATTCACGATGTTTACCAGTCCACCGGTTTTCTTGTTCACCCAAAAACCTTTTGTATTCAGGATATTGTTGGGGATGATGTGGGCAGGAGTGAATTTATTCCTTGCATCCAGGTAATACACAGTGCCATTGATGGTAACGCCAGCAACAGTTGAATTGAACTGGTCAACAAACGGATAGTTGGTATCCACCTTACCATGCCATCTTTCACTCACCATCACCGGATCGGCCTGCAGACCTGCCGCCCTTAAGAGGTTCAGCAAGATAAAGTTGATCTCTGCACTGGTACCCGATTTTTTTTGCCAGGCATTTTTTAACCCATCGCCTGCATATTTGGTGCTGCCGCCATTCCAGTTGATATTGCTGCGTACATAATTATATACCGCATTCATTTTTTCCAGTTCGGTGCCCTTTGTCTTTATGCTATTGATGAACTCATCGGTACCGGGAATACTCTTGCCGATCATGCCACCAAAGTCGCTGTTCTTCAGCATTTCACGGTTCACCTCGTCCCAGGAGGTCATGTATTTGCTGCTAAATCCATCGCCCCTGCCATATGCACTGAGCTGGAAAAAAACCTTCTGCAAATAATCCTTCCGGGAATCCATATACGGTTCGTTGCCCAGGCCAGGGATATTTTTCATTTCAAAATAAACAGAATTGGTGGCAGCATTTGGTGTAACAACCACCGCAAAATCAGGTCGCTTGATCACGCTGTACGTGAACTCAGTATTGGGCACAATTACCAGGGTGTACTTACTTACCATAACAGGTCTTTCTTCCTGGAAATACCAGTCTTCCAGGCCGCCATAATGTTTCATGATACTTTGGAATTCATATTCCAGCACATCGCCAACTTTTACAGAGGGAAAAGAGAAGACTACTTCACCGATCCGCTCGTTGATCTTTTTGGTGAAGATGGAGCGCTGCCCCACTTTTACCTGTTCTATTTTACCCATACCATCTATGCTGATGGTAGCAGCATTGGTAACCACTACTTCTTCAAAGCCATCTTTTCGCCAGAAAGGAATGGAAACGTCTGCATTGGACAATCCTTTTTCTTTCAGGATCTTTATCCGCACATGGTGTTTGGTAACAAGGTGATAAGATTCATCGTAATCAGAATGGGCTTCGTGCAGCAACACTACGGCATTGGCTTCGGGATCAAAACTGCATTGCTTCAGTTGAACCTCGTCCATGGTAAGTTCAGCAAAGGGAGTAAAGTTTTGCGCTGATGAAGACAGTGTACAGGAAAAAATGATCAATGTAAAAATAGCTGATCGCTTGGCAATGCGCTTCATGAAGTGGTGGTTTTGGTTAAAGAAGTAGCTAAAATACAATAAAATTAAAACGACAAACAGTAGTAGTAAACTTATCTTTCGTAGTAGGGAATTTCATCATGACTCACTGCTTCTTTTTGTTGCCAAAAAGCCTGCGTAACAATATGCCCATCCGGTGTTTTCAGCATCCTGCCAAAAATGGCATTGATTGCATTGAAAGTGTAATCTGTTACGCCCACTGTAAAACTGGTTGGCGCAGGCGGTGGCGGTGGTGGAGTGGCAACTTCTCCTTCTGCCACGGGTTTGGGCGCCGCTGCCGCTTTTGGTGCAGGCGAAGGCACAACGATCACCGTATATTTATTGTACGCCAATAATTTTTTCAGGAATTCAACTCTTTCAGGAGATACATTCTTTTCCACAATACCACATTTTACTCCATCGAGTTCTTCAAATTCATGATTTTTATTGATAGCCATGGGATGAGGAGTTATGAATGATGAGTGATAAGTGATGAGTGATGAGTTAATGGTATCTTTTGAATTTTTACTTTTGATTTTTTACTTCTTTTTCTCAACTTAACAACTGGATGTAATCATATATCCAACTGATCAACCCGGTTAATACAATACCTGCTGCACAAAGGATCAAGCCCAGTTTTACAGGGAACTGCACCGTCATAACAGGTAATGGATGTTCATTCTTATCCATGAACATCGCCCTTACGATCCGCAGGTAGTAGTACAGGGAGATCACGAGGTTAAGCGCCACCACGATCACAAACAAATAGCTGGCCTGCTCTGCGCCGGCGGTGATCAGGAATAATTTTCCAAAAAAGCCTGCTGTTGGCGGCACCCCTGCCAGTGAGAACAGGGCCAGCGCCATCATCCAGCAAAGGAATGGATTGGATTGATACAAGCCTTTATAATCATTCACCGTTGTTTTACCAGTTTGCGATTCGATGGTGCCTGCCACGGCAAAAGCTGCCAGGTTGGAGAATATATAGATGAGTACAAAATATACAATCGCAGTTGTTCCGGAAGGCGAGTTACTGAGCAATGCCACCAAAATAAAACCTACCTGCGCAATGGATGAAAAGGCAAGGAAGCGCCTGATCTGCTGCTGGCGCAATGCAAAAAGGTTCCCGACCAGCATGGTTACCACCGCCAGTACCATAATGAGATTGTACCAGGTGGCGTGCAGGGGTTGAAATACCTTATACAAGGCCGTTAGGAAGATGAATGCAAAAGCACCTTTTGATATTACGGAAAGAAATGCAGCGGTGGGTGCAGGTGATCCCTGGTACACATCAGCCGTCCAGAAATGAAAGGGCACAATGGACAATTTGAATGCAAAGGCAGCAAATAAAAATATAAAGGCCATTACCTGCAAGCCGCCTCCATTTATCACAGCCGGTAATTCGTCAAAACTGATGGTACCTGTAGCGCCGTATACCAGCGAGATACCAAACAATAAAATGCCGGAAGAAAATGCCGAAGACAGGATCATCTTCATGGCAGCTTCGGAAGATATTTTTTTATGCAGGTCAAAATTTGCCATGGCAGCAACGGGTATGCTCGCCAGCTCCAGCGACAGGTAGAACATGAGTAAATTACCGCTTGAGATCAAAAAGAACATTCCCAGCAGGGCTGACAGCATCAGCATGAAATATTCCGGCAGGTGTTCGCTTTTCTTAAACCAGTCTGCAAATAACAAAGAGATGAGGAATACGCCCAGGTTTAGCAGGTTCTTCTGAAAAGCCATCAGCAAACTGGTTTTGTACAGCCCGCCAAACAAACTTCCTTCATCTAACAACACAAAGCCCAATGCGAAATTGAGGAGAAGCAATCCCTGTATCAACAGCAGCATATTGCCGTTGCTCATCCCTTTGCCTAACTTAATAAACAGCAACAGGAAGATGATAACGGTTACCGCCAGTTCAGGTTTCATTAAAATTAAAAAATCATTCATGGTTTTATTTTACCCCGATTTTTTGCATGATAAAATCAGCACCCGGATCAACCAGGTTCACCAACCAGGAAGGTGCCAGCCCAATGGCCAAAATACCGGCCACTAAAATGATGGCCGCAGTTTTTTCATACCAGTTGGCATCTGTTAAATTAACATTCGCCGCTTTTATCGGCCCCATGGCCACTTTACCAATGGCTCTTAAAATATACACCGCCGTTACCACGATCGACATACAGGCCACAACAGTTGCAATGCGGTGAAAAGCGTCTGCATTTTGCCAGGATCCAACAAAGATGGTCATCTCAGCAGCAAAGCCACTAAGCCCCGGCAACCCGAGCGAACACAATCCTACAATGAACAATACTGTAGAAATAAACGGCATCACTTTTAACAGGCCACCCATTTCATCTACCTGACGGGTATGGGTGCGTTCGTAGATCATGCCGATCACAGCAAAGAATAAGGCTGTCATTACACCATGACTTACCATTTGCAACACTGCACCGGTGATGGCAGTTTTGGTAAGCATGCCAATACCCAGCAATACAAAACCGCAATGGCTCACCGAAGAATACGCATTGATGTATTTAAAATCACGCTGCATCATGGTAGCAAAAGCGCCGTATAAAATTGCAATGGAAGCAAGTATGATAATGATATGACTGTATTCCTTTGCTCCCTCAGGCATCAAGGCTGTTGCTACCCGCAAACAACCATAACCTCCGAGTTTCATGGAGATACCCGCCAGGAACATGGACCCCGCTGTTGGTGCTGAAGAGTGACCATCAGGTACCCAGGTATGAAAAGGAAACAGGGCTGTAAAGATGCCGAAGCCCACAAAGAGCAGCGGGAAACATATCTTTTGAACGTCTGGTGCGATATGGATAGCAGACAGCGACATCATATCAAAGGTTTTGATATCGGTGCCGAAATAGGTGCCCAGTATACCTACTAACACCAACGCAGAGCCGAACATCAGCAGCAAGGCAAGTTTGTTGGCAGCATATTCTTTTTTGCCGCTTCCCCAAATACCGATCAGTAAATATTTTGGTATCACTGCTACTTCTAAAAAGAAGAACAACAGGAACAGGTCGAGCGACATAAAGAAACCATAGGCACCCAGGCTTAATAAGATCAGTAAGAAATAAAATTCCTTCGTCATCTTTTCGATATTCCAGGAGATGAGTACGCCTGCAATTACTACGAAAGAAGTGAGCAATATCATGGCTACTGAAATACCATCTACTCCCAAATGAAAACTGATGCTCCAGCCGGGAAACCATTTGTGTTGCTGCTCAAACAGCATCTGTGTTGTTTGGCCAGCCATTCTTGCAGCCCTGTAAGCCATCAGCAGTCCGCCGGATAGTACCAGTTGCACCACGGCGCCAGTTAAAGCGGCCCATCGTACCTGCGTTTTCCCCGGCATCAGCAATACTGCGATGGCAGTAGCAAGCGGAACCAATATGAGTAATAATAAATTCATCCTTGCGTTTCTATTTCCATAAATAAATAAACAATACTGCCAACCCAATTACACCGGCTAAAAAGTAAATTCCGTATTGCTGTACTTTGCCTGACTGTAATCCTTTGATCTTTTCTGACAGCAAGCCTGTTCCATCGGCGGTTGCATTCACCATGCCATCTACCACGTTCTTATCAAACCATGCCGCCGGCCGGCCGATAAGGTTGAAAATGATCTTTTGTGTTATAAAAACATAGATCTCATCAATATAAAATTTATGGTATGCCGCCTTGTAAAAACCATTGAGTGAAGCTGCCAGCTTAGCAGATTTTCCAGTTTCGTTTTTATACAACCAGGCAGCAGTAACAATCGCCAGCAGCGCCAGCGCTACCGGGGCTATGGAAAAAGTAAGATGCAACTCTGTCGGCATTGGCTTTCCATCGGCAGTAACAAAATTTCCAAAAGGAATAAAACCGGCAGAGCAGGCTGCCAGCGCCAATACCACCAGCGGCATCATCATTGCAAAACCGCCCTCGCCATGATGTTCACCGTGCAGGTGAGCTTCCTTATTCCAGAATATTTTAAAATACAGGCGGAACATATAAAAAGCAGTGAGTGCTGATGTAAGTATGGCTACATAAAAAATCAGCTTATTGTGTTCAAACGCTGCCAGCAATATTTCTTCTTTACTAAAGAACCCTGCAAAGGGCGGGATACCGGCAATGGCCAAACAGGCAATTAAAAAAGTAGCATGTGTAATGGGCAAATGTTTTCTTAATCCGCCCATGTCTTTCATTTCGTTGCTGTGGATATAATGGATCACTGCACCGGCGCCCAGGAATAACAATGCTTTGAACATAGCATGTGTAAACAGGTGGAACATACCCGCTGTGAAGCCTGTTTCATTCTGACCAAGACTTGCACCGGAAACACCAAGGGCAAACATCATAAAACCGATCTGCGACATGGTGGAATAGGCCAGCACCCTTTTGATATCTGTTTGTGTGCAGGCAATCACTGCAGCAAACAAAGCAGAGAACGCACCAATATATCCAACAGTATGCAATACCGGGTGTGCCATACTAAAAACATGATACAACCTGGCTACTAAAAATACGCCTGCCACTACCATGGTGGCAGCATGTATCAAAGCCGAAACGGGTGTGGGACCTTCCATTGCATCCGGCAGCCAGATGTGCAAAGGGAACATGGCGCTTTTTCCGGCGCCGCCGATAAACACCAGTGCAACACCCCAGGACAACGCAGACACACCCATGAAAGATGCAGCTACTGCAGCCTGTGCTTCCGGTGCATTGGGCTCTGCCAGCCTGTTGATGATGGTAACAAAATCAAAACTATTGGCATAAAATGAAAGTACCAGTATACCGATCAGGAAACCGAGGTCGGCAAAACGGGTAACAATAAACGCTTTTTTACAGGCCGCAACGGCGCTTGGTTTGTCGTAGTAAAAGCCGATCAGCAGGAAAGAAGACACACCTACCAGTTCCCAGAAAAAATACATCTGGAAAATATTGGAAGACAATACGAGGCCCAACATTGAAAAAGTAAACAGGCCCAAAAAAGCATAGTAGGTAGCGAACCTTGTTTCGCCCTTTAAATAAGACAGGCTGTAAATGTGCACCATCAGCGAAATAAACGGCACTACCACGAGCATCATGGCAGTGATCGGGTCAAGCAATACGCCCATGTCGATCGACATTCCGGGAGAGAAGCTGAGCCAGGTATATTTGAAAACAATGATCTTTTGGTAGATGCCGCCTGTTTTTCCGTACTGGAAAAAATAACCATAGGCAGTATAAAAAGCCAATGCAGCGGATACCAGCAAAAGCGATGTGGCAATGAGGCCGGAAGACTGGTTAAAGTGCTTTCTTCCAAACAACCCCAGGATGGCGAAGGCTGCCAGGGGCAGGAAAACGATCAGTAATATGTAAGTTGTATTTGGCATCGGTGTTCTTAGTATTTCATTTCTTCGGCCTGCTCTACATCGATAGAATTATGGCTCCTGTACAGATTGATGATGATCGCTATGGCAACAGCAGCTTCTGCAGCGGCAATGGCAATGATGAACAAAGTGAAAAACAAGCCATCCATTTTATCCGGCCATACATATTTATTAAAGGCAATGAAATTCAGGTTCACACTGTTCAGGATCAGTTCGATGCTCATCAGCATGGTGATCAGGTTTCTTC
>DDEU01000026.1 GCA_002336815.1 Chitinophagaceae bacterium UBA1946 | reverse complement strand
TGAGCAACCCCGCCAGCGGTTGCAATCCCTGGCGGTGGTTGTTTGAAGGGAATTGTTTTATTTAATACAAAAACGATGTTATGCAAATTCAACCATTGATTGAAGGACAGTATTTTCATATTTACAACAGGGGTGTAAATGGCGAAAATATTTTTAAAGAGCAACGGAACTACCACTATTTTTTACAGCAGTATTTTATTTATTGCGCAGATGTATTGGACACACTTTCGTATGCGCTGCTTAAAAATCATTTTCACTTATTGGTGTATGTAAAAGAGAATGTAGAAGTACCCATGTACAGCGGAAAAGGTGCTATCCGCCTAAACGCCTCCAAACAATTCTCACACTTCCTTAATTCGTATGCTCAATCGATCAATAAAGCACATCAACGCACGGGTCATTTATTTGAATCTCCCTTTAAAAGAAAACTGGTAGATAACAACAATTACTTTACCGACCTGGTACTTTACTGTCATCACAATCCCCGGTTACACGGTTTAACAACTGATTTTAAACTATGGGAATTTACTTCTTACCATACCATTTTAAATAATAATAACAACATGCTTGCTTCGCAGAAAGTGCTGAACTGGTTTGGAGGAATTACTGCTTTTGAAAAAGCGCATGGTAACAAAGGATACAAAGAAGCAACAACAAAATTTATCATAGAGTGATAGCCACCAACAGGGCTGATAGCCGCTGTTGGGGCCGTCATCAACATCACTGCTCATCTTAAACAAACACACATGAAAGCCATTGTAGATTGCAACAGTTTTTACTGCAGTTGCGAACGCCTGTTTCAGCCGCAGTTAGATGATAAACCCGTAGTGGTGCTTAGCAACAACGATGGCTGCATCATATCCCGGAGCGATGAAGCAAAAGCATTTGGCGTAGCAATGGCCGGCCCTTATTTTTTAGCAAAACCCCTTATCGAAAAGCACAACGTGGCCACCTTCTCTTCTAACTATAATTTATACGGCGACCTGAGCTGGCGGGTGATGGAAACCCTGCGGATACTGGTAGGGGCAGAAAATGTAGAAGTATATTCTGTAGATGAAGCGTTTTTAGACCTGGATGAATTTGCACAGGGAAACCTGGAAGAAGCTGGAATCCGGATAAGGGAAACAGTAGAACAATGGACAGGAATAAAAGTATCGGTAGGCATAGCACCCACCAAAGTATTGTCGAAAGTGGCCAATCATTTGGCCAAGAAGAATAAGATAGCTACCCAATGCGTGGTAGTACTGGATACAAAAGAAAAAATTGACAAAGCACTGCAGGATACACCGGTGGGTGAAGTATGGGGAGTAGGCAGGCAGTACGAACAAAAACTGCTTGACATGCACGCCATATTCACCGCATACGATCTAACAAAAAAAACAGCAGAATGGGCGCACAAGAACTTAGGCGGCGTGGTAGGTATACGGTTGTTAAAAGAATTGCAGGGTGAACCGGTAAATGAGATAGGGCTGCAACTAACTGAAAAGAAAATGATCGCTACCACCCGTATGTTCGGCAGCCCGGTGAAAGACATTGCCGATATCAAAGAAGCAGTGGCCACCTATACTTCCAAAGCAGCGGAAAAGTTAAGACGGCAACAAAGCGCCGCCAATATCATCAGTGTTTTTGTTGTGCCAAGGGAGCAAAGTCACAACACCCGTTTCAGGCACGGACCTACCCTAAGCACTTACGTTACCCTTCCGGTGGCTACTTCCTCTACCCACGAATTGATAAAGCCGGCAGTAAAACTGGTAGACAAACTATACGAAAATGGAAGGCTGTATAAAAAAGCCGGGGTGATGCTGAGCGGGCTGGTACCGGATGATACGATACAGGCGAATTTATTTGTAGCAGAAAAACACAATGGTAAGCGCATGCTGATGGACATGATCGACAATATCAATTTCAGCCAGCGGGATGATGTGTTGAAATTTGCAGCATCCGGTACCAAACGTGACTGGAAAATGCGGATGGAATTGAGAAGTCCACGGTACACTACCCGTTGGGAAGAATTGTACCAGGTAAAGTAGCGAACTGACTGTCAGTTAATTTATGTACCACCCTGTTCAGTCGAACAGCCCTTTTTGCTGTTCCACAAATGTTGGCCGGGTTAGCTGTACGCCCAATTGTTTGTTGATTGCATCTACCAGGTAAACCGTTAGTTCCGGCGAAGTGGCTTCGTCGTGCATGTGCATAAAAAAATAAATTTCTGCCAAGCCCTGCTGAAGCCAGTATTGCAGCCTTTTGATCCAGGCATCGCTCCGGGTATAATCTGTAGGATGCAGGCTGTTGCCAACATACCGGATAAACACTTTGGAGATGGGGAGGTGCATGTGTGCACAATCTCTTCTGCCGGCCGTATCTGTAATGACGGCACCGATCTTCATTTCTTTTAACGTACTGAACAGTTCTGCACAGATATCGGCTTTCCTGAACCAATCGGGGTGACGAACTTCTAAAAAAAATTGAATACCGGAAGGCAGGGTTTTTAAATAATCGAACAATTCCTGCTTCCTGTTGGGAGAAAATGTATCGCTGACTTGTATAAAAACCGGACCGAGGTGATCGCCAAAAGCTGCTATGCCACGGAAAAATTCATTGCTGATGAATTGTTTGTTGGCCAGGCTTCCCCGGTGCGTAACGCCCTGGTACATTTTGGGGCAGAACATAAAATCTTTTCCTGCCGCTTTATCTACCCATTTCTGTATGCCTGCTCCGCCATATACTTTGTAATGCGTGGCGTTCAGTTCAATACTGTTGTAATGCTGCACGTATTGCTGCAAAAAATCTTTTTCCTTTGTTTTTAGGGGATATATTTTACCGAGCCATTCTTCCCTGCCCCATTTGGCACAGCCCAAATAGATCTTTGGTGCTGCTGCAGGTTTACCCGGTAAAGTATCTTTGTTGAAAGCCGGTTCGGCAGGTAATGAAAAATCAATACTGTCTAATTCGTTTTCCGGCACCCGTCCAAATTCCATAGCTGATCATTTTAGCTGCAATTTAGAGCTAATAACTTCCGGGTGACTTTTTGTGCGCTTCTTACTTTTTATTTTTTCATAGATCGCTACGTTCATCATTACCAGCAGCATCCCGTACAGTACATCTTCTACAGGAATGGTTGAAATTTTCATACCGAGGTTTTCATTGTCGTTGTACAGTACCACCGGTATGGAAGTGAGGTAACCGTTCACAATTAAAAAAGGAATCACGATGATAGAATAGGAAATAACAAAAGAAGTGGCATCGAAATGTTTGAAGTATTTTTTATTGGCGTACAGGAAAATGATGAACAGTCCGGTAAGTACGAAGGTCCAGGACGTGTACATCTTTTTATGAAAGATGATGCCTGTTATGACCAGGGCCACGGCCAGTAATTTTAAAAAAAGATCGTATTGCCGTTTGCGTTTTAAATTGCGGAAATACACCCGGATGCACTCATAAATGAACATGCAGCAGTAAGGAACTACAAAAAAGAACAGCACTTCTTCTATTGGCAAATTCGCAATTTTAATCCCGGTGATACATTCCGGGTTAAAACTCCAAACACCTTTGGCGGTAAAATAAATATCCCATGCAATGTATATAGCCGCCGGCAGCAGCATGGCTTTAAAGATATATTTCCATTTTCTGAAAAAACCCACTTTTGAATCAAAACTCAATGCAAGCGGACCCAGTAATGAAGCTATCAGTATGGCAAGGTATATCAGGTGTGTCTCCAAAATAAAAAGTTAAAGGCAACTGCAATTATAAAAATATAAAAAAATCCCCGGAATACCCGAGTTACAGTCACCGGTAAAAATAAAGCATTAACGTACCGGCATTGATAAAGGTTGCCGGACGGTAATAATTACCCGCTGCATCCACTTAACGCATCGCTGCAATACTATTTCAGTTATTTTTGTTCAAACCTCAATTAACAACAGCAATGGCTAATCATTACTTGATCATCGGCGCAGGCTTTTCCGGTTGTGTGCTGGCGCAGCAGTTAACTTCCCAAACAGATTGCAGGGTTGATATCTGGGATGAACGAAGTCACCAGGGAGGTAATTGCCATACGCACCGGGATGCCGCCACCGGCGTAATGGTACACGAATACGGTCCGCATATTTTTAATACTGATAAAAAAGAGATCTGGGATTATGTGAACAGCTTTGTTGAATTCAGGCCCTATGTACACCGGGTAAAAGCAAAGAGCGGCGACCAGGTGTATTCACTACCGGTTAACCTGCATACCATCAACCAGTTCTTCAATAAAAACTTTACACCGCTTGAAGCAAAAGCCTTTTTGGCAACGCTGGCAGATGACAGTATCCAGGAGCCCGCCAACTTTGAAGAACAGGCACTCAAATTCATCGGCAAAGAATTGTACCATGCTTTCTTTTACGGCTACACCAAAAAGCAATGGGGCTGCGAGCCCTCCGCCCTGCCGGCATCTATCTTAAAGCGGATACCGGTACGATTTAACTACGACGATAATTACCACAACAATCTTTACACCGGCATCCCCGTTGATGGCTATACGGCCGTGATGGAAAAGATGACCGCACACCCCAATATCAGCATCACACTCAATAAAAAGTTTGATGGTTTGGAAGACCTGGGCCAATACGATCATGTTTTTTACACAGGCCCCATTGATGCCTTTTTCAATTTTGAATTTGGAAGACTGGGCTACCGCACCGTAGTGTTTGAAAAAGGTTATGCAGACGGCGATTTCCAGGGCACCACGCAAATGAATTATTGTGATGCCGACATACCCTACACCAGGATCGCTGAACACAAACACTTTACGCCCTGGGAGCAGCATGACAAAACCATTTATTTTACCGAATACAGCAAGGAGACCACGGAAACAGATGTACCCTATTATCCCAAGCGCCTGTCTGCAGATATTGAGCTCCTGAAAAAATACAGGGCAAAGGCTGAGTTGTGTAAGAACACTTCCTTTTTAGGTCGACTGGCCACTTACCGCTATATGGACATGCACCATGTGATTGGTGAAGCATTGCAATTTGCCCGGCAATTCATCAGCAGTACACACGGCGGTGAACGGGCACCGGTGTTTCCCAACAGTGAAGCTTTTTAGCGGAACGCAGCATTGCTGAATAAGGCATTTTTTTCACTGAGCCAACAGGTTTTCAGCACTTTATACAGTAAGATTATTTCTTTACATATCCAGGTTTCAGTTGATGTAAGGCAATAAGCGTTACAGGAATGCGTTATTATATCAACGTACTTATTCCGAACTCCTGAAAACCTGAACCCCTATGGAAAAGGCTATTGCTGTTGTAGTAACATACAACCGACTTTCGCTGCTCAAAGAATGCATCACTGCACTCAAAAATCAAACCCATCAACCCGATGCCATTTTAATTGTGAACAATGGCAGCACCGACGATACCGGCCATTGGCTGCAATCGCAACAGGACCTGCTGGTAATTACCCAGGCCAATGTAGGCTCCGGTGGCGGATTTGAAACCGGCATACAATGGGCTTACAAAAATGGCTATTCGTGGATATGGTGCATGGATGACGATGGCTATCCCAAAGAAGATGCATTGGAGAAAATACTGGCGCCTGAACTGAACAGGCTTTGCCTGCGCAACTGTGCTGTGATCAATAAAGACGATAAAAAAAGTTTTGTATGGAAAACAAAACATTACCAGACCATTGATGAAGTGGATTGCCAGGTGATCGAAGGCATCGGTCATCCTTTTAACGGCACCCTCATTCACAGGAATATTGTAGAACGGGTAGGTGTACCCAAACAAAACCTTTTTTTATGGGGCGATGAAACCGAATACTACTACCGCATCACACGGAAGAACAATATCCCCGTATGTACCATCCCGGGCAGTGTTCACTACCACCCCGCCAGCGGCTTCTCTTATAAAAAAGACTGGGACTATATGAAGGCATGGAAAATGTACTTCTATGTACGCAACAGGTTTCATGTACACAGGGCCAAGTTCAATTACAAGATACTGGCATGGGCACATTACTGCTGCTTTTTGATAGCGATGGTGGGTGTAATTCTGATCTATCAAAAAACAGATAAAGCCAAAAAAATAAACTTTATGTTATGGCCTGCCATGGACGCATTAAAAAATGATTTCAGCGCAGATCCTTCTATTATTCTAACCAGGCTGGCCGGCAGATCGGGCGATGTACAGAGTATAACAGGATTGCATATACGAAGTAATTTCACTTCGATGGTCCACTTCTTTACACCGGTAAAACTCAGGAGGGTAGCCGGCTAACAACACTATACATTATTTGTTCCAGGGCTGGCTTCTTTCAGGGATGCCAGCCTTTTCTTTTTCGCCTTGTACCGTTCCAGTATCAGCACGAGCGCTATCAAATAAAAAGGCATACAGGGTATCTTATACCTTACCAGTGTACCAAAGTTGAGCGTGGTAACACCAACGAACAGTGCAAATACCAGGGAGAACAACAGGCAGTACATGATCATGGGATCTTTGATGATGCTGCCGAAGAAGGTGATTGGCCCGGCCCTTAAAAAAACATACAGCGTAAAAAGCATCAGTGCAAGGCTCTCCAGCGATGACATGAGCGTAGATATTTTTTTTGACTCCCACAAATAAGGGCGGTACAGCGTTGCTACAATACCGGCGGGCGCTATCTTTAAAAAACCGGCAGGCGTACCATCAAATTCGCCGATCGAAAAAGAAGATTCGGCCAGGTCGGAAATACGCATAAAACTTTGCTGCGTGGTTTGAACAGACTCTGCCAGTTTGTTCAGCGCAAGGTCTTCCATTTCTGCCTGCAGCCGCTCTCCCACCACCAATACTCCGCCGATGATAATTATAAAGATCATGAACAACATTGCGATCCTTACAAACGGGCGCTTGATGGTTTTAAGATTGGCAAACAAAATAAAGAGCAGGAAAAAAGGCAGGTAAGAAGCCAGGATATACGCTTTTACAATTGCCAGTATCATAGCCGCTATCACAGCGACCAGTAAATTTTTGATGATGGATTCCCTTTTCACCAGCATTTTATACATCGAATAGGTGAACCATCCCAGCATACCGGTACACAACGGATCTTTTAGAATACCGGAACTCCAGAATACAAAATTTGGCAAAAAGATGATGGCAATGGCCAGTTGCTTATGCAATTGGGGATACTGCTCATAAAAAAATTTATACAGCCGCCACACACCACTAAAAGAGATCATGGAAAAGAACAGGGTGATCACACTGTAGCTGCCGAAGCTTACAAAAGAAAGTGCTGTTACCATCCTGGCAATAAAAAAATTACTCTCACTGGCAAAGTATCCTTTGTTAAAAGTGTCCGACAGCAGGTTGGGATCAAAATCCTTCCCGGAAATGAACAGGAGTTTTACATTGTTTACATCCTTTATGATGAGTTTGGCAATATTGAGCCCTTCGGGATAATATAGAAACGTTGAATCTACCTTGGCCAGGAATTTACTAAAAATGATATAGGCCAGTGCACTGAATACCTTTATCCAAAAACCATAGCGGTGGTACTTTTTTAACAGCGGGTCCTGTATTTTCTTTCGCCGGGCGGCAAAAAACAGTGCAAACAAACCAACGTACAGCGGAAACAGTATTATATCTATCAGGTCACTCATCTTGATGTAAAAATGCTGCGGCTGGTTTTAAATATGCAGTAGGCAACAAATTTATCCTAAAATATCAATTGCCATTTAATAATATACAGTTATTTTGCCCCAGCTAATTTTTTCTACTTTATGTGTGGCATCGCCGGCTCCGTTAATTTTCCGTTATCATACCAACAGGTAAACAGGTATATGTTTCACCGTGGACCAGACGAACAAAACGGATTTACGGAAGACAATATTGATTTTTACCATTTGCGTTTATCCATCCTTGATATTGGCGGTGGCAAACAACCCATGCATCTCCACAACCGGTACAGCATCATCTTTAACGGTGAAATTTACAATCACCAGCAGGTAAGAAACAGCTTCAACCTCAAAGGCAATACATCTTCTGATACAGAAACGCTGCTGCTGCTATACCAGCAATGCGGCGCAGATATGCTCAACCACCTGGATGGCATGTTTGTGTTTGCTATTTACGACAAGGTTGAAAAAACGATCTTCCTTGCAAGAGACCGGGCAGGTAAAAAGCCGCTGTACATTTACCGGGATAACGAAAAAATTGTTTTTGCCAGTGAACTCAATTGCCTTAAAGGATTGTTACCGCTGCAACTGCAACAGGATAACATCTACCATTACCTGCATTTCGGTTCTTTTTACAAACAGCTTACTCCTTATAAAAATGTGACCGAACTCGGTGCAGGCAGTTGCGCAACCATTCATTGCGACAAACTCCGGTACCAGGAAACAACATGGTGGGATATTGGAAAATTTTACAGGCAACAGCACCCGGATAATCTTGCTGACTGCCTCAAAAAAACAGACGCCTTCCTGCACGAGGGCGTAAGAAGAAGAGTGGAATCCTCCGACCTTGAAGTAGGCAGTTTTTTAAGTGGCGGCATCGACAGCGGGCTGGTAACCGCCATCGCCAGCCAGTACAATAACAAATTAAAAACCTTTACCGTATCGTTTGAAGATGAGTATGATGAAGCGCCGCTGGCAAAACTGGTGGCCGACAAATATCATACGCATCATACCCAGATCAGCATCTCATTCAACAGTTTAAAACAGGATGTAGAACAGATCATCAGCAATTACGGCGAACCTTTTTTTGACAGCTCTGCCATACCAAGCTACTATGTAAGCAAGGAAGCGAAAAAGCATCTGACCGTTATCTTAAACGGCGATGGCGCCGATGAGTTGTTTGGAGGATACCGTCGCTATGTACCCTTCGCCAGCCATGATTTTTTTCAATCCAATGCCCTCATAAAAAATGCAGCCAGTGCGGTAAAAAAAATATTTCCACCAGCCGGCAACAAAAAATCAACTTATAACTACCTGTACAGGCTGGCAGCGCTGGCCTCAAAGAGCAACCTGCACATTTATCTTTCTGCCGGTGTTGACATATTTGAAGATTTTGAAAAACACATTGTGCATGCACCGGAAGGATACCTGCGACAGATGCAGGATGATTTTAACGCCATTGCAGAAACATCGGTGAGTGGCTTGAAAAAGATTATGCAGCTCGATTTTGAAACTGCCTTATTCAACGACCTGCTGGTGAAAATGGACATTGCCAGCATGGCCAATTCGCTCGAAGGCCGCAGCCCTTTTCTTTGTAAAGAACTACTGGAATATACACCTGGCATCAACGACCGCTTTAAGATACATGGCAGCACCACCAAGTACCTCCTTCGCCAGTTGGCAAAACAATACCTGCCGGCCGAACTCATCAACCAGCCCAAACGTGGGTTTGAGATACCCCTGAAAAAATGGGTGGAAAATGAATTGAAGGAGATCATCCACGATTACCTCGGCAGTAACAATAGCTTTAGCAAACAATTTGTTGATGGAGACTTTATTAATGGCCTGCTCAACAACAGGGTAAAGATCGCCCCGGAAAAAAGAGCCAAGATATTGTGGACATTGTTTTGCCTGGATGTTTGGCATAAGAATGTTTACCTGGGCATTGGGGTAACAAATTTTGCCGGTATAACAGCGTAACGCAATAAAAGGACAGCAACAATTTTTGATACTTTTTTTCACCAATTCAAACAAACATCAAAGCAGCTTGTTGCTATTGCAAGTAAAACGAAGTATCCATGCATTCATTCACCATTAAGGACCTTGAAAATTTATCGGGAATAAAGGCACATACTATCCGTATCTGGGAACAGCGCTACCAGTTTCTTAAACCCAGCCGTACCGAAACCAATATCCGTTATTATAGCTGCGAAGAATTAAAAACACTACTCAACATTGCATTGCTGAATAAATATGGATATAAAATATCTCATATTGATAAAATGTGTGAGGCGGAATTGAGGGAAAAGATATTACTGCTTTCGGGCACCGAAGCGCTACAGGAAAGAATTGTGAACGATCTTATCCAGAGCATGATCGACCTGGACATGGACAGGATGGAAGATACTATTGACCGGTATATCATGAACAAGGGGATCGAAAGAACCATTACACAGATCATTTTCCCGTTCATGCAAAAGATCGGCATCCTCTGGCTCACCAATCATATTAACCCGGCACAGGAGCACCTGGTAACAAATATCATCAGGCAAAAACTCATCGTTGGCATTGAAGGAGTAAGTACTTCTCTAAAGGTGGATAAATCTGTATTGCTGTTTTTACCCGAAGGTGAATACCACGAAATAGGATTGCTGTTTGTATATTATTTGATGAAGAGCAGGGGCGTTACGGTAATTTATCTCGGCGCCAACGTACCGCTCAATGATGTGGAATATGTTGTAAAACTGAAAAAGCCGGACTATATTTTTTCTCATCTTACTTCAGTAGCACAGAAATTTAATTTTGATAAATTCATCGCCAGCATCACAAAAAAATTTGCAGGCACACCCATGATCATTTCCGGCCAGCTCACCCAGAGCTATCAAAAAAAGATCCCCTCCCCGGTGAGGTTTAAAAGATCATTACAGGAAGTAACAGAGTTCATTTCTGCACTGTAAGTTTTATAGACTGCCCAACTTTGTTTATCCATTCACTTATTTTCAATAAGGCAGGGTTTTTGTGTCAGAATAAAAGCCTGTCATCCCTGATATAGTTATTATCTGCACACGTAAATTACTGAAACTGTATTGTTTAAATTTTTTCTGAAAACATTAAACAAAATAATGCTTTAGTTCTCCAATTATTGTTTAGTTTTATGGATAATAAGTTAAACAAGATGGTCATGTCAACAGGAGAGTTCAATCAACTATTACTAAAGAATACGGAGTTTTTAAAGCCGTTTGCCGTAACCCTTACCCGGGATAACGAAACAGCCAAAGACCTGCTGCAGGAAACGATGTACAGGGCGCTGGCTAACCAGGATAAATACAATGTTGGTACCAATATAAAAGCATGGTTGTACACCATCATGCGCAATATTTTTATCAATAATTACCGTCGCAAGGCTAAACAGAATACTATTTTTGACAATACGCCCAACGATTTTTTACTCGACCATAATCAAAGCGCCATTGCCAATAAGGCTGAAACAACACTCAGCTATAAAGACATACAGGCTGCTATCCACAACCTCCCCCATATTTTTCGCAACCCGTTCATGCTGTATTTTGAAGGCTACAAATACCACGAAATAGCCGCCATGCTTAAAGAGCCGCTTGGCACCATCAAGAGCCGTATCCACTTCGCAAGAAAGTTACTGAAAGAGCAGATCTCCCGTTTTTAATACCTGGTCGCTGCTTTGTAAATACTTGTATTACTTTAGCA
The DNA here is from genome assembly GCA_002336815.1 of Chitinophagaceae bacterium UBA1946. Taxonomy (GTDB): domain Bacteria; phylum Bacteroidota; class Bacteroidia; order Chitinophagales; family Chitinophagaceae; genus Ferruginibacter. The sequence continues at coordinate 35,307 of DDEU01000026.1, read as the reverse complement.
GAGAACCTATTTAATTAGTTGCATGAAAAAAGCTGTGGTAATAGGAAGTGGTTTTGCCGGAATGTCTGCCGCCTGTTTTATGGCAAAGGCCGGCTGGGATGTTGTAGTGCTGGAAAAAAATGACATGCCGGGAGGCAGGGCAAGATTATTACAGGAAGCAGGTTTTAAATTCGACATGGGCCCAAGCTGGTACTGGATGCCGGATGTATTTGAACATTTCTTCAATGCCTTTGGCAAAAAAGTAGCCGACTATTACGAACTGCAACGGCTTGACCCTTCTTACCGCATCTACTGGCCGGATGGCCCCATGGATATCCCCGCTGATTACAATGAACTGAAAAAATTATTTGAATCGATTGAACCCGGTGGTGGAAAAGCGCTGGACAAATTCATGGAGGAGGCCGCTTATAAATATGATACCGGCATTCACCAGTTGGTGTACAAACCCGGCCAGTCATGGTTGGAATTTGCAGACTGGAATCTTGTGAAAGGTGTTTTTAAACTGGATGTTTTTACGTCCATGCAAAAACATGTAGGCAAATTTTTCAAACATCCCAGGCTGCAGCAGCTGCTGGAATTTCCGGTGTTGTTCTTAGGCGCACTTGCCAAAGACACTCCTGCGCTGTACAGCCTGATGAACTATGCAGATGTAAAGTTGGGCACCTGGTATCCAAAGGGTGGTATGTACCAGGTCGTGCAGGCCATGTACGATCTCGCCAAAGAACTTGGTGTGCAATTCCATTTTGATCATACTGTAACTTCGATACAGGTGGAAGCAGGCGTTGCTACCGCAGTAGAGGCCCATACAACAAGCGGTAAAATTGATTATAAGGCCGATGTGGTAATTGGTGGTGCCGATTATCATTTTATAGAAACAAAGCTGCTTGCAGCACCTTACAGAACTTATACAGAAGCTTATTGGGATAAAAGGGTAATGGCACCCAGTTGCCTGATCTATTATGTTGGCCTCAACAAAAAACTCAAACAGGTGCTGCACCATTCTCTTTTCTTTGACAGCAGTTTGGAAGTACATGGAAAAGAAATTTACCAGGATCCTGCCTGGCCGGTTGAACCATTGTTTTATGTAAGTGTTACATCGGTAACAGATGATAGCGTGGCACCGGAAGGTTGTGAGAATTTATTTTTTTTGATTCCGGTGGCTGCAGGCCTTACCGGGGACACCGAAGCATTACGAGAAGCGTATTTTGAAAAGATATTAAGACGGTTTGAAGCACATACAGGCGAGCAGGTAAGCGATGCCGTGATCTATAAAAGATCCTATTCGGTGAGCAATTTCATAAGTGATTACAATTCGTTTAAAGGCAATGCCTATGGACTCGCCAATACCTTGCTTCAAACGGCCATACTAAAACCAGGTTTAAAAAGTAAAAAAGTAAAAAACCTGTTCTATACAGGCCAGTTAACCGTTCCCGGCCCGGGCGTACCACCGGCCCTTATCAGCGGAGAAGTGGTATCAAAGGAAGTGTTGAAATATTTTTGAACGGCCCCTTTAATTTCTTAAACATTGAATGAAAAATTCAATATTGTAATAAATATTGCAGCACCATGATGAATCTTTTTCATGAATTAAGCCAACAGTGCAGCAAAAGCACCACGGAGAAGTACAGTACTTCTTTCTGCAGTGCCATTAAATTGCTGCATGCCGACCTTCGGCAGCCGGTGTTCAATATTTACGGCTTTGTACGCTTTGCAGATGAGATCGTGGATACTTTTCACGGGCACGATAAAGCGAGCCTGCTGTCAGAATTTAGAAATGACACCTGGGCTGCCATTGACAGGGGCATCAGCCTCAATCCCATCTTACACAGTTTTCAGTTAACGGTAAATGAATACCATATTCCCCGTCACCTGACTGAAGCTTTTTTCGATTCCATGGAAATGGATCTAACCAGTTCCACTTTTACCGGCGACAAATACCGGCAATATATTTACGGCAGTGCAGAAGTGGTAGGCCTCATGTGTCTGCATATTTTCTGCGGCAATAACAATACGCTGTACGAAACGTTGAAACCCTATGCCCAGTCGCTGGGAGCAGCCTTTCAAAAGGTAAATTTCTTAAGAGATGTAAAGGCAGACTACGAGCAGTTGAGCAGGACCTATTTTCCCGGTGTTGACTTCAATGATTTTTCTTCTTCTTCAAAGAAGAAAATTGAAGAAGATATTGCGGTCGATTTTGCTCATGCTTATGAAGGCATCCTCCAACTACCGGTAAAAGCAAGGTTTGGCGTGTACGTAGCTTATAAATATTATTTGTCCCTTTTCAATAAGATCAAAAAAACGCAGGCCAGGAGTATTTTACAGCAACGCATCCGGATACCCAACTACGGTAAAGCCTTCATCCTGGCAAAAGCAAGCCTGCGTGCCCAGTTGAATATTCTTTAAATACAGCAGCACATCATCATTAAATTTTTTCAGCGTACCGATCTGCTAAATCGGCATAAATTGCAGCAATATGGATGTTATTTTAGTTGACGAGCACGACAATCCTGTTGGTACAATGGGCAAAATGGAAGTGCATGAAAAAGCGCTGCTGCACCGGGCATTCAGCATTTTTATTTTTAACAGCAAGGGCGAAATGTTACTGCAAAAAAGAGCAGCTGGCAAATACCACAGCGCCGGTCTCTGGACAAATACCTGCTGCAGCCATCCCAAACCGGGGGAAGATACCGCCACAGCAGCCAGCAAAAGATTACAGGAAGAGATGGGATTCAATACGCCGATCAGCAAAGCTTTTTCATTTGTGTACAAGGCTCCGTTTGACAACGGGCTTACCGAACACGAGTTCGACCATGTTTTTATCGGCAGTTTTAACGGCCTTATAGAACCCGATCCGCATGAAGTAAGTGATTATTGTTACCAGTCGATGGAAACGGTTAAAACAAATGTGCAATCACATCCCGATCACTTTACGGAATGGTTTAAAATAGCATTGCCCAAAGTGGAAGCTTTTTTACTGGAACAGGGCCGGCCAGTAGATATTATTTAAGTTACTTTTGTTCATCAGCAATTTAATTATGCATTCTAAAAAAGCCATTGTAATCGGCAGCGGTATCGCAGGCATGGCAACCGCCACCAGGCTGGCTGTGCAGGGCTTTGAGGTGAGCGTGTACGAAAAGAATGCTTATCCCGGTGGCAAATTATCGGCTTTTGAAAAAGATGGTTTCCTGTTTGATGCAGGCCCGTCTTTATTTACCCAACCAGAGAACATTGAAGAGTTGTTTACACTTGCGGGTGAACCGATCGAAAAGTATTTTTCCTACCAGCCTGTTGACATCGCCTGTAAATATTTTTACGAGGATGGTAAAACGGTGAATGCCTATACCGACGCTTCACTACTTTCAAAAGAACTGGAAGAGCAGATGGGAGAAGCGCCGGGTGCAGTGGCCAACTATTTGAAGCAATCAGAAAAATTATACAATGCCACCGGCAGCATATTTGTAAACCATTCCTTACATAAAAGAAATACCTGGCTCAGTAAAAGTATTGGCAGGGCACTGTCAACCGTAAAGCCTGCCTACCTTTTCCAATCTCTCAACCAGTATAACGAAAAGCAATTCAGGTCAGCCGGCACCGTGCAATTATTCAACCGCTATGCAACTTATAATGGCAGCAACCCTTACAAAGCACCAGCCATGCTGAGCCTGATCCCCCACCTCGAACTGAACCAGGGTACTTACTATCCTGCCGGTGGCATGATCAGTATTACCAATGCGCTGTACCAACTGGCCATTGCCAAAGGCGTGCAATTTCATTTTAATGCACCCGTGCAGCGCATCATCCATCACGAAGGAAAGCTGCGTGGTGTGGTGGTAAACGATGAAAATATCAGTTGTGATATTGCAGTCAGTAACGGTGACGTGTACCTTACCTGCAAACACCTGCTGCTGGATGAGAAAAAAGCCAGCAAAATATTAAAGCAGGAAAGAAGCAGCAGCGCTGTGATCTTTTATTGGGGCATGAACAAACAATTTCCAGGACTGCAGCTGCACAATATTTTTTTTGGGAAGGATTATAAAAAAGAATTCGAAGATATTTTTATCAACCGGCAATTGCCTTCCGATCCAACCGTGTATGTGAACATTACTGCAAAAATGGAGCAGGGCCAGGCACCCGAAGGAAAAGAGAATTGGTTTGTAATGGTGAATGCACCCGCCAATACGGGGCAGGACTGGGAGTCAAACAAACAAATATTGCGTGGCATTGTAACTGGCAAATTAAGCCGCCTGCTGGGCGAAGATATAGCAGCACAGATCGTGACGGAAGAAACGCTCGACCCAGTAATGATAGAACAGCGAACTTCTTCTTATGGAGGATCTTTGTATGGCACGAGCTCCAATTCAAAGTGGGCAGCTTTTTTAAGACACCCGAATTTTACCAGCTCGGTAAAAGGGCTGTATTTCTGCGGTGGCAGTGTACACCCGGGTGGCGGCATTCCGTTGTGTTTAAAAAGCGCTGCCATTGTAAGCCGACTTGTGGCAACCGATATTAAAAAACAGAGACACTAAAAACCACTGCTCTGTGATGCAACGATTTACCAGGAACCAACTTGCTACCGCCATTGCGGTATTGTTCCATACGGTTGGGCTGTTAGGTATACTGGTATTTAAGAGCGACCTTATCATCCGCTCTACCGCCTTCAATCTTCTACTGAGTTATGGCCTGCTGACCTGGACACAACAAAACAGGAACCTTTATTTCTGGTTGTTCACCCTGGCAGTAATGTGTATTGGCTTTACAGCGGAGGTAACGGGTGTGCATACCGGTTACCTGTTCGGTGATTATCAATATGGAAAAGCGCTGGGTGTAAAATGGCAGCAGGTACCGCTGGTAATTGCTGTCAACTGGTTTATCGTGATCTATTGCTGCGGCATGGCAGTTACAGCTTTACTGGAAAGAATCACCAAACCCGTGCAGGGAATGCCGGCAGCACCTGCCCCTGTTCTCAAGGCCATCTCCGTGATATCAGATGGCGCCACGCTGGCGGTACTATTCGACTGGCTGATAGAGCCGGTTGCGGTGAAATTAGGGTACTGGCAATGGCAGGGTGGCCAGATCCCGGTGTACAATTACGTTTGCTGGTTTGTGATCAGCCTGGCGCTGATGACACTGTTCAGGTTTTTGCCCTTTGACAAAGGAAACAAATTCGCCATAAATTTGTTACTCATTCAAATCATGTTTTTCCTGTTGCTGCGCACATTTTTAAACTGATCCATGAACAGCTATCTATTTATATTGATCGTACTGGCCACTTTCATTGCTATGGAAGGCGTAACCTGGTTAACGCACAGGTATGTAATGCATGGTTTTTTGTGGTACTTACACCGTGATCATCACCAGAAAGGCAAAGGATTTTTTGAAAAGAACGATGCATTCTTCCTCATTTTCGCCATACCAAGCTGGCTCTGCATTATGCTCGGTTTGCAGCACCGGGTGTATTGGGTGGCGGCTATCGGCTTTGGAATTGCCCTGTACGGACTGGCCTATTTTATTGTACATGAAGTGATCATTCACCAGCGCTTTAAATGGTTTACCCGGAGCAACAATATTTACATCCGTGGTATCCGCTGGGCGCATAAAATGCACCACAAACACATCGGTAAAGAAGAAGGCGAAAGTTTCGGAATGCTGATCGTTGCCAAAAAATACCGTGACAAGGTAAAGCAGGACGCCCTGCGCAATGAGCAAGCCAATACAGCTTAGTCATTCACACCTCCATTATTCTTCAACAATTACTGCACTTTCTTTCCCACTGCCAGTAACAATACCGGCAACAATATGAGATTGGTTAAGGTTGCCACCAGTAACGTAATGGAAGTAAGCCATCCCAATGCGATTGTTCCCCCAAAACTGCTAAAGCAAAAAATCACAAAACCTGCGATCAGCACCATGGAAGTATAAGCGATGCTCAGGCCGGTGTGCCGGATGGTAGAAGTAACGGTAACTTTTACATTGTTATTATGTGTTGGCAACTCCTGTTTGTAGTTCACCAGAAAGCGGATGGTAATATCTATTGCAATACCCAGCGCCACACTGAACACAAGTACAGTAGAAGGTTTTAGCGGCACACCGGCCCATCCCATTACACCGGCTGTGATCACCAGCGGAATTAAATTAGGGATCAGGGAACACACGAGTATCCTCACTGATTTAAAAAGATAGAGCATGCAAAATGAGATCAGCACAAAAGCCCATAAGATACTTTCCTTTAAGCCATTGATGATAAATTTGCTGCCTTCTAAAAAAGTGATACTGGTGCCTGTTAGTTTTACATTGTACTGGCTGGTATCAAACAGCACATCGATCTTTTTCTGGATGCTGTCTAACACCAGCGGCAAACGCTTGGTACCGATATCAGCCATGCTTACACTGATACGGGTATTTTGCTTCGACGAATCCATAAAGGATGAAAGCATTTTGGCGAAATTATTTTTAGTGCCGCTGTCACCTTTGCTTGTTTTAAGATAATCGCTCATAAAAGCGATCTCGTACAATGTAGGCATCTGGTAAGCGGCAGAATCGCCATCAAAAAAAGCCTGCTTGGCAAACTTCAATCCTTCGGCAATGCTCAGCGGGTGGTTCATGTTGGGCATGGCCGCTATGTACTGCGCCAGCGAATCAGCCTTTGTAAAAACTGCCAGTCCCCTCGTGCCTGTAAGACCATTTTTCTTTTTTGTTTCTACCACGATCTCCAACGGCATCACCCCTTTAAAATTCCGCTCTAAAAATTTGAGATCAGTATAAAGCTTGTCCTTTTTAGGAAGGTCATCTACAATAAAACCTACTGTCTTGAGCCTGAAGATACCAACGATGGCAGCGATGAGCAGCACGCTGGTAGTGATGTACACCACCGGTTTGTGATGCAGCACCCATTTTTCAACCCTTAATAAAAACGACGTTACAAATTTGTTGTGCAGGTATTTTGTCTGCGCCGCACCTGGCACCGGCAGGTAACTCAGCGAGGCCGGCAGCAGGATAAAGGATACTACAAATATCAGCATGATGCTGATGCCCGCTACCACGCCAAACTCCTGCAACACAGCGCTTTTGGTTAAAGCAAATACGCCAAAACCGATGGCAGCCGTGATATTGCAAAACAATGTAACGATGCCCATCTTGCTCACCATTTCTATCAAGGCCTGGTTCTTATTGCCATGCACCAGGAAGGCGGTATGGTATTTATTGATAAAGTAGATGCAATTGGGAATGCCGATCACCACCACCAGTGGCGGAATGATACCGGTAAGGATCGTGATCTTGTAACCGCACAGGTACAGGATGCCGACGCTCCATACTACCCCGATCAGCACCACCAGCAGGCTGAGGATCATGGTGCTGAACGAACGGAAAAAGAGCAATAAAATAAGGGCACTTAAAATAACTGAACCAAATAAAAAGAAACGCATTTCCTTTTGTATCCGGTCGCTGCTGATGGTACGGATCAGTGGCAAACCACTCCTGTAAGTCTCCGTATTCGTCTTTTTTTCAAAGCTGGTTACGCAGGCGAGGATATCTGTTACGATCTTCGTTCGCAAGGGTGAGTTAAGCGAATCTTTATTGATACCCACTCCCATCAGGTAACACAGTGAATCGGGGTTGTACAGCCTCCCTGCATAAAACGGCAGTTGTAAAAATGTATTTTTGGCGCTGTCCAGCTCCGCCTGCGTGGAAATGTTATCAGCAAATATTTTTACTGCATTCATTTTCTGCGTAAGCGAATCTTTTTTGAGGTTGATGGCAGCAGGCACACTGATGATCGTGTTCACATTGTGCACGTTCCTGATCTGCTCCTGCATGGCCATGTATTCCCTGAAATAATCCAGTTGAAAAAACCGGTCGGTCTTTACTACCAGGATCAGGACATTGCCATCATCACCAAATTTCTGGCGAAAGGAAACATAATCTTTGTACTTGGGATTGTCGGTAGGAATGGCTTTGCCAAAATCGTAGCTGAGTTTTACCTTGCTGGCGAAATAACCCATTACACCGGTGATAGAAAAAAGAACAATCAGAAGGACCAGGCGGTACCTGATAACAGAACTCCCTAAACGTTGCCACATATACTAAAAAGAATTACAAATGACGAATGTTGAATTTGGCTGCAAAGAAAACTAATTTATACCGCATTGCATCATTGTTAACTATTTTTGAACTGCAGCAGAAAAATCAAGAACTGGCTTTGCGGCGTCCCGTATATGACACACAAAACAAAAGCGATCGTATTAAGGACCATCAAGTATGGCGAAACCAGCCTGGTGGTAACGGTGTTTACGGAACTGTTTGGTGTACAAACCTATATGGTGAACGGGGTAAGGTCTTCAAAAAAAGCTAGCGCCAAAGCCAATTACTTTTTGCCCGGCGCCATCCTCGACCTGCTGGTGTACCACCACGAACAGAAGAACATGCAGCGCATCCGGGAATTTGGCTGGGCGGTATTGTACCAGCATGTGCTGAGCGATGTGATCAAGAATAGTATTGCGCTGTACATGGTAGAACTGTTGTACAAATGCCTGAAACAACCGGAGCAGAATGAGCCCCTTTTTTATTTTTGTGAAGATGTATTGCTCTGCCTCGACAGAGCCGACCGTGTTATTACTGCGAATATGCCCCTGTACTTTTCACTGCAGTTGTGTCATTTTTTAGGTTTTAAAATGAATGATGATTACAATGAAGTGCAGCAGGTACTGGACCTTAGGGAAGGAAGTTTTGTGACGGAACAGCCAGCCCACCCTGATTTTATCGATGGCAGCAATGCCATGCTTACATCTCAATTATTGAAAGTGATGCACCCTGATGAGCTGTCGCATTTTCACCTGCACCATGAAGTAAGAAGAAAATTGCTGAATTACTACCACAATTACTATGCGCTGCACATACAGGATTTTGGTGAGATGAAAACATTGTCGGTACTGCAGGATGTGTTGTAATTGCGCTTCTCACCGGCATGCGTACACTAAGACTGACATTGGTACCAGGCAATTCTTATTTCCGGCTACCGAAAATAGTCAGCAATGACCGGTGACTCCTGTGCAATAAAATACAACCGTTTTAAGCGACTTTCATTTAACTTGTAGTTATGAAATTTCCACTTTCCAAGATCATCGCAGCAGGATTCCTGGTTGGAACACTGGACATCACTGCGGCCTGCATCCACTATTTCTCCAAAACCGGTAAGGGGCCGGCCGGGGTGCTTCGTTTTGTTGCCAGCGGCGTATTTGGAGAGGCAGCTTTTTCCGGCGGAAAGGAGATGCTTTTCTGGGGGATGTTCTTTCATTTTGTGATCGCCCTGTCATTCAGCTTTTTTTTCTTTCTCATTTATCCATCGCTAAAAAAATTCATCGGCAATAATGTTGGTATCGGCATTGTTTATGGAATTTTTACCTGGTTGATCACTACCCAGGTAATCGTACGGTTGTCGAATACACCCAAAGGTGAATTCAATATTGTGAACGCCCTTGTTGCAGCTTCCATTCTCATCATTTGCATCGGCATTCCATTGGCAGTCATTGCCGGTTCTACGTCTAAAAAATAACCGGTAAAAAACCGGCAAACTAACTATCTTTAAAATCAACATGGTTTTTTATGATAAAAAAGTTATGGCTATTTTTTAACCTGCTGCTCGTTACCGGCCTGTGGGCCACTGCCCAGGTATCAGAAAATTTTAGTGATGGTGATTTCAGCAGCAATCCTGCATGGACTGGCAACAACAGCGACTGGATCGTAAATGCCTCCGCACAACTCCAAAGCAACAATACAGTAGCCAACAGTAGCTTTTATATTACCACAGCAAGCACATTGGCAACGGTTGCGGAGTGGCAGTTTTATGTAAACCTTGCGTTCAATACTTCTTCTACCAATTATGTAGATGTTTTTTTAACTGCATCTGCCGGCGACCTCACTGCTGCTACCACCACGGGTTATTTCGTTCGCATTGGCAATACTACCGACGAGATCTCATTGTATAAAAAAACAGGTGCTTCCGTTACAAAGATCATTGACGGTGTAGATGCAACAACCAATACCAGCAATAATACGATCAGGATAAAAGTAACAAGGGATGCCGCCAACTTATGGACCCTTGGAAGAGATCTAACAGGCGGCAATAATTTTTCCACCGAGGGTTCGGTAACAGACAATGATTTCAGCAGCTCCGCATTCTTTGGCATTTTTGTAAAGCAGAGTACCGTTGCCAGTTTTGCCCAACGCCATTTTTTTGACGATATCCTGGTGCAGCCCTTTGTGCCCGATGTAACACCCCCTTCCATACAATCAATAACAGCAACCAGTGCCAGCACACTGGATGTATTGTTCAATGAAGCGGTTGACAATGTGAGCAGCCAGGTACCTGCCAACTACATTGCCAATAACAGTATCGGTTCGCCGGCAACTGCAGTGATCGATGGATCGAACAATGCATTGCTGCATTTAACTTTCGGCAACGCATTTCCCAACGGCAGCAACAATACCCTTACCATTAACGGGGTGAAGGATCTTGCCGGCAACACACTGAATAACGGCATTGCCAATTTTAGTTTTTATACACCGCAGCAATATGATATTGTGATCGATGAAATAATGGCCGACCCCACACCGCAGGTGGCTCTACCAAACAGTGAATGGATCGAATTGAAAAACACCACGGCCTTCCCGGTTAACCTTCAGGGCTGGAAAATTGGCGATGGAAGCGGAACCAGTGGCGCCATACCCGCTTTCATTTTAAAACCAGATAGTTTTGTGATTGTATGTACCGGCAGTGCCGTTGCGGCGTTGTCAGCATTTGGTACAACCATCAGCGTTAGTAGCTTTCCATCGCTGGATAACAATGGCGAACAGTTGTTTTTATCCGATGCGGCAGGCAATATCATTCATTCTGTGAATTACAATATCAACTGGTTTCAAAATGAGTTGAAAAAAGATGGCGGCTGGACGCTGGAGATGATGGACACCAAAAATCCCTGCAGTGGTTTCAGTAACTGGAAGGCCAGCACTGATCTAAGCGGCGGCACACCCGGTAAAAAGAACAGCGTGGATGGCATCAACACAGATGCAGCTTCCCCTAAACTGCTGAGGGCTTATACAACAGATAGTTTGCATGTCGTACTGGTGTTTGATGAACCGCTGAATGCTGGAACTGCCTCCATTGTAAATAATTATCTTATCAGCGATGGCATTGGTGCACCGGCTACTGCTGCAGCGATAACCCCTGTGTATGACCGGGTGAACCTTGTATTAAATACTGCTTTATCAAGAAACAAGATCTATACCATTACGGCCAGCAATCTTACTGATTGCGTGGGCAATGCCATCGGCATCAGCAATACGGCAAAAGTTGGACTGAGCGAAGTAGCGGACAGCCTGGCACTGGTGATCAACGAGATCCTTTTCAATCCGCCGTCTAACGGGAACGACTATGTAGAGATCTACAACCGCAGCAATAAGATCATCGACTTGAAACAAACCTATATCGCCAACCGGAGTTCAACCGGCGTGATCAGCGGCATTGCACAGTTAAGTGCCGAATCTTACCTGCTGTTTCCGCAGGAGTTCATGGTGATCAGCGAAAATACAGGCTGGATAAAGAGTGCCTACATTACTAAAAACCAGGATGCTTTTGTTATGATCTCCACCCTGCCTTCTTTTAATGACGATGCCGGCGATGTAATTATTTTGAATGCCCAGGGTGCCATTACAGATGAATTAAAATATACTGACAAATGGCATTTCAAATTGCTGGATATTACAGAAGGCGTTGCACTGGAAAGAATTGATTACAGCGCCGCTACGCAGCAGGAAAGCAACTGGCATTCTGCGGCCAGCAGTGTTAACTACGGTACGCCCGGGTATCAAAACTCACAGTTCCGGATAAACGATGGCGTGCAGGGAGAAGTGAACTTATCACCGGAGATCGTTTCGCCTGACAATGACGGCCAGGATGATTTTGCAAGTATTGGCTATCGTTTTCCTGAGCCCGGCTACATCGCCAGCATCACCATATTTGATGCAACAGGAAGACCCGTGAGATTGCTGCAGAAAAATGCACTTTGTGGTACTACCGGAAGTTTTCGCTGGGACGGACTGGGCGATAAGGGCCAGCAACTGTCAACCGGCGTATATATTGTACTCACGGATGTATTTAACCTGGCAGGGAAAAAGAAACAGTTCAAAAAAGCGATCGTGGTGGCGAGAAGGAGCTAGGAATTTGTCACGCAAAGACACAAAAAAGAAAAGGCGCAAAGAAAACTCTTTGCGCCTTTTTATATTCCTTTCGGTTCTTCGCTCCTTAGCGTCTTTGCGTGACACCTTTACAACAGCCCTTTTCCCAGCAAATATTCCGCTATCTGCACGGCATTGGTAGCAGCGCCTTTGCGGAGGTTGTCGCTTACGATCCAGCAGTTGAGTGTATTGGGCTGCGTTTCATCCCTGCGGATGCGGCCCACGAAAGTTTCATCTTTTTCATGTGCTGTTAACGGCATTGGATATATGAAGTTGGCCACATCATCCTGCACCACCACACCGGGTGCCTTGCTTAACAGTTCTCTAACTTCAGCCAGGTCAAAATCGTTTTCAAATTCAATGTTCACGCTTTCACTATGGCCGCCCATCACCGGAATGCGTACAGTGGTTGCCGTTACTTTGATGTTTGCATCACCAATGATCTTTACTGTTTCATTGGTCATCTTCATTTCTTCCTTGGTATAACCATTGTCAAGAAACACATCGATCTGCGGAATGGCATTCAGGTCGATCGGGTATTTGTAAGCCATTTCTCCCTGCACTCCTTTTCTTTCGTTCATCAACTGGTCTACCGCCTTTACACCGGTACCCGTTACGCTCTGGTAGGTGCTTACTACAACTCTTTTGATCTTGTATTTTTCATGCAGCGGTTTTAACACCACCACCATTTGTATGGTTGAGCAATTGGGGTTGGCGATGATCTTGTCAGCAGCGGTCAGCACATCCGCATTCACTTCCGGTACCACTAATTTTTTGGTGGGGTCCATGCGCCAGGCACTTGAGTTATCGATCACGGTAATGCCGGCCTCTGCAAATTTTGGTGCCAGTTCCAGGGAGGTGCCTCCACCGGCAGAGAAAATAGCAACTGCAGGTTTGGCCGCAATGGCATCCTGCCAACCCACTACCTTATACTTCGTTCCTTTAAAATCCACCTCCTTGCCGATAGATCTTTCAGAAGCCACCGGTATCAGCTCTGTTACAGGAAAATTTCTTTCGGCCAATACCTGCAGCATCTTGCTGCCCACCAGGCCTGTTGCGCCAACTACTGCTACTTTCATCTTTGTGTTGTTTTTTATTTGGTTTAAAATATTGCTTTTGATACCAGCTTCGGCAATGATGGCAGCATCGTTGCGTCGCACCCTTGTGCAAAATACCATCACTGAACATTGTGTTTCCAGGCTCTGACTTTTTTAACCCGGTCTGACCTGCGGTAACGACCGGTAAAAAAAAGCCCCCCGTTTTACCGGAAGGCTCAGTATTTTGTAACCTACAAACAACTGTTATCCTTCCGCAGCATCGCTGTGTTTGGTAATGGTCGTTGTATGTTTAATAGTGATCATTGCTGCCCGAAAATAATAACAAATGATAAACCAGCCAAAATATAGACCGCATTTGTGCAGCACACCCTCATCTTTTAGATAATTTCCTTTATTTTACAAATTAATACCCTCCACAATGAATAATATCAAACCCTTAGCACTTCTGCTTGGTTTCTTCCTTTTACATTTCACTGGTTTCGCCCAATTTCAATTTATCGAAAACAAAGGCCAGTGGGAACAGCAGATCGATTTTAAAACAGATATAAAAGCCGGTGCTTTTTTTATTGAAAAAAACAGCTTCAGCATTTTGCAACACAATGCGGAAGAACTGGAAAAACTATCCGGCCATTCACATGATTTAGCAGGAAAAGAAAACGCCAGCATTGGCAATGATGCGATCACCCTGCATTCTCACGCCATCAAAGTACATTTTGAAGGAGCCTCCGCAGGTTCCCTGAAACAACCCGGCAAAATACTGCCCGGTTACAACAATTATTTTACCGGGAACGACAAAGACAAATGGCAGGGCAACTGCAGGTTGTTTGAAGAGATCATTTATACAAATGTGTATCCCGGTATTGATGTACGGTATTATACCAATGCCGGCAGCATCAAGTATGATTTTTTAGTGCACCCGGGCGCTGATGCAGGCGCTATTAAATTAAATTATGAGGGTGCCGATCAACTGGCAGTGAAGAACAACGAACTGCATATTTACACTTCGCTGGGAACGGTGAAAGAATCTTATCCTTACAGTTACCAGTTGGTGAACGGTGAAAGAAAAAAAATAGCCTGCCGGTACGTTTTAAAAGGCAACACGGTACAGTTTAACCTGCAGCAATATGACCCAACAGCATTGCTTGTAATTGATCCCACTTTAATATTCAGCTCTTTCACCGGCAGCACGGCGGATAACTGGGGCAATACTTCCGCCCCTGGTCCGGATGGAAGTTTTTTTTCCGGAGGTATTGTTTTTGCAAATGGTTACCCGGTATCAGCAGGTGCCTTTAGTCAAACGTTTAATGGTGGCCTGAATGACGATGGAAATGGTCCGTTTGACATTGCGATCTTTAAGTTTTCGCCCGACGGAACCAGCAGGCAGTATGCCACCTATCTTGGAGGTAACGGCAACGAACAGTTGCACAGCATGACTTGTGATGCACAGGGAAACTTAGTGGTATTCGGCAGAACAAATACCCCGGTTACAACCACCACTACCTATCCTGCAACAACGATCGTAGGACCCTGCGGCAAGTTTGATATCGTGGTCACAAAATTCAATGCAGGCGGAACGGCATTGATGGGTTCTGTCAGAATCGGTGGCACTGAAGATGATGGTATCAACATCAGGGGCAAGTACACGGCACTGGGAGTACCGGGACAGACAGACGGCGCTTATGATACAAGAAGGAATTACGGCGATGACAACAGGGGCGATATTTTGCTGGACGACAGTAATAATATTTACATCGCCAGTTCTACTCAATCAACCAACTTCCCTGTATCAGGCAATCCTTTTCAGCCAGCGTTTGGTGGAGGCGGAGCAATTATCAGGCAGGATGGGATCATCCTCAAGATCAACCCAACCCTTTCTGCCATTGGCTTTTCAACTTTTTTTGGCGGCTCAGGCAATGATGCCTGTTTTAATCTTGCATTGAATAAAGCAACAGGCAACTTGTATGTTTCCGGCGCTACCACCAGTACTGATCTTCCCGGCAATAAGATCAATGCCATTTCTGCGAATTTCCTGGGCGGAGCAACCGATGGCTTTGTCAGCATTATCAAGGCTGATGGAAGCAGTATTGTAAAAACAACTTATGATGGCACAGCAGGGAACGATATGATCTATGGTTTGCAACTGGATAAAAAAGGATTTGTGTACATCACCGGCACCACCACCGGGGCCAGAAATGTTGTGAATGCTGCTTTTAGTCAGCCTGGCGGAAAACAATTTATCAGTAAACTGCAACCTGATCTTTCTGCCTACCTGTACTCCACCAATTTTGGAACGAATGCATCGAGCCCGAATATATGCCCGCTTGCTTTTTACGTTGACAAATGCGAAAATGTATATCTATCCGGGTGGGGCGGTGCATTGAATACTTTAAAGCAGTACCCTAATGCCGGAACAACAGGCCTCACCACTACTGCCAACGCACTGCACCCTGCTACGGATGGCAATGACTTTTACTTTTTTATACTGCAGAAAAATGCAGCGGCACAGTTGTACGGCGATTTTTTTGGACAAACAGGTGGCTTTTCAGATCATGCCGATGGTGGTACCAACCGGTTTGATGATAAGGGCGTTCTTTACCAGACGATCTGTGCCAACTGTACGAGTGGCACAGGTGTTTTTCCTACCACACCCGGCGTATGGTCGCCCACCAACCTCAGCAACGGAGGTTGCAACCAGGCGGCAGTGAAGATCAACATGAGTTCCGGGCCTGCCGTTGAAGCAGGCATCCGGTCGACTGCGGGCGGTATTGCAAAAGATACCATTTGCACTGCCACCAGTTTGTTCTTTACCGATACTGTTGTTAACGCTAAAAAATATACCTGGAATTTTGGAGATGGGTCTGCTGAAGTAACGGCATACGCACCTTCGAATACTGTTACACATACCTTTAACTTTCCCGGCAGTATCCGGGTAAGACTGGTTGCTGCAGATTCGCTGAGTTGCAACCTGGTTGATACTGTTTACAAAACGATTACGGTGCAGGATTGCACGGGAAGCCAGTTCTGCCAGTCGGAGAATATTTATTTTTCATCAGATACAACTGGCGCTACCTATCAATGGCAATGGATGCGGACCGAATACCCTTATTATGAAACTTCTTTTTCCAATATCAACGATGATGGGTTTACCTTTTTTGGAGCAACCACTGCTATCTTAAGATTAAAGGATGCGCCGCCCTATTGGTATGGCTACCAATTCAGGTGCCTTGTAAATAACACAGCGGGTACAGTATCAACCCTGAAGTTTGTGTCTTACTGGACAGGCGCTGTTAATAACCAATGGGAAAATCCGGGTAACTGGAGTTGCAATAAAGTGCCGGACCTGTTTACCGATGTGTACATCCAAAGTGGCACGCCTGTTTTAAATTCAGATACGGAGATCAGGACGTTAACTGCAGCAGCAGGTGCCTCTGTGCTAATCAACCCGGGATTTAATCTTACCATTATGCATTAGTCGTTTACACATCGCATTGGAACTTTGTAAAAGGTGTGGCACTGGCTTGTGCATCTTTCATACCTGGAGGGTATTTTTTTCCGGTCTGACCTGCGGTACCGACCGGTACTTGCAGCATCTTCTCCTGTATGGTTTGGCTGGTCTGACCTATGGTGTCGACCAGCATTTACAAAATATTTTTGGTGGATCTATTGCTGGTCTGACCTGCGGTACCGTCCAGCATTTAGAGCCCTTTCTTTCCCGGTTGATACCGAAGATCAGGCTGGGCAGCTTTCCGGTCGGCACCGCAGGTCAGACCGGAAACAACCTTCATATTTCCTCCGGTCGGCACCGCAGGTCAGACCGGAAACAACCTTCATATTTCCTCCGGTTGGCACCGTAGGTCAGACCGGCAATAGCATTAGTACAAATACAAGAAAATTCATATCTTAATAGTATAAATAAAGCAGCAGCCCACCCACTTCTTTGATGCTGACTTTCTTTAACCTTTAAAATACGTTGAGATGAATATTATCGCCAACGAGATCTATCATATTTATAACCAGGGGAATAACCGGGAAGACATTTTTACCAGTGATGATGAGTACGTTAAATTTCTCCAGCTCTTCAGAAAGTTTGTGTTACCGCATTGCAAAGTGCTGGCCTATTGCTTAATGCCCAATCATTTTCATTTTGAGATCTATGCTACGGAAGATTCAGCCAACATAAAAAAGGTGGGGAATATCTTCTCCTGTCAGCTTTCCAATGGGTTTCGATTGTTGCAAAGCAACTATGCTCAATGGTTCAATAAAAAGCGAGGCAGAACAGGTTCTTTATTCAGGCAAAAAACAAAAGCAAAGGGCATGAGCGATGGAAGTACCAACCATGGATACATTGCATTTCACTACATCCACCAAAATCCTTTTAGTGCAAACCTTGTTTCAAAACTGGAGGATTGGCCCTATTGTTCTTTCCCCGATTATGCAGGACTAAGAAATGGAAACTTATGCGATAAAGCATTGGCAAATCAACTGATCGGATTCAATGAAAGGGATTTTGTAGTTGAATCATACAAGTTGATCGGTGAAGAGATGAGCAAAAAATTATTTTTTAAAGACGACGGAATATAAAAATCCCCGGTCTGACCTGCGGTACCGACCGGGGAGAACTGATTTACAATTTACCATCCTTTATCTCATCTACCACACCCGGATCGAGCAGCGTTGTAGTATCACCCAAGTTTGCGGTTTCACCTTCTGCGATCTTTCTTAAAATACGGCGCATGATCTTGCCGCTTCGTGTTTTAGGCAAACCGGAAACAAACTGGATCTTATCTGGCTTAGCGATCGGACCAATGATCTTGGAAACCGTCAGGCTGATATCCTGCCTTCTTAAATTTTCATCACCATGATGACCGTTATAAATAACATAGGCATAAATACCCTGTCCTTTAATATCGTGCGGATAGCCCACCACTGCGCTTTCTACCACGCCGGAGTGCATATTGATGGCATTCTCCACTTCAGCCGTGCCAATGCGGTGACCGCTGATATTGAGTACATCATCTACCCTTCCGGTGATGCGGTAGTTCCCTCCTGAATCTTTCAGGGCACCATCGCCGGTGAAATACAAACCGGGATAAGTAGCAAAATAATTGGTACGGCACCGTTCATGATCGCCCCAGGTAGTTCTTAAAATGCCCGGCCACGGCGCTTTGATGCAGAGGTTGCCTTTAAGCATACCCTGTTCATCCCTTTCAGTGATCTCTTTTCCATTTTCGTCTACCAGCAACGGTTGTACGCCGGGCATGGGCAGGGTAGCCCAGCTTGCTTTAGCCGGGNNACCAATGCCATGCTTCTTCATTGATCGGTTCGCCCACAGTTCCCAATATCTTTAAAGAAGAAAGGTCTTTTCCTTTAATAGGATCAGTACCATAGCTCATTAAACTGCGAATGGCAGTTGGGGCAGTATAAATACAATTCACTTTATGACGGTCAACAATATCCCAGAAGCGTCCGGCATCCGGCCAGGTAGGGATTCCCTCAAACATCATAGACGTAGCGCCTGCGCTCAACGGACCATATACGATATAACTATGCCCTGTGATCCAGCCAATATCGGCCGTACAAAAATGTACATCGCCGGGTTTGTACTGGAATACGTTCACAAAAGTATAGTTGGTCCAGACCATATACCCGGCTGTGGTATGCACGACACCCTTGGGTTTGCCGGTACTGCCTGAAGTGTATAAAATAAACAGCGGATCTTCTGCATCCATCTCTTCGGCCGGAAAAGAAACCACACCATCTTTTTCCACCTGGTGTTCTGCATACTCCATCTCATCTTCCCACCAAACGTCTCTACCCTTGATCATGGATACAGGAGTCCTTGTCCTGGTGTACACAATCACTTTTTTAATGGTGCGGTTGCCGATGAGGGCATCATCGATCACTGATTTTAATGGAATGTCTTTGCCACCGCGGTATGCGCCATCACAGGTAATGATGAACTCTGCCTGGGCATCGTACAAACGATCGGCAATGCTCTGGGCGCTAAAGCCCCCAAAGATCACGCTATGTATGGCGCCGATCCTTGCACAGCCCAGCACTGCATAGGCCAGCTCCGGCACCATGCCCATATAGATACAAACACGGTCGCCTTTTTTAACACCGTTGTTTACGAGCATCTGCGCTACCTGGCAAACACGCTTGTGCAGTCTTGCATAGGTAACCACCCGTACTCTTTCTTCAGGATTGTTAGGCTCCCAAATAATGGCAGGTTTATCGGCCATGGTTTTTAAATGACGGTCGATGCAATTTTCAGTAATATTGAGTTTACCACCTGCGAACCATTCTACTTTTGGATCGGTAAAATTCCAATCCAGTACCTTATCCCATTTTTTCCGCCATTGAAAATTTTCTGCAATGTTGCCCCAGAAGGCTTCGGGGTCATCTACGCTTTTTTGATACTCCTGCTGGTATTGTTCCAGGCTTTTGATCTGATAAGGATATGACATAGCAATCGTTTTTTTTACAGGATAAAAGTAAGAAACAATCACAGCGCACAAACTTAAATATTGCTAAATTGGTATATTTATGCTANNGAAACAGATTGCCTGCCCCAAATGCCACAATGAAGACGTTGCCAAAAGTGGCGTCGTTAAAGGAAGACAGCGCTTCCGCTGCAAACATTGCAATTATTTTTTTACCGTAATGAAGGATGGTAAAAACATTGACCCTTATTATGTAATCAAGGCCCTGCAGTTGTATATTGAAGGCGTAACGCTCAGGGAAATTGAAAGGATATTGGGCATCAGCCATGTATCGGTAATGAACTGGGTAAAGAAGTATAATATCAGGGCGCCGGAAAATCATGAGTACCGCCCCACCTACAAAGTGCTGAATCATGCAGAGCTGGTGCAGTTTTTCAGCAATAAGGATTCTTTAAAAAGTGCCGGTTGTATGATCACAGAACTGGGTGACAAGTTTATGCTGATCAAATGGGAGCGCTTTAAAAAAAATAGTTTATAAAAGATATACCATTTAGCATTGCTATACCTGTAAGTTTTCTTCGTGTAAGTTTTAGCCAACATTTGATCTCACATTTTTGCCATCACTAAAACTAAAACGATGAAACGATTGCTTGCTTCACCACAGCGGCTGCTGAGTATGATCTTACTCGTTACAGCAGTTAACAACGCTGCAGCTCAAACGCCTGCCGCAAAGCCTGCAGACCCGGCTCCTGCCTGGGGCATCAAACTTTATGGCTTTGTACGAAACGACATGATGTTCGATTCCCGCCAACTTGTTTCGGCAAGGGAAGGCGAACTGTCATTGTATGCAAAAGACAAAGCGCTGGATGCAAATGGTAAAGACATCAATGCCGCACCAACCTTTCACATGCTTGCCATCACTTCCAGGCTGGGCGGATCCATCACCGGTCCGGATGCATTTGGCGCTAAAACCTCCGCCATACTGGAAGCGGAATTTTTTGGAAACATTGAAGGCGATATCAATGAATTCCGGCTTCGCCACGCCTGGGCAAAACTAGACTGGCCCAAAACGCAACTGGCATTCGGGCAATACTGGCACCCGATGTTTGCTACTGATTGCTATCCTGGTGTAGTTGATTTTAATACCGGCATGCCTTTTCAACCCTTTAACCGAAGCCCACAGGTACGACTAACCCAAAAGCTCGACAAAGCAAATAAACTGTCGTTGTTACTAGCCATCATTTCGCAAAGGGATTTTGCAAGCGTGGCACCAAGTGGTTACAACGCCACTGATCCACTCCGCAACAGTGTAATACCTAACCTGCATGCACAGCTGCAATACAAGGATGATCATTTCGGTGCAGGCGCCGGTATAGATTTTAAATCATTGCGCCCCAAATTAAATGCAGGTACACCTAATATTGTATCGAAGGAAAAAGTGAATAGCGCTTCATTTATTGCTTACGCAAAACTGACCACCAAACCCGTGATTATTAAAGCAGAAGCGGTGATCGGGCAAAATCTTACCGACCACCTGATGATCGGCGGCTACCTTGCTTACGTAGACAGCACCACGAAACTGGAAAAATACAAGGCTACTAAAACAAAATCTTTCTGGTTCGAGATTTCCGGGACCGGTAAAAAACTAGTACCCGGCCTGTTTGTTGGTTACACCAGTAACGATGGCGCCGGCGATGCAGGCAGCATTGCCTATGGAAGAGGCATTGCAGTGACCGGCAGAAGTATTAAAAATATTTTCCGTGTTTCTCCCAGAGTTGAAATTATATCCGGTAAATTTAAAATCGGAACAGAAGTAGAATACACTTCGGCAAAATACGGCAGCACAACAAATAATGGTAAAGTAAACGGCGCTACAGACAATGCAAACAATGTGCGCCTGCTTTTTACAACCAGTTTTTCTTTTTAACAACCTAAACCATCAATACGATCATGAGTAATCAAAACAACACCGAAAAAGGGATGGGCTTTATTATTGGCGCCTCTTCCGTCGGTACACTGATAGAATGGTACGACTTCTATATATTTGGTATGCTTGCTACCATCATCTCCAAACAATTCTTTCCTGAAGACTCCGGCACATCAGCATTACTAAGTACACTGGCCATTTTTGCCGCCGGCTTTATCGTGCGCCCTTTTGGTGCACTGGTATTCGGGCGACTGGGTGATATGATTGGCCGTAAACATACCTTTTTGCTTACGCTGGTTCTAATGGGAGGATCAACCTTTGCGATCGGCTTAGTACCTGGTTTTAAAAGCATTGGCTGGGCAGCACCTATTTTGGTACTGGTACTGCGTTTGGTACAGGGCCTTGCATTGGGTGGTGAATATGGCGGTGCAGCTACTTACGTTGCCGAACATGCGCCTGCAAAGCGCCGTGGATACTGGACCAGCTGGATACAAACCACTGCAACACTTGGATTATTTCTTGCATTGGGCATTATCATTCTTATTCGCCAGGGACAAGGCATTGAAAAATTCTCTTCAGAATGGGGTGGATGGCGTTACCCTTTCTGGATCTCCCTGCTGTTGGTAATTGTGTCCATCATCATCCGCATGCGCATGAGTGAATCGCCTATGTTTGCGAAAGTAAAAGCAGAAGGAAAACACTCTGTTAATCCACTGAAAGAAAGTTTCGGTCACCGTGCAAATTTCAAAATGGTACTGGTAGCCTTGTTTGGTGCTGTAATGGGACAGGGTGTTGTTTGGTATACCGGCCAGTTTTATGCACAAACATTTATTGAGAACATCTGTAAAGTAAACTTTGTCGACTCCAGGAATATCCTGCTCATCGCAATCTTATTTGCGACACCTTTCTTCGTAATATTTGGTTCGCTAAGTGACCGTATTGGCAGGAAATGGATCATGCTGGTGGGAATGTTACTGGCAATATTTTCTTACCGGCCCATCTATCAAACCTTTCTTGACTACACCAATGTTGCATCCAAAAGAGTACTGATCGATGTATCCAAAACTACCAAATCAGGCCCGGTAACAGCGGTTGATGCAAAAGATAAAAAGAAAGCAATAGTGAGCATCAAATACGATTCGGTGTATACCGATGGCGCTGTTTACACGTTCACAAAAACAGACACCCTGCACTTCAGCAGTGACTATTCAGGTAATACAGCATCCATCGCATACATCATTCCCAAAAAAGATGATCCTACTCAAATGGATACGGTGTTAACAAAAGCCAAAGTGGCTGCCGGTGTTAGTTTGCCTGATGGTATCACTTATATCGGTGTAGAAAAGAAATCAGCGAAGGCAGGTGTGGCGATCGAAAAATCATTGGACAGTAATACATTCTGGAAGATGGTGTTCTTAGTTTTTATCCTGATCGTTTTTGTAACCATGGTATATGGCCCTATGGCTGCCTTCCTGGTAGAGTTATTCCCTACCAAGATCCGGTATACCTCCATGTCACTGCCGTATCATATTGGTAACGGTGTATTCGGAGGCCTGGTGCCTTTCCTGGGAACACTGATCGTTGAATTTACCAAAACAAAAGACCTGCCCGGAGGCGATCCGCTGGCAGGCTTATGGTACCCGATCGGTATTGCAGCGCTTTGTTTGATCATCGGCGCCATCTACCTGAGCAACCACATTGACGAAGATGTAATGGATTAATTTTAAACACTATTAAACTTAACTATATGAATGCATTAAAAAAATATTTAGGGATCATCTGGATGCTCCTGTCTCCCTCCATTGTAGCATTCCTGGTATGGCAGGCAAGTGAAAAGATCGGCAATGCAACAGAAGCCACCAGGTCAAATGTAACACTGCAATGGAGCATTATCCTGATCATCTTCTTTCCGATTTGTATCGGACTGTTTATTTTCGGTTACTATGCAGTAAAAGGATATTACGAGCACCTTCCTGAAAGTTCTGCAGAGATCACCGACTATTAAGATCATTACTGCTTGCACGGATAACATAGTTTGCCTACATTCGGTGAACTGTGTTATCCTTTTTATTTTTATACCATGCAAAGTAAATCCAAACGGCAGAAATTAATACTCATCAGCATATTGCTCTTTATTGCCTTTACCTACCCCATTATCTCCATTGCTAACCGGGGCAAATTGATGGGAGGTATTCCAATATTATTTTTATACGTGCTGGTTGTGTGGGTGATCGCCATCATTGCGTTGTACCGGCTGGCAGACAGCAAACCCAAAAAACAAGATGAATAATATTGTTGCCATCATAGCTGCCTTGTGCTACCTGGCAATGTTATTTGCCGTGGCCTATTATGCCGAGTACAGGTTACGACAGGGGAAAAGCCTGATCAATAACGGCTACGTATATGCGTTGTCGCTGGGGGTGTACTGCACCGCCTGGACTTATTATGGAAGTGTAGGACAGGCTTCTACCAGGGGCATCGAATTCTTAGCAGTATATATCGGGCCAACGATCATGGCAGCCTTGTTTTGGCCGGTGTTGCGAAAGATCATCCGCATCTGTAAAACACAGCGCATCAACAGCATTGCCGACCTGATCTCCATCCGCTATGGCAAAAATTTTTCGCTGGCCGTATTGGTTACAATACTATGCATGGTGGGCATCATTCCCTATATCGCCCTGCAACTGAAAGCCATTTCCGGCAGTATGAATATCCTCACAGGCGTCGCTGACGCAGGCACCGGGTTAAATAATATTTTAAGCGACAATACTTTTTACATCGCTGCGGTACTCGCCTTTTTTATCATCCTCTTTGGTACCCGGTCCATCGATGCATCTGAAAAACATGAAGGCCTGGTGGCTGCCATCGCTTTTGAATCGCTGATTAAACTGGTAGCATTTATTGCGGTGGGATTGTTTGTGACCTTCGGGCTGTTCAATGGCTTTGGCGATATCTTTTCAAAGGCAGCCAACAACGAAACCTTAAAAAAACTATTTCAATTCAGTGACAATACCAGTTACACCACCTGGACGGGGCTTATCCTTCTCTCCATGCTGGCCATCGTTTTTCTGCCACGGCAATTTCACATGGGCGTGGTGGAAAATGTAAAAGAGAATCATTTAAAAAAAGCGATCTGGGTGTTTCCGCTCTATTTATTACTCATCACTTTTTTCGTATTGCCCATTGCGTTTGGAGGAACATTACTACTTGGTAAAACTGGCATCAATGCGGATACCTATGTATTGGCATTGCCCATGCAGCATGGCGCAAAGTTCCTCAGCCTGTTCACCTTCATTGGGGGCTTTTCTGCAGCTACCAGTATGATCATTGTGGAAACTATTGCCATCAGCACCATGATGAGCAACAACATCGCAACGCCATTGTTACTGGCATCACAAAAGTTCAAGACGAAGGGAGATGGTCAACTTACCAACCCCATCCTTAACATAAGACGCTTTAGTATTTTACTGATCGTGGCACTCGCACTCTTATACGACAAACTGGTGGCGCAACATTTTACGCTGGTTTCCATCGGCATGGTTTCTTTTGCTGCGGTAGCGCAATTTGCACCGGCGGTGCTGGGTGGTATTTACTGGAAACAGGCTTCTAAGAAAGGTGCCATCGCAGGTATTTCCATCGGGTTCGTGGTTTGGTTCTTTACTGCTGTGATACCATCCATGGCGAGCTCTGGTTTTATCAGCATGCAAATTGTGAACAATGGTTTGTTTGGTTGGTCGTTTCTAAAACCATTATCGTTGTTCGGTATGCAGGGCATGGATTCTGTAACTCATTGCTTTTTCTGGAGCATGCTTTTCAACATCATCGCATTTGTATCCATATCACTAAACAGCAGGCGTTCTGCACAGGAAGTGTACCAGGCGGAGATATTTGTGGACATATTCCGCTATTCGGCTACGCCCGACAGTAATATGATCTGGAAGGGAACTGCTTATCTGCCTGACCTGAATTCGCTGCTGGCAAATTTCCTGGGCAATGAAAGAGCAGAAAAAATCATTGTTACTTATGCGAACAGGCACAAGATTCCCATCGATACAAAAAAAGCTGACCCCAGGCTGGTAGCGTTTGCAGAGAAAGTACTTGGCGGTGTGATCGGTTCTGCTTCGGCACGCATTATGGTGAGCAGTGTAACCAAGGAAGAGGAACTGAAGATAGATGAAGTGCTTAAAATTTTGAGAGAGAGCCAGCAAATGATGGAGTTGAATAAGGAGTTGAGGAAAAGATCCATTGACCTCCAAAAAGCAACCGACCAGTTAATTGCAGCCAACAGGCAATTGCAGGATATCGATAAAACCAAGGACGAATTTTTGTACACCGTTACGCATGAATTAAGAACGCCCATTACTTCCATCAGGGCAATGGCAGAGATCGTACACGACAATACTGACATGGACGAAGAGCAGCGGCAACATTTTTTATCGGCTGTTATCAAAGAAACAGAAAGGCTCAGCCACCTGATCACCCAGGTACTCAACCTGGAGAAATACGAAAGCGGCAAACAGCAACTCAACAGCAGCAGTGTACAAATGAACAGCCTGATTAAAGATGCAGTACAATCCATTCAGCCGCTGGCCAATGAAAAAAAGATCAGTACCGAAATAAAGATACCCGACAGCATGTTCCTGGTACAATGCGATGCAGACCTTATAATGCAGGTACTTACCAATCTTTTATCCAATGCAGTAAAATTTGCGCCCGTGAATGGCAGTGTAACGGTGGCAGTTCACAGCAACAACTACGATGAATTGCAGGTGTGGGTGGAAGACAATGGCAAGGGCATCGACGCCGGGTTGCATGAACTGATCTTTGATAAATTTTTCCAGGCAAAAAATCAAACCCTGCGTAAACCGGAGGGCAGCGGCCTTGGGCTGGCGATCTGTAAAAAGATCATCAACCTGCATGGCGGTAATATCTGGGTAGAGAGTGAACTGAATAAGGGGTCAAAATTCATTTTTACTTTACCTTTGATATAAAATAAGGCAGGATGAGTGCAGTAAAAAAAATATTGGTGGTAGACGATGATCCTTATATACTGATGTCATTGGAATTTTTAATGAAGAAAAATGGCTTTGATGTGATGGTAGCCCGCAATGGAACAGAAGCCCTGGATATTGTTGAAAAACAGTTGCCCGACCTGGTACTGCTCGACATCATGATGCCGGATGTAGATGGCTACGAGATCTGTAAGCACATTAAAAGCAGTAAAAAATTAAAGGACGCCAAAGTGGTTTTCATGAGTGCCAAAAGCAAGGAAGCCGATATTAAAAAAGGCTACGATCTGGGCGCTTCCCTCTATATCACCAAACCATTTTCTACAAGGGAAATGATGAAGCAGATAAAAGAACTGATCGCTTAAATTATGCTTTAACAGGTAAGCTGAAGCTGAATGTGCTTCCGGCTCCTAATGATGATACCACACTGATGGTTCCGCCATGTGCTTCAATAAATTCCTTTGAAATGGCCAGTCCCAGGCCAGAGCCTGATTTTTCTGAAGTACCGGGCACTTTAAAATACCGGTCAAATAATCTTGGCAAATATTTTTCTTCTATCCCTTTGCCATTGTCTTTCACTGCAAAGTTGATCTTGCCTGCCTCTTGTTTTACTATTATCTCAACCACCCCGTTCTCATAGGAATTCTTGATGGCATTGGTGAGGAAATTATTCAGTACCCATACCAGTTTTTCTTCATCGGCAGCGATCAAAGCAAGACCTTCGGTAACGTTTTTTTGTATGCTGACGCTTTTATTCTTAGCAGCATTCAGCACAAACTGTTCTGCTTTTTCAATAATGTTATAGGGAGAGATCTGCTGAACATTCAGTTCAAGCTTACCACTTTCTACCTGCGAAAGATCCAGCAGTTCACTCAATATTTTCAGCAGTCGTTTATTATCTTCTTTCAGGCTTTTAACGAGTTCCTGCTGTTCTTCATTCAATGCACCCACTCTTTCATCTTCCAGCAATTTTAAACTGAAATCGGAAGATGCCAGCGGCGTTTTTAATTCATGGGAGATGGTGGCCATGAAATTTGTTTTGGCAGTATCCAGTTCTTTGAATGGCGTAATATTTTTTAGTACGATCACCATCCCTGCCTTGCCATCCTGCTGCTGAATGTCCATGATCTCCTTGGTAAAATAATTCTCCTTGTTCTCCACAACAATCTTAAAAGGTGCATTCGCCTGCTCTTTCACTAAAAACCGAAACAGGTCGTTCCTGCTTTCCACTTCTTTTTGCGGCTGGCCTACAATGTCCTGTTCTTTTAAATTGAGCAACTGCAATGCCTGGCGGTTCACAAACAGGATGGTTCCCTTATTGTCAATACCAATGCTTGCATCTTTTAGTGTATTGATGACTGTTTCTGCCCGGTGCTTTTCAAATAAGATTTTGGAAAGATTGCTGTGTTCGTATTCATCCAGTCTTTCGGCCATGCTGTTAAAAGCAGTAGCCAGTTCACCAAATTCATCCTGGCGGTTTAAATGTATCCGCTGCCCGTAATTTTTACCAGCGATCGCTTTGATACCCTCCGTTAGTGAAGCGATTGGCCCGGCCACCGAAGAAGGAAAATTATACAGGAAGGTAAACCCAATGAGTAAACAAAAAGTGAGGCAGACGGTGATAATGGTTTTTGCACTTTGAGCGGAGGCCTGTGCGGCCTGGTTCTTTTTATCAATGGCAAGCAGGTTTACCTGCATGATATTGCTGATGTCGTTCCTGGCCAAAATAAGAATGGAATCCACTTTTCCCTTTTCTTTCAGCAGGCTGAAATTTTTACGCAGTGATAGTGTCATTTCCTTTTCACCCGGCTCTGTAATATTTTTCTCCTGCAATACAAGCATCTGGTCAAACCTTTCAAAAGCACTGTCTGAGTGATTGTTCAGCTCCTTCAGCATTTGCCTTGAATAATTCAACGATTCATAATTGTCCTTTACGATTTGCCTTGCCTCTTCTGTAACACGGTTGATGTAATAGAAACTGATGGCACCCACTATCACCAGCAGTACAAACAGGAAGATGCTTCCCGTTGCTACTTTTGTTTTTAACTTCATTGCCATCACGATAAAATTATAAGATCAATGTCCCTGGCCGACAATTGCTTCAGCAGGTGATTGAACACATTGGTCTGCAGGATTACCTGGAACAAATTTAAGTGCGGTTTACCAATACACACCGTAGTTATTTGCTTTTCCTCCACCATTTTCATAATCACTTTGGTAACGTTGCTTTCTTTGATCCTGATCACTTCCGCCCCGAGCTCGGTTGCATTCTTAAAATTATTGATCAGGTGCCGCTGTGCTGCCAGCGATATTTTATCGGCAGATTCCTTTGGCGTTTGCACATACAGCAAATACCATTTGCTGTTATAATACGACGCCAGCCTGGCTGTTTTACGGATGATATTTTGCGCTATGGTATGATTGGAGGATATACACGCTAAAAATCTTTCGTGGCGCCAGGGCCGTTCTCTTGCGGTTACCTCGTAATCTACTTTTCTTTCCACCTGGCCGGCCACTTCTTTCAAAGCGAGCTCTCTTAGCTGCAGGATCTTTTCCGATTGAAAGAAATTTTGCAACGCCTGCTGCACCTTACTGTGGTCATATATTTTACCTTCTTTCAGCCTTGTGATCAGCTCATCAGCGGTAAGGTCAATATTCACCACTTCGTCTGCCAGTTGCAGTAATTTATCAGGCACCCGTTCTGTTACTTCCACACCAGTGATGGCTTTCACATCTTCATTGATACTTTCAATGTGCTGAATATTTACCGCACTTACTACATCAATTCCGGCATCTAAAATATCCAGTACATCCTGCCAGCGCTTTTCATTTTTGCTACCGGGAATATTGGTATGCGCCAGTTCATCAACGATCACCACTTTGGGTTGCAGTAACAAAATGGCCTGCACATCCATTTCTTCCAGTTGCTTGCCTTTATAAAAAACCTGGCGCCTTGGCACAACGGGCAAGCCATCGATCAGTGCCTGGGTTTCCTTCCTGCCATGCGTTTCAACATACCCTATTTTTACATTGACGTCGTTCCGGAGCAAGGTATGCGCCTCCTGCAGCATGCGGTATGTTTTACCCACACCAGCGCTCATACCGATGTATATCTTCAGCTTTCCTTTTTTATCCTGCTGAATTTTTGCTAACCATTTATCTGCTTCGCTGCCTGGCATATTGATTTACCTGGTTTTTAAAAATGATAACAGGCTGCCAGCACAAAACTGCCTGTTGATTTGGTGGTTTCAGTGGCGTTCTTATAAAACACTGCATTGCCGGCATTGTCCAACCGGAATTCAGGAATGATGGTAAGATTATCAATTTTGAAATTGGCTGAAAGCGTTGGAGCAAATACATTTTTGAATCCCAGGTATTCGTCTTTGTCACTGATGTATTCTGCTCTCAATGTAAGTCCAGCCCAATTAACCGGATCATAGTTCAGGTATAGTGCAGCACCAATCCACTTTGAGGTATTAAAAGTTCCGGAACTATCCATATCCAACTTCACAGATTGCAGCGTACCGTTTATTCCAACACTGAATTTACTGTTGACAATGTAGCTTGCCACAACATCACCCTGTATCACTTTTTTATAGTCATTTTGTTTCCCACCCACAAAATTAAAATAGGCTTTTAGCTTATCATCTTTTGATGCCGTAGAGAACTGGGCAATAATTGATTTGGCAGCACCCGAAGCCGACCTGAAATCCGTGGGATTGGAAATTCCCAGCATCAATGCGCTTTTTCCACCGAGGCTTATATCTGCCTTAAGGCCTGTATGCGTAAATGGCCCATTGGTAAACATATAACTCATGCTGTAATTCCTGTTTAAATAAGGATCAAGCATTTCATAACCTACATGTGTAGCCCAGGTGCCCAGTGTGAATTTAACGGCAGTGGAAGGTGCATAAGAAAGGTAAGCCTGTTTTAACGCAAACCTGGTGTTGGCATCATTGTAAGCAAACTCTTCTGCCCTTGTTCCAAATCCCAGGTCGATGGTGGCACTTACTTTTCCAAAGCTGTGGTCAGCCCTTATGGAAGCCATGCCCAGTTCAAATGAATTGCCGGAATGAGTGAAACTAGTAGGGCTGTTATATGGAAAACGCTTTGGGTTGTTGAAATTGAACCTGTAATAGGCATCCACAGAACCGGTGATCGCAAATGATGGCGTAGTTTTTTTTGTTGAGTCGGATTGGGCAAACATTGCCTGGTTTAATATAAACGCTGATGCTATTAAAATGATTTTTTTCATTGTCCTGATTTTTCTTAACCGCCGCCAGGGTTTATAAACCGCTGACGGGGTTGTTACTTATTTTAATTTGTCTAATTCAATATTGATTGCTAATACATTTATTCTTGTTGTGCCCATAACGCCCAATAATGGTTGCCCGATCTGCTTTTCAATCAACCCATCAATGGTTGCTGCATTGATCTTACGAATAGCAGCAATACGCTTCACCTGTACTTTAGCTGCTGCAACAGAAATATCAGGGTCTAATCCACTACCAGATGCTGTGACCAGGTCAGAAGGAATGTCTTCTTTTTTTATTCCTGGATTATGTACCAAAAAACTATCGGCTCTGTCCTGCACCTGTTTTAAATAATCAGGATTTGTTGGGCCCTTGTTACTGCCTGATGAACCGGCTGCGTTGTAAGCAGCTGCCGATGGCCTGCTCCAGAAATATTTATCATCAGAAAAATATTGGCCTTCTAATTTGTAACCAACCACTTTGTTATCTAGTGTTACTGTTTCGCCCTTTCCGTTTGCAGGTGCTATTTGTGCAATTCCCAATATCAATGCAGGATATACAACCATCAGCATCAAAATACTTACTGCTGTTATCCTTATCGAAGGGAGAATATGCTCTTTCATAATACTTAATTTAATTGTTTGTAATTTTTAAAACCAGGTTGATACCAATAGGTCGATCACTTTAATACCGATAAAAGGTATCAGCACACCGCCCAAACCATATATCAATAAATTTCTTCTCAGCAATGCAGAGGCACCAATTGGTTTATAGGCAACACCCCTTAAAGCCAGTGGTATCAGCATGGGAATAATGATCGCATTGAAAATAACTGCGGAAAGTATCGCACTCTCAGGACTGTGCAGCCGCATAATATTCAATGCCTGTAAGCCTGGAATAGATGCAATGAACAATGCAGGAACAATCGCAAAATATTTTGCCACATCATTGGCAATTGAGAAAGTGGTGAGTGTTCCCCTTGTCATTAATAATTGTTTTCCTATCTCCACAATCTCTATCAGCTTGGTTGGGTCGTTATCAAGATCAACCATATTACCGGCTTCTTTTGCAGCTGCTGTACCACTGTTCATTGCAACGCCTACATCAGCCTGTGCCAGTGCCGGTGCATCGTTAGTGCCATCGCCCATCATCGCCACCAGCTTACCGTTTTGCTGTTCTTTTTTGATATAGTTCATTTTATCCTCTGGTTTTGCCTCAGCGATAAAATCATCCACACCTGCTTTACCTGCAATATATTTTGCAGTTAAAGGATTATCTCCGGTAACCATCACTGTTTTAATGCCCATTTTACGCAGCCGTTCAAAACGCTCCTGTATGCCGGGTTTGATGATGTCCTGCAATTCAATCACACCTAACACCTTATTATTTTCACTCACCACCAACGGCGTACCCCCATTGCTTGAGATCAATTTTACTCTCTCCGCAGTTTCTTCAGGGAAAGAATTACCTGCTTTTGTTACCATGTTCCTGATAGCATCAAAAGCGCCTTTACGGATCTTTACACCACCGTGTAAATCGATACCACTGCTTCTTGTTTCTGCGGTGAACTCGATGAACTTTGCATGATCAGTATTTAATTTTCTTGTATCCAGTTTAGCCAGTTCAATAATTGATTTTCCTTCCGGTGTTTCATCTGCTATGGATGACAAAGCAGCAGCTTCTGTAAACGCTCCTTCACTTACACCATTAGCAGGATAAAAATTAGTTGCCTTCCTGTTGCCGATGGTGATGGTTCCGGTTTTATCCAATAACAACGTATCTAAATCACCTGCTGTTTCCACCGCCTTACCGCTCTTTGTAATTACATTGGCACGCAAAGCCCTGTCCATTCCGGCAATACCTATCGCTGAAAGGAGGCCGCCAATAGTTGTAGGAATCAGGCACACAAATAAGGAGATGAATGCAGCAATTGTAATTGGCGTATTTGCGTAATCGGCAAATGGTTTTAAAGTTATACAAACAATGATAAATACCAATGTAAAGCCGGCAAGTAAAATAGTGAGAGCGATCTCGTTTGGAGTTTTTTGGCGTGAAGCTCCTTCAACCAGCGCAATCATTTTGTCTAAAAAGCTTTCACCTGGTTGCGTGGTTACCTGTACTTTTATCTGATCTGAAAGTACCTTTGTTCCACCGGTTACGGATGACTTGTCACCTCCGGATTCCCGTATTACTGGTGCCGATTCTCCGGTAATGGCTGATTCATCTATGGTAGCAATACCCTGAATGATCTCCCCATCGGTAGGTATAGTATCACCCGTCTCACAGATAAACACATCCCCTTTTTTAAGCAAACTTGAAGAACGAACCTCTATTTCTCCATTGGCTAAGACGACTTTAGCCGGAGTTTCTTCACGGGTCTTTCTTAAACTATCCGCTTGAGCTTTACCTCTAGCCTCAGCGATGGCTTCCGCGAAATTGGCGAACAGCACGGTAAGCAGTAGGATGATAAAAACAGCAAGATTATATCCAAATGAACCCTGGCTCGAATTGCTTAAGGAAAAAATAGTCACAAACAGCATCACAAATGTCCCGATCTCTACGGTAAACATAACGGGATTGCGGACCATCAACCGTGGGTTAAGTTTGATAAATGACTGCTTTAATGCGGTATTTACTAAAGCAGGTTCAAATAATATATTAGATTTATTTTTCATTCTGTTATTTAGTTAAGGTAAAATATTCAGCTAGCGGACCCAGAGTTAACGCAGGGAAAAAGGCAAGTGCTGCAATGATGACAATCACAACAAAAGTCATCAGACCAAAAGTCAAAGTATCTGTTTTTAAAGTACCGTTAGATTCAGGGATGTATTTCTTAGCACCCAATAGTCCGGCTATCGCAACAGGGCCTATAATTGGAAGGAAACGTCCAAGCAACAATACAAACCCAGTTACCACGTTCCAGAATACATTGTTATCACCAAGTCCTTCAAAACCAGAACCGTTATTGGCAGCCGCCGAAGTGTTTTCATATAACATTTCAGAGAAGCCATGGAAACCCGGATTATTTAACCAGTTGGCTGGTTTAACCGCCCAATCTGCATCTGGAAAATAAGTAATCGTATAGGCTGCCAGCGCTGTTCCTACCAGAATAATAAATGGATGTAACAGGGCAATGATAGACGCGATCTTCACCTCCCTGGCTTCAACTTTATGGCCGAGGAACTCTGGCGTTCGACCCACCATGAGACCCGAAATAAACACAGCAATAATAATAAATATGAAATAGTTTAAAATACCAACCCCACAACCTCCGTAAAAACAGTTCATCATCATCGCCGTTAATTGAAGCATGCCGGTTAAAGGCATGGAACTATCGTGCATGGAGTTAATTGAACCTGTAGAGATGATCGTAGTTACCGTACTCCAATAGGCTGTCGCAGTAGGCCCAAACCTGACCTCCTTACCTTCCATTGCCCCGGTTGCCTGGGAGATACCCATCTTGGCAATTGCCGGGCTGCCCCCTGTTTCACTGATCACTGTTGGCACTAACAATAATAGCATACCTAATGTCATGATCCCGAAAATCACCCATGCCATTTTCTTTCTTCGGATGAACCAGCCAAATGCAAAAATCATAGCGATTGGAATTACTACCTGAGAGAATACTTCAACCATATTGGTGAGGTAATTCGGGTTCTCTAGCGGATGGGAACCGTTGACACCAAACCAGCCACCACCATTTGTTCCAAGATGTTTAATCGCAACAAACGCCGCTGCCGGACCCCGGGATACGTTTACCGTATCACCTTGCATTGAAATGAACTGATCCTTGCCTTCATAACTTGTTGGTGTACCATTAAAAGCTAAAATAATAGCTACAACTAGAGAAAGTGGAAGCAGTAAGCGGGTTATTGATTTTGTAAAGAAGACCCAGAAGTTTCCAAGACTCGTTGTTGTTTTATCCCTGAAAGCTTTGAATAAAACAACTGCGGCGGCCAGACCTGTAGCAGCACTAACAAACTGCAAAAACATGAACACAAAATGCTGTGTAAAATAAGTCGCCCCGCTTTCGCCTGAATAGTGCTGCAGGTTACAGTTCACCACGAAACTAATGACACTGTTAAATGCAAGATCGGGCGACTGACCGAGATTTCCGTCAGGATTTAAAGGAAACTTATCCTGGTTCATCAAAACAAAAAAACCATAAACCAACCAAACCAGGTTAATGGTCAGCAGCGCTTTCATGTGCTGCTTCCAGTTCATTTCTTCTTTAGGGTTGATCCCGGATAATTTATAGATACCAGTTTCAAGGGGTTTCAAAAAGTCTGTCCAGACTTTTTCTCCCGCAAACATTTTTGCCAGGTAGATACCAAGGGGTATCCCAACAAGTAATGTCAGCGAGTAGGTGGCAATAATACCAAGTAG
>DDEU01000068.1 GCA_002336815.1 Chitinophagaceae bacterium UBA1946 | reverse complement strand
TCCAGCAGGTCATCTATCTGGTTAACGGAAGGGCGCACCTCGATTGGCGGATCCAGCAAGCCGGTTGGCCTTACCACCTGCTCTACCACCACACCTCCGGTCTTTTCCAATTCAAATTCACCCGGCGTGGCACTTACAAAAATGGTTTGCCCGATCATGTTTTCAAATTCATGAAAATTCAGTGGCCGGTTGTCCAACGCCGATGGCAGGCGGAAACCATAATCTACCAGTATCAGTTTCCTGCTTCGGTCACCTCCGTACATGCCGCTTATTTGTGGCACTGTCTGGTGACTTTCATCGAGGATACAGATAAAATCTTTGGGGAAATAATCCAGTAAACAGAAGGGTCTTGTGCCCGGTGTCCGCCTGTCAAAAAAACGGGAATAGTTTTCGATGCCATTGCAGTAGCCCAGTTCCCGGATCATCTCCAGGTCGTAATTCACCCGTTCACTCAGGCGTTGTGCCTCAATGTATTTACCGGTGTTTTTAAAATACTCGACCTGTGCGGCCGTTTCATCCTGTATCTCATAGATCACCTGTTGCAAAATATCTTTGGGAGCCAGGTACAAATTGGCAGGAAAGATGGCTGCATTGTCTACCAGCCCGATGCGTTTACTGCTGCTGAGTTCCAGGGTTTCGATGCTTTCGATCTCATCTCCAAAAAAAGTAATGCGGTAGCCAAAATCAACATAAGGAAGATTGATGTCGACCGTATCTCCGTTTACCCTGAACGTGCCTCTTGTAAAATCTCCCTGGCTACGGCTGTACAAACTATTGACGAGGGAATGTAAAAATCCCTGTCTTGAAAGCACCTGCCCTTTTTGGATCCTTACAATTCCATTTTCAAATTCTGTGGGGTTACCCATACCATAGATACAACTAACGCTTGCCACTACAATAATATCCCGCCTGCCGCTTAGCAGCTGGGCGGTAGCCTGCAAACGAAGCTTATCCAGTTCTTCATTGATGCTTAGGTCTTTTTCAATATAGGTGTTACTAACGGGCATGTATGCCTCAGGTTGATAGTAATCGTAATAGCTTACAAAATACCCAACAGCATTGTCAGGGAAAAACTGTTTGAACTCACCGTACAATTGTGCCACCAGGGTTTTGTTGTGCGTTAGCACCAGCGTGGGGCGTTGCACATTCTGTATCACATTGGCAATGGTATAGGTTTTACCGCTGCCCGTTACACCCAGCAGGGTTTGATAACGTTCGCCGTCCAGTATGCCCTCTGTCAATTTATTGATGGCATCCGGCTGGTCGCCTGAGGGCGAGTAGGGAGATTGAAGATTGAATGGCACGATGAGATGTTTTTGAGTACAGTAAAATTAATGAATGCAAACAACTGCCCTGGTGGATTTGTTTGATCAGCGGATATTTTTGAACACGGTAGTTTCCAGTTCTTTTTTCCGGACGAACCAGGCAATGGTAAAAGATGGGATAGCATCTGTAAAAGGGATAATCTCCTCCAGGAAATTCAATACCCCCCCGATCATTCCCATTCTGCCGCCAAACATCTTATAGAAGATAATGCCCGAGATGGGTGCCCATACAATGTCGCCAAATTCACCCAGGCCGGGCAACAGATAAGTGAACATACCTACCAGGTCCATTATGATGCAAAGGCCGAGGTTGGGAAGAAAATGCTTTTCGTTTTTCATATCGTTTATGTAATAAAAAACGGGCCAGAAAGAACTACCTGAAAATGCGTCAGCACTTTAACTGCTTGATTGAATTCCTGAGGCAGGCATAACCTTGCTTTCAGTGAGGCAACTCCCTCAAATCTATTTTACCAAAAGCGACAATTGATCTTATTTGTTTCCTTTACTTCTACCTTAATGAAAGGTCGACCAGCTTGAGAAGCTGGTCGACCTTTATCGTTCACTTACATTACATTATAATATCCATTACCTTTTTCGTCTTCCGGCTTTCTTCTGCCATAAAGCCCATTACATGGCTTTCGATAGACTGGTCAATGGTTGAAGTAAGTAAACTGGGGTCTTTTTTGGCAACGGCCTGTATCCAGTTAGCTGCCAGTCGCCAATCGCCACCGCCATGTCCGTCTGTACTCTGCTTCCATTCTGTTTTTTGGCCTGTTAAAAAATCGGTGATCACAAAAGAACTCATGTCGCCCACTACATCTCCTAAACTTCCCATCACCCTTGTTCTTCTGCCTTCGTAGGACGTAAAGGCCTCCATTGAAAAGGCTGCTGTTAATCCACCTTCAAATAAAATGTTGGTAGTATAGTGGTCCGGCTGGTCATTGTCCATCCGGTAAACACAACGTCCGTAATTGGTGGTTTTTAATTGCTCCAGAACATAGGCTGCCTGTTTGCTGGTATCTTCCGGCAGATCGAACACATAATTCCGTTCTCTTTTGCGGTAATAGATTTCCAATGCAGAGTAAGGGCATTTTGCTTCCACCGCACAACCATCGCTGCAGCGGGGCGTACTGCCGGCAGGGGCATTTTTTTCTTTGAACCAATGAAGGTCGCCAAATGCCTGGATATGTGTGCAGGGCTTACCCACCATCCATCTTAAAATATCAAGATCGTGGCAGGATTTTGCCAAAATGATCGGTGTTGTTTGCTGGCTGTTGTGCCAGTTGCCTCTTACATAAGAATGGCTCATGTGAATGTGCTCGATCGGTTCCATGTGCTGGATGCTAACTATATCGCCCAACACGCCGCTGTTCATGATCTCTTTCAGTTTTACAAAATACGGCGCATACCGCAGTACATGACAAACGGCTACGATCCGGCCTGTTTTTTTTGCCAGGTTCAGGATATCACGGCATTCTTTTTCGCTGGGCGAAATAGGCTTTTCGAGCAATACATCATAGCCCATTTCCAATGCTTTCATGCAGGGGCCATAATGCAGGTTGTCGGGTGTGGTGATGATGATGGCATCGGCAAATTTTGGCCGCTTAAAAACATCTTCCCAGGTATTAAAACGGTTCTCTTCTTTGATGTTGTGCTTTTTTGCATAACGTTCATTTCGCAATGCAATGGGCTCAGCCACGCCAATGATATCCAACTGGTCGGCATATTGTAATGCGTAGCCACCATACACATTACCCCTGTTGCCGGCGCCAAGCGTGATGGCTGTAACTGGTTTGTCAATTGAAATTTTTTGTTCTGGTAACAGTATCGGTAATCCATTCTCTGTTTTTGCCCAGGAGGAAAAAGGCAATACGGTTCCTGCGGTTAAGCCAAGGGCTCTTAAAGCATCCCGGCGTGTCCATTGTTTAGGCATAGCAATAAAGTTTTTTTAGATTTTTTAAAGTTACAAAATAGTATGCTGAAATACAGACAGAATAATTTTTGCAGAAATGCATGTATCAAAATAAAATCCCTAATTTGTACAACCTCAATCAAAAGAAATGACTGCTACACCACAACGCTTTACCGCCCTGGATGTTTTCAGGGGAATGACAGTTTGCCTCATGATCATTGTTAACACGGCCGGTAACGGTGCTACCACTTACGCACCACTTAAGCATGCCGCATGGCATGGTTTTACACCCACCGATCTTGTATTCCCTTCATTCCTTTTTGCGGTGGGCAATGCCATGAGTTTTGTGATGAGCCGATGGGATGCCCTTCCCCAAAGCCAGGTACTGTGGAAGATATTTAAAAGAACAGCCATTATTTTTTTACTGGGTTACCTGATGTACTGGTTTCCTTTTGTAAGATGGAATGCTGCCAACCAACTGGAATTTGCTCCGTTTGAAAGTACCCGGGTATTTGGTGTGTTACAGAGAATCGCCCTCTGTTATGGCATTGCCTCCCTGATGATCTATTACCTTAAACCCAAAGTTGCCCTCATAACAAGTATCGTATTTTTATTCGTGTATTGGTTATTGTTATATGCCTTTGGAGATGCTGCTGACCCACTGAGCATGCAGGGCAATCTTGGTTCGGTCATTGACCGCTGGCTCTTGAATGAAAAACATTTGTATCATGGAGAAGGCGTTGCTTTTGATCCGGAAGGATTGCTGAGCACTTTACCCGCCATCGGTAATGTAGTTGCCGGGTATGTAGCCGGAAAATACATCCAGGGAAAGGGAAACACTTACGAAGGGCTTTCAAAACTTTTGATAGCAGGCGCCCTGCTCATTTTTGCGGCCTACTGCTGGAACCTTGGTTTTCCTATCAATAAAAAATTGTGGACGAGTTCTTTTGTGCTGCATACGGTTGGTATCGACTGCATCGTGATCGCCATCATCATTTACATCATCCACTTCAGGCAAAAGACCAACTGGACCTATTTTTTTGAAGTATTTGGCCGCAACCCGCTTTTTATCTACCTCTTGTCTGAATTGGGCGCCACCCTGCTCTGGTTTTTCAGGGCTGAGCCCAAGGTTTCTTACTACCAATGGAGTTACAAAAATATCTTCAGCCATTTTGGCGATTACTTTGGCTCCTTCCTGTTTGCAGCCAGCTTTATGCTGCTTTGCTGGCTGGTGGGCTACTTTTTAGATAAGAAGAAAATATATGTGAGGGTTTAAGGCTGCATCAAACCACTTTCCTGTTCAAATAACCTGCATAATCAGGTACAATTGTTTCGTAAGCTTCCTGCATCAGCGGTGAGGTAAGGATAAAATCTGCCGTTGCCCGGTCACAGGCCAGTAAAATATTCCAGGCCACGCCAAGCCTCAGTAGTGCTTTTACATCGCTGTCGTGCGGCTGTGCCTCCATGGGATCCCAAAAAAATATCAACACATCTATTTTTCCTTCAGCGATCATAGCGCCGATCTGCTGGTCACCGCCCAGCGGGCCACTCAATACTTTTTTTACCGGCCGGTCAAGCATTTCTTCCAGCAGTTTACCCGTTGTTCCGGTAGCGATCAGTTCGTGTTTTGCCAAAATCACTGCATTGTGCCTGGCCCATTCCAGCAGATCTTTCTTTTTGTTGTCGTGTGCCACCAATGCGATGCGTTTTCGCTTCCCTAGTGTTCTTATCGTATTCATTCTAATCTGTTTGTATTTTAACAGGTGAAAGGTATAAAACTAATACAGCTTCTATGCAATAATAATCGTCTTTTAACCTTGCCATCCGGGCGAAATGCTGTACCTTCGCCGCCCGGAAATGTGGGCAGGTTGAAAAGTTAACCTGTTTACAGGTTTTGATCGCATTGAGCCTTTGTTTTAAGCTAATTGTTTATGCCTTATCAAAGTTTTGAGGAATTAGAGGTTTGGAAGACGGCAAGGTTGCTTAAGAACGAAATAGTGGAACTGGTAAAAACTTTCCCTGCAGGAGAAAAATTCAGGCTTACAGACCAGCTAATTAGAAGTTCGAGGTCAATAAGTACTCAAATAGCGGAAGGTCACGGGCGCCAAACTTTTCCAGACAGAATCAGGTTTTGCGTTATCGCCAGGGGTTCATTGAGTGAAACGCTGAATCATTTGATCCACGCATCGGATGAAAACTATATTAGTGAAGACAAATTGATTTTTTTTAGAAATAAAATAACAGTTGTTGAAAAATTATTGAATGGCTACATAAACTGGCTGGAGAAAAAAGCTATTGAAAAATAGTGATCTTCCACCTTATCAACCCTTCAACTCAGCAACTTCTCAACTTTGAATTATGAATATCAGAAATATCGCAATTATTGCACACGTTGATCACGGTAAAACTACCCTGGTTGACANNAGGTTTTCCGTGAAAACCAGGAAACCGGCGAACTCATCATGGACAGCAATGATCTTGAAAGAGAACGTGGTATTACCATTTTTAGTAAGAACATCTCCGTTAGTTATAAAGGCGTAAAAGTAAACGTGATAGATACACCGGGTCACAGTGACTTTGGCGGTGAAGTAGAAAGGGTATTGAAAATGGCCGATGGGGTACTCTTGTTGGTGGATGCTTTTGAAGGACCCATGCCTC
>DDEU01000038.1:8216-11450 GCA_002336815.1 Chitinophagaceae bacterium UBA1946 | reverse complement strand
TCTACCAGAAAGCAACTAAGCTTGTATAAATTTGGAAAAGCTGAAACCATTTTTTTTAAATGCCCGATTCGAATTTTGACTTGAAGATCTTGACCTGAAATTATTTTGGCTGGAGTGAATGCAAATTCCGGTACTTTGGCAAGACATTTCCGGTAAATCCTGCAATGAGTAGCCTGAATGCAATAGATTTTTTAGACAAATCCTTACGAATATTCCGGTAGATTTTTTACCGTTCGATTATTTTCTATTTCCGCATTTCCCAATTCTCAATATAGTTTTTCCTTTCCTTCATTGCGGAGGTATTATACACAACTTCCGGTTTCTTTCAGCCAATTACAGTGTTTCTAATCGAGTGCTTGTTTTCNNCCCTGCCGATATCTGAGAGGTTACCTCTTTTTTCGGACCTAATTCATTTGAAAATTATACCAAAGTTCCAAATTCAGACACTAAGTTTTAGCTTATTACAGACATTGAACTTTTATTATTTATTTGTATATTTGAATTATGAAGCAGCAAACTTTTGAGGAATTCTATGAAGCCTACCAGGCTTCCGATAATGGCATTTTGTTTTCAGGAAGGGAATACTCTTTTGATTCTATTGATTTTATAAACAATAAAGCGAGAACGCTTAATTATTATAAAACTGAAAAGCTGATTCCTGAAAGAAGTAAAAAATCTCATTTTAGTTTTATGGACCTGCTGTGGTTACGGATCGTCTTTCAGCTTAGACAGCTTGGAGTATCCTATGACCTTATCAGAAAATTGAAGGACTTCGTCTTTGCTCCTATTGATCCGGAGGAATATGCCCAGATACTTCGGGACAATGAAGCTATTATTTATAAAACCATGGATGATTTTTACAGCATAATACCGGAAGATCTCCGGGGGAAAGTGAAAGACCAAATGGAAAAAGCTTACCAGGAAGGAAAATTAGGTAGAGATCTTGTGCAAAATAAATTCATGGCCTTTTTAACCTATTTGATTGAGTACAGGGTTCCCGGTGAAATCCGGTTGTATGCAGATGGCACTGCTGAATTTGTTACTGTCGGCCTGGAAACCGTCCCTCAATTCCAGTTTATCAACCGTACTTATGTATCGGTTTCAGTTACTGAAATACTCTCCTTTTACTTTACAAAAGACTATATACAGGGTGCTTTACTAAACACTTATTTTACGAAAGATGAAGTTTTTATCCTGGAGACTTTAAGAAAGCAAAAGTGTAAATCAATTACGATAAAGTATAAAGATCAGCACGTGGACCTCATTGAAATAGAAAAGCAGCTTTCACTTGATAAAGCCCAGCGGCTTTCAGAAATTTTTATGGCAAATGCTTATGAAGAAGTTACCATGAAAACACAGGATGGAAAAATACTTCATTGCAAAAAAGTTACAAAAATTAAACCACCGCACTTAAAATGATACAGCAATACACTGGATAAGCCAGGTATATTATTTACTTGGAGGGTCAATCTGAAATACAGAACTACCCGCCACGGATATAAAATCCAATGGCAAGTAAAATTTCAAAACCAACTCAACCACAAAACGATTTACCAAACGAATGTAACAGCAACGAAACAATCCAGGACCAGTCCCTTTCAGCAGATGAACAACTGGATTTGTTTGCAGCAATTATTGCTGATCTATTGCTAAACGATTTAAATGCACAAAATGATGATTAAGACATCGAACAGCCTCCTGCCAAATTCATTTGCCAAGCAGGCAAAAGCACTTTCGGACCGGCAAACGAAAACCTGTGTTATTTATACCAGGGTTTCCAGCAAGGAGCAGGAAAACAACAGCAGCCTGGAAAGTCAAAAACGGAATTGTGAAGAGTTTTGTGAACGCAAACACATCCGCATTGCGCAATATTTTGGCGGCACCTATGAATCAGCTCAAAAAGACGAACGCAAAGAGTTCAAAAAAATGCTGGACTACGTTAAACGGGACCGGAATATTGACTCGATTGTGGTCTATTCTTTTGACCGTTTTTCCCGGAGCGGTGCCAATGCCATTTTTCTAACCAATGAGTTATCAAAAATGGGGATCAGCTTACTGGCTGTCAGCCAGGAAACAGACAGCACCACGGCTTCAGGGAAGTTCCAGAAAAATATACTTCTACTGTTTAGTCAATTTGACAACGATTTAAGAAGAGGTAAGACTGTAAGGGGAATGGTTGAAAATTTGCAGAAAGGTTATTGGGTAGGGGGAACACCCTTTGGTTATACCAATTTAAACAGAAAGGAGAAAGCAAAATATCATCGATATGTTATTAATCAGGATGGGGAGTTGCTAAAGCTGGCTTTTAAATGGAAGGCAGAGGGAAAACTAAATAATACGGAAATTATAGATAAATTAAAACAGCTGGGTTCAAGTATAAATTACAAGAGTTTTGTAAGAATTTTGTCTAATCCTTTCTATTGCGGTTATGTTACGAGTACGCTGATTGCGGGACGATTGATAAAGGGGCAGCATCCACCCCTGGTATCAATTGAGATCTTCAAAAAAGCTAACTTGATAGCTGAAACAGAACCACATAAGGGAATACCTAAAAATGGAAAAATCGAGCATCTTCCGCTCAAGTCATTCATGAAAGACGAACATTCTTTGTCGCCTTTCACAGGCTATCAGCAAAAGGGAATCTTCTATTACAAATCCAGGGACAAAGGTTCCTGCATAAATGTGAATGCTAATCATTTGAATAAAAAGTTTAAGAGTGAGTTGGAAAAATTAGCAATAGATAAAACCTCCGGGAATGAATTTGCAAATAAAATTGAGAAAATTCTTGAGCAAAAGTTTTCCGAACAAATTAATATGCTTGCCTCTTTAAAAAAGCAAGCGGGTGAAATCAGGAGCAAAATCAATAATCTGCATGAATCGCTGATCGACAGAACGATCGACAAGGATGTTTACATCAACTTCAAAGAAAAATTTCAGAAACAGTTAGCAGAAATAGAGACTGAAATCGAGAAATCCTCCGCTACGAGTTCGAACTTACAAAAAGTGGTTTCAAAAGGAACTCATTTGGCTGAAAACCTAGGCCTAATGTGGGAAAAGGCCGATTTTACCAATAAACAAAGAATTCAAAAACTGGTGTTTCCGGAGGGTATGCTGTATAGTAAGGTAAAAGACATTGTTCGAACTCCAAGAGTGAATAGCATTTTTCAATTAATTGCAACGAAATCAAGCAGTTCCACAGACAAAAAAGGAAGCCACTTCAAAGAAAGTGGCTGT
>DDEU01000038.1:0-8158 GCA_002336815.1 Chitinophagaceae bacterium UBA1946 | reverse complement strand
GAAATTCTATCCATTAAACTAAAGGACCCCTGTTGGTTCAAATGTTGATTGGTTCAAATGTTGACAGGAAAGAACCTGCTACCACATCAACCTTTCAGCATTTCAACCTATTAACTTATCAACGCTTCAACCTTTCATCACTCTTCAACCTATCAACATTTCAACTTTTCAACATTCAACCCCTTCACCGTCCAAACTTCACAATATTACTACCGAAAATCTTAACGGCAATGGCTAATAAGATAACACCGAAAAATTTCCTGATGATCGTCATCCCGTTAGGACCCAATACCTTCTCGATCCACTTTAATGACTTTAATACCAGGTAGATCACAATACAGTTGATCACAATGGACACCAGGATATTCACA
This sequence comes from Chitinophagaceae bacterium UBA1946, assembly GCA_002336815.1. Classification (GTDB taxonomy): domain Bacteria; phylum Bacteroidota; class Bacteroidia; order Chitinophagales; family Chitinophagaceae; genus Ferruginibacter. Next base: position 7,787 of record DDEU01000038.1, on the reverse strand, counting down.
TCTGCATAGTTGGCCTTCAAACTCATAATGGTAGTGAGTGTACCACTGCCTGCAATTAACGGGAAAGCGATCGGCACCACGCTCCCGCTTTTGGGATTGTTGTCTGGCTTAAAAAACTCGTGCCCCAAAACCATCTCCAGCCCCAGTATGAATATCACGATACTACCTGCCACAGCAAATGACTTTACATCCAGCCCCAGCAATCCTAAAAACTGTTTCCCGAGAAAAAGAAACAGGATCATCAATCCTCCTGATGCCAATGTTGCCTGGGTAGAACGGATGACACCGCCCATCTTTTCACGCAGCGTTGCCAGCACCGGAACTGAACCCACAATATCTATCACGGCAAACAAGGTAAATGTTACCGTTAAGATCTCCTGTAAAGCCAGTTCTTTAAAATCCATGCATTCAATTTTGGCAAAGATACCAATTCATCCTCACTGTAGTGACTACCTGTTAGGAAGCTGCACTGGGCTTAGTTTTTCCTTGTTTCAACAGTTCTTTTAATTCTAACAGGCAGGAGGCGCAAAGACAATCCTGGAAATGGAGTGACAAATACTGTCTTTCTTCTTCTGACAGCGGCACTGCAAAACACTGGCATTGCGTAATGCTGCCCATCCTGCATTCAAACTCATTGCCGCAACGGCTGCACTTTTTTTCTTCATGATGGGGCATGGTCTGCAATTGATGGTTATAATTTTACACTGATACCCGCCATACAATTGAACCGGCGGCTATTGTATCCATACAGGTCTGCATAGAGCTGGTTGGTAAGATTCCTGAAATCGGCAAACAACTTTACAGATGGTACCGCCTGGTAACTTACATACACATCGGCATTGTAAAAAGAGCCGAGTGTTACCGCTTCTGTTTGAAAGGTATTGGGATTGAAATACAGGTCCTGCCTTTTATCAACCCACCTTATTCCAACATTCACGTAAAGTGCTTTGGTAACCTGGTAGCCTACTACTGTATTGATGCTGTTCTTAGGCCGGCGGTACAGGTTATAAAAGCTGGTATCCTTTCCTGTTAGCTTTGACTGCGTCAGTATTTTTCCATTTACATACGAATAATTGGCCGTGATACTCCATTTTTCCGAAGGCCTCAGCGTGGCTTCCAGTTCAATGCCATGATCTTTCTGCTGGTCGGCATTGTCGTACTGTGCATAGGGCGCCGATGGCAATGGCTTGAAATAGATCACATCTTTTACGGTTCTGTTAAACCAGGTGATGCGTACGTTGGCCTTGTTCTTTTTATCAAAGAACTGTAAACCTGCCTCCAGTGATTGTGATCTTTCTGGTTTCAAATTTTTATTGCCATATTCAGATGCAAGATTGTACAAGGTTGGTGCCCTGAAACCACTGGCAACATTTGCAAATACCTTCACCTGTTGATGGATCACATAAGAAGGATTAATGGAATAAGTAACCGCATTGCCCGATTGCGAATGATGTGTGTACCGGCTGCCCAGTTCTGCATTAAATCCGCCCAATGATTTTATGAGTACCGATGCATAGCCGCTGAGCAGGGTTGCTTTCAAACTGTCGTGCCCCAGATCGCCAAACGTAGTTTCAATATCGGCGCTGTGCCTGCGCATATCTGCTCCCAGTAAAAATCCAATATGTTCCTGCACATTTAAGTTAGTATAGGCTTCTGCAAAAAATGACTTGCCCTTGTACAATCCATTGTAGGGATCATAATCATTGGGATCATCCGGTATATTTCTTTGATCGGCCAGTTTCCGGTTCACCGCATTCATGTTCAGATTCACATTGAATGTTCCTTTAGGGAATTCGTACAGCGATGCAATGCCTAGCTGCAGGTTTTTATTGTTGATGGTATTGTTCTTGTCATCTGTAAACGAGGCATCATCAATATCTGCCCGGTATCGATCGGCCTGGCCGGACAAACGAAGCTTCCAGTTTTTTGCTGCCTGCAATGTCGCATTCAATCCCAGTAAATCCTGGGTAAATCCATCCTTGTCAAACCCTGCGTTTCCACTGATATCATGCGCTGCAGAAAAGCCATCTGTCTGCAAACGGCAATACTGAAACTGGTATGTAAATTTTTTGAGCTGCCCGTTGATACCGGCATTTGCTTTCATTGTATTGTAAGTTCCTGCAGCCACTGTAGCGCTGAATGCAACCGGTTTTGCAGCGCCCTGCTTTTTTGTGATAATATTGATAACGCCTGCCATGGCATCAGAACCATACAGTACAGATTGCGAACCTTTGAGTATCTCGATCCGTTCTACCTGGTCGATGTTAAAGTGATTGAGGTCGAATTCACTCGTAATGCCCGATGCATCGTTGGCAGGCACCCCATCCACCAATATCAGCGTGCTGGCCGCCCCTGCGCCACGCATGTACACGAGCTGGTTAGTACCTGCTGCACTTTGCGATCCGTTGATCACAAGGCCGGCCTGCTCGTTCAATACCTGCGTAAGTGTGCGGCCGGTATTTCTTTCGAGTTGCTGCTGGCTGATAACGGTTAACACTTTACCCGTGCTGCTTTGCTTTTGAGGAAATTTGTTCGCCGTGATCACCACGGCATCCAGCGTTTTTAAACTGTCTTCCAACTGGAGTGCAGGCGCCTGTTGTGCCTGGAGCTGACTACTGAATACTACAGCAGTCAACATAAAAATTTGCTTTTTCATTCTTGAAAAAATTTTTGTGTGACTGCTTTCGAAAATAAAAGAGATAGAAATATAAAAGCGATCAAGCCATTACATCCCTTGCCTTTCACCCGAAAGCAAAATGATTGTTCGTTTGAAAATGGCAGGTCTTCTGGCTTACTCCCTGTTTATTGCCTTCCCGTCATTATAAAAACAGTGGCTTGAAGAATAAACAGTTTACAGAGCTTACAGCTACGGGGATAGCGCCGGNNCGATTTGACATCGGGAACCAAATTCCCGGCAAAAATGCAGGCTTCCTTTTCAACCACCAAATATTTCAATACACATGAGTTGTGGAAAAATAAAAACCGCCATACAATGTATGGCGGTTCATGTACAGAACGTTGAAATATTTTAGTGTGTAGTTTCCGATGCTGCAGGTCTGCGGCATTCGCCTACGATCTTATGGAAAATATTGTGTGCTTCAGTGAGCAATAATTTGATATCGGCATCCGGACTGTGAGCTTCTACGGCTTTTTGCAAAGCACCGCATTTGATCTCCAGGCTGATCAGTGTTTCTTTGGTTTCTTTCTTTTTAAAATCGGCAGGTATTTCTGCTGCTCTCCAGTTTCTTACTGCTGCAAACAATTCTCCGGCTCTTTCTTTTATCGGGGCAAGATTACCTTCTTCTGCAGGGTGAAATGTGGCAGACATTACCGCATGAAATGCTTTCAGTTCCGGCCATGTTTTGGTGGTTTCCTGCGCAAAACTCATTGCCGGTACAAATGCCAGCAGAAAAATTGCTACCTGTAATATTCTTTTCATGTTTATTTTTTTAATTTTTACAAACTTAATGAAATTTTTATTGCACCGCTTTTACGGCTGCTGTTTTTTATCGGCTTCATTGCGCCTGGAGATGGGTACAGGGCCAATGCCGTCATAATAAGGCGCCCGTGCAGCGATCAGGCCATCCTCGGAATAGGTTTCATCCAGGTCGGCAGTAGCGATGATGATAAAATGACGTGCTTTTAAAAAATCAAGGCACTGGTAATGCACTTCGTTGGAATGCGTGGAGATGAATACATATCCCACTTTTTTTGCATCAAACAAACGGGTAGCTCCCTTTAGCATATCGTATTCATAACCCTGTATATCGCTGTGCAGCATGTCCAAAAACCCGATGCCCTGCTGTTGTACAATGTCATCTACACACAAGGTTTTGCCGGCTCCTTCGCCGCTGCTTTTTTCTCCAATGAATGCCTGGATAAAATTGCCCTGCATGCGATTGAGCGCAAAATTTCTTTTTCCCTGTCCCAGGTTAAAAGAATCAGGTTCTACCAAATAATTGTGGGCTCCTTTTACCGACTGGTTAAACCACATCGAATAGAAACCCCAAAAAGCGCCCAGCTCCAGCATGGTTGCACCTGCAGGCACCTGCTTCAATACTTCCTGGAACACCCTTTCTTCCTGCGGCTCGTGCACGCCTTTGGAGGATTGCAATACCACGCTGTATTCAGGGCCATAGTAGCTTCCCAGGTAAATTTTGAGGCCATTGTGCATTACCTGTTTTCCCTTTCGGATGAGGCCGGCATCCGGCACTTTTTCAATATGCCTGGTATCTTCGGAATGAAGGATGAGCTGAAGCCGTTTCTGCCATTCTGTGCTGAGCTGGTAATTTTTAAAATAATTATCAAACAGGCCGCTGGAGGCCAAATGATAGCCTGCCAGTTTTCTTAAAAAAAGATTTTGCCTTAAAAGTTGCCGTACCTGACTTAACATAACTAAAATGATCGTTTCTTTACCTGTTCCTCCCGAAACACGGCAAAGAAACGATATGTTGCCAAGAAATTAAAACTAATTTACCTGTGTGCTTACAGCGAAAAGGTTACATGAAACATCCCCTTTAGTTTGGTACTGGTTTGGCCACCCGAAAAATTCTGGGCCAGCGGTAGTTGGGCGTTGCAGCCGATGGTGATCTTATTTAGGTTAACTTCTACACCAGCTGCAGTGCTAAAAAGATAACCACCCGTTTGGTCGATCTTTTCACTGGCCAGTTTGCTGGCGCCATTGTGTTCGTATAAAAAGCCGGCATTGGGTGTAATGATGGTTTTACTGCCCAGTGAATAAAAAGCGAAACTGTTCAAAGAAAATTTATTGCCAAAATAATACTGGTCTTTATTGGCTGTATTGATCTTGTAACGGGCACTTGTATTTACACCGAATTTATTGATGCTGATATTGTACATCGCAGTCAGCAAAAAATCATTGCTGGCAGATCCTACCTGTGTATTGGCCAGTGCCACCAGTGCTTCATCGTTCTGGTCAACAGAAAATTTCCCGGTGGCAAGCTTAATACCTGTGCCGACCCACAATTGCTGACGCAGCAATTTTTTTGCTTTGGTGGCCGATGACAGATCGAAGAGCTTGTAATTGGCCATTACAGCAATATCACCAAAACCTTTGTTGTTGGTGGTACCATCATCCGACTGCTGGTGAATAAAGTTAAATGGTACGATGGCCATCAACTGCCAGCGTTTACCCAGGTTAATGCCGCCCCACAATTCAACACTCTGGAAAACATCATTGCTGTATTGGGAAGGATCATCCTTCATCACGGTTTTAAAACTGCTGACCTGGTGACGCAGGCCGATAAAATGTTTATTGAATTGAGGCAGCAGGCCAATGTAATAATTACCCGTGCCGCAGCCACAGATTTCGCAGGCAACGATTTTTGTTACAACAGAAAATAACAGAACAGTTATAATGATAATGGTCTTTTTCATTTTGAATAATTATTTGATGAATGTAAACACGGTAGTGCATAGCAAACCGGTAGCAACCTACTTCGGCTGCTGGTGTACTGCATTGATTTGTCAGAAAAATTTGAGCTACTGGTTATGCCTGCGGGGGATGAAATATGGATCCCGGCACATCAAGGGGCAGGCGATCATCGCCGGAGGGCGGGTAATTGTTTTGTACCGGATCGGCTATTAAAAAATGGCGTATTTTTTTGGCCGTATAAAAGAACAATTGCTGTTCTTTTATTTTACCTGCGTTACTATTGGGAAGCCCCTCGCTTTTATCTGCTTTTGCCAATTGTTTTTTCAGGTAACATTTGCCATGGCAACCCATTGCCGGCCTGCTCCTGTTTTCGCAAAGATTACTGGCAATGTAATTTCTATTCAGCTCATATTCCAGCACTACTACAAAGCGGCTGCCCGTTTGTATTATTAGTGCTACCAGTAATATGAAAGCCGAAATAAATTTCATCAGAATACAAATATAGTCTGCAAAATAAATACTGCGTATGATTCTACGCATATTACCCGGTTCATCAACAGCGCCAATTAATTCGTTTATAAAAAACCGTAACTTCCAATCGTGACTGTAACATCCAATAAGCTCAATCTTTTTGATTTTACCATGATCGTGGTAAGCCTGGTGATCGGCATGGGAATATTTCGTACACCCCTTAACGTAGCCCAGGCTTCGCCGGACAGTTTTATGTTCTTTTTCACCTGGCTGGCAGGCGGACTGGTAGCACTCTGCGGTGCACTAACGTATGCAGAGATCGGCAGCCGCTTACCCGTAACAGGTGGCTATTATAAAGTTTTTTCTTATGCGTACCATCCTTCCATCGCCTTTGCCATCAACTGTGTAATACTGGTTTCAAACGCAGCTTCGCTTGCAGGGGTTGCCATGGTGGGCGGCGAATATATCACTGCCATTTTTATTCCGCTGTCGAAAGATGCAGCCTGGATAAAAGTCGCTGCCAATGCCAGCTATATTCAAAATGTACATACCGCCATTGCCATTGCCGCCATCGCTATTTTTTATTTCGTTAACCTGGCGGGTTTAAAAATGAGCGCCAAAACACAAAATGTTTTGACCATCATTAAGATCATCCTGGTGCTGTTACTGATTGCACCCTTGTTTTTTGCCGGTAATGATGCAGGCGTTCAACAGGCCAGCCACATGCCTCCTGCACTGAAGGAGTACATCAAAGCCTTTGGCGTTGGCCTGGTGGCCGTAAGCTTTACCTATGGCGNNAAACCATCAACTTTGGTGCAGAAGTGGCCTGGCCCTCCAGGAATATACCCCGTGGCATTTTCTTTGGCATCAGCATCATTATTTTACTCTACCTCAGCATCAACTATGCCTATATCAAAGTGATCGGGTTTGATACATTGCACCAGGCCGAAACAAAAAACATCGCTGCGATCATGGCTTCAAAGATCTTTGGCATCAATGCAGAAAGAATTTTATCCGGCTTTTTATTCCTCAGTGTGCTCGCCTACGTAAATGTGTTACTCATGAGCAACCCAAGGGTGATGTATGCGATGAGTGAAGACAATATTCTGCCGGCAGTTTTTAAACAACGCAACAGCAGGACTGATGTGCTTACCGTATCATTGTCGGCCTTTGCTGTCATTTGCATACTCATCGTTTTTTGGGCGAAAGAGTTTGACAGGATACTGAGCTTTGCCATCTTCCTCGATTGCTTCGGCATGATCCTTTCTGCAGCTACCATCTTTATCCTTCGTAAAAAAACAAAAGAACTTGATGAAACGGGCATTTATAAAATGAGGTTCTTTCCGTTATTGCCGCTGGTATTTATTGCGGCCTATGTATTTGTTGCCATCAGCATTGCTGTTGACTATGCAAACAATCACCATGCAGCGTTAACCGGGCTCGCCGTGATGGCAGTGTTTACTGGACTTTACTTTTTATTTCCCATCAAAAAAAACGATCCGCATGTTACAGAAACTTAGGACGATCATTTACCACGTTAACGACCTGCCATCAGCCAGGGCATGGTACACTGCACTCACCGGCGTTCAACCTTATTTTGATGAACCCTTTTACACAGGCTTTGATATCAATGGTTGTGAACTGGGGCTTGATCCTGATATGGAAAAGGTGCAGGCTGGCAACCACACCGTTTGTTACTGGAGTGTAGCAGATATCCATGCAGCAGTTGCAAAAGCAATTTCACTGAATGCAATACTCATTACACCGGTTACCAATGTTGGCGGCACGATAGAAACGGCTGTGGTGGAAGATCCATTTGGCAATCACATTGGTTTTATTACTGGCGCATAAATTTTTACTATGGACATTTCTTATATCATCAACGAACTGGCAGAAGACCGGGAACAGTATTTCAATGCCG